>NZ_JBPKBI010000001.1:0-712 GCF_051388935.1 Yinghuangia sp. YIM S10712
GCACTGAACCGACGCTGGGGGTCAATTTTCCGAGACCCGCAAGGGGTCAAATTTCAGGGAGCGTTGACAAGCTGACGGGTCAGATCGAGGTCTCGCCGAACGGCGGAGGCGATGAGCTGTTCGCCGGGGCTGTAGCCCATGCCGACGAATGCGAAGTCGACGACGACGCGCGCCGGTTCGTCGATCTGACGTAGCCGCAGGGTGGTTCGTCATTGGCGGCGGCTTCGACCTGGCCGCCGCTGTCCACTCGGGGAACGGGGAGCAATGACAGCGGGAGGAGTTCCCTGCGGAGCCTTGCTCGTGGACCGTGCCCGTCTCCGTCTTGACGAGGGTGCACGACCCACCGGCGATCTCGCAAAGTTCGAATTGCCGGAAATGCCGGACTGGCAAAAGGAATGCTTGGAACTAGCGGACACCCACGGACACCCACGGACACCAGTGGACAAGATCTGGACGCTTGGCATGTAAGCCAGATCACACCGGATTTGTTTCCAGGGGACACGGGAATACCGGTCAATCCATACGAAACGGCTTTCGGTCGTCCGCCCGTGGCGGACCGCGACTCAGCCGAGGCATCGGATCATTGCGCCAAGCGAGGCGTAACAGCACTACCGCGCCAACGCGACGGAACCGCGGCGATCCGCAAGCGTCGCAGCGGCGCGGCCAAACTTTCTTTACTGGATCAAGGCGGCGCGCTCGCGCGCCGCGGGGG
>NZ_JBPKBI010000001.1:830-95175 GCF_051388935.1 Yinghuangia sp. YIM S10712
GGCCCGCCGCTCCATGTCTCCGCCACCGCGCCGGCCCGCCGCTCGCCTGCCCGCGCCAGAAGCAAGCGGCGCGCATAGGCCAGCAACGAAAGAGAGGCCGAGTACCCCACGACACAAACGGGAAGCCGCAGTTGATCGTCGTTGTTCTGCGGGAGCCCGTCACCGGCCCGCCCTGGCGGGCGTTCCGGCGCCACCCTCAGGCGCCGTCCCGACGCAAGGCAAAAACCGTGATGGAGTGGTCGTTACGGTCTGTGGCCCGGTTGAGTCCCGACTCAGTCTCGGGGTCTCAGCTTCTCGCGGCTCACCTGTCTGTGGTCGCCTTCCCGAGACGCAAATTAACGATGAGCAACAGGACGACGAGCACCCGCAGGAGTTCGGGCGCACGGGCCGCAGCTTGTAAGGCAGTTGGGCGGATACGCTCGCGGCATGACTGACTATCTGACCGTCTTGACCACCACCGACGGGGAAGAGGCAGCGGCGACGCTTGCCGAGTCTGCGGTGAACGCGCGGGTAGCGGCGTGCGCCCAGATCGTCGGACCGATCACGAGTGTGTATTGGTGGGAGGGCAAGGTCCAGCGCGACCAGGAGTGGCAGGTCATCTTCAAGACCACGGCTGGCCGGTACTCCGACCTTGAAGCGCACATCAAGGTCGAACACACCTACGACGTACCCGAGGTCATCGCCGGGCCGATCGTCGCGGGCAACCCCGCCTACCTCACGTGGGTGTCTGAGGAGACCGCAGACCCGAAGGCTGCTAAGCCCGCCGCCGACTAGCCCAGCACCGCCCGCAACTCTTCGCCCAGTTCACGGGATTGGACGTTGCGGCTCGGCAGTCGGTCCACGAGGTCCAGCAGCCTTTGCCGACCGAGTGTTGCCTCACCGCGAGTTGTCGCCGTTGCTGCCTGCCGGGCCGTCACTGCCGCGCGATCGAGGTTGCCGACCTGAACGTAAGCCGCCGCAACGTCCGCCAGGACCACGGCCCGGATCTTGGCATCATTGGCGCCCAGCCGAGACTCCGTGCGTTCCGCTTCCTGTTCCAAGTCGCGGTGTTCGAGCCGGGCCAGCGTCGACACCGCGAGCGAATCGAGCCGGGCCGGGCCGAAGAACCGAACCCAAGCTTGCTCGCTCGCTGGATCGGCATAGTCGTAGGCGGTGCGTGCCCGTTCGAGGGCCCGAATCGCCCCCTCCTGATCCCCCGAGGCCGCCGCCTCTTCAGCCTCACGCGCGGCCAGCCAAGCCCGAGCGGTTGCACAACCGGGGCCGGTGACGCGCTCTTGCCCGGCGGTGAGCATCTTCCTTGCCTGTCGCGGGTCTTCGACGGTGTACGAGGCGTATCCCAGGACGAGCGCCCCGAGCGCCGGATGATCGGCTTCTTCGGACGCGGCCATGGCAGTACGAAGGTAACCGCGGGCGGTGTCGGTCTCGCCTATGTCCCAGGCCAGCCACCCCGCGAGTGCCGCAGCTTCCCCGGCCGCCACGGTGAGTGCCAAGCGGCTTTCCCCCGCGGAAGCGATGAGTCCGGCGATTTGGTCGACGTGACCGGCAGCCGCCGGGTAGAGCTGACGTGCCGGATGCCGTTCCTCAGCGGCGAAGAGAGCCGCCGTACGTTCCACCAAAGCGCCGGCACTTGCTCGATCGACGCGTGGAGCACGGAGCGCCGCAGACAGCCGCCCCCAAGGTTCGGATACCAACTCGGCACCGCCAACACCGGCGATTTGCAGGAAAGTTCGTCGGAGCACGGGGTCTTCCTCCTGTCCGTGCGCAACGTAGTACGGGGCGGGTGGAACGAAGCCAAGGCAGTCCAGCGGCACGCCGAACAGCTTGCGCAGGATGCGTTGCGCGTCCTCACGCGGCCACGGCGGCATCGCCGATTCCCACCGGCGGACTTGCCGAACCGTGATCGACGCCCTTTCTCCCAGGCGCAGAGCACACGCGTTGTACGCCGTGACGAACTGTTGCTGAGTGCGCCACCCGAGCCGAGTTCGAGCAGCTACCAGAAGCGGATTCCCTGGCTTGCGATCGGCCATCGTTCCCCCGATGTCTCGTCTACGTCCACGGTAAGGCCGCAATCGCGGGGGGTGAGCAAAAGTCCTCCCAGCGTCCTCTTCTCGTACCTCGTCACCGGATGGACAGGGCGGTTGCCTGGAGTCGCGGTCAGGGCGTGGCCCACAGCGCCGCCGCCAAGGCGGGCCCGGCAGTAACAAGCGTTCCCCCCGTTGGGTTGTTGCCGGGTCTGCCGTCCATCGTTCAAGCGCACGAGGAGGAACAGATGTCCGCATTGATCGAGCGGTTGCCGACGCTGCGACACGACGTCTCGGCCGACGCCCCCGGGCCCAAGCGCACCCGTCCGTATGGGCTCGACGCCATGACGCACGCCGTTCCCGTCGACCTCTCGGCTTTGCCGATGGTCGGTCTCGACCCCGAAACGCAACTCTCGACCGTCAACGGCGAAGTGTTCCTGGCGACGGACCCCGCGATTGTGGCCGGGTCGAGCTGTAACACGGAGTCCGACGGGCAGACCGTGATCTCCGTCGACACCGACCAGAACGACGACTGAGCATGGCGACGAAGCCCAAGGGCACGAGCACGCGTGGTGAGGAACCGCGCGTGCTCGTCGTCACTCACGATCTTGACCCCACCGCCGATTTCGTGTTGCGCGAACTCTCCCGCCGTGAAGTGCCGTTCTGGCGTACGGACTTGGCGCACTTCCCGTTATCGACCAAGCTACGGTCCGAGTTGCGGCCCGATGGAAGTTGGGTCGGCGATCTCCGGCGCGACGGCCGCGGAGTCGATTGGTCGGAGCTACGCGCGGTGTGGTGGCGCAAGCCCACACCGTTCGCGTTCGCAGACTCGATGAGCACGCCTGAGCAGGCGTTCGCCGCGTCGCAGGCCAAGCGCGCGTTCGCGGGCATCTTTGCCTCGCTGCCCGATGTGCTCTGGGTCAACCAGCCCGAACGTATCGCCGACTGCACCAAGCCACGGCAGCTCTCGGCCGCCACGATCGCAGGTCTGAAAGTGCCGGCCACCCTGATTACCAACGACCCGAGCGCCGTGACACCGTTCGCGATGCGCCACGGACGCCGGATCATCACCAAGGCTCTCGGCGGCATCGTCCACACGGAAGACGGCAAACGCGGCCAGCTCTACACGTCGCGCGTGCCGCCCCAGGACTGGCCGAACCTCCGAATCGGGTTGACCACGCACCTGTTTCAGCAGGAGATCGTTGACAAGGCGTACGAAGTGCGCGTGACGATCGTGGGGAACCGGATGTTCCCCGTGCGAATCCACGCCCCCGAAGGACCGGGACGCCTTGACTGGCGACGAGACTCGGGCAACCTGCGCTACGAGGCCGACGAGTTGCCCGCGTCGATCGAACGCGGGCTCAACGACATGATGCGCAGTCTCGGCCTGGTGTTCGCGGGGATTGATCTCATCGTTGACTCGACAGGAACCCACTGGCTCATCGACGTGAACACGGGTGGACAGTGGGCATGGATCGATCTCGTCCGCGATGACATCACCGCCGCCATTGCCGACCTCTTGGAGAAGGGCAACGTATGACCAGCTCACTCGACATCGCGGACGAAGCCGCGGCGATGCGCGCCGACTTGGTCGATGGTCTGGTCAACGACGGCCTACTCACCGACCAGGCATGGCGGGCCGCGTTCGAGGAAGTGCCGGCGCATCTCTTCGTTCCCTACTTCTACGACAGCAACGGCCAGCGAATCGCAGGAGACGACGCGGCCACCCGAGCGCAGTGGTTGAGCGCGATCTACTCGGACCGCGCGCTTGTCACACACCGCACGGACGGGGCCGCTACGTCGTCGCGGAGTGAACCGTCCCTCATGGCGCGCATGCTCGACGCCCTCCAGGTCGAGTCGGGCATGAAGGTGTTGGAGATCGGCAGCGGCACCGGATACAACGCGGCCCTGTTGTCGCACCGGCTCGGCAGCGACAACGTGGCCACGGTCGATGTGGTGCCCGAGTTGACCGAGGCCGCCCGGGAGCGGTTGGCCGACGCCGGGTATCAACCCGTTGTCGACACGGGGAACGGTGCGCACGGATGCCCGCAGTACGCGCCATACCACCGCATCATCGCGACGTGCCGAGTCGACACCGTTCCGCTTCCATGGGTGCAGCAGCTCACCGCGGATGGGTTCATCCTCGCGCCCATCGGCGGAGCGTTGGCGCGCATCAGGCGCACGGGTCGGAAGTCGGCCGAGGGCCGGTTCCTCGCGGGTGGTGCATTCTTCATGCCGCTTCGCAATGCCCCGGAAGACGGGGTGCCCCACCGCGCTCCCGCGTTCCCCGAAGGGAAGGGCCGCAAGTCGACGCTGCCGTTGGCCATGCTCGCGAACAACGATTTTCGGTTCCTGGCCGCCATCGCCGCGCCGAATCTGATCTGGCAGTACGACTTCAACGACGAGCGCCAAATCACGGGAGCGCGTGTGTGGGCCGGCGATGACTCCGTGGCGTCCGTCCGTGACGACGACGTGGCCGAGGCAGGCCCCCGCAAGCTGTGGTCGTTGCTGGAGTCGGCATACCGTGCGTTCGACGACGCGGGCCGCCCGAGCCCGGACCGCTACGGTCTCAGCGTCGACGGGTCGGAACAATGGGTGTGGCTGGAGACCCCGGCCGGACTCCGCTGGAAGCTCGGCACGTAGCCCGCTCCGCCACACGAGGCACACCTATATATAGGCGCACGTTAGGCGCGAGGAACGAGCGGCAACCGGTCGGAACGCGTCGCAACTGATGTCAACGGGCGGCCCTGACTACGGCGAAGGCATATCAGCCCAGGTCAGGGCCATGATCAAACTACCCTGATAAGGAAGAGGCCACAGGTTCAAGTCCTGTTAGGCCCACTCCAGAGCGTGCAGGTCAGAGCCCCTTTCTCCGCCAGCGGAGAGGGGCTCTTGATCGTTTTGGGCGCAGATTGGGCGCAGACCATCAGCGACGACGGCGATTGCTTTCGGTCGCCGACGGCGACACGGGCCATTTGCGGGGCAAGAACGGCTTGGGCTTGGTCGGTCGGATGACTCCTGTGGCATCCGTTCGTGACGACGATGTGTGATGCAGGCCCGCGGAAGCTGTGGTCATTGCCGGAGTCGGCCTACCGTGCGTTCGACGACGCGGGCCGTCCCGTCCGGAGCGTGATGGTCCCAGTGTCGACGGGCCATCGGCATTGCGCAGCACTTCGCCCCCGCCGTGCCTGTGCAGGATGACTCCCCGGCGCACATTCACCGTCGGAAAAGACCCTCGCGGCGGGGGGCGCGGGCTCCCTAGGGTCTTGTACAGCCAGGGGCTGGATTGTCCCGGCTTTTCCCCCGCGCCAACAAACGGAGAGTTCTGCATGCAAGGTTCCGACGTCGGCGGATTTCATGTCGCTGCCGGCACAGGCGATTTCGCGCAGGAACGGCAGCCGACGGGTCGTATGAGGTTTCCGGAACGTCGCATGCGTTCTGCCCGCGCTGTCGGCCATCCCCGGGCGAAACGGTTCGTCTATGGCGCTGTTCTGTGCGCGCTGATGGTGCTGACCGCTTGCGGCGGGGGTTCCGACGACCCGGTCGGTCCGCCCGGAGGCGGGGCCGAAAGTCCGGCAGGTGGCGGCGGGGCCGGAAACGCACCCAGGCCCCCCTCGGTCCCTGGTGGGCCCGAACCGGACGCGAAGCCCAGCAGCGCGCCTGGGGTGTGGGAGAGCACGGAGTTCAAGGACCTGTCCCAACCCCCTCCCCTCGGTCGGCTCAAGACCGCGGACTGTCCCGCCTACACCGCCGCGTTGGCGGACTACGGGAACCACCCCTCGGGGGGCATGGTGACCAAATCGACCTCGATCAAGCCCAAATTCAACCCCGAATGCATCGGCTGGCGCACCGGTGACCCGCCCAGCGTCCGGGACATCGAGCCAGGCCACATGGAATACGAACTGGCCTTCAACTGCAGCCCGTTGTACGAGAATCTCAACCAGATGGACGAGCAACTGTCCAAGCACCTGAAGGAAGCGAGCGGGGCCGGGGCGTCCGGCACCCCCAGTCCCTTCGCGGCATCCAGCACCTTCAGCCCCTTCTACCGGCTGTCGGAATTCGAGCAGGGCTACGCGTTTGCCACGCTGCGCGAAGGAGTCGCGGGCTCGTCAACCATCACGGCGAGGTACACCACCGGCGACACCCTGTGCTCGGTCGACTTCAAGGTGCAGCGCTGGACGGTCAACAGCGACGGCAACGAGAGGATGGTCGGCCTCAGCCAGGCCGAGACGTTCAAGGAACTCACTCTGATCATCAATGCCATGGCCAAGGGGTAGGGCCGCGTAGGGGCGAGGAACGAGCCGCAACCAGTCGAGGCGCGTCGCAACTGGTGTCAACGGGCGGCCCTGACCACGCCTGACCACGGCGGAGCAGTATCGCTGTCAGGCCCACTCCGAAGAGCGTGCAGGTCAGCGGCGCGGAACCCTTTGCGGGGGACCGGGCCTCCGTCGTTGGTGGATTCCAGGACCCGGAGCCTCCCCAACTCGGCTTGGTGGCCCGTCAGTTGCCGCGGGGGGCGTACATGATGACGCCCACTCCGGCGAGGCAGATCAGGGCGCCGATGACGTCGTAGCGGTCGGGGCGGTAGCCGTCGAGGGCCATGCCCCAGGCGAGAGAGCCGGCGACGAAGACGCCGCCGTAGGCGGCGAGGATGCGGCCGAAGTTGGCATCGTCCTGGAGGGTTGCCACGAACCCGTAGGCGCCCAGGGCGAGGACGCCGGCGCCGATCCACAGGGCGCCGCGGTGTTCGCGGACGCCTTGCCAGACCAGCCAGGCGCCGCCGATCTCGGCGAGTGCGGCGGCGACGAAGAGGGCGATGGAGCGGATGATCGTCACCGGCGCGAGCGTAGCGATGGCGACCGGGAGCTGTGGTGGGACGGCGCGGGGGTCGGCCCTGGCGCGCGTGGCGCGGGGCCGACGGCCGTCGGTGGGGGGCTGGTGCGCGTCAGACCGTGCCGCAGTCGGCGATGACGATCTGGGCGCTGGGTGTGCCGCTCTGGGAGCCGTAGGACTCGATCTTCTTGACGACGTCCATGCCGTCGACGACCTCGCCGAAGACGACGTGCTTGCCGTCCAGCCAGTCGGTGACGATCGTCGTGATGAAGAACTGCGAGCCGTTCGTGTTCGGGCCCGCGTTGGCCATGCTGAGCTGACCCGGCTTGGTGTGCTTGAGCTGGAAGTTCTCGTCCGCGAACTTCTCGCCGTAGATGCTCTTGCCGCCGGTACCGTTGCCGCGCGTGAAGTCGCCGCCCTGGAGCATGAAGGCGGGGATCACCCGGTGGAACGCCGATCCCTTGTAGCCGAATCCGTGTTGTCCGGTGGCGAGCTCCCGGAAGTTGCGGGCCGTCTGCGGCACCACGTCGTCGAACAGCTTGAAGGTGATCCTTCCGATCGGCTCTTTGTCGACCGTGATGTCGAAGTAGACGTTCTCGCCCATTGCTCTGATCCTCCTGGACCGCGTGTGGGACGGCTCGGGCCGTCTCGGTTGATCGCGCGGGCCGCGATGCGTGACCGAAACCCGCCCCGCCGAGCATAGGAGTTGTGGTGGCCCACGCTGCGTCAGCGGTCCGCGTCCGTCGTCGGCAGGCGAACGGTCGCCGGTCGTTTGCTGCGATATGCCCCGACCGTGTGACGGAACGCACCGCGAAGGCGGCTACCGCAGGGGTCCCCCCGCCCGGTAATCAAGCTGTTATTGTCGAGTCGGCCCCAGCTCCCCAAGACCCGGATCCTTCGCGGCCCGGGAGACGCGACATCAGCGGTATCGGCGGTGTCGTGGGGCCGGACGTCACTCGCAGGACGGAGAGGCACGCAATGAAGAAGCTGATCCTGGTGGCCTTGGCCGCTGTGGCCGGACTGCTGGTCTACCGGCAGATCCAGGCCGACCGTGCCGAGCAGGATCTGTGGACCGAGGCGACCGACCCGGTCCCGGCGGGCTCGGTGCGCTAGCCCGCCTCGGCGGCGAACGCGCCCACAGGCACTGAAAGGTCGACAACCAGTCGTCAACGCAGTCGCGGGTCCCGGCCGACAGGAACGGGACCCGCGATATGCGGCGGACCGCACGCGTGTTCTCCGATATGCTCGGGAGCGCCGGCGGACCTGCCGATCGTGTTGTCCCCGGCTTTCCGAGGGGCCATAGCTCAGCTGGTAGAGCGCTGCCTTTGCAAGGCAGATGTCTGGGGTTCGAGTCCCCATGGCTCCACAGCAGGTCAGAGCCCAGTTTCGGGTATGTGTACGGGCGGCAGAGATGCCGCCCATACACATTTTGTACACGTGGTTTGGAACGGGCAGCTTCTAAAGCCGCGCGCGGTGGGCGTTCAGGATGTCGGCAACCGCCTGTAGTCCGGCCCTCCGGGTACGCTCCCGATCGAGCTTGCTGGCCACCTCATCGAGGCGGTCCGGGAACAGATGCCCGTACAGGTCCAAGGTCATCGTCGCCGACTTGTGCCCGAGCATCTGCTGTACGACCTTGACGTCGGCCCCGGCCGCGATGCTCAGACTTGCCGCCGTGTGACGAAGCTTATGCGGCGTGATCCCGAGACCAGCAAGGCCGGCCGCTTTCACCGCCGGACCGAAGATGCGGGTACGGAAGTTGTCCCCGTACAGCGGTCCGCCCTGCGGGGCCGAGAAAAGCAGTTCGGTCGGTGCGCGTCCCTTCACCAGGGGCGCCAACTCGTCGGCCAACGACCGCAGGAGCGGGACTTTCCGCCGCTCGTGAGTCTTGGGCAGGCCGAGGATCAGTCCGCCGCGCGTCTTCTTGTACGCCTGCCGCACGGCCATACGCCGCCTGTCGACATCGACGGATCCGACCGTTACGGCCGAGATTTCACCCCACCTCAGCCCGGTGTACGCCAGGATCAGGAGCAACAGCCGGTACTCGCCGGCCGCGTTCGCCAATCGGTCCACTTGGCCGTGAGTCAGGTACACGTGATCCTGCGACACCGGCCGCGGCAACGGCACTCCGGCCGCAGGGTTCACGGCGATGCGCTTTGCACGGACCGCGTGGCCCATGACGAGCGACAGCACGAGATGGATCTTCTGGATCCTGGCCGGCCCGACCGGCTTGCGACCGTTGCATCCGACCGCCAGTTCGCCGACCCACTCCGCTACGTCTTCCCACTCGACGCCGCGAACTTGGTAGTCGCCCCACTTGGGCAGCACGTGGACGCGCAGGGTGTCGAGGTACGTTTCCCGGGTCGTCGGCTCGATCTTGTTGAGCGTGGTCTGCCACTTCTCGGCGACCTCGGCGACGGTGGCCTTGCCCGCTGAAGCGTCCCGGTAGCTGCCATCCCGCAGACGTGCCTCAACCACGTGTACGTGGTTCTCCGCTGCGGGCAACTTCCCGAACGTCGCAGCCTTCCCTTTCCCGTCAGGGCCGTACCAGCGGACCCGCCACCGGCCGGGAGGCTGCCGCTTGCTGCCGGCTTTCTTCGCGGCCTTCCACTTCGTCATCGCGGCCTGGTAGTCGGCGTGCGTCTCCCGGTCCTCAATCCACACTCTGGCCACGGTCGCCCCCCTCCTCGGCTTCTTCCGGCGAACTGATGACGACCGTGGTCACGCCCGCGTCGTCGGTGCTTCGCGCCGCCGTGCCGCGCTGCTCCATGTATTCGATTGCGTCTCGCGCGCCTTGCCGGTCAGTGATCTTGAACGCCACGCGGCCCGGGATCCGGTCGTCGCCCCTTGTGGTGAACAAGCCGATCGGTCGGGAGTTGAGCAGAAATTCCGTGACCGCCCGCTCGGCTTCTTCCTCCCGTTCGGGCAGCCTCAGCGGCTCGTTGCACCACGCCCAAGTCCAGGCATCCCGCGCGTCGACGACGCCGCCGCCGGTGATCTCCGTGTCGGCCCGCGCGTCCGCCGGCAGAAGCAGCGTCACGGGTGAGACATCGAGCGCGACGGCGAGAGCCATCAACTCATCTGCTGTGACTGGCCGTTCGGCCTTCTCCATCCTGGTGATTCCGGAAGCGGGAATCGCACGCCCGTTGCGCTCCAGAAGTGCGGACATCTGCCGCGTTGTCAGCCCGCGCAGCTTGCGCAGGCGCGCCAAGTTCTTGGCCACGGTCTTACCCGTCGGCCCGGTCTCGATCGCTCGTCGCCCACGCTGCTGCTCAGTCATGGACGACAGCCTATGCGGGATCATCCGCCTTGCTTTAGGGCCGGTATCGGCTACCATCTGCGTCATGCGATGCAGCATAAGCCCAATTGGTGCTTACCTGCACCACCAGATCCCAGAAAGGTGGGCCCTGATGACCCGGAAGCCTCCACCCCGGAAGGCCGAAGTTGTCCGCGTCGAAGCCGACGGCGACGAGTTGCTGTCACCGAAGCAGGTGTGCGAACGGTGGCCCGCCGCGTTCCCCAACCCGCAGTCGCTCGCGGAACGCAGGTGGCGTCAAACGGGTCCCGACTACGTGAAGACGGCGCCCGGACGGTCCGGACGGGTCCTCTACCGCACGTCTGCGATCACACGGTGGCTGGACGACCGCACCGTTTCGGGGGGCGCCGCAGCATGACCGGACGCACAGAGACCCGCCAGGGGCTAACTGGCGGGTCTCAGAAAGACCACACGGGCGGCGGGTCTGAAGACATCGTGGCACAGCCCGCAGTGACGCGGGAGGACACCCGCGGCATTCAAGGCGTGCTCATCGACGTACCGCCCACCGTCTGCGGCCGGGTCCTGGCCACGCGCGGCACGTTCGAGGTGGTCGTCACCTGCCCGAAGTGCGCCCGGCTGCACCGACACCGCGGTGTCGGCATCCGCCGTGCCCCGTGCGGCCGGACCTACCTCGTACGCATCCGCGGAAAGCAGGTGCGCGCATGACCGCACTCGACCGCATCACCAACGCGCTCATCGCGCACGGCCGTTCCGGGCGCGGGTCGTCGTGGCAATGCCCCGCCCACGAAGACGCCGCGCCGTCCCTGTCGATCGGTCGGAACGCGGCCGGAGACGGCGCCGTCGTCAACTGCCACGCCGGATGCCAGACCACCGACGTGATGACCGCACTCGGCATGGGCCTGTCAGACCTGTACGACGAGCCCCGAACCGAGAGGCCGCAGCACGTGCGCCCCGAAATCACCGAATACCCGTACGTCGACGAGAGCGGCGTGGTGCTGTGCCGGGTCCGCAGGTACGAGCCTGGTTTCAACGACGAGCGAAAGACGTTCCGGCAGTTCCGGGCGGACGGGACGCCGGGCGTGAAGGACGTGCGGAAGGTCCCCTACAACCTCCCGGCCGTCATCGCTGCTGCGCAGGCCGGCGGGCTCATCCTCGTCGGGGAAGGCGAGAAGTGCGCCGACGCGCTTACCGGTGTCGGGATGACCGCGACCACCAACATCGGTGGCGCGGGGAAGTGGCGCGACGAGTACAGCCGCTACTTCGTCGGGGCGTCCGAGGTCGTCGTCATCGCCGACCGCGACGAACCCGGACGCAGGCACGCCACCCAGGTCGCCGAGTCGCTCGACAGGGTCGGCGTGCCCGTCCGGGTCGTCGAACCCGCGGTCGGGAAGGACGCGTTCGACCACGTCACGGCCGGGAAGGGCTTCCACGACCTGGTCGATACGGATTGGCGTCCCACAAATCCCAAAATCCCGACGCAGTCTCAGCCTGCGGACGACGACCGGCTTTCTGGGATTTCTGGGACGCAACCCGGGATGGACGGGTGGGACGAACCGATCTCGATCGACGCCGTCCCGCTGCCTGCCCTTCCGACCACGAACCTCGGCGCGCTCGGCGAATTCGTCGAGGCACAAGCCGCCTCGCTGCAAGTGCCGCCCGACCTGGTCGCGTTCGCTGCTCTCGGCACCATCGCGGCAGCAACCGGCGGACGTCGGCGCGTACAGGTCAAGCCGGGTTGGTACGAGTCGACCGCTCTGTACCTGGTCGCGCTCGCCGACTCCTCCGACAAGAAGACACCCGCACTCAATGCTGCCGCCGCGCCGCTGCGGGACGTCGAGACGGAACTCATCGAAGCCGCGCGGCCCGAGGTCGAAGCGCTGGCCCAACAGATCCGCGTGACCACCGCCCAGATGACCCGCGCCGAACAGAAAGCCGCCGGCGACAAGCCGGAGAACGCGTTGGCGGACGCCGAGGGCGCGCGGATGAAGCTCCTCGAACTCGGCGATACGCCCGAGCTGCCGCGCCTGCTCATCGGCGACGCGACGCTTGAGGCCATCGGGAAGGTCATGGCGGGCAACAAAGGCCGTCTCGGCGTCCTGGCCTCCGAAGCAGGCTTGTTGAAGATCGCCGCAGGGCTGTACGGCAGCAAGGGGCAGGCGAACACCGACCTGTTGCTTGAGGCGTACAGCGGCAGCCCGTACACCATCGACCGCACCGGCCGCCCGTCCGCGCGGATGGCGTCGACGTTCCTGTCGATCGCCCTCCTGATTCAGACCGGCGTCCTGGCCGGCGTCGAGCGCAAGAACCCCGAGTTCCGCGAAAACGGCTTGCTCGGCCGGTTCCTGTACGCGCTCCCGGCGCCCTCGGGGCTGGACACCTTCGACTCGCCGTCGGTCCCATTCGACATCGCGGACGACTACGCCAAGCGGATTCGCGCGGTGATCGAACGGGTGTGGAACTGCCCGGAGACAACCACGCTCACGCTCGACTCCGGGGCGACGCAGGCGTTCGGCGCGTTCTACGACGGCTTCGCCGCTCGTCGGCAGCCGGGCGGAGACCTGCACGACATCGCCGACTGGGCGGGCAAACTCCGCGGGCAACTCATCCGCGTCGCTGCCTGCCTCACGGTGTACGAGAACCCCGAAGCGACCGTAATTACGCACGCCCGGATGGTCGACGTCCTCGGCTTGGCGCCGTACTTCATCCGGCACGCACAAGCCGCATTCGATCTGATGAGCGCGGACCACGACGGCCGGCTCAAGCCGCTGCGGGACATCGTCGCGTGGCTCCGCTCCCGCCCGGAAAAGGTGCGCGCCAAGGACTTCTCCGCGCGGGACGCGTGGCAGGCCCTCAAGGGACGCAGGTGGGCCACGGACATGGAAGCGATGACGGACGCCCTCAACGACCTTGAGGACTACGGCTGGATTGCGCAGCGTCCCGCGCCGGAGCGGCCTGCCGGATCCCGTGGCCGGCCTCCCTCTCCCCGATACGACGTCCACCCGTGGATCGTCAATCCGCCCGCGAACCGACCCGAGGAAACGGAAGCCTCATGACGAAGCAACTCACCACCCAGAACGCGACGATCACCACGGCCGCGGTCGAGGTGAAAAGCCTCACGATCACCGGCAAGCAAGTCACGCTCGCTGTGTTCCGACAGCTCCGGGAAGCGCGCCTCATCGCTCCCGACGGGACTCTGAACGGGACGCCGTGGGGCTACGTCAACTACTGCCCCGAGAAGAAGGTGACCCGCGACGACGGCTCCGGCGACATCATCGAATGTGCGAGCACTGACCACCGCCATGTGGTCTGGCAGATGGGCACTGAACTCCGCCGGTCCCGTGTGAGCCCACCCGAGACCTGGCGCACGGGCTTTTGGTCGGACTGGACCGACACCTTCGCCCAAGCCAGCTACTGCACGAACCAGCACCGCCAGCCCGAGTGGCTGACGTCGGTCCTCCGTGAGGGATGGAACGAACACGACTTCATGCACGACGGCTTGCGATGCACCGCGTGCGCCACCCTCGAACGGCCTTATGAGCCGGGGCACGTCTGCTGGACGCTCGAAGACCTCGAAGCCGCCCGCGTGGCACTCTCGGCGGAAGTCGTCGTCGAGAAGCAGGCGCGCGTTCGGCGCCGCGATGCGTGGCAAGCGATGCTCGACCTTCCGCAGCTCTTCATTGCGGTGTGAGACGGCCGTGACCGACACCGCAGACGACCGCATCCGGCGCATGGTCGAGGACGCGCGACGCCGACGGGAGAAGCAGGCGCAGACACGCGCCGAGTTCGCCGCCGCGCGCGCCGCAGGACTCCGGCGGCGGCACACCGCGAAGCTCTCCAGACTCCGAGCCGCAGAAGTCGACGACCACCTCGACCACGACCAGGGCCACGACGACGACGGCCCGACGGCCGCGTGAGGACACGACCATGACCAGCACCCGGCCGGCGTCCGCATACGTCCACGGAGACGGGGCCGTCGTCATCGTTCCCGGCCGGGTCGCCGCACACCTCGACCGGCTCCTCAACCTCAACCGCCTGCGCATCGAAGTACGCGGCCAAGACCCCGAAACCGACAACGTCCTCGTCGCGCTCCGCCTCGCTGCCCTCGCGTGGCGGTCCGCCGGCGGACTCCCCGACCGGACATCCCCGGACCCGATGCCACCGTGGATCACGACAGGGCAAGCCGCCGAACTCCTCGCCGTCGACCCCCGACACGTACGCAGGCTCATCACCACCGGCCGACTCACCGCACGGCAACTCCCGTCCGGCGCATGGCTCATCGACCGCGAAACCGTCGAGCACTACCGCGCCGCACGACACCACCGCGCCGCATGACCCCAGGAAGGACAACCCATGGCCAGCAAGCCCGACGACATCCGCGCGACCTACCGCCGCCACCTCGACAGCATCCGCGGCGCACGCAACGTCCACCCCGACGCCAAGAAAGTCGAGGTCGCCCGCGCCTACCACCAGGCCCGAACCGCCCTCGACCGCGCCCGGAAAGAACAGCAGGCCCAAGACGAGAAGATCTGGCCCGACCTCGAACGCCGGCTCTTCGGCTACGACACCGGATACGCCGCACCCGCCGAACGCGCCGCAACCGTCATCGCAGCCCGCGACGCCTACGACCGCGCCGCCAACCTCGGCAGCTCCAAAGACGCCGCCCAGCTCCTCGCACGCGCCGAACAAACAGGAGACGAACTCCTCGCCCGCGCCGTCGCCCAACGCGCCAACGACCGAAGCTGGAACGAAGTCCTCGGCGACTACCTCTCCCGCCGTCCCGAAGCCACCCGCATCTACAACCAGATGTGCGAGATCTACCAGCGGCGAACCAGCCTCAACGGCAACATCAAAACCGGCATGGACCACGCCCTCCACCGGCCCGAAGAACTCACCGGACTCTCCGACACCGACATCGCCGCACTCGCCGGCGACGTCACCCCCGGGGGCCAGTGATGCAACTTCCCTACCCGGCCTTGTTCTACGGCCACGACGCAGGCGCCTACACCCTGCCCGCCGAACTCCTCCACGCACGCGAGACGTTCCGCAAAGTCGAGGCCATGCCCTACCCCAAGCCGCCGCGGAACGCCGAGGAGACCATCCACGACTTCGCCGCGGCCACCGTCGAAGCCCTCCACCACGGAACCGAACTCCCCGACCCCGCCATGATCGAGGACGCACGCACAGCCGAACGCGCCTACCAAGACGCCTTCGACGCCATGCGTATCTGCTTCGACCGCGCGGCGTCCCGCGTCCGCGCTGCCGCCGACCACCTCGACATCATCGTCAACCACCTCGCGCCCGCACTCGACGAGACATGGCAGACGTTCCAGGACGCGTACGTGATCCTGCGCGGGTACGGCGAAACCGAACACCGTCGACTCCTCAACGCGCCCGCGAAAGTCCGCAAAGCCGCGGACACCGTCGACCGCGCCGTCGAGCGGTACAGGCTCGTACGTGCCGGACGCGACGCCCTGCCCCTGCGATGCTCCGACGACCCGCAGAACAAGTACGCCAGCATCCGGAACTTCCACACGCTGCACCCGACACGGCTGCTCACGGCCCGGACCGCGTGGCACGACCTCGACACCCGCCGCTACCTCGCGTGGATGGCGGACCACGGTGGAGAGATCTGGATGCCCACGCCCGACCAGCAGGCGCAGGCAGTGCGGGACGAAGCTCACAGCACCCATGCCCGTCTTCCCCGGAGCCGAGTAGCCACCTGAAACGGCGTCAACGCCACCCGCCCGCGGTATACGCCATGGCCACCACGAGCGGGAGCCATGGCCGGAGAGCGAGTCACCTTTCCTCGCACAGACCCGACCAGCGCCGACCGGCCCCCGGGCACGACACGTAGGCCCGTGCCCGGGGCCGGCACCCCACCCCCACCCGCATGCACACGACAGACCAACGAA
Source organism: Yinghuangia sp. YIM S10712 (assembly GCF_051388935.1). Classification (NCBI taxonomy): domain Bacteria; kingdom Bacillati; phylum Actinomycetota; class Actinomycetes; order Kitasatosporales; family Streptomycetaceae; genus Yinghuangia; species Yinghuangia sp. YIM S10712. The sequence goes on from NZ_JBPKBI010000001.1 coordinate 16,871, forward strand.
GCGAACGCGAACGAACGAAACGAGCATGCGAAGCACGAAGCGAGCACCGGGCCGACAACCCGAACCCCATGCGCGCCACGACCGCCACGGACCGCCGGCGGAAGTCCGCCAGGTACAAAGCTCGGCCCACCCAGACACCCGCACGCAGACACACACCGCAGACCGTCAGGAAACGTGATCTTCCTGCGTACGGAACCCCAGAACCAGGCCGATCACGAGCCGAACCAGCCCGAACCAGAAACGGACAAGCCGGACCAAACCCGGGGTAGGACCCCCTCCCGGCCGCCGCCATGACCGCCGGGGAGAGCAATCGGTAGCGCCGCAGCTCGGGCCCTTTGCGCGGCCCCACGAATCAGGAGGTCCCCAGGATGAGCGCTTGTGCGTCCTGTCGGCAGGAGTTCGCTCCGTCGGGGCGTGGCCGGCTGCCGCGGTTCTGTTCGGACCGGTGCCGGTTCCGGTGGCATGAGCGGCGGAAGACGCTTCGTCGCCGTGTGGCGGTCATGGAGCGGTTGGCGCAGGCGAACCCGGAGCCGTACGCGGCCGGGTACGCACGCCGTGCCGAGGTCGCGCGCGCCGAGCTGTCCCGTTTGGAGAGCCGCTGAGGGCCGGTACCCGGGTCTGCGCGCTCCGGGTACCGGCCCTGTCTGTGTGCCGTCGCCTACGCGACGGGTGCGCGGTGCTCCTCGCCTGCGACGCTTGGCCGCAAGCTGTACAGCCCGAGGTCCGCGTCTTCGGCTTGGTCGAAGTCGAGGAGCAGGCGTACGGGTTCGGCGTGTCCCTCGACGTCGACCTCGACGAACACGGGCCGCGTCGGGTCGCCGGTGTAGCCGGTGCGGACAGGGCCGGTGACCCGGTGGGCGGGTGCGGTTCGGCGGGTGGTCATCGTCGTGTCCTTCGGGTGCGTGGTCGTGTGGGTGGCCGGCCTGGTCGTGGTCGCCGGTTCATGCGTGGGCCCGGTAGCAGGGGCAGCAGTACCAGCGGGTGCCGCCGGGGCCGCGCGCGGTTTCGAGGGGCACGCCCTCGACGGGTACGGGCCCGTTGCCGCAGACCGCGCAGTACCCGAGACGCGTCGACCCTTGGAGGGAGTCCGGTTGGTCGGGTCCGCGGCTGTTGCGGAAGTCGAGCGGATCAGGGCAACGAGGTCTCACGGGTGCCCCGTTCGCGGGTACGACGGCGGGTAGGGCAGCGTGCGGACCAATTCGGACTGCAGCAAGTACCACAGTCGCCACGCGTCTTCGCGGGTCAGCTTTTCGACGGGCCCGTCGTCGACGAGCCGGACGGCGACCGGGCGTTCCGTGTCGCCGCTCGGCCCGACGCTGATGCTGTCGATCGAGGCCATGCCCTCCAGCGCGGGCATGGTGGTCCGTTCGGACGGTCGGCTGTCGATCGTCATGCCGCGCCCCTTTCGGTCGCCGGTGCGGTGTCTGGCGTCGAGCGTGCCCCGCCCGGTCCGGCAGCATCAGGTGTGCACCGGGGACGCGGATGCACGCGTTTCACACGGGGTGTGAACGCTGCTTCGTTACTGTCGACGTGAGAGCAGTCAGAGTCCGACGCGCCGGGGGCGACATGGGCCCGAATACCTTGCTGGCAACGCTTCTCGACGAGGCGGGCATGTCGCGCGCGGGTCTCGCGAAACGCGTCAACGACCTTGCCGCGGAAGCCGACCGGAGCACCCGCTACGACCACACGTCGGTCGGTCGGTGGCTACGTGGGCAGCGACCGCGACCGTGGGCTGTCGACATGGTGTGCACGGCGATTGCCGAACGCCTCGACCGCCCGGTAACGGCCGCAGACGTCGGCATGGAAGCCGGGGGCGACGCCGACCCCACCTCGGTCCCCCTCGGCGCGTTCGTCGACAGGGCGCCCGCCATGTGGCGCGCCGACCAGGCCCGGACGGACGACCACGCGCAGGCGGAAGCCGTCACGACCGGCATGTCCGCCGTCGCCCCGGTGTGGCAATGGGAGAACCCGCCCGACGACCTCGACGTGTCACACCGCGGGCCCGCCCACGTCGACGCCGACGACCTTGAGGTGTTGCGCGCCGCGCGGAAGCACTACGAAGCGATGTACCGGCAATCCGGCGGGTTGACCGCGCACCCGCGTGTCGTGCGGTTCCTCAACGACTACGCCGCACCCGCGATCCGCGGCAGCTACAGCGACGCCACCGGCCGCGAACTCCTGCGCGCCGTCGGGGGCCTGGTCGCCGTCGCCGGTATCTGCGCGTACGACTCCGACCGGCAAGGCACCGCGCAGGCGTACTTTCACCAGGCGCTGCGCATGGCGAAGGCTTCCGGTGACCGGGCGTTCGGCGGGTACGTCGTCGCGTTGCTGGTCAACCAGGCGCTGTATTTGCGCGAGTACCGGCAGGCGACCGCGTTCGCGCAGGCAGGCATCCGGACCGCCGGGCCGCACCTTTCGCCGGCCCTTGCCGCGGACTTGTACGCGATGCAGGCGAAGGCGTACGCGCGGATGCGCGACCAGTCCGGCGCACACCACGCAATGCGCATGGCCGAACAGGAAGCCGCGGTCATCCGCAGGAGCGAGGAACCACCCGAGACGGCGTACGTGCAGCCGGGCCTGGTCGAAGCGCAGTGCGCCGAAGCCCTGTTGAGCCTCAACGACGCTCGCGCCGCGCACGCCTACGCCGAGGAAGCCGTACGCGTCGACGCGCACGCCCGCGGCCGGGTGCACCGCCTCGGGACGATGACGAGCGTCGCCGTGGCGTGCGGCGACCTCGACCGCGCGGCGTGGACCGCAACCGCGATGCTCGACGCCTTGCAGGGGATGGAGTCGCGGCGGCTGCACGACCACCTTCGCGGCGTGCACCGCAGACTTGCCCGGCATACCGACGCGCGTCCCGTGCGCGACGTCGCCGAAAGGGTCGAAACTGTCCTTGCGATGCCCATCTGAGGGCACGCCACCCGGCGGCAAGGAGTCATGACCTCATGCAGTGGCGCAACCTCGGCGAGCGCGACGTCTACTCCAACCAGTGGTTCACCATCCGGCTTGCGGACGTCGAGCTACCCGACGGCCGGCACCTCGACCACTACCTGTTGCGGCAACGTCCGGTCGCTCTCGCCACCATCGTCGACGAGACGGACCGCGTGTTGCTGTTGTGGCGTCACCGGTTCATCACGGACACGTGGGGGTGGGAGCTTGCCGCCGGCGTCGTCGACCCGGGGGAGACGATCGAGGACGCGGCGCGCCGGGAGATGGTCGAGGAAACGGGGTGGCGTCCGGGTGAGTTGCGGCACCTTGCGACGGTCGAGCCGTCCAACGGATTCTCCGACGCGACGCATCACATCTACTGGTCACCGGACGGCGAATACCTTGGTCCGCCCGTCGACGACTTCGAGTCGGACCGCGTCGAGTGGGTGCCGTTGAAGGACGTCCCGGACATGGTCGCCCGCGGGGAAGTCAAGTCCGCGAACGCCGTCGCTGGACTCCTCATGCTGCACCGACTTCGGGGGCTGTAAGACACGTAAGGGGCGCAAGATCGCTGCTCAGCGGCTTGCGCCCCTCTTGTGTGGGGCGCAAGATCCTTACGGGTTCGCCGTAAGTCCTTGCGCCCCTCCTGCACCGGTTCCTACAGGGCGTCGAGGGCCGATTCGACGTGCTCGCGCTCGTATCCGCGCTTCGCCGCGCCGTCGATCCACAACGTGCCCGGGGCCACTCCGAACGGCCGGAGCAGGTCGGCGAGATGCTCGGCATCCTCGGCCTGGTCGAGCTTGTCGACGAGTTCGGCGGACATGATCCGGCGCCGTTCCCCGAAGATGTCGAGGACGGACCGCAGGAGTACGGCGCGCGGGTCGGTGTCGAGGGTGGGCAGCGTGCCTGCTTCCTTGCGAAGGGCCGTGGCGCGGCGCGCGATACCGGACACCTGCGCGTCGGTCAGAAAGTGCCCGCGCACCATGACCGGCTCCGAACCTTCGGCCAAGAGCACACCGACACCGCGCTGTTCCGGTGAGATCACCGCCGCCGAGAAGCCGCGGCCCGACCAGCCGGCGCCCAACACGGTGTCGCTCGCCTGCGGTGTCGTGCACCGCAACGCGAGACGCACCGACAGCAGATCACGCAGCGACGTCGGGACGACGTCTGCGGACGGCCGCTGCGTCGCGACGCTCGTCACGATGCCCGCGGCCCGGCCGCGCGCGACCAGGTCCCGCAGCGACTCCGCGACGGCCTTGTTGCCCGCGACGTAGAACGCCAACTCGTCGGCGTGGAAGACGACCATCGGCATCCCTTCGCCGTCGGCCACTTCCCGGGTCAGCTTGCGTTCCTTCAGCTTGCGCAGGAGCGCGTACCTGCGTTCCATCTCGCCGAGCAAGTCCCGGATCATCTCCAGATACACGTCCGGGTCCGCGTCCGGATCGGACCGCACGGCGAGCGGTTCCCAATCGAGGAGGTCCGCGCTGCCTTTGCCGTTGGCAAGCCACAGTTCGGCGTGCGGATCCAGCGCAGCGGCGGCAAGGAGGTTGTTCGCGGCGACGGACTTCCCGCCGCCGGGTTCCCCGCCGATGAGGACGGACCGCTCGACGAGGGAGAACGCGACCGGCTGTTGCCGCGCGTCCGTGCCGACCGGCACCGGCATCGTCCACAGGCTGAACGGCCCGGTGTGCGACAGGAGCGGGTGCGCCGGCGCCGTGCCCTGGTACGGGTCGGTGTCGAACACGATCAGGGTCAGCCTTCCGGCGTGCCCGGGAAGCGGGTCCGTGACCACCTGAACGGTGTCGACGCCGAATGCGGACGCGATCTCTGCACGGCGCCGTACCGCCTTGCTCGCCGGGATGCCCGCGGGAAGCTCGACCACGCACGTCCACCCGCCGCCGTCCCGCGCGACCGGCCCGACGACCCGCACGGCGCCCAGCTTCGACGCCGCGAAAGCCTCGCGTACGGCTTTGCTGCCCATCCGCCCGGTGAGCAGCGCGGGCCCGCCGTCCTTGGGTCGCCTGCGCCACCACTCGGCCGCCGCCGCGGTGCCGAAGACGGCGGTGCCGACGATGTACGGGGTGGGTGTCCACAGGAACGCACCGATCGTTGTGGACAGCGCTGCGGGCCCGCCGGTCCACGCGAGGGTGAGACGTCGCCTGCGCCGGATCTTCTCGACCATCTCCGGCTTCGTTCCGATGTGCGCGCCGTAGTCGTCGGCGCGGACCCACCGCCACAGGTGACCGGTCGCCCGCGCGGTACCCAACGTGCCGTAGAGGAGGGTGCGGCCGGTGGTCCGGGCGACCACCCGCACGACCACTTTGGGTGCCACCTTCCGGCCGCGTACGAGGTGGTGTACGCGCCGCGCGGCGCGCCCCGAGGTGGTCCCCCTGCCGGTAACCACGGTGGCCGGCGAGGTGGTCGGCACGGCACCCGCGCGCGTCGGTTTCGGGCCGTCCAACTTCGCCAGCTTGATCAGCTCGTCGACGTCGAGGCCCGGCCGCTTCACCGCCGGGAACGCGTCCGGCTCTTCCCACAAGCCGCGCGTGATGATCTCCGTCATCGGGCACCCCCGACGACCTCACGGCGCAGCGCAGCGGCACGCCGGCGGGACAGGCCCAGCTCGTTCTGCAGCGTCTCGACCGTCACCGGCCGGCGGGTGTCCCGCACGGCCTCCCGGTTCAGCCTGCCTGCGGCTTTCCGCAGGTCGGCGTCGGACAGCTCGGCTACTGCGTCATTTCCCGGGGCCGGTGAACCAGTAGGTGACTCTGCGTCGACGAAGAGCGTCGGTTCGACTACTCGATTAGCACGGAAAGCGGCAACTTTGCCGGTCTCAAGGGTGCGCACATTGTGCGTACCCTCCGGTGCAGGGGTACGGACTGGCCCGTACCCTTCGTCATCCGTGGTCGCCCGGACCAAAGTTGCGTCTGCGTCCGTGACGGTACCCGCGTGCGCCTGGTCGTCGAGGGTCCACGCTGCCGTGTCCCCTTGGTGGCCTGCCTGGTCGTCGAGGTGGTCGTCCCGAACCGGTTCGGCTACCACCGGGGCGACCACCTTCCCGGGATCGCAGGAGGTTCCCGGCTGGTCGTCTGCGTGGTCGTCGAGGTGGCCGTGTGACCGGTCGCCGGACGGCCGCGACGTGACCACCGGGGCTACCACCTCGGTTGCCACTCCGCTGGTCGCCTGCCGGTCGCCGAGGTGGTCGTGTCGGTGGTCATCCGAGGGCGTGGTCGACTGCCACCCGGCTACCACCGGGGCGACCGCCCGGGTTCCATAGGGTGCGGCGATTTCCTGGGGTTGCGTGTGGTCGGCCAACGGTCCGGGCCGGTGGTCATCCCACGTGCCGGTAACAATGTCCCCAGCAGCCCACGGCGCGCGCCACGGCTCATCCCACGACGACACCGCATCCTCGACGGCGACCATTTCCGCGGCGCCGCGAAGATGGTCACCCGCCGCCGCAGCGACCCCGAGGTGAGTAGTCCTACTCACCTGGTCGTCGTCGACGACGCTCTCGAGGTAGGGGTGTCCGCCATCGTGGACGCCCTCTCGGTCAAGCAGGCTGTGAGTCCGCCACAGCACCAGCGGAGCCAGCGACGCCACGGCGACGACCACGCCGACCGGAGGGCCTTCCGCTGGCAACAGGTGCGCCGTGGCGTTCGAGCCGACCATGAGCAGCACCGCGGGCAGGACTTCACGCCGCGCCCGGATCGCCGCCACGGCGTACGCGTCCAGGCAGACCGGGCCGGCCGCGGACACCCACCGGCCGAACCCGCACCCGACGAACAGCGCGTACTCACCCGCCGCCGTGAGGACGACGGCCGCCAGCAACGCAAGCCACGCCAGAGCGCGCGACATCTTGTCGTTCTTCACGGCCGCGCCTCCGGGTGCGCGGACGCGACGGCGTCGACGAGCCCGGCGAGCATCGCCGTCAACTGGCCGTGCCCGTACACGTAGTCGATCTCCGACATGCCGGACTGCTTGCGGACCTCGGTCTCGTCGAGGAGGTTCCGGCACAGGCGGGTCAGGCTCACGAGGTACCGCACCGCGTAGTCGTCGCGGTCGGGACCGTTGTTCGTGGTGCTCATCGGGTGCACCCCTCGATCGCGTCGAGGAGCGCGCCGAGGGTGCCGCGCAGGGCCGCGCGCTGGGCCAGCAGTTCGGCCCACGACGCGGTACCGACGTCGGACTGCGTCACCTTCTCGTACGCCTGCCGCGCCACGGCGACATGAGCCGCGAGCATCTGTTCCGGCGTCGGCCCGGTGGGCTGCATCGTGTCGTCGGGGCGCGGGCCGTCCAGCTCGTACACGTGCGACCGGCAGTCGGGGCCGCGCAGCGTGATGTCGAGGCGGACGTCGACGCCGCGGACGTTGACGGTGAGGGCGTGGTGGTAGACGGCGTTCGCGCCGCTGGTGTCGGCGCCCTTGAGTTCGCGGCGGACAACGCGCGCCGCGGCGTCGAGGGTGTCGAGACCCACCACGCGCAGGGGATCAGGTTGTACGTTGCTGGGCACGGTCGTGCCTCCCTTGTAGCTGAAGGGATGTTCGGTCCAGGCCCCGGCCGGTGGTTGCACACCGGTTGGGGCCGCTTGCTGTCCGGAGCCCCGGGCACGAATGCGCCCGGGGCTCCCGAGGTGGTGCCGTTGGTTACCGGCGTGCCCCGTCGACGACGGTCACGGCCATGCCCCGCAGGTGGTCCGCGACGGCGTCGAGGTGGTCGCCGAGGATGCGCGCGGCTGCCTGAGCGGCGACGTCCGCGGCGTCCGGCCCGGCGTGGTCGAGGATGTCGGCGATCATGTCGACCATGGCCACGGCGAGCGTGGCGGGTTCGTCGTCGCCGTTGAGGACGAGCCGCACCAGCTTGGTCGGGGCGTGGGTGTACGCGAGAACGAACACGCCGGAGTCAAGCGCGCCGGACATGAGTTCGGCCTTTGCGTGCCAGTCGCCGTTGACGACGTGCGCGGTGTCGAGGGTCGTGGCGGTCATCGGGCACCCGCCTCGGTCTTGCGGACGGCGAGGGCGGAGACGCCGTCGTACTGGGCGCTGCGGTACTGGCCGGGTTCGGCCCGGTGCCAGCGGGTGACGAGCGCGTAGACGACGTCCTCGACGTCCTTGGGGTCGAGGTTGTCGGCGACGACGATGGCGGTTTCGGTGTCGGCTTCGTCCCACAAGAACGCGTGCGCGCGCTGCGGCATGTCCGCGGCCGGGCAGGCGAACACCTGGATGCCGTCGAGGGCGACGTACTCGCCGATCGGGGGCGTGAACCGGTCGGTGACCGACAGGCTTTCGGCCGAGATGCGAGTGAGTGCGGGTATGCCGGCGTTACGCGGCCTTACCGTGGTGGTCATGGTTGGACTCCCTGGATAAGAGGGTTCCGGCCTAAGGCCCTGGTCGGTGGTCGCACACCGGCCGGGGCTGTTCCGCTTCTGCGGAATGGCTTGGTTCTATGTAACACCATGTGGTGCTAAGTAGCAACGCACTTGGGCAGAGACGTGCGTACGGATCCCGTACACATGAGGAACCTAGAGCCGCCTATACCGAGAGATACGAGAAGTGACCTTTTCCCAGGTCAGAGCGTACGAAAGGGCGTTACCCCAGGTCGGGGCAACGCCCAAAACGCCTTTGCAAGGCAGATGTCTGGGGTTCGAGTCCCCATGGCTCCACGTATCGCACAAGGCGAAGTACGAGCGCGACGAGCGCGAGTGCTTCGCCTTTCGCATGTGCGGCGGTCCTGGCACGAGTCCAGGCATACGTGAGGGTGGCCCGGTCCTCGTGGGGCCGGGCCACCCTCACGGGGTATGTCACGACTCGTCGTGGCGGTGCCTGCCCTGTTTGCCCCGGCCTTGGCGGCCCGTCGCCGGGTGCATGTCGCCGGTGTCGCCTTCTGCGGCGTAGCCCGGGTCGGTGACCGTCATGTCGACGTTCGGGTTGCTGCGGTAGGCGTCCGGGCCGGTGGCCGAAGGCGGCACCGCGGTGCTTTCGTCGGCCCTCCACTCCGGCTGCGACGCCTTGCGCTGCCACCACATCCAGCCCACGGTCGCGCCGATCGCCAGACCGGTGAGCAGAACCATCATCGAGTTGCGCTTGCGGTTCCGCTTCCTGGCGACGAGCTTGGCCATCTCGGCGGCGGTGACGTCGCCGCGCAGCGCCATGGCGGCGGCCTCGGCGCGGGAGCGGGCCTCGTGGAGCACCGGCTCGCCGGCTTCGCGCGCGGCTGTCGCGGCCATGTTCACACGCGGCACCACATCGTCCTGCATTCGGTGCCTCGCGGCGTCCATCGCCTGCTGCGCGCGGGGGCCGACCGCGGGGGCGACGGTGTCGCGGCCGAACGCCTCCATCCTGTACCGCGCGTTTCCGAGCGCGGGCACGAGGCGTTCGCGCGCGGTGGCGCGGGCCCGCCGCCGTGCGGTCGCCATGCCGTACTCCAGTCGCGGCGCGGCCCAATCGCGGGCGTCGGCGGCGTAATGCACCGCCGCGTTCCGTGCCTGCGCGGCGCGTGGCACGACCAGGACCATGGTCCGGTCGCGAGCGTCGCGTGCCTGATCCCAGCGGGTCACGACTGCCTCCTCCTCGGCGGGTACATCCGCTACGTGTTCCCGAGGTGGGAAGGATCATGCCTGGATTGTCATCTCATATCCCGTTGGTCGGGTGTGGCGGGAGTGTGAGTGCGGCTTCGGGACGGGTCGCGCGGATCTTCCCCGCCCGTGCACGGCGGAGGCGCCGACGTGCGAGGATTTCCGGGAACCGCCGGTTTCCGCGGCGGGCCGTCGCGACCTCACGGAAGGTTTCCCTCGTGGCCGAACAGCTCTACGCCACCATCAAGACCAACCACGGGGACATCACTGTCCGGCTGCTGCCGAACCACGCGCCGAAGACGGTCAAAAGTTTCGTGGGGCTGGCGGACGGTTCGCGCGAGTGGACGGATCCGCGGACGGGGCAGCCGGGGGTCGGGCCGCTGTACAACGGTGTGGTCTTCCACCGCGTCATCGGCAATTTCATGATCCAGGGCGGCGACCCGACGGGCACCGGCACCGGGGGGCCGGGCTATGAGTTCGACGACGAGATCCACCCGGACCTCCAGTTCGACAAGCCTTATCTCCTGGCGATGGCCAATGCCGGGAAGCGCATGGGCCGCGGCACGAACGGTTCTCAGTTCTTCATCACGGTCCGGCCGACTCCGCATCTGAACCGCAAGCACACGATCTTCGGCGAGGTCGCCGACGACGCCGGGAAGAAGGTCGTCGATGCGATCGCCGCGGTGCCGACCGACGACGAGAACCGGCCGGTCGAGGACGTCGTGATCGCCGAGATCATCGTCGAGAGGCGCTGACACCGCGTTGAATCCCATGGACGGCACCGGCGCGACCGACCGCGGCCAGGAGCCGCGCGCGCCGGTTTGCTACCGGCACCCGGACCGCGAGACGCACATCAAGTGCGTGCGGTGCGAGCGACCGGTGTGCTCGGACTGCATGGTGAGCGCATCGGTGGGCTTCCAGTGCCCGGACTGTGTGCGGGAAGGCGTCCGTACGGTCCGCGAGGCGCGGACGGTGGCCGGCGGGCGGGTTCGCCCGGCCGCCACCGGGGGCGGCTTCGCGGGTGGCGCGGTGGTCACCAAGACGCTGATCGGCCTCAATGTGGTCGTGTGGCTGCTGGTGCTGGCCGTGGGCGACACCGTGGTGGACCGCCTGATGCTGATCGGGCACGCGCTCGTGCGCGGCGAGCCGGCCGGTGTCGTCGAGGGCGAGTGGTATCGCCTGTTCACCGCCGCGTTCCTGCACCAGGAGGCGTGGCACATCGTCTTCAACATGTTCGGGCTGTGGATGCTCGGCCCGCCGCTCGAAGCCGCGTTGGGACGTACGAGGTTCCTCGCGCTGTATCTGGTGTCGGGGTTCGGCGGGTGCGCCACGTCGTATCTGCTGGCTGCGGAGAACGCCGGCTCGCTCGGGGCCTCGGGGGCGGTCTTCGGGCTGTTCGGCGCCTCGATCGTGGTGGGGCACCGGCTCAACGCCGACCTGCGCCCGCTGATCGCGCTGCTGGTGATCAACCTGGTGATCACGTTCCTCAACGTGGACCGCATCGACTGGCGGGCCCATGTGGGCGGTCTGGTGGTGGGGGCCATCACGGCGGCGTGCCTGGTGCACGCTCCGCGCGTCCACAGACTGGTGATTCAGGTGACGGCGTTGGCGGTCATCGTGGTGATCCTCGTGGGGATCGTCTTGTTTCGGACAGCGCAGCTCGCGTGATCGGCTACACTGGGGGAGTTGTCGATGACCCAGTGTGACGATCTGTTCGTCCGGAGCACTTCGGAAGCCGCTCGTGCGGTCATTCGCTCCAAGTTATCCACAGGTCCTGTCTGGTTATCCCCATCGTGGATAACCCTGTGGATAACTCTGTGGACACAGCGGTGCCGACTGGGCTCCCGCTTGCTCTCGGCTGTCTCCGCTTACTTCCACTGCGTCGAGACGCCGAAGCCCGCAGCGATGAAGCCGAAGCCGACGACGATGTTCCAGTTGCCCATCGACTCGACCGGGAAGTCCCCGTTGGTCACGTAGTAGACGACGATCCACAGCAGGCCGACCAGGAACAACCCCAGCATGAGCGGGGCGATCCAGCGCCGGGTGTCCAGCTTTATGGCCGTCTTCTTCTCCGGCGGCGGCGTAAAGTCGGACTTCTTGCGAATCCGGGACTTCGGCACGAGAGTCTCTCCTGTCGATGCTGCCCTGGGCCTTCCGGCTTCCGGGGCGCCGCGCGTACCGATATGCGGTGCCCCTGCCGTCGGCGGGGAGTCTGGGACGCGACACGACCTGCGGCGTGTCGGTTAGCGTAGTCGCTGTCAGGTCCGGATGGAGGGTACGACAACGTGCGTATGCCCGGTGTGAGGCTGCCTGGTTCCCGCGCGGACGGTGCCGACCGGTCCGGAACCGGTCGGCGTGCGATCGTACCCCGGGCTTTGTCCCTCCTGGTGTTCGGCCTTGCCGGGCTGCTGTGCTGGATCAGCGCGAACACCTCGCACGGCACCAACCTGCGCAACGACAGCCAGGCGCTCGAATACCGCGACTGGGTCCGCCAACAGGGCGAGCACAACGTTGAGATCGAGCGCGAGGTGACCGAACTCCGCGAAGACGTCGACGAACTGACGCGGTCTCAGGTCAACGACCCGGCGGCGCAGGCCCGCGTCGACGCGCTCGTCGAGCCTGCGGGACTCGCTCCGCTCAGCGGTCCCGGGGTGACGGTGACGCTGACCGACGCTCCCTCGGACGCCACCCCGCGCGGCGACGCACCGCCGCCGACGCCCGACGACCTCGTGGTGCACCAACAGGACATCCAGGGCGTGGTCAACGCCCTGTGGGCAGGCGGCGCGCAGGGCGTCCGGATCATGGACCAGCGGCTCGTCGCGACCAGTGCGGTGCGCTGCGTCGGCAACACGCTCATCCTGCACGGACGCGTCTACTCGCCTCCGTACGTCATCTCCGCGGTCGGTGACGCCGACGCGTTGCGGCGGGCGCTGGACAGCAGCGAGGCCGTGTACACCTACCGCACCTACGTCGAGGCGTACGGTCTCGGCTACAAGGCCGAGGACCACCGACAGGTGGATCTGCCGGGGTACACCGGGTCCCTGGACCTCAGGTATGCGAAAGTCTCCTGAGTCACCGCGCGCGTCCCGGGCACGGGCCGCCGCGCCGGTCGACGGACACCGACAAGAGAGGAACGGGAGACCGTGCGAACCGCGCTTCGCGGGCTGGGTGAGGTGTTCATCACACTCGGCTTCGTCATCCTGCTCTTTGTTGTGTACCAGCTCTACTGGACCGGGGTGTTGGCCCGCGAGGCGCGCGCGGACGAGTTGGACAAGCTCAACGAGCGGATGAAGCAGAATCTCGCCGCCGCCCCGCCGGCCGCGGTGCCCGCAGCGAACCCGGGAAGCCCGCCCGCCGCTCCGGAACCGCCCCCGCTGCCGGAGTACAAGAAGGGCGAAAGCTTCGCGGTCATTTACATCCCGCGCTTCGGCGACGACTGGAAGTGGACCGTGCTGGCCGGCACCGACACGGACACGTTGAAGAAGGGCCTCGGCTGGTACGAGGGGGCCGCGCAGGCGGGCCAGGACGGCAACTTCGCGCTCGCGGGGCACCGCAAGACGTACGGCGACCCGATGATCGACTTCCCCAAGCTGCGCGTGGGGGACAAGGTGGTCGTCAACGACACGGTGAACTGGTACGTCTACTCGCTGGACAAGCCGCTCGTCAACGGCACGTCGAACAAGGCGGTCCACAAGACTCTGCCGGAGGACACCGGCGTGCTGGCGACGGTTCCGGTCAAGGCCTACGACCGGCCCGGGAAGTACCTCACGCTCACCACCTGCGATCCGGAATGGGGAAGTTCCCACCGGCTGATCGCGTGGGGGCACCTCGAATCGGTCCAGCCGTTGTCCGCCGGTGAGCCCGAGGCGTTGAAGGGAGACTCCTGATGTACGCCTGGATCTGGCGTCATCTGCCGGGCAACGTGTGGGTGCGCATCGCCATTTCGCTCGTTCTGATCATGGCGATCATCTACGCGCTGTTCAACTGGATCTTTCCGTGGGCGGAGCCCATGCTGCCGTTCGGCGATGTGACCGTGGACTCGGGCAATGTCCAAGATGTCCAGCCGTCCGAAGGGTTGCCGGGATGACCGCGCGCATTCTTGTCGTCGACAACTACGACAGCTTTGTCTTCAACCTCGTCCAGTACCTGTACCAGTTGGGTGCGACGTGCGAGGTCCGGCGCAATGACGCCGTGACCGTCGACGAGGCGCTCGGCTACGACGGCGTGCTGCTCTCCCCGGGCCCTGGCACGCCGGAGGAAGCGGGCGTGTGCGTCGATATGGTCAGGCACGGCGCCGGGCGCGTTCCGGTGTTCGGCGTCTGCCTGGGGATGCAGTCCATCGCCGTGGCGTACGGCGCTACGGTGGCCCGGGCGCCGGAACTGCTGCACGGCAAGACAAGTTTGGTCGAGCACGAGGGCTCGGGCGTCTTCTCCGGGCTGCCGTCGCCGTTCACCGCGACGCGCTATCACTCGCTCGCGGTGGGCCCGGACACGGTGCCGGCGGAATTGGAGGTGACCGGATGGACCGAGAGCGGCGTGATCATGGGTCTGCGCCATCGCGATCTTCCGGTCGAAGGCGTGCAGTTCCACCCGGAGTCGGTGCTGACCCAGGACGGTCACCGGATGCTGGCGAACTGGCTGACGGTGTGCGGGGATCCGGACGCCGTCGGGCGCGCGGGGGGCCTGGCGCCGGTGGTGGGCCGCTCGGGAATGGCGACATAGCGCGCGGCGTCGACGAGACGCCGGGAAGCGGTGCCGGGACCGGCCGCCGACGCCGGGCCGCGGGACGGCACTCGGGGGACCCCGAGTCGTCGGTCGGTCCTGCCGCGCCGGCCGTGTCCGATGGGGCGGAGACCGTCCTGCTGCCGTCGGTGCGGACAGCCGTCGAGCCGTACGCGGCGCCGCTCCCCGCCGAGCCGGGGCCCGTGTCGTACGCGTCGTCGCCGCCACCCGTCGGTCCTCCCCTCGCCCCGCCGCCCGAGCTCGATCCGGATTTCCGCGACCGCACCGCGGAACTCACCGTGGTCACCCCACCCCGGCCCGCGCGGTCGGCCGCCGGAGCGTCGGGACCCGCCGGAGCGTCGGGACCCGCCGGAGGTCGCGCGGCCCGTCGCCGCGCGCTCCAGGAGGAGCAGCGCACCGGGCGCCGCCGCGCGGCGGGACCGGGGTCCGGCTCCGGAACGCGCGCCGCGGTGGCCGAACTTCCGGCGGGTGCGGGCCGCGCGGCGCGGCGCAAAGCCGCACGGCCGTCGACGCGCTCGCGCGTCCTCACCGGCGTGGCGACCGGCATAGGCGAACTCGCCATGACCCTGGGCCTGGTCATGGTGCTCTTCGTGGTCTACACGAAGTGGTGGACCAACGTCATCGGCGACCGCAACGCAGCCCGCAAGGCCAACCAGTTGCAGGAGCAGTGGGACGCGGCGCAGAGCGGCGAGGCACCGCTGCCGACCCGCGACCCCCGCGAACCGGACGGGTTCGCCCCCGGCAAGGGATTCGCGCTGCTGTACATCCCCAAGCTCAACGTCAAGGTGCCCGTCGCGCAGGGCACCGACAAGGAGAAGGTCCTCGACAGGGGGCTGACCGGGCACTACACGGAGCCGAAGACCGCGATGCCGTGGGACGCGCAGGGCAACTTTGCGGTCGCCGGGCACCGCAACACCCACGGTGAGCCGTTCCGGTACATCAACAAGCTCGACGCCGGCGACACGATCGTGGTCGAGACCGCGACGACGTACTACACGTACACGGTCAAGGCGCAACTGCCCGAGACGTCGCCGCGGAACATCGGGGTGATCAACCCGATTCCGAAGGACGGCCCCTTCAAGAAGGCCGGCCGGTACATCACGCTGACCACGTGCACGCCGGACGGCTCCTCGCAGTACCGGCTCATCGTGTGGGGCGAGATGAGTGAGGAGCGTCCCCGCACGGAGGGCAAGCCCGACGCTTTGCTGACCTAGAGGTAACGGCTCGTCAATCACCAGGCGTAGAACGGCGGTTGGTCGTGCTTTGGGGCCTGACCCCGGAGCTTGTCTGTGCAAAGCTTTCGCCCCATGGGCGTCGTGCGCAAACTGATCCGGGGCACTGCCGAGATCGTCTTCACCCTCGGCCTCGTCGGACTGCTGCTCTGCGTCCACCAACTGTGGTGGACCAACATCGAGTCCCGGGCCGCGGCGGAGTCCCGCGTGGACGACCTCCGCGACAGCTGGGCGGACGCCCCGGACGACGACGCCGCCCCGACGGTCGCGGATCCGAACACCGCTTCCCCCGACGCGGCGGGTGGCAACCGGCCGCCGTATCTGGACGGCAGCGAGGGGCCGGACGACGTCGGGGGCGACGGAGAGCGGGACGGCACGACCACCGAGGGCGGTACGCAGCGCGGCAAGTCGATCGCGATCGTCTACATCCCCCGGCTCGGGAAGAACTTCCAGAAGCCGATCGTCGAGGGGACCAGCCTCAAGTCCCTCGCCAGTGGTGTGGGCCACTACACGTACGCGCCGTACACGGGCCCCGGCCAGGTCGGCAACTTCGGGCTCGCGGGTCACCGCAACGGCCACGGCGAGCCGTTCCGCAACCTCGACAGGCTGCGGGTCGGCGACCACGTGGTCGTCGAGACCCGGGACACCTGGTACACCTACCAGGTCGTGAAGGGCCCCTACATCACCAAGCCGAGCCACGGCGAGGTGCTGAGCACGGCGCCGCCGCAATTGGGGCTTCCGCCGGGCGAGAAGCTCATCACGCTGACGACGTGCGACCCGGAGTTCACGTCGAAGAACCGCATGGTCTATTGGGGCGTGCTCACCGCCGAGGATCCCAAGCGTCCGGGCTTCAAGCCCGCCGCGTTGGCGCGGTAGCGGGCGGGCGCGGACGAAGGAGGGCTCGTACCGGATCCGGTCCGTTACGAGCCCTCCGCCGTGCCTTCGGCATGCTCCTGGACAACGTCCCTACTGCTGGGGGAAGTCCGGGAACCGGAACGTGGGGTCGCCGCCCTGGCCCGGCTTGTTGTCGTCGGTGTTCTGCGGCGTGGTCGGCGGGGTGGTGCCGGGCTGGCCGTTCGTCGGCGGGACGGTCGTCGGCGGAGTCGTGGGCGCGGTCGGGGACGGCGGCGGAGACGCGCCCTTCGAGACAGTGAGGGTGACGGTGTTGCCCTCGGTGACCGTGTCGCCCTTCTTGACGCTCTGGGCGATGACCGTGCCGGTCGGCTTGTCGCTGAACTCCTGGTCCACGTCGACGTTGACGTTCAGGTCTTCCAGCGTCTTCTCCGCCGACGAGTAGGTCTTGCCGACCAGATCGGGCATCTCGTGCGACGGCTTGCCGCTGTTGATCTTGAGGAGGACCTCGCTGCCGAGCGGTGCCTGGGCGTTCGCCGCCGGCTCGCTGGAGCAGACGGTCTCCTTGTTGCACTTGTAGTCTGTCTTGCGGTCGATCTTCGCGACGAAGCCGGCCCGCTCAACGGCCGCCTTGGCGGCCTCCTCGGTCATGCCGACCGTCGAGGGCACCGTGGCAAGCTCGGGGCCGCTGGAGAGGACCACCGTGACGACAGAGCCTTTCTCGACCTTCGTCTCCGCCGCCGGGTTCTGGGTGCAGACCTTGCCCTGCGGTTGGTCCTTGCACGGCTTCGCCGGATCGATGCGCAGTTCCAGGTCCACCGCGTCCGCCTGCTGCCGGGCTTCCGCCTCGGTCTTGCCGACCAGACTCGGGACCATCTTCTCGTCGCCCGCGCCTCCGCCGCCCAGCAGCGTCTTGCCCACGAAAAACGCCGCGACCAGGACCGCGACGCAGGCGATCGCGAGCAGGGCCCACGCCCAGCCGCGCTGCTTGGGCGGGTCGTCGTCGTAGTCGTCGTCCGGGCCGAGGTCGTACTGCTGCTGATGCGCGTTGGGGGGTGCGGAGTACGCGGCATGGGTCGCCGTGCCCGGCGTCGCCGGGAGATACTGGGTGGCCGCTTCCATCGGCGCCATCACCGCCGGGGCCGCCACCGGCGCGCCGTGCAGCGCGCGCTCCAGGTCGGCCCGCATCTCGTCGGCGCTCTGGTAGCGGTTGTCGGGGTTCTTCGCGAGCGACTTCAGCACGATCGCGTCGATGGTCGGCGAGACCTCGGGATCGAACGTACTCGGCGGCAGCGGGTCCTCGCGCACATGCTGGTACGCCACCGCGACCGGCGAATCGCCGACGAACGGCGGGCGCTCGGTGAGGAGTTCGTACAGCAGGCAGCCGGTGGAGTAGAGGTCCGAGCGGGCGTCGACGGTCTCGCCGCGGGCCTGCTCGGGAGAAAGGTACTGGGCGGTGCCGATCACCGCGGCCGTCTGCGTCATCGTCATGCCGTTGTCGGACATGGCGCGCGCGATGCCGAAGTCCATCACCTTGACGGTGCCCTGGCGCGTCAGCATGACGTTCGCGGGCTTGATGTCGCGGTGGATGATGCCGTTGCGGTGCGAGTACTCCAGTGCCTGGAGCACGCCGGCGGTCATTTCCATCGCGCGTTCGGGCAGCAGGCGGCGGCCGGAGTGCAGCAGTTCACGCAGCGTGGAACCGTCGACGTACTCCATCACGATGTACGGGATGGAGATCCCGTTGATGTAGTCCTCGCCCGTGTCGTATACCGCGACGATCGCCGGGTGGTTCAACGAGGCGGCGGACTGGGCCTCGCGCCGGAACCGTGCCTGGAACGAGGGGTCGCGGGCAAGGTCGGCACGGAGCGTCTTCACCGCGACGGCACGACCCAGACGGATGTCGCGGCCGAGGTAGACCTCGGCCATGCCGCCGCGGCCCAGGACCGCTCCGAGCTCGTACCGGTCGCCGAGGCGACGCGGCTCTTCCATAGCTTCCAGCCTTCCTTTTACCGGTCCTCGGCCCTTAATCTCCTCGGACACGGTACCGGGGTCGAGGCGCGCGCGTTTGTCACAGACTGATCAAGTCGATCAAGTCCGCCCGCCCCGATGTGTCCGGTCTCACTTGCCAAGCACCGCCTTCATGATTCCGACGGCGGTCGGCGAGGCGGCGGCGCAGCCGCTGATGTCGTCGCGCTCGACGTCGGCACCCGGGTCCTCCACCACCACGGCGACGGCGACCTTCTTGCCGTCGACTTCGGCGAAGGAGACGAACCAGGCATACGGCGGGCTGGAGTTGTTCAGACCGCGCTGGGCGGTGCCGGTCTTGCCCCCGACCTTGACGCCGTTGATCTTGGCGCTCGGGCAGCTTCCCTCCTGGACCACGCCGACCATCATGTCCTGGAGCTGCTTGGCGACCTCGGGGCTGACCGCCTCCCCGATCTGCTTCTCCTGGAAGCTCTCGATCGTGTCGAGGCTCTGCGAGCGCAGGGCGTTCACCAGCGACGGCTGCATCACCTTGCCGTTGTTGGCGATCGCCGCGACGACCATGGCCATCTGGAGCGGCGTGGCCTGGACACTCTGCTGTCCGATGGCCGCGCGCATCGTCTGGGCGTCGTCCTCGTTGGTCGGGTAGACGCTCGCCGTGACCCGTGTGGGGACGTCGAGGTTGTTCTTGGTGTCGGCGCCGTCCTTGGTGAAGTCGTACTTTCCGAAGTCGTTGAACCCGAACTTCTCCGCCTGCGCCTTTATGGCCTCGTCGCCGAGGTCGGTGGCGACGCCCGCGAAGACGGTGTTGCAGGAGATCTCCAGGGCCCTCTCCAGGGTCGCGCCCCTACAATTCGCCGCCCCGGGGTGGTCGGTCAGCGACTGCGCCGAGTTCTCGTACCGCATCGGCGATTCGAAGTTCGTCGCCGCGTCGGGCTTGTACTTGCCGCTGGAGAGCGCGGCGGCGGCGGTGATGAGCTTGAACGTCGACCCGGGCGCGTAGGTGTAGCGGATCGCCCGGTTGTCCATCGGCTTGGCCGGGTCCTCGTTGAACGACTTCCAGGCTGCGTCCCGTTCGGCGGTGTCGTTCACCGCGAGCGCGCTGGGGTCGTACGACGGCGTCGAGACCATCGTGAGGATCTTGCCGGTGGCCGGGTCGATGGCGACTGCGGCGCCGGTCTTGCCGTTGAGGCCCTTGAACGCGGCCTCTTGGGCCGCGGCGTTGATGGTCAGCTCGACGTTGCCGCCACGGCGGTCCTTGCCGGTGATGACGTCGATCACGCGGCGCACGAAGAGCCGGTCGTCCTCGCCGCTGAGGATGTCGTCCTCGATGTT
The DNA here is from genome assembly GCF_051388935.1 of Yinghuangia sp. YIM S10712. Taxonomy (NCBI): domain Bacteria; kingdom Bacillati; phylum Actinomycetota; class Actinomycetes; order Kitasatosporales; family Streptomycetaceae; genus Yinghuangia; species Yinghuangia sp. YIM S10712. Next base: position 36,518 of record NZ_JBPKBI010000001.1, read on the forward strand.
CTCCAGCAGGTTGCTGCCGTAAGTTTGCGACTTGAAGCCGGTGACGGGCGCGTACATCGGGCCGTTCACGTACGTGCGCTGGTACGTGTATTCCTTGCTGTCGGTCTTCTCCGACCCGGTGATGGGCTTGTTGTCGACCAGGAAGTCACCGCGCGGGTGCGAGTACTCCTCGAACACCGCGCGCTGGTTCTGCGGGTGGTCGGCGTACTCGTCGGCCTTGACGACCTGGATCCAGTTGGAGCGCAGCATGAGAGCGGCGACCAGTATCAGGCAGAAGACGGACACCTTGCGCAGTGGCTTGTTCACTCGCGATCCCAATTCCTCACTGGCTGTGTCCCCTTGGTCCCATCGGATCCACGCTCGGCGGTGGCGGCGGTGGAGTCGCCGGTGGTGGGGGCGCCACCNCACCTTGCGCAGTGGCTTGTTCACTCGCGATCCCAATTCCTCACTGGCTGTGTCCCCTTGGTCCCATCGGATCCACGCTCGGCGGTGGCGGCGGTGGAGTCGCCGGTGGTGGCGGCGCCACCGCCGCCACTCCGCCCGGCACCGTCAACGCGTCGGGGGGCGACGCAGGTTCCGCCCGGTCAGCCGACCCTGCCGGCGAACGGTCCGAAGAAGCTTGGGCGTTCGGCGGCCGGCTCGACGAACTCCCGCTGCCGGAAAGGTCGCCGAGCTGTGAACCCTGCACCGGCGTCGGCTCGGCCAGCTCCTCCTGGTCCGCCAGGTCGAGCGGCGTCTCGGTGAAGTCGTTGCGCCGGCGGCGCCCGCCGCGGCTGTTCTGCGTCGCCGAGACCTCGCCCGCGGCCACCGTCGGTGCGGGACGCCGGGCGGTGTGGCTGATCACGATGAGTATGGCGACCAGGATCCAGTTGGTGATGACCGACGAACCGCCCTGTGCGAGGAAGGGCATCGTCATACCGGTCAGCGGGATCAGGCCGGTCACGCCGCCCGCGACGACGAAGACCTGGAGCGCCATGACCACCGCGAGGCCCGCCGCGAGCAGCTTGCCGAACGGGTCGCGCGCGGCGAGGGCGGTGCGCAGGCCGCGCTCGATGAGCAGCGCGTACACCATGAACATCGCCATCATCCCGGCGAGTCCGAGCTCTTCGCCGACGGTGGTGAGGATGAAGTCGCTTCGTGCGGCGAAGCCGATCTCGTTCGGGAAGCCCTGGTTCAGCCCGGTGCCCAGCAGCCCGCCGTCGCCGTAGCCGAACAACGCCTGGGCGAGCTGGTCGGATGTGCCCTTGGGGTTCTCCGGGTCGTAGATGGCCAGCGGGTCGAGCCAGGAGTCCACGCGGCTCTTGACGTGCGGCTCCAGCGAACCCACCACGGCAGCACCGGCGCCCGCCATCAGGACGCCGAAGAGCAGCCAGCTCACCCGCTCCGTCGCGATGTAGAGCATGATCACGAAGACGCCGAAGAACAGCAGCGACGTGCCCAGGTCGCGTTCGAAGACCAGGATCATCAGGCTCAGCAGCCAGACCACGAGGATCGGGCCCATGTCGCGGCCGCGCGGCAGGTACATGCCCATGACCTTGCGGCTGGCCAGCGCGAGCGCGTCGCGCTTGACCATCAGGTAGCCCGCGAAGAACACCGTGAGCACGATCTTGGTGAACTCGCCGGGCTGGATCGAGAACGGCCCGAGGCGGATCCAGATCTTCGCGCCGTAGGTGTCCCCCGGGAACGGGATCGGCGACACCAGCAGCACGAGTGCCGCCAGCATGGCGATGTACGTGTAGCGCTGGAGGATGCGGTGGTCGCGCAGGAAGACCACGACGCCGACGAACAACGCGACGCCGACGGCGGTGTAGAGCAACTGCGTCGGCGCGGCCTTGCGGCTCAGGTCCAGGTCGAGACGGTAGATGAGGACGAGCCCCATGCCGTTCAGGAACGTCGCGAGCGGCAGCAGCAGCGGGTCGGCGTACGGTGTGAACTTGCGGACCACCAGGTGCCCGATGCCCGCCATCAGCCCGAGCCCGAGCCCGTACGAGACGAGCCCCGCCGGCAGGGAACCGTCCCCCGCCAGGCCGACGTTCGCGTACGCGAGCACCGGCACGAGCACCGCGAACCCGAGCATCATCAGCTCGGTGTTGCGACGGTTCGGAGCCGACTGCGGGGTGATCGTCGTGTTGCTCACGGCGTTCCCCCTCAACTGGGATCGATCGGCTGGACGTCGCACTTGATGATCAGCTCCTGGTCGGGACCCAGGTCGATCGTCGGCGTCGAGGGCGCTGAGGCGGGCGGCGCCTGCGTCGTGGCGTTCGGGTCGGGGGCCGCCGGGAGGCCGGACGCGCCGGCCGTCGGGTTCGTCCCGCGCTGTGCGGGACCGGCTGTCGAGCTGGTCGTGGCGTCGCTCGTCGGGTCGGCCGAGGGCGTGGTCCGGGTCGGAACCGGGGCCCGCGGTGTCGCCCGCGAGACGCTGTCCGTGTCGGCACGGCCCGCAGCTGTCGTGGACGGTGTGGCAGTGCGCATCGGGGCCGCCTGCACCGTCGGGGCCGTGCTCACGTTCGTGCCCTCCGGGTTGCCGGTGCCCGGGGACGGCGAGGTCTGCGGCTGGCCCGGGGCGGGAGTCTGCGGTACCTGGGCAGAGACGGCCTTGGACTGCTCCTGGTTCCAGGAGATGACCCGGCGGCAGACCTCGGACTGGTGTTGCAGTTTCTCGACGTAGCTGCGCGCGTCGGAAAGACTCGACGCGTCGTAACGCTCCGTCAGGCTGTCGCGGTACTCGGCGCCGATCAGGCCCATGGTGACGGCGTCGTAATGCTTGTAGGGCTTCGACAGCGAGATGCCGAAGATCTCCGTGTCGATGCCGCGGTAGATCGCCACGTGGTCGCCGTCCCGCGCGACGTAGTACTGCGTCTGCGTCCACCAGTAGGCGCCGCCGAGTGCGGCGAGTACCACGACCGCGGGTCCCCAGATCGGCAGCGTGCGCCGCCAGGCGGGCTTCGGGCGCCGGCGGCTGGGCGGGCCGGCCTCCGGCACCAGCGCCTCGTTCTCGTACTCCCCCGCGGTGAGTTCGTGGGCGCGGGACGCCGGCGTGTTCGGCAGCGTCGCGGTGTCGCCGGCCCGGTCGTCGGCGACCGCGCCGACCACCATGGGGATGTCGGACGGGGTCTGGTCGACGTCGACTATGTCCGCGACGATGCACGTGATGTTGTCGGGACCGCCGCCGCGCAGGGCGAGCTGGATCAGTTCCTGGACGGCGTCGCGCGGGTCCACCAGGGACAGCAGGGTGTCCTGCATCGTCTCGCGGCTGACCACGCCCGACAGGCCGTCGCTGCACACCAGGTAGCGGTCGCCGGCCCGTGCCTCGCGCACCGCCAGATCGGGTTCCACTTGGCCGCGTCCGTCCAGCGCGCGCATCAGGAGCGAGCGCTGCGGATGGTGGCCGGCCTCTTCCTCGGTGATGCGGCCTTCGTCGACGAGCCGCTGCACCCACGTGTGGTCCTGGGTGATCTGTTCGAGGATGCCGTCCCGCAACAGGTACGCACGCGAGTCGCCGACGTGGACGAGACCGAGCCCGGTGCCCGCCCACAACAGCGCCGTCAGCGTCGTCCCCATGCCCTCCAGGCCGGGGTCGTCCTCGATCATCACGCGCAGGCGGTCGTTGGCACGGTCCACCGCGTGCCGCAGCGCCTCGCGCAGGTCGGCGCCGGGAAGATCCTCGTCGAGCTCCACGATCGTGGACAGGACCTCGGAGCTGGCCACTTCGCCCGCGGCAGCGCCACCCATGCCGTCGGCAACCGCGAGCAATCGGGGTCCGGCGTAGCCGGAGTCCTCGTTGCCCTCGCGGATCATGCCTTTGTGTGATCCGGCGGCGAAGCGGAGAGAGAGGCTCATTCAGGCTACCTGCGCAGCTCGATAACGGTCTTGCCGATGCGGATCGGCGCTCCGAGGGGTACGGGGGTGGGTCCGGTCAAGCGCGTGCGGTCCAGGTAGGTCCCGTTGGTCGACCCCAGGTCCTCGACGATCCACGAGCCGTCCGGAGCCGGGTAGATGCGAGCGTGCCGGCTCGACGCGTAGTCGTCGTCGAGCACGATGGCGGAGTCGTGGGCCCGGCCGATGGTGATCTGCTGGTCGGTCAGATTCATCGTGGTGCCGGTGAGCGACCCCTCGGTGATGACGAGCTTCGACGGGGTGTTGCGCCCGGTGCGGCGCGGCCCACGGCTCTGTTGCGGAGGCGCCTGCTGGGCTGCCGGCGGAGACACCGCGGCGGCGGCGCCCGCGGCCGACGCGGCACCGCGTCGACGCGCCGGGCGGGGGGTGACGCGCGTGCCGAACAGGTCGCTGCGGATCACCTGGACCGCGACGATCACGAACAGCCACAGCACGGCGAGGAAACCCAGCCGCATGACGGTGAGGGTCAGCTCAGACATGCGCCCGATGTCACCCCTCGGTTTGACGGAATACGACAGTGGTACTGCCCAAGACGATTCTCGATCCGTCGCGGAGCGCGGCACGCTGGCAGTGCTGCCCGTCCACGACGATGCCGTTCGTCGATCCCAGGTCGGCGATCGACGGCGGTGGGCCGACGCGGATCTCGGCGTGGTGCCGGGAGACGCTCGGGTCGTCGACCCGCACGTCCGCGTCGGTGCTCCGGCCCAACTTGACGGCCGGGGCGTTCAGATCATGGCGCAAACCGTTGATCTCGACCCAACTGCGCAGCACCGGCGCCCGATACGGCGCCGGAGCCGGACCCGGGGGCGGGCTCGGCGGCCGTGGCGGAAGGCCGCCGGGTGGGCCGCCCATGGGAACGCTCGGAGGCATGCCGCCTTGCTGGTAGGAGGGCGGAGGCTGCTGGAAGTGCGGTGCGGGGCCCTGCGGCGGTCCGCCGTGAGGCCCCGGGGGAGCGTAGCGCGGATCGGCGCCGTACGGCGGCGATCCGCCGGCGGCGACCGCCGCTCCGGCGGGCGGGCCGTAGCCGGGGGCGCCCTGCGACTGGCTGCCGGCGAGGGCTTGGCTGCGGACCCGGTAGAGGCCGGTGTCGAGGTCGTCGGCCTGCTCGAAGTGGACTTCGACGGGCCCGATGAAGGAGTAGCGCTGCTGCTGGGCGTAGTCGCGCACCATGGTGGACAGCTCGGCGCCGAGCTGCTGCGCGTACGGGCTCAGGCGCTCGTAGTCGTGTGAGCCGAGCTCGACGACGAAGTCGTTGGGGACCATCGTGCGGTCCCGGTTCCAGATGGTCGCGTTGCTGTCGCACTCGCGCTTGAGCGCGCTGGCGATCTCGACCGGCTGGACATCCGACTTGAAAGCCTTGGCGAAGGCGCCGTTGACCATGCCCTCAAGTCGTTGTTCGAACTTCTTCAGGACACCCACGGGCACCTCCTTCCTTCAAGCGTCGCCGTCGCCGCGCGGGGCACGGGCGTCCCGGACCGGGCGTGTGCCGGTCCAGGCGGGTCCCACAGTCTGCTCACTGATCGTATCCACGCTCGGGAAACGGCCATGGTTCCCCGTCATGGTCACTGTAGGGAGTGTCGGCCCTCACAAGGATCCCTCCACCCCCGGCCCCCTCGTTCCTGGCTCGCTTGTCGTCGTTTGTGATGTGACCACGTGCGTCTACCCCGTCGGCACACCGACCTATCCGGGCGGCGCAGGTCAAGCATGCCGGAGACGCGGGGGCGGCGGGGATGGGGCAGGGCAAAGAAGAAGGGGTCGCGTACGGTGTGCGCCCTTCCGCCTGGTTTGGCGTCAGCCGGTCGCGCGCTTCGCGAGTGCCGGGGGCCGTCGGCGGGTAAGGATTCGAGTCGCTCCCGGCATCCGTGCTAATCTTCACTCGTTGCTCGCGCGGGTGGCGGAATAGGCAGACGCGCTGGATTCAGGTTCCAGTGCCCGAAAGGGCGTGGGGGTTCAACTCCCCCCTCGCGCACCGCGAGTTGCACCAAGTAAAGGTGCCCCTCACCGGAGACGGAAGTCTCGGGGAGGGGCATTTTTCGTTGTCGGGGCGGGCCTGGCTGGGGGCGGGGTCGTGAGGCTCCGTGTCGCGGCGGCGACTGATGCGTGACTGATTCGGGGGTGGGGGCCGTGTCCGTAGGTTCGGCACGTCGTACCGGCCGGGTGGTCGGTTGGTCCGCATCGTCGTCTGGAGACATGAGCCATGAGTTGGGACAACAGCGCCGCGTCGACTCGTTCCGTGGTGACCGAACTGCTTCGTCGTATCGGTGCCGGAGATGCCGATGCCGTGGCCGAGTTGTACGACGACGCGGCCGACTGGCGGCTGGACTGGCCCGAAGCCGAGCACGGGCGTGCGGAAACGCCGTGGATTCGCCACCGCTCGACGCGGGCGGACGCGGCTGAGCATTTTCGGCAGATCGGTGAGCATCACGTGCCCGAGGCGGCGGCCACCGAGGTCGAACGCATCCTGGTCGACGGCGAACACGCCGTCGTCACCGGTGAGATCCGGCAGACCGCCCGATCGACCGGCAGGGCGTACCGCGCGAGGTTCGCGCTGCATCTGACGGTGGAGAACGGGCTGATCACCCGGCACCACGTCTACGAGGACAGCCTCGCGGTCGCGCGGGCCTTCGCGTCGGGGCCGACGGTCGGCTGAACCGTCAGTCCGCGGCTCGGGGCAGGACGCGTCGCAGGGCGTCCTCGACGGTGGTGCGGATGTCGGCGGGGTCATCGAGGTAGCAGCCCACGGCCAGGCCGTCGCGGAAGAGCATGAGGATGCCTGCGGTCTGGCGCGGGCGGGGGTCACCGGCGGCGGCGAGCAGGTCGGTCAGCAGAGCGCGGAACCACGTGCGATGTTGTGCGACCGCGTCCCGTACCGGGTGGGCGGCGTCCGGGAATTCGGCGGCGGCGTTGATGAACGCGCAGCCGCGGAAGCCTTGTCGGCCGCCGATGTCGACCATGCCCGTGAAGATGCGGACGAGCAGGTCGCGTGGGGACAGGTCTGCCGAGGTCGCGCGGAGCTCTTCGACGGCCTGGCGTTGGATGGCGTACTGCTCGGCGAGGTACGCGTGGACGAGGTCGTCCTTGGCCGGGAAGTGGTGGTAGAAGGTCGCCTTCGCGACGCCGGCCTCGGCGATGATGCGGTCGATGCCCACGGCGTGCACGCCCTCCGCGTAGAAGAGCGTCGTGGCCGTGTCGAGGACGCGGCGACGGGCCGGGCTCTCGCGGCGGTTTGCCGGGATCTTCGCAGGCACTCCTTGACGGTACCAGACAGACCTGTCTAGCCTGCTGCCATTCAGACAGACAGGTCTGTCTGTCTATGCGAGAAGGGGCACCTCATGAGCCTTTACACCGCTGTCGCGACTTCGTCCGGCCGGGACCAGCGCGCGGTCAGCTCCGACGGTCAACTCGACGTCAAGCTCGGCATGCAGAAGGAGCTGGGCGGCGACGGTGTCGGGACCAATCCGGAGCAGCTCTTCGCGGCCGGCTACGCGGCGTGCTTCGCGAGTGCGATGCGGTTGGTGGCAAAGCAGCAGAACGTCGATGCGGGGGACGCGTCGGTCACGGCGGAGGTGTCGCTGAACGCGAACGGCCAAGGGGGCTTCACGCTTGCCGTCACCCTGCGCGTCGAGCTTCCGGACCACCTGTCCGGCGAGGCGGGGCGGGCGCTGCTTGACGCGACGCACCAGGTCTGCCCGTACTCCAACGCCACGCGCGGCAACATCCCCGTCGAGCTCGTCGTCGAGTAGACGGCTCGTCGGAACGCTGGAGCGGTGTCCGCCTGACAGACGTGCGGTCGATCAGGCGGACACCGCTTTCCGTGTTTTGGTGCGGGTGGCCCGTCGATCGTCGTTTTCCGGTGCGGGCACGGCGTGGGGGCCGCCGGTTTCTTTGCGGTGTGCTGGTCGAGGAGCCGGCGGGGTGGCGGTAGTTTCGGGAGGTTCGGGGGGTCGCTGTGGGTGGGGAACTCGGAGGTTGTGGGATGGCGTTCGCCGGCATGCGGGATGAAGAGGACCTGGAGGGGCGGGACTTCGCGGTTCCCGGGTTTCGGGCGCGGGGAGCGGCGAAGGCCCGTGAGGTGGGCAAGGCGCTCCGGAAGGGCTTGTCGAGGGCCGATCATGACCGCTTCGTGCCGGGGGACGACCGGCCGGCGGTGCTCGACGTGGTCGAGCAGGCCAATGAGGGGCGGTTGCCCGAGCTGGTGCCGCTGCGGATCGGCCGGATGGTGGCGACGCCGTTCGCGTTTCTGCGGGGCTCTGCGGGGCTGATGGCGGCCGATCTCGCGAACACTCCGGTGACCGGGGTGCACGCGCAGATCTGCGGTGACGCGCATGCGGGGAACTTCGGGCTGTTCGGCGCGAGCGACGGACGTCTTGTCATGGACGTGAACGACTTCGACGAGACGGTTCGGGGACCGTGGGAGTGGGATCTCAAGCGGCTTGCGGCGAGCTTGGTGGTCGCCGGGCGGGTTGGGGGTGCCGGGGAGGAACTGTGCCGGGCCGCCGCGCGGGATGCCGCGGAGGCGTACCGGAAGACCTTGGTGCTGCTGGCCGGGATGCCGGTGCTTGAGGCGTGGCAGGCGATCGCGGACGAGTCGTTGGTGTGGCACGCGGAGGCGCACGACCTCTCGGGTGTCCTGGAGCGCGTCTCGGCGAAGGCCCACAAGAACACCAGTGCCCGGTTCGCTTCCCGTGCGACGGTCGAACTTGCCGACGGACGGCGGAGGTTCGTACCGGAGCCGCCGGTGCTGACATTGGTCGACGACGCGACGGCCGAGGCGGTGGCGCAGTCGCTCGCCGGGTATGTGGGGACGCTGTCCCCGGAGCGACGGCCGATGTTCGAGCGGTTCGCAGTGGAAGACGTCGCGTTTCGGGTGGTCGGGACCGGGAGCGTGGGGCTGCGCGCGTACGTGGTGATGCTGGAGGGCAGCGGGGACGAGCCGCTGGTGCTTCAGGTGAAGGAAGCGCGAAGGTCGGCGCTCGCACCCGCGCTGGGGCTTGCCGACGAGGAGCACGAAGGCCGCCGGATCGTCATCGGGCAGAAGATCATGCAGGCGGTGACCGACACCCTGCTGGGATGGACGACGGTTGACGGACGTCCTTTCATGGTCCGACAGTTCCGCAACAAGAAGGGCAGCATCGACGCGAGCACGCTGCCCGCGGAACAATTGGACGACTACGCGCGCATGACGGGCGCTCTGCTGGCCCGCGCGCACAGCCACTCGGTGGACCCCAAGCTGCTGGCCGGTTACTGCGGCAAGAGCGAGAAGCTGGACGCGGCGATCGCGGCCTTCGCGGTCGCGTACGCGGATCAGACCGAACGCGACCACGAGGAGCTCGTCGGGGCGGTGAAGGCCGGGCGTCTGCCTGCCGAAACGGGCGTCTGACCGGCCCGACGGCTCACGGGGTGCCGTATCCGCCGCCGCCCGGGGTCTCGATCTCCAGGGTGTCGCCCTGGTCGACCGGGGCCACGTCGCAGCCGGCGAGCGGGACCACGGAGCCGTCCGCGCGGCGGATTCGGTTGCGCCCGATGGCGCCGGGGCTCCCGCCCGCCATGCCGTAGGGCGGGACCCGGCGGTTTTGGGACAGCACGCTGACGGTCATCGGCTCCAGGAAGCGGATGCGGCGAACCGCGCCGTTTCCGCCGCGCGACCGCCCCGCACCGCCGCTGCCGTGCCGGATCGCGAACTCCTCCAGCAGCACCGGGAACCGGTGTTCCAACACCTCCGGGTCGGTCAGGCGCGAGTTGGTCATGTGCGTCTGCACGACCGAGGCGCCGTCGAAGCCGTCGCCCGCGCCCGCGCCGGAGCCGACGGTCTCGTAGTACTGGTGGCGCTCGTTGCCGAAGGTGACGTTGTTCATCGTGCCGGCGCCCTCGGCCTGGACGCCCATCGCTGCGTAGAGCGCGCCGGTGACCGCCTGCGAGGTCTCGACGTTTCCGCCGACGACGGCCGCGGGGAACTCCGGCGCGAGCATCGACGCCGGCGGCACGACGATGTGGAGGGGGCGCAGGCAGCCTTCGTTGAGGGGGATGTCGTCGGCCACCAGCGTGCGGAACACGTACAGGACCGCGGCGGTGACCACCGACGACGGTGCGTTGAGGTTGGTGCCGAGCTGCGCCGACGTGCCGGTGAAGTCGATCGTCGCCGAGCGGTGCGTGCGGTCGACGGTGACGCGTACGGCGATGACGGCGCCCGAGTCGGTCTCGTAGCGGTACGCACCGTCGTCGAGGCCGTCGATGACGCGGCGCACGGCTTCCTCGGCGTTGTCCTGGACGTGCTTCATGTAGGCCTGCACCACGTCGAGTCCGAAGTGGTCGATCATGCGGCCGACTTCCTCCACGCCCTTGGCGTTCGCGGCGATCTGGGCGCGCAGGTCCGCGAGGTTGGCCTCCGGGTTGCGGGACGGGTACGGGGCGTCCGCCAGCAGGCGCAGCGTCTCCTCCTCGCGCAGCCGGCCGCCGTCCACCAGCAGCCAGTTGTCGAGCAGGACGCCTTCCTCCCGGATGTCCCGGCTGTCGGCCGGCATCGAGCCGGGCGTGCGCCCGCCGATCTCCGCGTGGTGTCCGCGTGCGGCGACGAAGAACAGGATGCGGGCGTCCTCCCGCGCGTGGTCCGCGTCGAACACCGGGGTGATCACGGTGATGTCGGGCAGGTGGGTGCCGCCGTGGAAGGGGTCGTTGACCGCGTACACGTCGCCGCGCTTCATGGCGGGGCGGCGGCGGATCACCTCCCCCACGGCCTTGCCCATCGAGCCGAGGTGCACGGGGATGTGCGGGGCGTTGGCGATGAGGTTGCCGTCGGGGTCGAACAGGGCGCAGGAGAAGTCGAGCCGTTCGCGGATGTTGACGGATTGCGCGGTGGACTCCAGGGCCACGCCCATCTGTTCGGCGATCGACATGAACAGGTTGTTGAAGATCTCCAGGAGGACGGGGTCGGCTTCCGTGCCGGCCGCGGTCTCGGCCGGGGCGGAGACGCGTTCGATCCGCAGGTGCCCGTCCCGGGCGAGGGTCGCCCGCCAGCCGTCGTCGACGACGGTGGTCGAGTTGGCCTCGGCGATGATCGCCGGGCCGGTGACGGTTTCGTCCGGGGCCATGGCCTCGCGCCGGTGCAGCGGCGTGTCCCGCCAGGCGCCGCGGGTGTACGTGCGGACGCGGGTCGGCTTCGCCGACGTGTCGGAGTCCTCGCGCAGGTCGCGCAAATCGGGGCGTTCGGTCAGGCCGGTCGCCTCGACGGAGACCGATTCCAGGATCAGCCGGCGGTCCATCAGGAACGAGTACATGCGGCGGTGGAGGCCCTCGAACGCGGGGGTCATGGCCTCCGGGGGCGCGAGGTCGACGGCGAGGGCGGTGTCGGTGCCGTCGTACCGCAGGTGTGCCCTGCGGGTGATCCGGATCATCTCCTCGGGCACGCCCTCGTCGAGGAGTTCGCCGCGGGCCTCGGCCTCCAGCGCGTCGGCGGTGGCGAGGGCCGCGGGCATGGACGCGGTGGTCAGCGGGGCCTCGACGGAGTGCTCGCGCATCGCGGTGGTGTCGGCGAGGCCGATGCCCAACGCGGACAGTACGCCGGCCATCGGCGGCACGAGCACGGTCCGGATGCCCAGGGAGTCGGCGAGGGCGCACGCGTGCTGGCCGCCCGCGCCGCCGAAGGTGGTGAGCGCGTACTCGCTGACGTCGTGGCCCTTCTCGACCGAGATGCGCTTGACGGCGGCGGCGGTGTTCGCCACCGCGACCCGGAGGAATCCCTCGGCGACCTCCTCGGGCGTACGGTCGTCGCCGGTCGCCGCGCGGATCTCGGCGGCCAGGTCGGTGAACAGCCGCCGGACTTCGGCACGGTCGAGCGGCTGGTCTCCTTCGGGGCCGAACACGTGTGGGAAGTGCGCGGGCTGGACGCGGCCGAGCATCACGTTGGCGTCGGTGACGGTCAGCGGCCCGCCGTTGCGGTAGCAGGCGGGGCCGGGATCGGCGCCGGCCGACTCGGGCCCGACGCGGTAGCGTCCCCCGTCGAAGCGAAGGATCGATCCCCCACCCGCCGCCACGGTGTCGATGGCGAGCATCGGGGCGCGCAGGCGCACTCCGGCGACGAGGGTGTGGAAGACCCGCTCGTATTCGCCCACATAATGCGACACATCGGTTGAAGTTCCGCCCATGTCGAAGCCGATGACCTTGTCGAACCCGGCGAGTTCCGACATGCGTGCCATGCCGACGATGCCGCCGGCCGGTCCGGACAGCACGGCGTCCTTGCCCCGGAAGTACCCGGCCTCGGCGAGGCCGCCGTTGGACTGCATGAACATCAGCCGCACGCCCGGCAGTTGCTCGGCGACCTGGGAGACATAGCGCCGCAGAACCGGCGAGAGATAGGAGTCGACCACGGTCGTGTCGCCGCGCGGCACGATCTTCATGAGCGGGCTGACGTCGCTGGAGAGCGAGACCTGCGGGAAGCCGATCGCCCGGGCGAGGGCGCCGATCGCTCTCTCGTGGGCCGGGCTGACGTAGCTGTGCAGGCAGACCACCGCGACCGCACGGATTCCGGCGTCGTACGCCTGCCGCAGCGCGACGGCCGGCGGGCTCCCGTCGCCGAGGTCCGGCTCGCGCAGCACGGTGCCGTCGGCGGCCAGTCGCTCGTCGACCTCGATGACACGCTCGTACAGCGCCTCGGGCAGCACGATGTGCCGGTCGAAGATCCTCGGGCGGTTCTGGTAGCCGATTCGCAGCGCGTCGCGGAATCCCTCCGTGATCACCAGCGCAGTGCGCTCGCCCTTGCGCTCCAGAAGTGCGTTCGTGGCGACGGTGGTGCCCATGCGCACTTGCTCGACCAGTTCGGGGGTGACCGGCTCGCCGTCGCCCAGCCCGAGCAGCTCGCGGATCCCGGCGACCGCCGCGTCGCGGTAGCGGGCGGGGTTTTCGGACAGCAGTTTGTGGGTGACCAGGCGCCCGTCGGGCCGCCGCGCGACGATGTCGGTGAAGGTGCCGCCGCGGTCCACCCAGAACTGCCAGCGCCGACCGGTGGTCACCTGTCCTCCAGATGTCGAACCGCAAACGAAAAGGCGTCCGGCCCGGGCGGCGCGGAGTCGAGCGCGCCGACCGGGCCGGACGGGCCGGGGCGGCCGGCGCGCACGCCGAGGCGCGTCGTCCGGCCACCGCTGTGCCGTGGTCCGCCGTACCGACGAGGTATCCCCCGTATGGCACCCGCGTACGACGATTGCGCCGGCGGAGGTGTCCGCCGGCGCCGCGTCGCCGAGGTGCCACTGCCCGAAGCCCTCGTCGATGTCGGCGGTGAGGTCGATCCTGTACTGCATCCCTGGTTGGTCCTGACGGCCGGTGCCTTCTACGGAGGTGCCGGAACCGGCCGTCGGTGTCGTGCCGTCGTGCTGCCGATCAGTCCGAAAAGCCCGTTCAGGCCTGTTTCGCCGAGGCTATGGACTGCCGGGTGAACTCGACCAGGTGTTCGCGGCGGCGCGCCTTGGCCTGTTCGGAGTCGGTTTCGCCGCCCAGGATGATCCGTGCCATCTGGGGCATCGTGGACTGCCACGCGGCGATGCCGATGAGCGAGAAGAGGAGCTGCGCCACCTCGGGGGAGGGCTGCACGCCGAGGTGTTCGGCGAACTCCTGCAGCTTCACGGCGTAGCTGGTGGCCCGCCGGTCCTCGTCGGGGATGGGCTCGTTCCCGTAGTACAGCGCCTCCCACAGCAGGAGCCGCAGCAACTCGGGGCGTGCGCAGTAGAAGTCGTAGACCTGCGCGACATATTCGGCCGGGTCGTCACTCGGCATCGTGACGACTGCGGTCAGCTCCTGAAGCGACTCGCTCAGGACGTGCTGGAAAAGCTGCTCCTTGTTGCCGAAGTACGCATAAATGCGCTCCTTGTTCACCCCGGCGCGCAGGGCGATGCGGTCGACGCGGGCACCGGCGATGCCGTGTTCGGCAAACTCCGCTCGGGCGGCGTCGAGAAGTTTGGCTCGGGTTCGTGCGGTGTCGGGCGGCATGGCTGGATCTTATCCCCTCTAGCCAACTGCTTGGTTGGATCGACTGGCCAGGGACGGCCTGACCATGCTGCCCTAACACTTAGGCTGGCGTGGGCTGTTGTGCGGGATTTGATCTTCTCGACATCCGACGGGTCAGTGCCCGGGATGCCGACCGCCGTGCCGCAGGGCCGTGTTCGCGACCGGAAGAGGGCAGAGATGGACGAGGGCAACGCACCGGCGATCTGGTCGGATCCGCAGGTGGCGGCCCTGGAGGCGCAGGTCACCACAGTCGAGGCGGGATTGCTGGACGCCGAGGTCGACGTCGCCACGTTGCGTGTCGAACTGGACAATCTCGCGCTCGTGCACCACCGCCGCCTCGGGCCGTTGTACGAGCGGCTCGACGAGTTGGACGCGCTCGTCGCGGAGGCCGTCGCGGCCCGCAGCGGCGACGCGGACGACATCCGCAGGGCCCTGGAGGCCCGGGCGGTCGTGACGCCGATGCCCGACCTCGACGACCTGATGGACGCCTTCACCGCCGGCACGGCCGCGGGCGCCCCCGCCGCCCCGGAGACCGAGGTGCGCCGGGTCAAGCCCAGCGACGAGGCCCGCCGCCTGTACCGCGAGCTGGCCCGCCGCGCACACCCCGACCTCGCGCAGGACGCGGCGGAGAAGGAGCGCCGCGGGGACTTCATCGCGCGCGTGAACTCGGCGTACTCGGCCGGTGACGTGGCGGGGCTGATGGCGCTCGACGAGGAGTGGGCCGCGGGCGGGCCGGAGCGGGTGGTGGAGGCGCCGGACCGACTGGAGTGGCTGCGTACCCGCCTCGCGCTGCTGACGGCACGTCACGCACAGCTTGAGGCCGAGCGGAGCGCGCTGATGGCCGGCCCGATGGGGCAGTTGCTCGCGCTGGCCCCCGACGACCCGGACGGGCTGCTGGAGCACCTGGCCGAGCAGCTTCTCTCCCGGATCGACGAGCGCGAGAAGGAGCTTGCGGGGCTGCTGGCGTAAGGGTCGGCGGGCGTCCCGCACAATGGCTCTTGACGCGGAGCGCGCGCCCCGGCGCCTGCGTGTGGTGCACAACCGCGCTCGTCGCGACACACGTGCGTGCGCCGAGCGCACCGCGACATCCGCATACCCCTCGATCCGAATCGATCCGACGCCACGGAGTTCCCATGCCCCAGACGCCCCCGGCCGTCACCGCCGCCGAGGTCCCCGCCGACGCCTACGTGCTCGATGTCCGAGAGGACGACGAGTGGCAGGCCGGCCACGTCGAGGGTGCCGTGCACATCCCGATGGGCACGCTGATCGGCCGGGTCGACGAGGTCCCCAAGGACCAGCGCGTGTACGTGATGTGCCGCGTCGGCGGACGCTCAGGACAGGTCACGCAGTATCTCGACGCGCACGGTTGGGACGTCGTCAACATCGACGGCGGCATGCTCGCCTGGGAGTCCGCCGGCCGTCCGATGGTCTCCGAGTCGGGTGCGGACCCCTTCGTGGCCTGAGCGAAGCCCGTTTCTTCGAGCCGCGCCGGGCCGTGTCCCCGGCGCGGCTCAGCCGGGTGCTTCGGTGTCCGCCTCGGCGTTCCGGACCCCCACGAACACCACGGTCGCCTCGGGCGGCAACGCGTCGATCGCCGGTACGACCGCACCGAACATCTCGGCGACCGAGGCCGTTGCGGTCGGTGGTGTCGACGCGTGGGGTTCCGGACCCATGTGCGCACTTCCTCTGCTCTGCGCGCGGACCGCGCGTCGACGGCGTATCGGTTGACAAAGTCAATCATGGGCAGCAGTGTCTGACGGAGGATCAGAAACCTTGCGGGGGTGCCGTAATGGTGACGGTCGCCGAACTCGTCCACGCCCAGGTGGGCGACCACCGCACCGGGCTGATGGCCGAGGGCCGGACGTGGACACACGACCGGATCGCCCGTGCCGCTGCCGCGCGTGCCGCCCTGCTGGCCGACCGCCTCCCGGCCGGTGCCGCGCCGCATGTGGGCGTCCTGCTCGACAATGTGCCCGAGTTCCCCATGTGGCTCGAAGGCGCCGCACTCGCCGGAGCGACGCTCGTCGGCGTCAACTCCACACGGCGCGGCGCCGACCTGGCCCGCGACATCACGCACGCCGACTGCTCGATGCTGGTCACCGAGCGCGCGCACCGGCCGCTGTTGGAAGGGCTGGACCTCGGCATACCCGCCGAGCGCGTGCTCGTCGTCGACGACCCGGCGTACGACGAAACCCTCGCGCCCTACCGCGACGCGGCCCTGCCCGGCACCGGACCCGATCCGGCCACGCGCCTGCTCATCGTGTTCACCTCGGGCTCGACCGGTGCCCCCAAGGGCGTCATCTGCTCGCAGGGGCGCCTCGCCGGGGCCGGCACCGCGCTCACCCGGCAGTTCGGCTTCGACCGCGACGGCGTCCACTACCTCTGCATGCCGATGTTCCACGGCAACGCGCTGATGGCGAACTGGGCGCCGGCCTTGCGCGCGAGGGGCGCGGTGGCGCTGCGACGGAGGTTCTCCGCGTCCGGGTTCCTCGACGACGTACGCCGTTTCGGCGCCACCTACTTCACCTACGTCGGCCGGGCGATCTCCTACATCCTGGCCACCCCCGAGCGCCCCGACGACGCCGACAACCCGCTCCGCGACGCCTTCGGCACCGAGGCGGGCAGCGTGGACATGCGCCGCTTCGAGAAGCGCTTCGGGGTGAAGTTGACGGAGGGGTACGGAAGTTCCGAAGGCGGCATGAGCGTCAACCGGAGTCCCGGAACCCCCGACCGGGCCGTGGGCCCGTGTCCCGACGACGCCGCGCTGCTCGACCCGGAAACCGGCGAGGAGTGCCCGCGAGCGGTGTTCGACGATGCCGGGCGGCTCCTCAACGGCGACGAGGCGATCGGCGAACTCGTCAACTTCGGCCCCAGCGGATTCGAGGGCTATTGGCGCAACGCCGACGCCGACCACGTCCGTACACGCGACGGGCGCTACTGGACCGGGGATTGGTTCTACCGCGACAAGGCGGGCTACTTGTACTTCGCCGCGCGCGCGGACGACAAGCTGCGCGTCGACTCCGAGAATCTGTCGGTCGCGACGATCGAGGACATCCTCGCGCGCTTCGCGCCCGTCGAGACCGCCGTGGTGTACGCCGTCCCCGACCCCGTCGCCGGCGACCAGGTGATGGCCGCGCTGCAATTGCGCGCGGGCGCCGGCTTCGCCCCGGACGCCTTCGACGCATTCCTCGCCGCCCAGGACGATCTCGGCACCAAGATGGCACCGCGATTCGTTCGCATCGCCGACCGCGTCCCGGTCACCGCCACCAACAAGGTCGATCGGGTCGGGCTGCGGCGCGAGGGGTTCCGCACCACCGGGCCGATGTGGTGGCGACCGGAATGTGGCGCGGCGTACCGGGAGTTCACGGCGGGCGACCGCATCGCCCTGCTCGCGGTCTACGCGGCACACGGGCGCGAAGGGGAGCTCGACGTCTGATGCGGTGTGTGCGACGCCGTTCACGCCTTGGACACCGGCGGGGGAGGGCCGCGTCACGCGGATGCCGCACGGTGCCGACCAGGTCGGGGGAAGTCCGTCCGATTGCACCTCCGTTTGCCGCACGGAGCAGGTAGCGTGCGGCTGCCGTCAATGATCGGGGAGGGCCATGCCCGCGCAGGACAGCCCGGCTACCGAAGTTGCTGAAGCCGCCGAACTCGCCGAAGGTGCCGAGGGCTCGCCGCCACCGGCGGACGCCTTCGACCCGGAGGACCCCGACGCGCGTTCGCCGCGCGTGCAGATGGCCGCCGCCGCGGTGTCGGTGCTGCTGATCGCGGGGGTCGCGTTCCACCTGCTGTTCGTCTTCCTGCACGTCGCGCCGGAGAACCAGGCGTCGCTCAAGTACCAGGAGCAGACCCGGGAATGGGTCTACCCGGTCTTCGAGCAGAACTGGCACCTGTTCGCCCCCGACCCGCTCAACACCAACATCCGGGTCAACGCGCGGGTCCAATACCGCGCGGCGGACGGCACCGTGACCACGTCGCCGTGGGCCGACCTGACCGGCGACGACGTCGCACACATCCGCGGCAACCCGTTCCCGAGCAAGGCGGACCAGAACCTGCTGCGCCGGGCCTGGGAGTTCTACGACAGCTCGCACGACGACGACGGCAGCCGCACGACCGACCGGGCGGACCTTGCCGAGGAGTATCTGCGCCGCATCGTCGTCAAGCGCATGCAGGCCGAGGGCCGCGCGGACGGAATAGTCGCGGTGCAACTACGCGCGGTGTTCGCGCCCATCGGCGCGCCCGATGCCGTGCCGTCGGAGCCGACAACGCGCGAACTCGGCTGGTGGGAGACGAGGCCCGATGACTTCCGTTGATTCCACGCCCGAATCCACGCCCGAATCGGCACCGGACTTCGCACCGAGACCCGCGCCGATGCCCGAGGTCCCGCGCCAGGTCGCGCGAACCGGGTCCAAGCCGGCCGACGCTCCCGCCCGACCGCCCCTCGACATCCGCATCGCCGAAGCGGTGGTCGCGTTCTTCGCGCGGCTGAGCGGCCGTCCGCGCGGCACCTACCAGGCGGCGCTGCTGCGGATCGGCTTCGGCGCGGTCTTCCTCGCCTCGTTGGTGCGGGAGTTCCTGAACCGCCGGGAGATCTGGGGCGACGAGTCGCCGTGGTCCAACGACATGGCACGGCGCCTGCTGAGCGGCATCGACGGATTCAGCGTCCTGTTGGTCCGTGACGACCGCTGGTGGTTCGAGCTGATGTACGTGCTCGCCATCGCGGTGACGGCCTTGTTCGTGCTCGGTTGGCACACGCGTGCGATGAGCGTGCTGTTCTGCCTCATGGTCGTGTCGTTCAACAGCCGTTCGCTGCTGATGACCGACGGCGGCGACACCGTGCTCACGCTGATGAGCTTCTACCTGATGTTCACGGCCTGCGGGCGCGTGTGGTCGCTGGACGCCCGCCGGCTGCGTCGTACGGGCGGGTCGCGCTCACCCGGACCGGGCCAGGAGGGCGGCGTGTTCGTCGCGCTCGTCGCGGCGGTCGCGGTCGGGCTCGTGCTGCCGTGGTGGCTGTCGCTGCTCGGTGCCGCGCTGGTGTTGACCGGGATGTGGCGCCTGCCGCGCGAACTGGAACAACTGCGCGCCGCGGTGGTCGCCGCGGCACACCACTGCGCGCTGTTCGTCATCGCCGCACAGGTGTGCGTCGTCTACGCGGCGGCCGGGATGCTCAAGGTCCAGGGCGAGACGTGGCAGAACGGCACCGCCTTGCACTACGCGCTCAACATCGAGTACTTCCAGCCGTGGCCGTGGCTGTCGGACCTCGCCGACGGCGGCCCCGTCGCCGCGACGGCCCTCGCGTACCTCACGGTGTTCAGCCAGGTCGGCTTCGTCTTCCTGGTGTTCGCCAAGCGTGTCAAGTACGTCGTCATCGCGATCATGGTCGCGATGCACATGGGCATCGCCGTGCTGCTGGGCCTGCCGGCGTTCTCGGCGTCGATGGCACTCGGCGACCTGATTTTCCTGCCCACGGCGTTCCTGCTGTACGCAAGGTCGCTCGGCGGCAGACTCGTCCGTTCACGCGCGCGAGGCGGCGGCGGAAAACCCGGGACAGGGGCGGCAGCGGCGGAAGGCGCCGGACGCCCCTAGTGCGGTGGCCACAAACGTTCACCGGTTCTCGCCGCCCGGACACCGCACCTCGCGGCGTTGCAGGACCTCGCGAGTACGACCGAGTACGAGCTTCGGCCCTGCGCCTTGCGGTGCACGGCACCGGACGACGAGAACCGGCAAACCTTTGTGGCCACCGCACTAGGCTCACTCCCATGGCGACGGAGATCGAACAGCGGTGGCGCGCGGCGGTGCCCGGTGCGGTGTTGCTGGACGGGTTCCACGCCCTCAAGCACGCCGTGCGCTTCGGCGCCGACGTGCGCGTGGTGGTCGCCGCCGACCGTAAAGCCGCGCTGGCGATGGCCGAGGAGCTGTCCGGCGACATCACCGACCGGCTGGACGCGCTGATCACGGAGGTGCCGGAGGAAACCCTCGGCAGGCTGGTCCCGCGCGTCCACCCCACCGGGATCGCGGCGCTCGCGGGCCTCCCGGCGTCCGACGCGGTCCGTGCGGCGTTCGACCGCACGCCGCGCCCGGCGCCCGTCGTGGTGTTGGAGAACCCGCGGAATCTCGGCAACGTCGGGGCCGTGATCCGGCTCGCCGCGGGCTTCGGCGTCACGGGCGTCGCCACGACCGGAACGATGGACCCTTGGCACGCCAACGTCGTCCGCGGCAGCGCAGGCCTCCACTTCGCCACCGCGGTCGCGCGATTCGACCCCGACGAGCTGCCCGCCGGCCCGGTGCACGTGCTGGATCCGCACGGCGAGGACCTGCGCGCTGTGCACGTCCCCGACGATGCCGTGCTGGTGTTCGGCTCGGAGCGGCACGGCCTCTCGCCCGCGATGCGGGCGCGCGCGGTCCGGCGGTTCGCGGTGCCGATGCAGCCCGGCGTGTCCAGCTTCAACCTCGCCACGACCGTGGCCATGGCCCTGTTCCGCTGGTCGCAGGAGCGGCTGTGACCGCCGGGCGCGCGACGCGGGCCCCGGCGCGGCGCGGGGAGCCCCACGACGCCGTGATCCTCGCCGGCGGAGCCGCCCGGCGCCTGGGGGGACGCGACAAACCCGCGCTGACGGTCGGCGGCCGGACACTGCTCGACCGCGCGGTCGAGGCCTGTGCGGGCGCGCGCCGCGTGGTCGTCGTCGGTCCGGAGCGGACGACCCGGGAGCCGGTGACCTGGGTCCGCGAGGACCCGCCGGGCGGCGGCCCGGTGGCCGCGCTCGCGGCGGGTCTCGCCGAGGTCGAGGCCCGCGTCGTGGTGGTCCTGGCCGCCGACCTGCCGTTCGTGACCCAGGCGGTGACAGGGCTTTTGTTGACGGCCGCCGAAGGGTCACCGGCGACGCCCGCACGTGACGGCGCCCTGCTCGTCGACGCCGACGGGCGCGACCAGCCGCTGCTGGCCGCCTACCGTACGACCGCGCTTCGTGCCGCGCTCGACGCCGTCGGAAACCCGCACGGCGCGGCGCTGCGGCGCCTGGTCGCGCCGCTCGACCTGCTCCGGGTGGCCGACCCGGCGCTGGCGGCCTTCGACTGTGACACCTGGCCCCAGCTACGCGCGGCCAGAGCCCGATCCGGGAGGATGGAAGACGTGCTGGAGGACTGGATCGAGGCCGTCAAGGCCGAACTCGGCGTGGAACTCGACGTCGACATCGCCGCGTTGCTCGACATGACCAAGGTCGCGGCGCACAACGTCGTACGCCCCGCCGCGCCGCTCACCGCGTTCCTGGTCGGCTACGCGGCGGCCCGAGCGGGCGGCGGCGAGGCGGCCGTCGCCGACGCGCTGCGCAAGGCCGAGGCCCTGGCGGCCGCTTATCGGCGACCGGATCCGGACACCGAGCAGTGACCCCCGGGCACAGCCTCCCATGGCCAGACGCACGGGCGAGGGCACGCGCGGCCGGCCGCCCGCTGCCCACGGTGTCGCGCACGCTGCACCACGCTCGCGACCACGTGCTGGCGCGGCCGTTGACCGCGCTCACCGACCTCCCGCCGTTCGACACGTCGGCGATGGACGGCTGGGCCGTCGCGGGGCCGGGCCCCTGGCGGGTGCGCGGTCGCGTGCTGGCCGGCGACGACTCCGACGCGGTCGGCACGCTCGCGGACGGCGAGGCGGTGGAGATCGCCACCGGGGCGCGGCTGCCGCGCGGCGCGACCGGCGTGCTGCGCAGCGAGCGCAGCAAGGTCGACGACCGGTTGCTGTTCGGCGACGCGCAGCAGGGCGGCGACGTGCGTCCGCAGGGCCAGGAGTGCCGCTCCGGGGACGAGCTGCTGCCGGCCGGCACGGTGGTGACGCCGGGTGTGGCCGGACTCGCCGCGGCTGCCGGGTACGACGAGTTGATCGTGATCGACCGTCCCCGCGTCGACGTGCTTGTGCTCGGCGACGAGCTTCTGGAGGCCGGTCCGCCGCGCGACGGCCGGGTGCGGGACGCCCTCGGCCCCCTGCTGACGCCATGGCTGCGGGCGCTGGGCGCCGACGTGCGGCGCGTGCGCCGGATCGGCGACGACCTGCCCGCGCTCCGCCTCGCGGTGGAGTCCTCGCAGGCGGACGTCGTCATCACCACCGGCGGGACGGCCGGCGGCCCCGTCGACCACGTGCATCCGCTCCTGCACGACCTGCGCGCCGAACTTCTGGTCGACGGTGTCGCCGTGCGACCGGGGCATCCGATGGCGCTCGCACACCTGCCGGGCCCTCGGCCGGGGGCCGGCAGGTTCCTGGTCGCGCTTCCCGGCAATCCGCTGGCCGCGGTGTCGGGCATGCTCACACTCGCGGTGCCGCTGCTGCGCCGCCTGTCGGGGCGTCCCGCCGAGCGCTCGCGCCGGGTCCGGGTGGCTGCCGCGGTCACCGGGCATCCGCGCGACACCCGGATCGTGCCGCTGACGGGAGACGTGCCGCTGCATTTCTCGGGGCCCGCGATGCTGCGCGGCTTCGCGGTCGCGGACGGCATGGCCGTGGTGCCACCCGGCGGTCTGCGCGCGGGCGACCGCGCCGAAGTTCTGCGGGTGCCGCGATGAAGACGGTGCGTCTGCCGGACGAGCAGCCCTCGGACCGCCGGGGACCGATGGGGGCTTTGGCGCGTCCGCTGCCGCGGGCCGGCCGGCGGAGGCCGATCGACAACCCGCCCATGGTCGGGCCGGGCGCCGAGGCGATCAGCATTCCCCGCGACCGGCCGGGTCCGCTGCACCAGGTGCTGCGCCGCTTCGCGATGGCGCTCGGCGTGCTGTTCCTGACGATCGTGATCGTCTATCTCGACCGCGACGGCTACAAGGACAACACCGGCACCACGCTGTCGTTCCTCGACGCCGCGTACTACGCGACGGTGACGCTGTCGACGACCGGTTACGGCGACATCGTCCCGGCGAGCGAATCCGCTCGGCTGGTCAACATCCTGGTCGTCACGCCGCTGCGCGTGATGTTCCTGATCATCCTGGTCGGCACCACCCTCGAAGTCCTCACCGAACGCACCCGGGAGCAGTGGCGGCTGTCCCGCTGGAGGTCCACGTTGCGCGACCACACAGTCGTCGTCGGGTACGGCACCACGGGCTACAGCGCGATCCACACGCTGCTCGCGCAGGGGGTGCCGAAGGAGCGCATCGTGGTCGTCGACGCGGACCAGGAGGCGGCGGCGTACGCGTCGGAGCAGGACGGGCTGGTCGTGGTGACCGGCGACGCGACGCGCGCCGAGGTGCTGCGCCGGGCCGAGTTCGAGCGGGCCCGCAACCTGATCGTCTCGGTCAACCGCGACGACACCGCCGCGCTGGTCACCCTGACGGGCCGTCAGCTCAATCGGCGGGCGTGGATCGTGGTGGCGGTGCGCGAGGACGAGAACTCGCCGCTGATCCGGCAGAGCGGCGCGGACTCGGTCGTGACCACCGCGAGTGCGGCGGGGCGCCTGCTGGGCGTGTCGATGCTCAGCCCCAACGTCGGCGAGGTCGTCGAGGACCTGCTGCACTACGGCTCGGGCATGGATCTGATCGAACGGCCGGTCGACAAAAGAGAAGCCGGCAAGTCGCCGGCGCAGTGCCGGGACCTCGTGGTCGCGGTGGTGCGCGGTCACCGCATGCTGCGGCACGACGACCCGGAGGTGTCCAAGCTGGCCGCGGGCGACCGGCTCGTGGTGATCCGCAGCGTCGGCGAGCCGAACTCCGGGGCGTCCCGGCCCCGGCCGGGAACCGGGGCGTGAGCCGGCGCACGGGAATTGACGGGTGACGAGGAACCGGTCACCGGAACGACGAGAGGGAGCAAGGCCGTTGTACGCGATCACGATCGGAAGCCCGGGTGGGCCCGAGGTGCTGACCTGGACCGAGGTACCGGACGAGGAGCCGGGGCCGGGCGAGGTGTTGGTCGAGGTGGCGGCCACGGCGGTCAACCGTGCCGACCTGATGCAGCGGCAGGGCTTCTACGCGCCGCCGCCGGGTGCGTCGGAGTATCCGGGCCTGGAGGCGTCGGGTCGGATCGTGAAGCTCGGTGCCGGAGTCGCCGGCTGGGGGGTCGGCGACGAGGTGTGCGCGCTGCTTGCGGGCGGCGGTTATGCGCAGTATGTCCGTGTTCCTGTGGGTCAGTTGCTCCCGGTGCCGGACGGTGTCGGCGTGGTGGAGGCCGCGGCGCTGCCCGAGGTGACCGCGACGGTGTGGTCGAACGTCTTCATGGTCGCGCACCTGCGTCCGGGCGAATCGTTTTTGGTGCACGGCGGGTCCAGCGGCGTGGGCACGATGGCGATCCAGTTGGCGCGCGCGGTCGGCGCGAAGATCTTCACCACCGCGGGGAGCGCGGAGAAGCTCGACCGCTGCCGTGCCCTGGGCGCCGACGTCGCGATCGACTACCGCAACGAGGACTTCGTGGCGCGGATCGCCGAGGAGACGGGCGGCGCGGGCGTCGACGTGATCCTGGACAACATGGGCGCCAAGTATCTTGCGCGCAATGTCGACGCACTCGCCGTCAACGGCCGCCTCGTCGTCATCGGCCTCCAGGGTGGCCGCAAGGCCGAGATCGACCTGAACAAGCTCCTCACCAAGCGTGCGGCGCTCGCGGCGACGTCGCTGCGGGCGCGTCCGCTCGCCGAGAAGACGGCGATCGTCGCGGCGGTACGCGAGCACGTGTGGCCGCTGATCGCCGCAGACCGCGTGCGGCCGGTCGTGGACCGGAAGCTGCCGATCACGGAGGCGGTCGAGGCGCACCGTCTCGTCGAGTCCAGCGCGCACATCGGCAAGGTCATCTTGACGGTCGGGGCCTGACGCCGGGGCCTTCGTCCCTGCCGGGGCCGGCGCGGCCCCGGCAGGCCTCGCGAGTGGCGGCAGGCCGCGCCGACGTCGGCCCCGGTGGTCCCGAAGCGCCGCCTCGCGGATGCGTCCGGCCGCGCTCGGCGGCCTGCCCACCGCGCCGGGGCTGCGAACGTGTGACCGAGTGCGCTGCATCGATCGGGTGATCTTGGATGGCCGAATCCCGGCTGTGCAATGCCCCTTATTGAATGACTAGTCCGATTTTTCTAGGCTTCCGTCACCGCCGGTACGTTCCGGTTTCGGAAGCGCTGGAAGGGTCGCTGTGCGCAAGCCATATCCGACACGGATCCGCACCGTCCTGGCGTGCCTCGCGTTCACCGCCCTCGTCGCCCCCCTCGCCGCCTCGACAGCCGCTCCCGGCGCCGCGACCGGGGCCGCCGTGCCGGAGCCCGCGCCGTCGTCCGCGGTCCCCACGGCGATCGGCGTCGGCGACATCGCACCCCGTGCCGACCCGCCCGACCTGGTGCCGGATCCCGACCCGAACCGGTCGGACGCGCCTGGGCAGTCGCCGCTCGGCCACGCCATCCCGCAGCGTCCCGCCGGTTCCGCGCCCAGCCGTGAGGAGCGCGACGCGCTGCTGGCCAAGGTCGCGCCGTACGGCATCGTGCCGGTGCCGGACGCCGCCGGGGCGCCCGCGCTGACCGCCGACCGCGAACTCGTGCTGTCGGGCGGCCCGGACGGGATCGACGCGCTGCGCGCGGCCGGGCTCGAAGTTCTTCCCGGTCCGCGCCCCGGCGTGAGCGCCGTGCGCTCCGGCGGACGCCTGCTCGCGTGGTATCTCGACGACAGTGCGCTTGCTTCAACGCAGCCCCCGGTTTTCCCTCCCGCCCCGGAGCCGTCCGCGGTCCCGTCGCCGCCGCCGACGGGACTGCCCGACACGGGCACGGGTGCGGCAGTGCCGATCGGTCTCGTGGGCCTGCTGTTCATCCTCGCCGGTGCGGCGGTCGTGTACGTCACCGCCGCTTGTCGGCCCCGCCGAGGCTGATTGCGCGTTCGTCGCGGATGCCGAAACCATCCGTGCGCCAGGGGTGGTGACGAACCGTCACCTCGAAGGCCCGGGCTGTCACGGCTCGCCGGACGCGGCGGAGGTGCCGCCATGACACGTCCGAGCGGGGGGTAGCGTCCGGAACGCGGGGTGTCTGGTGCGCGTCCCGAGAACAGTGCAGTCTCATCAAGGCGGTCACATCGGAGACGTCGGCACCGGATTCGCGATAGTTTCCGGCAGTGCCGCCGCGCCCCCAGCCGTGGGCTGGGACGCGCCCCCTAGCCGGCAGGGGGCAGGACCACGGGCGGGAAGGGAGGCCGGATGCGCACAATCCGTGCCTTCATCCGGCGCGTTCCGATCGGCCCGGTGGTGATTGCGCTTCTCATGGTGGGCGTTCTCACCCTGGTGAACTTCTACGGCTCGCAAGGCGGCACCGAGCACGCCGCGCCCTCCGAGCCGGTCGGCATCCCGCCGCAGCTCCCGGCCCAGGAACAGGGCTCGCCCACACCGTCGGAACCGTCCGCCACACCCCCCGCACAGCTCGCGCCGACGCCCGCACCGGCCGTCGCGACACCGGAACCGGGCGTGCGGACCACCGATCCTGTGCCGTCGACACGCGCGCCCACCCCGGCGCCGACCACGCCTCGCCAGGACCCCCCGGCGACCGTGACCGTGTTCCCCGACGCGCCGGCTCCCGCGAACCCGCCGCAGAGCGACGGCGGTTCGAACCCGCAGGGTGGGGACGACGGTCGGCCGGGCGAAATTTACACCACGGCGCCGCTCAAGGTGGTCGGCGTCATGCTGACCGGCAGCCGCGGCACGGGCGCACATGTCCGGTGCAACGGCCGCGACGAAATCATGATCACCGCGACCGTGCTCGTCGACGGCGGCGAGGGCGACGTCGTGTACCAGTGGTACTTCGACGACGTGCGCTCGTGGCCCCCGGACCAACTGCACTTCACCGGCGACGGGAAGCGGCAGCAGAGCCTCACGATCCCGTGGCCGGTCGGCATTCTGTACAGCGGTGCGCGGATCAAGGCCACCGTGCAGCTTCGGATACTGCAACCGGCGGTCAACGCGCAGACGCACAGAATCAACATCGATCTCATCTGCATCTGAGCCCCGGGCACGCGGCCTGTCGCCCGAACCCGGCTTCCTCCGCAAGACGTTCGCGCCTCAGCCGGCCTCTTGCGGCCCCGAGCATACTCGGTATACATACTCAGTATGTCTATCAAGCACGGACTGCTCGCGCTCCTCGACCAAGGGCCGCGCTACGGCTACCAACTGCGCGCCGAGTTCGAGTCCCGCACCGGATCGACCTGGCCGCTCAACGTCGGGCAGGTCTACACGACGCTCGGACGCCTGGACCGGGACGGCCTCGTCACGCCCGACGGCGAAGACGGCGAAGGCCACGTCTTCTACCGCATCACCGACGCCGGCCGCCGCGAACTGCACACCTGGTTCGACGAACCCGTCTCGCGCGCCGGACGTCCGCGGGACGAACTCGCCATCAAACTCGCGATGGCCGTCACCGTCCCCGGCGTCGACGTCGCCGCGGTCGTGCAGAGCCAGCGCACCCACACGCTGCGCGCGCTCCAGGACTACACGCGTCTCAAAGTTCGCGCGGCCGAAGACGACCTTGCGTGGCAACTCGTCCTGGAGAGCCTGGTGTTCCAAGCCGAGGCCGAGGTGCGCTGGCTCGACCACTGCGAGGCGAGAATCGCCCGCCGCGACCTGGTCGCGCCGCAGGCCGCACCGCTGCCCGACACGGCGGCGCCCGGCGACGAACGCGACGTGGCCGACGGCGGGCGTCCCTCGCGGCGACGCGGCCTGCGCGGAGGGAGGCGATGACCCGGCCCGTGCTCGAACTGCGCGCCCTGGGACGGACGTACGGCACCGGCCCCACCCGCGTGGAGAGCCTGGTCGGTGTCGATCTCAGCGTCGGCGCGGGCGAACTGCTCGCCGTCATGGGCCCGTCCGGCTCCGGCAAGTCGACGCTGCTCATGCTGGCCGGCGGCCTCGACAGCCCGACCACCGGAGCGGTGCTCGTCGAAGGCGAGGAGATCTCCGGCATGTCGCGCCGTAAACAGGCCGCGCTGCGCCGCCGCAGCATCGGCTACGTGTTCCAGGACCTCAACCTCATTCCCGCGCTCACCGCGGCCGAGAACGTGGCCCTGCCGCTCGAACTCGACGGCACACCCGCCCGCAAGGCCCGCACGGCCGCCGACGCCGCGCTCGCCGAGGTCGGCATTCCGGAACTCGCCGAACGCTTCCCCGACGACATGTCCGGCGGGCAGCAGCAGCGCGTCGCCATCGCACGCGCGCTCGTCGGCGAACGACGCCTCGTCCTCGCCGATGAACCCACCGGCGCGCTCGACTCGGCCACCGGCGAGGCGGTCCTGCGCGTGCTGCGGGCCCGTTGCGACGCGGGCGCGGCCGCGGTCCTGGTGACCCACGAGGCCCGGCACGCGGCTTGGGCGGACCGCATCGTGTTCCTGCGCGACGGACGTCTCGTCGACGACACCGGCCGCACGGACACGGCCGACTCGCTGCTCAGCAGGGACTGCGCACCATGAGCCTGCCCGCATGGCGTGCCGCGCTGCGCATCGCGCGCCGCGAGGCCTGGCGCTCGAAGGGCCGCAGCCTGCTCATCGTGCTCATGGTCGCGCTGCCCGTCTTCGCCGCGAGCGCGGCCGTCATCACCTACCGCAGCCAGCAACTCGACACCGGCGAACGCCTCACCCGTGTCCTCGGCCGGGCCGACGCGCTCGTGTGGGACCTGGGCGTCGGCGGGCGCCCGGTCACGCAGGACCCGGCGGACGGCAGCGACAACCGGGTCAGCATCGACGCGTGGGAGACACCCGGTCTCTCGGGAGCAGGAACCGGTGTCCCGGGCACGGCCGCCGAGCCGGCCCCACCCGACGTGCGCGCCACCATCCCCGCCGGGTCCACCGTGCTCACCCGGGCCTCGGGAACCGTCGCGATCCGCACCGCCTACGGCCTGACCAGCACGCTCCTCAACGAATTCGACTACGCCGCGCCCATCGCACGCGGCGTCGTCGACCAGACCGGGGGCCGCGCACCGCGCACCGCCGACGAGGTCGCGGTCACCGACAAACTGCTGGACGCGGGCGGCCTGAAGATCGGCGGCAAGGTCACCGAACTCGCGACCGGCAAGGTCTTCACGATCGTGGGCACCGTCGAACTGCCCGACGAACTCGACGCCCGGCAGGCCTTCACGATGCCGGGTGCCGTGCTCGACCGCGCCGTGGCCGACCCCCAAAGCGAGCTGCGGACGGAGTACTTCGTCGACGCGCCGCCCGGGGCGTACCGCTGGGAGCACGTGCGCAAGCTCAACGAGACCGGCATCGTCGCGACCTCGCGGGAGGCCGCCGCGCAGGATCCGCCGGACAGCGAAGTCCCGTACCGGGCCGAGGCGTACGAGGACACCTTCGGCGAGTTCACTCTCGCCGTCACCGTCGTCGTGATCGGCATGGCCCTCCTCGAAGTCGTCCTGCTGGCCGGCCCCGCCTTCGCCGTCGGCGCCCGGCGCAGGCGGCGCGACCTGGGCCTGGTCGGCGTCGCGGGCGGCGACCGGCGGCACATCCGGACCATCGTGCTGGCTGACGGCGTGGTGCTGGGCGTCGTCGCGGGCATCCTGGGCACGACGCTCGGCGCGGCGGCGGCGTGGCTCATGCGCGACTGGTTCGGAGAGACATCCGGCAAGCGTCTCGGCCACTTCGACGCGCGTCCGACCGAACTGCTCGCGGTCGCCTTGCTCGGCCTGGTCATCGGTGTGGTCGCGGCGTGGGTTCCGGCGTTCCTCGCGGCCCGCGAGAACGTCGTCGATTCCCTCACCGGGCGCCGCGGTGTACGCCACGGCTCCAAGGCGCTGCCGATCACCGGTGCCGCACTGGGCGCCGTCGGGCTCGGCCTCGCCTACCACGGCGCGCGCGTCGCACCCAGCGACGCGGTCCTGCTGACCGGGTGTGTGCTCGCCGAACTCGGGCTCATCGCCTGCTGCCCCATGCTGCTCGGCGCCGCCGGGCGCCTCGGCCGCTTCCTGCCGCTGACCCCGCGCCTCGCACTGCGGGACGCGGCTCGCAACCGGCCGCGCACCGCACCGGCCGTGGCGGCGGTCATGGCGGCGATCGCGGGGGCGGTGTCGGTCACGGCGTACTGGGCCGGGACGGAGCACGACGAGCGCGAGCAGTACCGGCAGTTCGCGCGAAAGGGCCAGGTCGCGGTGCTGCTGGACGGGTCCGGGCAGCGGGTCGACGCCTTGCGCCGAGCGGTCGAGGAGACCCTGCCGGTCACCGGGGAAGGCCTCGTGCGCGGCTTCGGGCACTCCTGTCCGGAAGCGCAGCAGGAGTGCCTGTCCGTCCGGGTGGTCGTACCGCCGCCCAACGAGTGCCCGCTCTACGCCCGTTCCGCCCCGTCGACGCAACAGCCGACGCCCGCGCAGATCGCCGCGGCACGCAAGGACCCGCGCTGCGCCGACCCGCTGTCAAGCCATGCCGGCTTCGGACTTCCGGTCGGCGACGCCGAGTTGGTACGCCGCATCACCGGCGCCGACGACGGCCGCATCGCGGACGCGCTCCGCACCGGCGCGGTGGTCTTCGACAAGAGCCTGCTGCACGACGGCAAGGTGACCGTCGAGATCTCCACCGGCCACGCGGTCGAGGCGGACCCTGCCGCCTTCGAGACCGCTGCGGTGCCGGAGGAGCCCCCGCCGCCGCGCACGATCACCGTCCCCGGCGTCTACGTCGACCCGCCCGGCGACGCGTACACGACTGCCGTCCTCGGCGAAGAGGCCGCACGGGCCACCGGCGTTGCCGTCACCGACCTCCAACTGCTGTACGACACCACCGAGATGCCCGGCGAGGCCGCCGAACAGCGGGCCCGCGACGCCGTCAGCGCCCTCGGATCGGCGTCCTTGTCGATCGAACGCGGCTACCAGGGCCGCCCGAGCACGCAGATCCTGCTGCTGGCCACCGCGACGATCGTGGTAGCGCTCGGCGCGGCCGGCGTGGCCACCGGGCTCGCGCTCGCGGACAGCCGCCGCGACCTGGCCACGCTCGGTGCGGTCGGCGCGCCGCCGAGAGTCCGCCGTACCCTCTCCGCCGCGCAGAGCTGGGTCATCGCCCTCATCGGCACCGGGCTCGGGGTCGTGGTCGGTCTGCTCCCGGCCGCGGCCCTGCGGTGGAAGGAGGCGGAGATCCACGAGAGCTACCGCAAGTCCGCGATCGAACACGGAGAGTTCATGAATATTCCCGACGTGCGGGAGATACCCGTGATCGTGCCGTGGGCCGAGATGGGTCTCGCGGTCGTGCTGGTACCTCTGCTCGCGGCGGCCGTCGCGGCGCTCTTCACACGCTCGCGCGAGCTGAACCGCACGCGAACGGGCTGATCCGTCCGGTCTTCCCGTCCTCCTCCCGCGCCGGTGACCGGCCCCGTGGCGGCTCCCGGCGCGGACGGGGGAGGATGGTGCTCATGAACATGCCGAACAAGGAAACGCAGGACGACAACCCCCATGTCCTGATCGTCGGGCCCGACGGCATGGCGGTGAGCGGCGCCGAGGGTGGGGAGAACGGCGAACTCGCGGTCACCGACATGGTCGAGCAGCCGGCGAAGGTCATGCGGATCGGCAGCATGATCAAGCAACTTCTTGAGGAAGTCCGCGCGGCGCCCCTCGACGAGGCCAGCCGCGTACGGCTCGCGGACATCCACAAGGGCTCGATCAAGGAGCTCGAAAAGGGCCTCGCCCCCGAGCTGGTCGAGGAGCTGGAGCGCCTGACGCTGCCGTTCAACGAGGACAACGTGCCCACCGAAGCCGAGCTGCGCATCGCGCAGGCCCAGCTCGTCGGCTGGCTTGAGGGGTTGTTCCACGGGATCCAGACCGCGTTGTTCGCCCAACAGATGGCGGCACGCGCGCAGTTGGAGACCATGCGCCGGGCACTGCCGCCCGGTGCGACGATGCCGGGACGGCCGGGCGAGGCGGGACCCACCGCGTCCGGTCCGTATCTCTGAGCAATCGCGTCGGGGATCCGCGCGTCCTGCCTGACGGGATGCGCGGATCCCCGGCAGCCGCCTGGGCGCAGCGCACCAACTTTCGGGGGCCGCAGATGGTGCACGACCGGCACGACGAGTTCTCCGGCTCGACCTTCGGCGGCGGACGCTACCGCACACTGCGCCGCATCGGGGGCGGCGGCATGGCTGTCGTCCACGAGGCGCACGACCGGGCCCTGGACCGCATCGTCGCGGTCAAACGGCTGCGCCCCGAACTCGCCGAGGACACCGTCGCGCGGTCGCGCTTCGCGCGTGAGGCACAGCACGCCGCAGCGCTCGACCACCCCGCGATCGTCCGCGTCTACGACACCGGCGAGGACCCCGGGCCGACCGGCCCCGTGCCGTGGATCGTCATGGAGCTGGTCCGGGGCCACACCCTGCGCGCGCTGCTGCGCCGCGAGGGCCCGCTGCCGTGGCGCCGGGCGCTGCGCATCGCGGCGAGGGTGTTGGACGCGCTGGACTACAGCCACGCGCGCGGCATCGTGCACCGCGACATCAAGCCGGTGAACGTCATGGTGACCGCGGACGGCGCGGTCAAGGTCATGGACTTCGGCATCGCGCGGGTGCTGGACGGCGACGTGGCACCGCTCACCGCGGTCGGACACATCATGGGCACTCCGCAGTACTTCTCCCCGGAGCAGGCGCTCGGGCATCCGGCGTCGCCGCGCAGCGACGTCTACTCGGTGGGCTGCCTGCTGTACGAACTCCTCGTCGGCACCGTGCCGTTCGACGGGGACAGCGCGATCTCCGTGGCCTCCAAACACGTGCGCGACGAGGCTCTGCCGCCGTCCGCCTATCGCGATGTGCCCGGCGCGGTCGACGACTTGGTCCTGCACGCGCTGCGCAAGGACCCGCAGTTGCGGTTCGCGGGGGCGGCCGAGATGCGATCCGCCGTGACCCGTCTCGTACCTGACCGAACGTCAGGCAAGGGGGCTCGGAACGGCCGGCCGCGCGAGCGAACCGACGCACGTCGCGGCCCCGAGGATTCGCGCGGCGGACGGGCGGCCCGGCGGCGGATCCGGGCGCGCCGGCGCGTGATGTTGAGTGCCTTCGCGCTCACGGCGTGCGTACTCGCCTCGGTGCTCGTCGTCGTCTTGGGGTAGCGTCATGCGCGCCCGAGCCCGACAGCCGCTGTCCGGCCGACGTCACCGGACCGGAGTGCGTCGGCGGTGAGTTATCTCTCT
The DNA here is from genome assembly GCF_051388935.1 of Yinghuangia sp. YIM S10712. Lineage (NCBI taxonomy): Bacteria > Bacillati > Actinomycetota > Actinomycetes > Kitasatosporales > Streptomycetaceae > Yinghuangia > Yinghuangia sp. YIM S10712. The sequence goes on from NZ_JBPKBI010000001.1 coordinate 69,464, forward strand.
TCACCCGGAACCGCGTAGCCTGATGGCGCGCGTCGGCTGCCGGTACGGTGACTCGGATACCGGATTGGCGGGACAATGCCATGTGCGTACGGGCCGGGATCCGGCGTGCCTATGAGAACCCGGCGATCGGCGGGACGAGCGAGTCCGTTCCCGGCGGACCGTGACGAGACGGACGGCGAGGAGTGATGGGTCAGCCGCAGGGCCCGGACGACGAGATCTCCGGAACGAAGGTCAGGACCGTCGGCACGGGACGCTACGAGTTGGGGCGTCAGCTCGGCCGGGGCGGTATGGCCGAGGTGAGCATGGCCCACGACGTCCGGTTGGGCCGGACCGTCGCGGTCAAGACTCTCCGCCCGGACCTTGCCCAGGATCCGGTCGCACGATCGCGGTTCGGCCGCGAGGCGCAGAACGCCGCGTCGCTCAACCACCCGGCGATCGTGTCGGTGTACGACACCGGCGAGGACCGCGTCGGCGACGAGCTGGTGCCGTTCATCGTGATGGAGTGCGTGGAGGGGCGCACCGTGCGCGAACTCCTCGTCGAGGGCGCGCCGATACCGCAGGAGCAGGCGCTGCGGATCACCGAAGGCGTCCTGGAGGCCCTCGAATACAGCCACCGGCACGGCATCATCCACCGCGACATCAAGCCGGCCAACGTCATCATCACCAACAGCGGTTCGGTGAAGGTGATGGACTTCGGCATCGCGCGTGCGATGCACAGCGCCGCGACGACCATGACCCAGACGGGCATGGTCATGGGCACGCCGCAGTACCTCTCCCCCGAGCAGGCACTCGGCCGTACCGTCGACGCCCGCAGCGACTTGTACTCCAGCGGCTGCCTGCTTTACGAACTCCTCGCGCTGCGACCGCCGTTCAACGGCGATACGCCGTTGTCGGTCGTCTACCAGCATGTGCAGGACGACCCGCGGCCGCCGTCGGCGGCCGACGCGAGCATTCCCGCCCACCTCGACGCGATCACGCTCAAGGCGCTCGCGAAGAACCCCGACGACCGGTACCAGACCGCCGAAGAGTTCCGGATGGACGTACGGCGCGCGCTGGCCGGGCAGGCGGTGCACATAGCGCCGCCGGGGAACCAGACCCGTACCCAGCCGGTCTGGGCGCCGGGCGGCGCGAACGGCGCCCAACAGACCGCGCGTCTGGCGGGCGGCCCGGTGTCGGGCAGCCCGGAGGCGACGGGGCCGATGCCGGCAGGCCCGCTCGGCCTTCCCGTCAACGACGGCGGCACAGGCGCGATGCCGGCGGTGCAGGACCAGCCTCGGCGGCGCGGCATGACCTACGCGATCGTCGTGGCGGTGGTGGTCGCGGTGATCGCCGGGGTGACCTTTTTGGTGATCACGTTGTCCGACGGCTCGAACGCCGAGAACAGCAAGGATGATCCGACCAATCCGACTCCGACGCTGACGAGCGGGCCGCCGTCCACGGGCCCCGGCGCCAACGTGCAGCCGCCGGCGACGGCGGAGTCGAGCGACGTCGGTGCCTCGTCCAGCCAGCCGACCCGCGCTTCGCAGAACAACACGCGGACGCAGTCGAACAACCAGCCGTCGAATCCGGGCGGTGCGCCGGTCACGCCGACCACCACGCAACCCCCGAGTACGTCGGCCTCGGCCACGGCGGACAAGACGACGGCCAGTTCGTCGCCGAGCCAGAGCGCCGGCAACCCGACGCCCACGGGCGGCGGTGGGTCGCCGCCGCCTGCGAGCGGCGGTCCGACGCCCACGTCGGGCACGGGCGGCGGCGGCAACTGACAAGCGGTCGCGGCGGGGCCGCCACACGGTCGGCCCCGCCCCGCTTCCGTGGCGAGCGCGCTTTCGGTGCCGGAGCGTTCACTGCACGAACGCGTCCCGCACCTCCTCATGGTGCCGCGTCCACCACACGATCAGTGCGGCCGACGCGGGGAACAGCGGGTCGGAGCGGTGGTCGCGCTCGACGTAGTGCCGGGTGAGCATCCAGAAGTCGTTCAGGCGCTCCCACCACAGGCGCCGCACGGCGGTGGTCAGATCCGCCGGGCCGGGGTCGGAGACCGCACGGTACGCGTGCACGAACGCGCGGACGCGGGCCAGGTCGAGCGTGCCGGTCCCGGGAGCGGTGAAGAACAGCAGCGCGGCGCGGACCATTTCCTCGGTGTCCGGCAGCGCGGCAAGCCGGTCCCAGTCGATGATCGCGGCCGGGGAGCCGTCGGCGTACAGCAGGTTGAGCGGGTGGAAGTCGCCGTGCACGTACCCCTGGCGCGGTGCGGCGGTGGGAGCCGCGTGGGCGAACCGCCGCAGCATGCGCAGGCGTTCGATGAGCCGGTGTTCGGCCAGCTCGTCGAAGGGCTCGCGGACGCGGCGCGCACGTATGCCGGCCAACAGGCGGTTCGCCACCGCGATCGAGTGGCCGGCGTCGGCGGCGGGGGCGAACAGCGGTTGCTGCACGGGCGGAAGCGTCCGCCGGAGCGTCGCGTGCACGCCGCCGAGCAGGGCACCCAACTCACGGCACTCGCCGTCGTCGAGCTCCGCACCGCTGCGATGCCGGCCCTCGACCCACGGGAACAGTGCGAACCAACGCCCGCGCACGCACCGCGCGGTGGCGCCGTCGCGCGCGGCCAGCGGCGGCAATGCGGGAATCCCACGGGCCCGCAGGCGAGCCGTGGCCCGGTGTTGGAACACGATGTTCTGCGGAGCCTGGTCGAGGTAGTGCTTGAGGAACCAGCGGCCCTCGGTGGTCCGGACCTCGTAACCGCGGTTCAGCAGCCCTTCGCAGACCGGCCGGAAACCCACCGCCTCGCCGACCCGGTAGCAGCCGAGCATGGCGGCCAGCGGGGATCTCCCCGCCCGAGGTGCGTGCATAGAGCGCCGAGTATATCGACCCTGGGTGTTTGTCTGATGACGTGCGGTTACGCGAACAATTTCTCGACAACCTGGGCGACCCCGTCGGCATCGTTGCTCGCCGTATGGTTCGCCACCGCGTCGAGAACCGTCGGATGCGCGTTGGCGACCGCGTACGACTGCCCCGCCCACGCCAGCATCGGCAGGTCGTTGGGCATGTCGCCGAACGCCACCACTTCGTCGGCGCTGATGCCGTGGCGGGCGCAGAACGACGCGAGCGTGGTCGCCTTGCTGACGCCGAGCGCGCTGATCTCGACGAGCGCGATCTTCGACGAGTGGGTGAACTCGGCGTAGGGCCCGGCCGCCGCCCGCGTCTGGACCAGGAACTCGTCGGGGGTGAGTGACGTGTGCCGCGCCAACAGCTTGAGCACCGGGCCGTCGAGCAGGTTCTCGACCGACGCGATCTCGTGCACCACCGAAAGGTCCCGTTCCAACGGCGGGTACTCCGGCTCGTGTGCGAACCCGGTCGCGGTCTCCACCGCGAAACACACGTCCGGGATCTCCGCCTTGATCAGCGCCACGACCTTGCGCGCGACGGACGCGTCCATCGCATAGGTCTCGACGATCTGTTCGCGGCGCAGGTCGTAGACCACGGCACCGTTGCCGCAGATCGCCAGCCCGTGGTGCCCGGTCACCGACGCGACCTTGTCCATCCACCGCGGTGGCCGACCGGTCACGAACACCACCTCGCTCCCGGCCGTCTCGACGGCGACGAGCGCGGCGAGCGTGCGCTCCGAAATGGTGCCGTCGCTGCGGACGATCGTCCCGTCCAGGTCGGTCGCCACAAGTCGCGGTCGCAAACGACGCAAAGATCCAGTCACGCGCCCCATCCTCGCCCAGCCCCGCACTCACCGAACCGGCAGGGCGGCGCCCGCCGACGTTCTGCGCCGATTCCGCCGCGACGTGCGCGCGGCACCGAAAGCTCGCGGTGCCGGCGAGCCTAGGGTGCGGGGGTGCCGGGTTGCCGGCTCGCAGCGGTCTCGACCGAGCTCTTGACCGAACTCTCGACCGGGCTCTCGACTGAGATCTTTTCGGCGCCGATGCGCTGCATGCGCTCGGTTCCCCAGGCTCCCAGGGGAGCCAGCGCGGCGTTGAGCGAGATGCCGTGCTCGGTCAGGGAGTACTCGACCTTGGGGGGCACCTCGCGGTAGACCTCGCGATGCACGAGGCCGTCCTCCTCCATCTCGCGCAGGTGCTGCACGAGCATCTTCTCGCTGACGCCCGGGAGGCCTCGGCGGAGTTCGGCGAAGCGGCAGGTGCCGTGGTGGTGCAGCTCCCACAGGATCAGCGACTTCCACTTGCCGGTGACGACGTCCATCGCCGCGTCGATGCCGCAGAAGTAGGGGCCGCGTCGGGCTGATGGCGGCATGCGTACCTCCGAACCTTACTTACCTTGAGGTGAGTACCCCACTAATTAGTCCGTACTGGTCAACCTTACCGGTGGCGGAGAGGATCAAAACGAAACGACGAACGCAGAGGGAGACGGGAAATGACAACCAGCAGCAGCGTCCGCGTCGGTGTTCTCGGGCTGGGCGCGATGGGCGGCGCTCTTGCGGGCGCCCTGGTGAAGGCCGGGTACGCGACAACGGTCTGGAACCGCTCACCCGGGAAGGCGGACGCCCTCGTCGAGCAGGGCGCGGAGGCCGCCGCCACAGCCCGCGACGCGGTTCGGGGCAGCCACGTGGTGATCGCGTGCCTGTTGGACCACGCCTCGGTCCACGAGGTGCTCGACCCGCTCGTCGACGAGCTCGCCGGACGGACGCTCGTCAACGTCACCACGACCTCGCCCGCGCAGGCGCGGGAGTTCGCCACCTGGGCCGCCGAGGCCGGTGTCGACTACCTGGACGGCGGCATCATGGCCGTACCGCACATGATCGGCCGGCCCGAGGCCTCGCTGCTCTACAGCGGATCCGCCGAGGCGTTCGAGCGGTGCAAGCCGCTGCTGGACACCTGGGGAACCAGCACGTACTTCGGTACGGACGCGGGGCTGGCCTCGCTGTACGACCTCGCCCTCCTCGCGGGCATGTACGTCATGTTCGCCGGCTTCATGCACGGTGCCGCGATGGTCGCGCCGGCCGGAGTGACGGCAGGCGAGTTCGCCGCGATGGCCGCGCCGTGGCTGACCGCCATGACCGGCGGATTCGAGGAGTTCGCCGCGGTCATCGACGGCGGGGACTACACCGTCCCCGGGCAGCAGAGCCTCGAATTCTCCGACCTCGGCCACATCGTGGCCGCCAGTGCCGAGCAGGGCATCGGCACCGAGGTGATCGGGATGGTCCAGGGCCTCATCCGACGGCAGATCGACGCGGGCCACGGCGAAGAAGGCTTCGCACGGATCATCGAGAGCATCAGGCAACCGGCCTGAGCATCCGCACCGGGCCTCCCGTACCCGTCCGATACGCGCCGCGTGACGACACGAGAACGCGATGCCCGTACTAGGGTCCGACACCATGCGCATCGGTGTGGTGATCCTCCCGATCCATCGCGGCAAGGAAGCCCTCGGCCGCTGGCGTGACGCCGAAGCGGCGGGGTTCGACAGCGCCTGGACGTACGACCACCTCTCGTGGCGCACGTTCCGCGATCAGCCGTGGTTCGGCACGGTGCCCACCCTCGCCGCCGCGGCGACGGCCACCTCGCGGATCCGGCTCGGGACGCTCGTATCGTCGCCCAACTTCCGGCACCCGGTGACCTTTGCCAAGGACGTGATGACCCTCGACGATCTTTCGGACGGGCGCGTCACGCTCGGCATCGGTGCCGGAGGTACGGGATTCGACGCCACGGTGCTCGGGCACGGGACCTGGCCTCCGCGCGAACGCCAGGAGCGGTTCGAGGAGTTCGTCGGCCTCATGGACCGGCTCCTGACGCGGCCCGCGACCACGTACCGAGGGGCCTACTACGCCGCCGACGAAGCCCGCATGATCCCCGGCTGCGTCCAACGCCCCCGTGTCCCGTTCGCCGTCGCCGCGACCGGGCCTCGCGGGCTGCGGCTCGCGGCCGGGCTGGGGCAGGCGTGGGTGACGTTCGGCGACCCGAAACGCCTCGCCGGGCTGACTCCCGAGCAATACGTCGGCGATGTCGAAGACCAGATCCGTCGCCTCGGTGACGCCTGCGCCGCCGAGAACCGCGACCCCGGCGAACTCGGCCGCATCCTGTTGCAGGGCTCGACGGACGAACGCGCGCTCGACTCGGTGGGGGCGTTCGTCGACTACGCGGGGCGTTACGCCGAGGTCGGGATCACGGAGATCGTGGTCCACGAGCCGCTGCCCGGAACGGTGTTCGACACCGACCCGAGCGTTTTCGACCGGATCGTCACCGAAGGCCTGCCGCAGGTACGGGCGTTGTGACGGAAAGCGGCCGCTCACGACGACGGCGACAGCGGTACCACCGGCCGAACGCCTAGGCTGGCGTTCCCAGTTGACGGTCGGTGAGGAGGGGGCGATGACGGGCGGACGGGAACTGCCACCGGACGAAGTCCTGGTACAGCGACTGCGTGACGGTGACGAGGAAGCGTTCGCCCTCGTGCTGGACACGTGGTCGGGCGGCATGCTGCGGCTGGCGACGTCGTTCGTGTCGACCAGGGACTCCGCAGAGGAGGCCGTCCAGGACACCTGGCTGGCGGTCATCAAGGGCATCGGCGACTTCGAGGGCCGTTCGTCGTTGAAGACCTGGGTCTACCGCATTCTGGTCAACACGGCCAAGGCGCGCGGTACCAAGGAGAGCCGGACCGTTCCCTTCGGCAGTCTGACCACGGACGAGGACGGTCCGACGGTGGACCCCTCGCGGTTCCGCGGGCCGGGTGAACCGTATGCCGGGCACTGGGCCGTCGGGCAGGAGCCGCGGCCTTGGGAGATTCCCGAGAACCACGTGCTGCGCGACGAGGTCCGCGAGGTGATCACGGAAGCGATCGACGAGCTTCCGCCCCGCCTGCGCGCCGTGATCACGCTGCGCGACATCGCGGGATACGGCTCCGAGGAAGTCTGCGCCCTGCTGGAGGTCTCGTCCGGGAACCAGCGCGTTCTCCTGCATCGGGCCAGGGCCCAGCTTCGTGGCAAGCTGGAGAAGTATCTGTCCGATGCGCACGAGGCGGCCGGCGGGAGGAAACGAGCGTGAACTGCGACGAGTTCGTGGAGCTGGTGACCGACTTCCTCGAAGGCGCCCTGTCGGAGGAAGACGAGCAGCGCTTCGTCGGCCACCTGGCCGAGTGCTCCAAGTGCGAGGTGTACCTCGATCAGTTCCGTCGGACGATCGCCACGACGGGCGAGCTCACCCCGGAGGGGATCTCCTCCGACGCCAGGACGCACCTGCTCGCCGCGTTCCGGGACTGGCGAAGGTAGGAGCACTCAGGCGAGCCGGTTCAGTTCGGCCGCTCCGAACGACACGCTGAAGCGCTCGCACCAGATCGTCACCGTGGAGAACCTGCCGAGGTCGGTACCCGCGGGTATCGCGTAGTTCTGGTTGCCCTCGTTGCCCTTCAGGGAGCCGAGGTCGATGTGCTCGCCGTCGTCGAGGTTGCCGCCCTTTCCCTTGACCGGCTGGTCGCTGAGCCACACGTGCAGGGCCGGGCCGTTCGTGGTGCGCAGGTTCGTCAGGCGCAGCGTCCTCGTCCCGTCGCCGAGGTCGAGGACCGCAACCGAGCCGCTGGTTTCGTGTGCGTGCGAAGTGAACATGCCGGTCACCAGGTGTTCGACCGCGGCGGGCGCGGGGGCTCCCGGTTGCACGGCGGCGGCAGGAGGAGCCTCGTTCACCCGGACCGTGGTGAACAGCCGCCACGGCTGGAAGAGGTAGAGGCCGACGGACGCGGCCACGACCACCAGGGCGGTGGTGATCCACAGGACAGCGCGGCGCTTGGTTCGGGACATGGCGTTTCCGTTTCTGTGCGTCGGCGGGGTCGACTCCGTACTCAGAGACGGAAAGGGCCGCGAGCGTTACACGTGAACGCCCGGACCATCGCCGTACGGCCGTGGCGAGAATCAATTTCCGCATCGCTGTAACGTCCGACGGCGCGAACGCACTGATGAGGCATGAGCGACGAACACCCGAGGGGCACCGGTTGCCGGACCGCGGGCTTCGGACGCCGTTCGGTTCCGGGAGATCCGGAACTTCACCACATCAGCGATGAGAGGCACACGATGAGCACCCAAACCGCCCAGCCCGCCCACACCTGCTCGTACCCGGGCTGCACCCAGCCGGCCGAGCCCGGGACCGAGGGCGCGACGCACCACTTCTGCACGCACCCCGAGCACAACGCGCTCGGCCTGTTCAGGAGGTTCCGCGCCAAGCGGCAGCAGCGCAAGGCGGACAAGCGCATGGCCGCCGAAGTCGGCAACGCGGCCACGGGCGTTCATGCGCCGGGCGCCGAGTACGCCGCACCGACCGCTCCGGGGTCCGGGCACGGGCACGGGCACGGGCACGCCGAGCCAGTACCGTCGGCTTCGGCTTCGGCTTCGGCTGAGGCGGCCGTCGCCGAGATGGCGGCGGCCATGGCCGCGATACCGGCGACCGGCGTCGGTGACGACGACCGTACCGCCCGGTCACGCGAGGCCTTGGTCGCGCTGGTCAAGCAGCTCTCCACCGACCTGCCCTCCTACATCGAGGAGTTGGCGATCATCACCGACTCCGCGGCGGCCGAGGCCCGGATCGAGACGGTCACCCGTGCCTCCGCGCAGCGGATCCTGGCCGCCGAGGAGCGGGCCACACTGGCCGAGGAGGCGGCCGACATGGCTGTCGCCGAGCTCGACACCGCGAAGCAGAAGTTCGAGGAGGAGACCGCCGCGATCCGGGAGGACGCGGCCCGCCGGGTGGCGGACGCCGAATTCGTCCGGGCCGAGCTGGAGCGCTACCGCGAACGTGTCGCCGCGCTGGAGGTCAGGCTCGACGCGGTCCGCGACGAGGCCGATGAGCTGCGCCGCGTGCGGGCGTCCCAGCCTGTCGAACCGCCCGCCACCGCCGAGCCGCAGACGCGGCCCGCCGAGAACTGCTGAGGGTCACGCGGCCCGAGGCGTCCGTGGCGCGGGACACCGCGTCGGACCGCCGATCATGTGGGCCGGCCGTTCCCCGTACTCGGGAATTCATCCGAGCGTGGGGAACGGTCGCCACACGAGTGCCACCGGTCGGCGGCCCTTCGTCCGACGGTCAGACGGGGAAGATCCGCTCCAGCACCGCCGCGACGCCGTCCTCCTCGTTGGACGCCGTGACCTCGTCCGCGACGGCCTTCACCGACGCATGCGCGTTGGCCATCGCGACGCCGTGCCCCGCCCACCGCAGCATCGTCACGTCGTTGGGCATGTCCCCGAACGCGATCGTCTCCGCCGCCTTCACACCCAGCCGCCGAGCGACGAGCGACAGGCCGATCGACTTCGACAGACCGGGCGGCAGCAGCTCGACGATTCCCGCGCCGGCGTGTGTCACGTCGACCAGGCCGTCGCAGATCTGCCGTGCCCGCTCCACGAGTTCGTCGTCGGTGAGGTCGGGGTGCTGGACGTACGCCTTCAGGATCGGCTCGGCCCACAACTCCGTGCGATCGGACGCGGTGCGTACCGGCAGCGCCAACATGTAGCGGTACGTCCGGTCGACCACCACATCGCCGTCGATCCCCGCCTGGCTGACCGCCGCCGCCATCGGACCCAGGTTCGCGGTCAGCTTCTCGATCGCCACCTGTGCGACCTGGCGGTCGAGCGTCACCGAGGTCAGCAGCCGGTCCTCCCCGGCGTGGTAGACCTGCGCGCCCTGCGAGCAGACCGCGAGGCCCGTGTAGCCGAGCGCCGCGAAGACCGGGCGCGACCACGACACCGCGCGGCCCGTGACGATCACGTGGTGCGCCCCGGCCTCGGCCACGGCCGCCAGAGCGGCGCGCGTACGGTCCGAGACGCTGTGGTCGTTGTGGATGAGTGTGCCGTCGAGGTCGGTGGCGACCAGGCCGAACGTCACGTGGCGGCCACCGGCTCCAGGACCTCCCGACCGCCCAGGAACGGGCGCAGCGCGGCGGGGACCGTGACCGAGCCGTCGGGCCGCTGGTGGTTCTCCAGGATCGCGACGATCGTGCGCGGCACCGCGCACAGTGTGCCGTTCAGGGTCGCGAGCGGACGCGTGCCCGAGGTGTCGCGCATGCGCACCGCGAGGCGGCGGGCCTGGAACTCGGTGCAGTTCGACGTCGAGGTGACCTCGCGGTATTTGCCCTGCGTCGGGATCCACGCCTCGCAGTCGTACTTGCGGGCCGCCGACGCCCCCAGGTCGCCCGCGGCGGTGTCGATGACGCGGAACGGCAGCTCCAGCGAGGTCAGGAACTCCTTCTCCCAGTCCAGCAGCCGCTGGTGCTCGGCGGCGGCTTCCTCAGGCGTGGTGAAGACGAACATCTCCACCTTGTCGAACTGGTGGACGCGGATGATGCCGCGCGTGTCCTTGCCGTAGGTGCCCGCCTCGCGGCGGAAGCAGGGCGAGAACCCGGCGTACCGCAGCGGCAGCTGCCCCGCCGGCAGGATCTCGTCCATGTGGTAGGCGCCGAGCGGGACTTCGGCCGTGCCGACGAGGTAGTAGTCGTCCCTTTCGAGGTGGAAGACGTTTTCGGCGGCCTGCCCCAGGAACCCGGTGGCCTCCATCGCGCGCGGCCGGACCAGTGCCGGGGTGATCATCGGTGTGAAGCCCGCCGCGCCCGCCTGCGCCATCGCCATGTTGACGAGCGCGAGCTCCAGCAGCGCACCAATGCCGGTGAGGAAGTAGAAGCGCGAGCCGGAGACCTTCGCGGCCCGCTCGACGTCGATCGCGCCGAGCAGCCTGCCCAGCTCGACGTGGTCCTTCGGCTCGAAGCCCTCGGCGGCGAAGTCGCGCGGGGTGCCGACCTCCTCCAGCGTCACGAAGTCGTCCTCGCCGCCGGGCGGGACGCCGTCCTCGACGACGTTGGACAGTTCGAGCAGCAGCCGCTGCGCCTCCGCCGCGGCCTCGTCCTGCGCCGCGTCGGCGGCCTTGACGTCGGCGGCGAGTGCCTGGGCGCGCTCGAGCAGCGCCGCGCGTTCGTCGCCCTGGGCTTTGGAGACCTGCTTGCCGACGCTCTTCTGCTCGGCGCGCAGTTGGTCGAACGCGGTCGCCGACGACCGGCGGCGCTCGTCGGCGGCGAGCAGGCGGTCGACGATGGTCTCGTCCTCACCACGCGCGCGCTGCGAGGCGCGGACGCGGTCGGGGTCCTCACGGAGCAGTCGCAGGTCGATCACGGGCGACAGCCTATCGGGGAGTCACCAATCGTTTTTTGGCCCGCGGACGGTGTGCGGACGCCTCCTCGGTGCCGACCCGGCACGCACCTCGGATTCCACCTCGGCATCCATCCCGGTGTCTTCCGCGTCTCCGGTTGTCGACAGATGTGTTCCGGTCAGCCGCACAAACCCCGGTTTCCCGCCCACACGGCGGACAAGGAGGTATCAAAGGGGAGTGCTTACCCATTCCACACGCCCGTGGCATCGCTTCGGCCACGCGTATTTCGCGCTGCTCGCCGCTGCCGTCTTCCTCGCGCTGCTGTTGATGGTCGTCACGGGCTGGGACGCGCTGTACGAAATCGATGCGCAGGTCGCCCGCGATCTGCACGGATGGGTTCGTGAGAACCCGGGGACGACCCAGGCGATGCGGATCCTCACCGACTGGGTGTGGGACCCGATCACCTTCCGCATCCTCGCGGCCGGCCTGGCGCTCGGCCTGTGGACGAGTGGCAGGCGCCGCATGGCGGTGTGGGTCGTGACAGTGATGGCACTCGGCGGCGCGGCCGGGGGGCTGTGCAAGCTGGCGGTCGCGCGCGAGCGGCCGATGTTCGTCGATCCGGTGGACACCGCGCACGGCTGGTCGTTTCCGTCCGGCCACGCGCTCAACGGCGTGCTGGGGTGCGGCGTGCTGCTGATCGGCCTGTGGGCGCTGATGCCGCGCCGGGTGCGCCCGTACGCGGTCGTGGCCGCCGTGGTCTCCGCGGTCGGCGTCGGCTTCACGCGGATCGCACTCGGCGTCCACTACCTCAGCGATGTGGTCGCCGGCTGGGCGCTCGGCGTCGTCGTTCTGGCGCTCTTCTGGGGCGTCGTCGCGGTGCTGTGGGAGTCGACCGAGGCGGAGATCACGCCCGAGATAGACCGGGGGATCGACGCCGACCGCTCGGAGCTGCGTGTGCCTGGGTAAGAATTGCGGTCATGCTCACGGAAGCAGGACGGTTCCTGCGGCGGATCGCCCTGCCCTTGATGGTGACGGCTCTCGGTGTGATCGGCCTCGGTCTCCTGGTGATCCACCCGCTGGACGGCGTGTGGCCGGTCTCGGTCGAGGACGACCTGGTCCGTACGTTCGCCGACCACCGCACCGACCTCTGGGACGACGTGTCCGGCGTCCTGTCGGCGGCCTCGGGGGTGTTCGCGGTCGCCGGGGTGACGCTGGCCGCGTCGGCGGTCGCGTACGCGGTGTACCGGTCGTGGCGGGCGCCGCTCTTCCTGATCGGCGCGGTGGTCGCGCAGACCGTCGTGTTCGGTCTGACCCGCCTGTTCGTCGATCGTGACCGGCCCACGGTCGACCGGCTCGACGAGGTGGCCGGCGACGGCAGCTACTTCTCCGGCCACACCGGGGCCGCGCTGGCGTTGTACGGCGGCATCGCGGTGCTGCTGTCGCATCGGGTCGAAGGCCGCGTCCGCACGTGGGTGTCGCGGGTGCTGTGCCTGCTGGTGCCGCTCGCGGTCGGCCTGTCGCGCGTGTATCGCGGCGACAACCACCCCAGCGATGTGATCGCGGCGTTTCTGAGCGCGGCGGCCGTGCTCGCGGTCATGAACGCGGCGGTGCTGTCGCCGCGCGCGGTCTGGGGAGGACCCGGCGGCCACCTGCGGCACACCGGCGAGGGCCGGGTGCCGCGCGCGGCACTCGTGGTGAACCCGATCAAGCTGGACTCGCCGGACGACCGGGCCCGGATCGACCGGATCATGGCCGAGGCCGGATGGGCGCCGCCGCTGTGGCTTGAGACGACGATCGGCGACCCGGGCGCGGGCGCGACGCGCGCGGCGCTGGCCGAAGGCGTCGACCTCGTCGTGGTCGCGGGCGGCGACGGTACGGTCCGCGAGTGCGCGGGGGCGCTGGCCGGCACCGACGTGCCGCTCGCGGTCGTGCCGTCCGGCACGGGAAACCTGCTGGCCCGCAACCTCGGGCTGCCGATCGACCTCGCCGACGCCGTGCACGTCGCGCTGCACGGGAACGACCGGCGGATCGACCTGGGGGGCATCGAGCCGGACGAACCCGACGGCGAGCGCCGCTACTTCACCGCGATGGCGGGGATCGGCCTCGACGCGGCGATGGTCGCGGACGCCCCGGACGCGCTCAAGAAGAAGGTCGGGTGGCCCGCGTACGCCGTCTCCGCGACCCGGCACCTCCGTGACGCGCGCATGCGCGTGACGCTGCGCATCGACGGCGGCGAGCCGATCAGGCGCCGGGCGCGCATGGTGCTGGTCGGCAACGTGGGGGCGCTGCAGGCGGGCATGCAGTTGCTGCCGGGCGCGGAACCCGACGACGGGCTGTTGGACGTCGTGGTGTTCGCCCCCTACGGCATGGCCGGATGGGCACACGCCACGGTGCGCGTCCTGGGCCGTCGGCGCCGGGACGTGCCGGAGGTCGCGCCCCGCCAGCGCCGCTGGCGGCCGATCGAGCACTTCACCGGGCGTGCCGTCGAGGTCGAGACGGCCCGCCCCGAGCCGCGCGAACTGGACGGCGACCCGATAGGTCCCGGCACCCGGCTCGCGGTGCAGGTCCGCCCGGGGGCGCTGGTCGTCCGCGTGCCCGGGGGCCGGGTGGCCCTGCGCCCCGAGGCCCGAGCCGAGCCGTTCCCGGTGGCCGAGGACGTGGTTGAGATCGCCACCGACGAAGCACCGGACGTGCGGCACGACTCACGGGCGGGCTGAGCGCGGCCGAGGACGGCTTGTCGGCGGTGTGAGGACGGGCCGGACCGGCCTCAGCTTTCGCCTCGGCGGCACCTTTCCAGCCAGGCCGCGGCGTCCTCGAACTCCGCGTCGCTCGTGCCGCGCCGAATCTGGGGTCGGACGCCGTCGGCGCGCGGGTAGGAGCCGAGGAACCGCACGCCCGCGCAGACGCGCCGCAGGCCCATCAGCGCCTCGCCGACCCGCGCGTCCGCGATGTGGCCCTCGGCCTCGATCGCGAAGAAGTAGTGGCCGAGCCCGTCGCCCGTGGGCCGGGACTGGATGTGGTCGAGGTTGACGCCGCGCACCGCGAACTCCTGGAGGATCTCCAGCAGCGCTCCCGCGTGGTCGTCGACGATGAACGCGACCACGGACGTGCGGTCGGAACCGGTCGGCTCGCCGACGCCGCCGGGGCGGCGCACATACACGAACCGCGTCACGGCGCCCTCGACGTCGTGGATGTCGGTGACCAGCGGCACCAGCCCGTAGCGCGCGGCGGCGAACTCCCCGGCCAGGGCCGCGTCGTAGCGGCCCTCCTGGACGAGACGCGCGGCGTCGGCGTTGGACGCGGACGAGAACCAGTGCGCGTCCGGGAGGTTCGCGGCCAGCCAGCGGCGGACCTGCGGCTGCGCGTGGGAGTGGCTGGACACCGTCTTGATGTCCTCGAACACCGTGCCGGGGCGTACCAGCAGGGCGAACGAGATCGGCAGCAGGATCTCGCGCTCGATGGTCAGCGGCTCGCCCGTCGCGAGTTCGTCGAGGGTGATCGAAACGGACCCCTCGACGGAGTTCTCCAGCGGCACGACGGCGGCGTCCGCCTCCCCGCGCCGCACGGCGTCCAAGGCCGCGGGCACCGAGGCGAGCGGCACAGCCTCGGCCTCGCGCGCGCCCGGGAGAGTCTTCAGGGCGGCCTCGGTGAAGGTCCCCTCGGGCCCCAGATAAGTCCAGCGGAGAGGGGCTGCCGAGTCGGTGTATGGCATACGGCAACTGTAGTGCGATGGCCGGAATGCTCGGTCCGGCCTGTTGCGGCACCGTGCCGGCACTGTCGTGAGTGCAAGTCGCAGGTCGTACGCGCCGGTCACCGCCCTCTAACGTCCTTCCATGGACGAGCCGGTGACCGTCGCGTCGACCCTTCTCCCCGTCACGCCCCTGCTCGGCGGGGTCGTCGCGGCGCTCCTCCTCGCAGCCGTCACCGTCGCCGCGCTCGCACATCTGGGGCACGCGCGCGCGACCCTCGTCGCGGGGGTGCGGGCGGCGGTTCAACTTCTCGCGGTGTCCGCGATCATCACGCACGTCGTCGACCGCTGGTCGGCGACGCTGTTGTTCCTCCTCGTCATGTGCGCCGTCGCGACCACGACCGCGTCCGGACGCGTCACCGGCGGCCGATGGCACCTGTGGATCGCGCTGCCGATCCTGGCCGGCACGGTGCCGGTGCTCGGCCTGCTGCTGGCGACGCGGCTGGTGCCGTTCGACGGCCTGGTGGTGATCCCGGTCGCGGGCAGCCAGCTCGGCGGTGCGCTGACCGCGACCGTCCTCGCGGGGCGGCGGGCGCTGGAGGAGCTCGCCGTGCGGCGCGGCGAAGTGGAGGCCGCGCTCGCGCTCGGTCTCCTGGCCCGGGACGCGCGGCTGGAGATCTGCCGGTCGGCCGCGGCGGGCGCGCTCATTCCCGCACTCGACCAGACGCGTACGGTCGGACTCGTCACGCTGCCGGGCGCGTTCGTCGGCATGCTGCTGGGCGGGGCCTCGCCGGTTGATGCGGGAGCTGTTCAACTCTTCGTCCTCGTCGCGTTGTTGGCGACCGAAGCCGTTGCCATCGCGGTGGTTTTGGAGTTGATTGCGCGAGGGCTGGTGGTCCGGCCGGGGACCAACAGCCTTACACGGGAAGCACGTTGAACCCCGATGTTGTCCACAGGCCTGTGGACAACATCGCTCTGTGCCCAGGGAACCCTTGTGGATAAACCACGAGTTCGCATCCCGTTCCGGTGAATTCACCGTGCTGCCAACCGGTTTGGCGAAGCGCGCCTACGGACCCAGCAGCCCCTCGCCCACATAGCCGCCCTCCGGACATCCCGGCGGCGCGAGGAACAACCCGCTCGACTCGTGCCGCACGAACGCCGACAAGGCGTCGCCGCGCGCGAGCTTCTGCTGCACCCGCACGAACGCGTCCGCCGGGTCGGTCTGCCACGCGACGAACAGCAGCCCCGCGTCCGGCGCGCCGTCCGGACGGAACCCGTCGTGGTACGAGTAGCCCCGCCGCAGCATCGTCGCTCCCCGGTTGAACTCGGACGCCGACACTCGGATGTGCGCGTTCTCCGCGATCACCAGGCTCCCGTCCGCGGCCCGCGCGCCGTAGTCCGGTTCGGTGCGCTCGGTGCCGCCCGTCAGCGGCGCTCCGTTGTCCTTGCGGCGGCCGATCACCTTCTCCTGTGCCGCGGCATCGAGGGTGTCCCACGTGTCGAGGAGCATGCGGATGCGGCGGACCACCACGTACGAACCGTCGCGAGCCCACGATCGGCCGCCGGTCGCCGCCTCCCCGACGAAGATCCCGGCGTCGAAGTCCGCGTCGGACGGCTGCGGGTTGTTGGTGCCGTCGACCTGGCCCATGAGATTGCGGTGCGTCATGGGCTTCGCGGTCGCGCCGGGAGAGCGGGTGAAGCCGGTCATCTGCCACCGCACGCGCGCCGTGCCCTGGGCCAGTCTCTGCAACGTGCGTACCGCGTGGAAGCCCACGAGCCCGTCGTCGGCGCAGACCTGCACGAGCAGGTCGCCGTCGCTGCGCGCCGGATCCAACTCGTCGCCGGGGAAGACCGGGAGCGGTTTGAGTGCCTCCGGCCGCCGGTCGGCCAGACCGAGCTTGTCGAACAGCGTGGCTCCGAACGCGAACGTGACCGTCAGCGACGACGGGCCCGCGTCCGTCGCCACCTGGCCGTCGGCGTCCGGCGGTTCGCCCCGGCTCATGCGGGCCGCCGTGTCGGACCAGCGCCGCATCATCGCGGCCGCATTGGCGCGCCCGGCCCCCGGCTCCAGATCGAAGGCGAGCAGAACGGCGCGTGCCTGCACGGGCGTGGTGATCCCCGCCTGCCGGGCACCGTGGAACGGCACCGACGCCGCGCCCACCGACGTGAGCGCGACGGGACCGGCGTCGTCGTCGGCGAGTGCGACGCCCGCGGCGCCGCCGGCCGCGCCCACGACCAGGCCGCCCGCGCCGGCCGCACCCGCGACGCCGAGCAGGCGGCGGCGCGAGAGGCCGGCGGCCTGGCCCGAACCGTCGGCCCTGTCGGTGCTGCCCATCGTGTTCCCTTCGTCATCCCGCCCGCGCGGGCTTTGCCGTGCCACCGGTCAGCGCACCTTCAGCGGCACCGTCACCGTCGCCCGGTCGATGTCGGTCGTGCGCACGGCCACCGACACCTGCCAGGTCCCGGCCATCGGCATCGAGACACCCTGCGCCCGCCACTGACCGGGTGCGATGTGCTCCAGCGGCACGTCGATCCCGTCGATCTGCTTGTCCGGCAGCGAGATGCGCACGGTGACCTCGGGCGGATCGACCGGGTTGCGCAGCGGATCGCGGACGAATACGTCCAGCGTGTTCACGCCTTCCCGCGCGGGATCCACCGTCACGTCGACGATGCCCTTGCCGCCCGCGCCGCCCGCGTCGAACGGCGTGCTCACGGACGCCGTCTGCGGCTTCGCGGCCTGCTCGCGGTCGTACGCCGAACGCCCCGGCTCGGTGTTGACCAGTACCGCGGTCACCGACAGCACCGCGATCGCGAGGAGCGCTTCGGCGCCGACCGCGCTCCGCAGCGTGCGTTTGCGCGCCATCGGGTCACCGGCGCGCGCCCCGGCACTCGCCCGCAGCCGGGCCTGCAACCAGCGCCGCGCAACCCACGCCGCGGCGACCATGAGCGCCACGAAGTTGACCTTGAGGATCAGCAGCAGGCCGAATGTCGTGGAGAACAGCGCGTCGAACGACCCGATCTGTCGCCATGCCGCGTACAGACCCGTCACGACGAGCACGCACACGCAGATCATCGCGGTCTTCGAGAACCGCGCCACGGCCGGCACGTCGAGTGCGCCGGGCAGCTCCTCGCCGTCCTCGTCCTTGTCCGGCCCGAACAACAGGACCAGCAGCACCGCGAGCCCGCCCAGCCACGCGCCCATGGCCGCCAGGTGCGCGATGTCGGCGGTCACCGCGAGCGGGACCTGCATGCCGACCGACGCGTGGTCCGACAACGACCACGTCGCGGCCATGCCGAGGCACAGCAGCGCCCAAGCGCCGCCCAACGTCGCGCGCGCCCGGCGTGCGGCGGAGGGGAGCACCGCGACGAGGTATCCGAGCAGTGCCCCGGCCGCGCCCAGGATGAGGATGCGCACCGACAGCGCGCGTCCGAGCTTCGTCTCCAGCGTCGCCCGCAGCACGTCGAGGTCGAACGCGGAGGAGAACGGCAGCGCCGACGCTCTTGGCCCGTACAGCATCAGTGCCGCCACTGTGGAGACCAGCAGGCCCGCCCACGAGGCGAACAACAGCAGCCACACCCTGAACCTGCCCACCGCGGCGGGGCGCAGCGCGACGAGGAACAGCACCGCGCCGGCGAGCAGCGCGAACGAGGCGAAGGCGACGCCGCGGGCGATGCCGTCGACCAGCTTCACGGACGTCTCGCCGTCCTGCGCCCCTATGTTCGCGCTGCTTGCCGACGCGCGGACGATGTTGAAGGTGAACGCGCCCGCGATGGGGTGCGAATCCTCCGAGACAACGCGCCACGCGACGGTGTACGTGCCCGGTCCGAGGCCCGATTCCAGCTTCACCCGGACCGTCGACGGACCGCCGATCCCGTGGTCCGGGCTGCCGGTGTCGACGCGTTTGCCGTTCGGGTCGAGCACCTTGATCGAGCCGAGCCCGGTTTCGACGCCCTCGCTGTAGCGCAGGGTGATCGTCGCCGGCGCGGCCGGGACGGTGCTCCCGGCCGCGGGCGTCGTGGACACGAGATTCGCGTGCGCGGATGCCGGGCCCGCACCGCCGATCACCAGTGCGGCCAGCAGGACCGGCAGCGTGAGCAGCCACGCGAGCGGGCGCGCGATGCGCGGTCGCGGGACACGGACGTGCGGGACGCGTACCGGGGTCCGGGTGTCAGCCGCCATGACCGCCCGCGTGTCCCGCGACGCCGCCGGCCGAGCCGGTCGTCCACGTGTTCGGCACCGTGTCACCGCCCGGGACCACCGGGACCGCGGTGGTGGGCGTGCCCGGGTCCCCGGGCCGGTCGGCCATGCCGAGCACCGGCACCCGCACGGTCACCGAGCCGGACTTCTCGAAGGTCAAGGTCACGTCGACGATGTCGCCCTTCCTCAGCGGGCTCGCGGTGTCGGTGAACATGATGTGGGCGGCGCCCCGCGCGAGGACGCCCCGGCCGTGCGCCGGGATCTCGATCCCGTCCAGGTGCGCCATCGTGTTGTCGACCGTCTCGTGGAGTGCGGCGCTCGGGGCGAGCGGGGAGCTCACCGCCACCAGGCGGTCGGGGGTGTCGCCGTCGTTTCGCACCACGAGGTAGCCCGCCGCGATGCCGTCCTTGGCGGGCTGGGGGATGTACGGGTCGACGATCGTCAGCTTCGGCCCGGCCTCGGCCGCCGTGCCGGAGAGGCCCGGGCCGCCGGAGCCGTCGGAGCCGCACGAGACGAGGCCGATGCCCGCCGTCGCGGCGATCGCGCCGCCCGCGACGAGTGCCGCTGTGCGTCGCGAACGCAGCCTTGCCGTACGCACGTTCGGCCCCCCGGCCGCCGGTCCGCCGGAGCCCCGGCGGGTCAGCCTCGGGTATCTCACGGCGTGTTCCCCCCTGGGTTCAGCAGCAGCGGCAGGTCGTGGGCGAAGTCATCGGCGGTGACCCCGACGGGCGTGCCGTCCGGCTTCAGCCCGACGCTCGCGAGGTAGATGACGCGCGAGACGTTGTCGGGGGAGTACGCGATGACCTGCGTGCCGTGCGTGCTGGTGACCATCCCGTCGGCGCCGACCCGGGGGGGGGGGGGCGCCCACNCCGACGCTCGCGAGGTAGATGACGCGCGAGACGTTGTCGGGGGAGTACGCGATGACCTGCGTGCCGTGCGTGCTGGTGACCATCCCGTCGGCGCCGACCCGCGGCGGCTCGACCGCCACGCCCACGCTCTTCGCCGCCGCCTGGATCTGTTCGAACGGCCCGGTGAGCCCGACGAAACTCGGGTCGATCGCGTCCAGCCACTCGCGCAGCGCCGGGCCCGTGTCGCGCTCGGGGTCGGTGGTCACGAACACCACGTTCACGTTGGCGCGTTGCTCGGGTGTGATCTTGGTGAGCGCCCTGGCGAGGTCGGCCATGGTGGTGGGGCACACGTCGGGGCAGTGCGTGTAGCCGAAGTACAGCAGGGTGACCTTGTCGGCCGTGCGGGCCTTGAAGTCGTACGCCTGCCCCGACGTGTCCGTCAGCGTGAGATCGGGCTTCGCGATGGTTCTGTCCAGCTCGGTGCCGCGGTATTTCGACGGCGGACCGGAGGAGACGATCTCCACCGGCGCGCCGTTCGATGCCGCTTCGTCGCCGTCCGAGCCGCCGCAGCCGGTGGCGAGCAGCAGGCCCGCGGCCACCAGGGCCGCGGTCCTCACGAGTGCCTTGCGCATGGTTCTCCCGATCATCACGTGACGGTGTGCTGCGGATTAGCCGGCGGTCCGGCGCGAGCCGCGGATGATGCCGAACGCGCCGACGGCCAGGCCGAGGACGCCGACGACGAGGCCCGCGATGCCGAGCGTGCGGGCGGTGGAGTCGCTGGTGTCCTCGGACGCGGCCGAGACGGTCACCTGGCCGGCCGCCGGGTCGGCACCCGCCGAGCCGGACGGTGCCGGGGAGGCGCCCGACTCGGTGTCGGACGCGGGCACCAGCTTGAGCGTCGGGGCGGGCTTGTCCGGCTCCGAGCCGTCCGGGTTCGGGAGGTCGATCCAGCGCACGACCTCACCGTTGTCGTAGGACTGCAGCGCCTTGAAGATCAACGTGTCGGTGTCGGTGGGGAGTTGGCCCATCGAGACCTCGAAGTCCTCGAACTGTCCGGGGTTGATGCGCACGCCCGGGTTCGCGGTCCAGGTGACCTTCGAGACCGCCTCGGTGATCTGGCGCCCGTGCGACGTGATGGGCGTGGCCAGCGGCCTCTTCTCGATGGTGGCCGTCCAGCCCGCGAGCGGACGCGTGCGCACCGAGGTGAGCGGCTTGTCCTCGGGCAGGGTGACTTCCAGTTTGGTGGTGCCCGCGGTGTCGTTCTCGTTCGGCACGCGGAACGACACGGCCGCGTAGCCGCCCTGCTCGGCCTGGCCGGGCTGCACGGTGACGTGCGCGGACGCGGGCGCGGCGAGCCCGAGGACGCCGGCCGCGGAGACAGCGGCGAGAACCGTGGCGCGCCGGCGGATGCTGCTGAGCTGCATGGGTTTCAGAACTCCATGAGTGGGCGCACGCCGGGCGGCCCGGGCGGGCCGGGGCGTGCGGGAACCGGTGCCCGGACCCTGCGGGGGACGGGCGGGGCGGAAACACGGTCGAAGTCCCGCCTGCCGGTCCCGTCGGGGCACACTCGGGCCCGACCTGGGACACGCGTGTCCCGGTCGTCGCCGTCGGAAGGCCACCGGAGGTCGCCCGCGCGGCCACGGAGCCGGACGGGCGTCCGCGCACGCCCGAGCCGGGCGGCGCGTTCAGCAGGCGGTCGCGTACGCCGGCGGTCCCCTGCGTACGACCGCGTGCCGCAGGTGCAGCGAGATGGGCCGCGGCGAGGTCGCGCGCGTACGGCGTACCGCCACGGGCGGATGCCCGCTCGGCATCGTGCCGAACAACAGCGCGAGGACAGTGCGCAGCGGCGCCACAGCGGTCGCGGCAAGGCGCCGCAGGAGACGGAACAGCGCCGCCTCACCGCGCCGCAGCCACCACCCCGCGGCCAGCGCGGCCACCAGGTGCGCGGCGATCATGCCGAGCCCGCCGTCGAAGAGCGTGGCATTCGCGGCGTGCCCGGCGCCGGCTGTGTCGGGCAGCGCGCCGGGGGCGTTCGGGTCGAGCCCGGCCGCCGCGACGATCTCGTGCGGCGACCACCCGTCCGGGAGCACGATGTGCCCGTCCGAGTCGCGGCTGCCGCACAGCAGCCGGTCGAGGACGCTCAGACTGCCACCGGTACCGGTCCCGGCGGCGTGCCCGGCCATCGGCCCGGCCGTGGTTGCCATGGCCACGCTGAACAGCGTGTGCAGCGCCAGTTGCCCCATGGCGAGCAGCGCGGTGATGCCTGCCCACGAGCGCTCGCGCCCGGCGGCGGCGTAGGCCACGGCGGCGACCGAGACGAAACCCGAGGCGAGTGCCCACACGGGCAGCGGCTCATGGGTCATGAAGGCGTGTCCGGCCGCGGACAGCGTCACACACACCGCGGCGAAGACGGCGGCGCGTGCGGCGCGGAGGGGGCGGGACACGGCGAGCATGACGCCTCATGGTCTCAGAGCGCGTACGAGACCCCTCACCGGGGTTCCGGGGCCACGCGCTCGGCGGCGCGGCCCTGGACGGCAGCGGCACCAAGCGGTTCTCGGCCACGCGCTGACTCGATCCCTCGCCTCTCCCTCACGGTTCCCTCGATCTGCCCGCGCGGGCGGCGACAGGCGATACGGGAGGCGTCGGATGGGGAAAAAATCCATTGTTGACTTTTTGTGGGATTCGGGTATATGCGCTGAGTCTCTTTCTCGCGAGACGTCAAGTGTCTCTGTGAATTCGATACCCGATTGCGACCCTCTGAGCGGAGGCCCGTTCATGGACATGCGCTGGACCATCCACCTCCCCCGGGAACGAGCGAGCGTGCCCATGGTTCGACGCCTGCTGATGGGGGCCATGGAGACCGCAGGCGTGGATCCGGGAGTGGCCGCCGAGATCGGGCTCGCGCTTTCGGAGGCCTGCGCCAACGTCGTCGAGCATGCGCACGGCACGCATCCGGATACGCAGTTCGAGGTCCGGGCCCGCATCATCGGCAGTCGATGCCGCATCGAAGTGAGCGACACTGGACCCGGGTTCCCGCCCGAGCGCCTCGGCACCCCGCTCCACCACGTCGCCGCGCCCGGAGCCGAGAGCGGGCGCGGGCTCCTGCTGATCGAGGCCATGTCCGACCACGTCCAGCTCCGCAACCATCCGCGGAAGGGCGCGGTCATTCGTTTCGAGAAGTCGCTGCGCTGGCGCAAGGACAGCCTTCTGCCCACCGCGTGACGCCGCCCGGCCCATCTGCTCGCGTACGCGCCCCACCCGTCCCCGCCTGCCGTCCGACCGTGCCCCGCGTGGCCGTCGACCGCTCCGCATAGCCTGGTGCCCCCGCACCGGACCGTACGAGGAGCCCCGACGTGACGCCCCGCCCCGCCAGGTACCTCCTCGCGCTGTGCGCCGTCGCCGCCGTCCTCCTCGGAGCACTCGCCGTCCCGGCCGATGCCGCGGACGAGGATGCGGCGCGAGCCGAGCACGTCGTATTCATCGGAGCGCCGGGCCTGATGTGGTCCGACGTCAGCGCCTCCGGAACGCCGAACCTGGCGGCACTCACCGGCCGCGCGTCCTCCGCCGCCCTGTCGGTGCGCACGGTCGAGTCGACCACGTGCCCCACCGACGGCTGGCTCACGGTCGGCGCCGGGGTTCGCGCGACCGACGAGCGTCCCGGCGGGGAATGCGCGCCGACGCCCGTCCCCGAGGTCACGACCGACGGCACGGTCACGGTTCCCGACCTGCCGCGTATCGCCGAACACAACGGCAAGTACTCCTACGATCCGGAGCTGGGCGCGCTCGCGGCGGCGGTCACGGGCTCGGGCGGATGCGTCACCGCCGTCGGCCCCGGTGCGGCGGTCGCCACGGCGGACAAGAACGGGCGCACCCCCGCGGCGTATCTTCCGGACACCTCCGCGCTGGACCGGGAGGCAATGGCCCGCTGCGCGCTGACGCTTGTCGATCTCGGCGCGGCTGTCGGCGGCACGCTTCCCGGAGCCGACCCTGTCGAGGGCACGCTCACCGGGGCGGGCCTCTTCCAGAGCACGTCCACGCGCGACGGCCGCGCCCGGTCCCTCGACGCCGCACTCGGCCGGATCATCACCGAACTGCCGCCCCGCACTCAGGTCGTCGTCGCGGGCATCGCGGACGACGGTGGCACCCCTCACCTGCGCGTGCTCATGGTGTCGGGCGAGGGCTTCACGTCGGGCCTGCTGACCTCGACGTCGACCCGCCAGGACGGTATGGCCCAGTTGACGGACATCGCGCCGAGCCTGCTCGCGCCGCTGGGAATCGACGCACCGGGGGAGATGGTCGGGGCGGCGGTGAGCCGGACCGGTGGGCCGAGCGGCGCCGAGGCCGTGCACGACCTGCGGCTCTTGGACGTCGGTGCGCAGGCCGCGCGCGTGGTCCGCGAGACGTACCAGTTCTTCACGTGGCTCACGCTCCTGCCGCTGGCGGTCTTCGCCGCCGGCATCGGGTGGTCGCGGCGGTTGCGCCGTACCGGCGCGCCGGACGCGTCCCGCCGCCGGGTGTTCCGCGTGCTCCGGGGCGTCGCCGTGGCCGCCGCGTCGGTTCCGGCCGCGACGTTCCTCGTCGGGCTGTTCCCGTGGACCGAGGCGGGCAGCCCCGAGGCCGCGATCGTCGGGCTGTCGCTCGGCGGCGCGGCAGTGCTGACCGCGGCCGCGTTCGCCTGCCCGTGGCGCCGGCACCCGTACGGCCCGCCGGGATTCGTGGCCGCCGCGACCGTCGCGGTCCTGGGCGGCGACGTCGTCACGGGCTCCCATCTCCAGCTGAACACCCTTTTCGGTCTCTCTCCGCTCATCGCGGGAAGGTTCTACGGCTTCGGCAACGTCGCGTGGTCGGTGTTCGGCATGGTCGCCCTCTTCGCCGCGGCCTGGCCGGTCGGCCGCATGCTCGACGCCGCGGGCCGGTCGGACCGTGAGGGGGCCTCGCGGCGCCCGGCGATCCTCGTGCTCATCGCGTGCGGCCTGGCCGCGGTCGTCATCGACGGCTGGCCCGGATTCGGCAGCGACTTCGGCGGCGTTCTCGCGCTCGTCCCGGGCTTCGCGGTCCTGGGCCTGCTGCTCACCGGGGTGCGCATCTCGTGGGCGAAGGCCGGCATGGTCGCCGCCGGGGCGGTGGGCACCGTCGCGGTGATCGCCGTGCTGGACTGGACGCGTCCCGCCGACAGCCGCTCGCACCTGGGCAGGTTCGTCCAACAGGTGATCGACGGCGATGCGGGCTCGGTCCTGCGCCGCAAGATCAGCGACAACCTCGGTTCGTTCGATTCGCCGGTCAGCTACCTGATCCCGGTGCTGATGGCCCTGGCACTGACCGCGCTTCTGGCGCCCGAGAGGATGCGGGCGAGCGTGCTGCCGCCGGCGTACGAGCGGATCAGCTGGCTGCGGCCGGTCCTGATCGCCTGCTGGGTCACCGCCGTGGTCGGCTATGCGGTCAACGACTCGGGCATCCAGATCCCGTCCGTCGCGCTGCTGATCGCGGTGCCGCTCGCCGCAGCCGTGCTCGCGTCGGTCGCGGCCGAGCGGGTGCCCGGGTCAGGGCAGGTCGCGGGTGTCCCGCCGCGCGCGCAGGCCGAGCCAAGCGGCGCCGAGTAGCAGGGCGATCCCGGCGTACGGCCCGACCGTGCCGCGCAGCGTCCGGGCGAAGCCGTCGACCGCGTCCGGCAGCGCGATCGCGCGGCCGGGCACGTAGGCGCACACCAGCACGGTCGTGCGGGCGAGGAGGAGCCCGTCGGTCGCGGTCGCGGCCAGCAGCATGAACGGGGCCCATGCGGCCAGGTCGTACCACGGCAGGCTGTACGGCGCGGTCAGCAGCCACGCGACGGTCAGCAGCGCGGCGGCGCCGGCCGCGTCGCGCAGCACCGGATCCGTGCCGACCGGCCCGGGGGGGGGGGGGGGGGGGGGGGG
>NZ_JBPKBI010000001.1:95282-173833 GCF_051388935.1 Yinghuangia sp. YIM S10712
CGCGCGAGCACAGGGGCGAGCAGCCATGCGACGAGGGCGAGGGACAGCCAGCCGATCAGACCGATGAGCGTGCGTGCGTCGTCGGCGCCGAGAGCGGACTCCAGCGGTTTGACCGTCAGCCGCAGCGGCATCGCGAGGGAGACGAGTCTGCTGTTCTCCCGCATCTGCCCGAACGCCTGCGTCCCCAGTGGCAGGTACGCCAGGAGGCCGACCGCCAGGCCGGTGCCCAGCAGCACGCCGGCGTCCCGGCGCCGGTGCCGCAGCCCCCACACCAACGCGAGGACGTACAGCCCGAGGGTGATCTTCGCGGCGCACGCCAGGCCGATCAGCACGCCCGCGAGCGGCACCGAGCGGCGCACCGCGACCAGTGCCGCGACCGCGAGCGCGACCGCGAGCGCGTCGAGGTGCCCGGCGTTGACCCCGACGAACAGCAGCAGCGGATTGAGCAGCCACAGCACCGCGACCCGCGTCCGCGCTCGGTTCGCCGCGGCAATGCCGCCGGTCCGCTCCGCGCGGCCGGCGGCCGCGTGTTGCAGCAGCAGTCCCGTGGCGACGAACGCGAGCGCGCCGATCAGCGTCAACACCAAGACGGCCGTGTGCGGGGACGGGCCGGCGACCTTCGCGGCGAACCACTGCTCGGCGGTGGCGACCGGGCCGTACACCGACGGGGTGTCCTGCCACGGCGCCTCGACCGCGATCCCCACCGGATCGCCGCTGTCGGCCAGGTCCTGCGCGGTGTCGCGGTACGGGTTCCGGCCGGTCGCCGCGAGTCGGCCGTACGCCGCGTACACCAGGTGGTCCGCCGACCCCATCGGCGGTACCAGCACCGCGGCCACCGCCGCGCCCGTGCCGACGATCGTCAGGCGCCGCGGATCCGGTGCCCAGCCCCGACGCAGCGCGAGCATCGCCAGGCCCAGCCCGGCCGCGCCCACCAGCGCCGACCCCAGGAGCAATCCGGTCACCACAGCGGCCGACGGATCCGCGCCCAGGTGGTAGGGCGGCAGCCGGCCCGGGCTCCCCGGCACCGGCGGCTGCGCGGCGCTCGGCCCCAGCAGGCCAGTGGCGAGCAGCAGGCCGATGCCGAGGCCGAGGCACGTCAGCGCCGCGACGCCGTAGGCCCGAAAGGCGCGTCCGCCCGCGTTCGCACTCACGGTTTCCGGGCAGGCGGGCGCCACCCCGCTCTTCACCGCCTCGTCGTGTTTCACGTGAAACGTCCGCGCTCGCCGGGTGGCCGACCGCGTCAGCCTGTCCTTTCCGAAGGATCCGCCGGTGTTCCGCCACGTCGTCCGCGCACCGCGCCCGGCAGCGCGCCGACCGCTCCGCGCGTGGCCAACGCGCGCGCCACATGCGCGTACTGCCGCGCCCGGTGCAGTTGCGCGGCCCAGTCCTTTCCGGTCACCCGGTGGTGCAGGTCCACCTCGACCTCGTGCACCGCGTACCCCTGCCGGACGAGGTCGATCGTGAGGCCCGTCTCGACGCCGAAGCCGGCAGCCAGCGGCAGCGCCGCCTCGAACGCGTCGC
Organism: Yinghuangia sp. YIM S10712; assembly: GCF_051388935.1. Taxonomy (NCBI): domain Bacteria; kingdom Bacillati; phylum Actinomycetota; class Actinomycetes; order Kitasatosporales; family Streptomycetaceae; genus Yinghuangia; species Yinghuangia sp. YIM S10712. Next base: position 96,804 of record NZ_JBPKBI010000001.1, read on the forward strand.
GGGTCAGGCAACGCTGCCCCGACAGCGGCTGCGTCGCGGCGAATCCGCTGGCCCGGCGGATGCCGTCGCGGGACGCACGCACCACGAATCCGCGCCCGCCGCCGGCCTGCTTCTGCGGCGGCAGGATCGCGATCGTCATCGCCGCCGCGCCGTCGCGCACCGGCGGGATCAGCGCCGCCGCGTTCGCCGCGCTTTCCTCCAGGTCGGCATCCAGGAACAGCAGAAGATGCGCTGTATCCGACCCGCCGCGCCCCTCGCGCGCGTCGATCGCAGCCACCGCGGCGGCCCCGGTCTCCATCGCGGCCGCCTTGCCCCGGTTCCGGCCGTGCCGGACGACGACCGCACCCGCCGCCGCCGCGGTCGCCACCGTGGCGTCCCGGGACCCGTCGTCGACGACCACGACGAGGTCCACACCGTCGATCCCCAGCGCCGCACGCACGGTCGCGGCGATCCTGCGCTCCTCGTCGTGCGCCGGGATCACCACCGCGGTCGGCGCCGGTGCGCCGTTCGCCTCGTCGGATCCGCCGATTCCGGATGCCTCAAGTGCCATGGCAAGGGATCGTAGAACCTGGGCAGGCGTGCCATGTCTCTCGCACCCGGGGCCTGCGGCGCGGCGGCGTGCCCGGGTTCCGCGGAACGGGTAGAAAGAAAGTGGAGGTCGTCACATACCTCCGGTGGAACCCCACGGCGTGGCGCATCGTCCTTGCAGAAGTGAAGAGCTGATCGGGATCATCCGCCGGATTGGTTTGGCCGGGTGGTCTTGAGTGGTCCCGGATGGCCTCCGACATGCCACGGAGCGATGCTGCTCCGCCGCCCGGGGTTTCACCCGCACGAGAGCTACGCCTGTCCGCGCCACCGTGCGCCATGTCCCGCCACCCGGCCCGCGTATGGCGCGCTGCAAAACTTGTTCGACAGAGTGTCGGGCGTCGATCGGGACACTCTTGCGGACACAAGTCCCATACAGCTCAAGACAGCTCAAAACGGAACCGGTTCCGGAAGGGACGCGGCCCGCCCGACGGGTGGTCGCGGCCCGGCGCACCACACAGGCAATGCCCTGGCAGGTCAAGCGAAGTTTCCAGCAGTTTCCGGCATTTCCGGCAGGCTCACGGAAGGGAACGAGCGCCATGCTGCGCGAGATCCTCGGAAAGCGACGTAGGGAACGATCCGCACTGCTGTCCGCCGCGGTGGCGTGTGCCCGATGGGATTGGCCCGTGGTCCCCGGCGTGGGCCTGGACCGGTGGGCGTGCACGTGCAGTTGCGGCCGTGACGACTGCGCGCTGCCCGGGGCGCATCCCGAGCCGCCGGCCTCCGCGCTCCCGCTCGACCCGGTGGCCGGACCGGCTTCGGGGCTTTCACCAGGTCGTTCGCCTGCGACCGTGAGGCCGCCGCTGATCGCCGCGAGTGCCGACGAGCGCATGGTGCGCTGGTGGTGGGGCCGCTTCCCGGACGCCCCGGTCGTGCTGGCCACCGGCCGCCGCGTCGCCGCGCTGAGCGTGCCCGAGGAAGCCGGCGTCCGCGCGCTGGGGCAGTTGCGGATGCTCGGTGTACGGACGGGACCAGTGGCGGCTTCGCCGGGGCGGTTCGCGTTCCTGGTCGCGCCGTACACTCTCGACGAGCTCGGCGACCTGCTCGACCGCTACGGCCTCGACCGGTACGGCACGGTTCCCTTCACACTGCGCTGCCACGGCGACGACGGCTATCTCGCGCTGCCGCCGTCGCGCGCGCCGGGCGGGCCGCTGCGTTGGGCGGTCGAGCCGTCCGGGTCCGCCGTCCCGGGAACCTCCGCGCCGTGGCTGCCGCATGTGGCCGACCTCGTGCGCACCCTGGTCGACACCTGTCATTCGGTCACCCAGGTTCGCCGATCAGCCTGAACGCGCGCCGGAAACGCGCCGGGCGCACGCCCTGGCACGCAAACTTTCGTGCCGCATGCGGCGGATACGGAGTGTCGCGTTCCTGTTCTGACGTGTGTCCGCCCGACCGCGCGGCATGACTCCCAAGGCCCCTGAGACGGCGGTAGCGTGAGGGCGGTCGGGGCGGCTCGGGGAGGACGGATATGCGTCAGCCGGAAGGGCACGAAGCCGGTGCCACGCGGGGGTTCGCAGGCGCGCACGGCGCGCGTGGGCCCGTACCGAACGACCGGAACGGCTCCCCGCTTCCCGCCGCGGTCTCCGCCGGGCTGGAGAGCCTGGCACGCCTGTGCGTCGACCTGGACCTCGCCCTGGAGGGCGCGGACCTCGCGGTGGGCAAGGTCCGCGTCGCCCACGAACGCGCCCGGCAGGACGAATCAGGCGCGACGTTCCAGCCCAGGACGGCCGTCGCGTGGCAGATGGAATGCCTCGTCTACACCCACTACAACGGCATCCGGCGGCTGGCGTTCGAGCGCAACGCCGCCTACGCGCTCGCCGCCGCGTCCGTGCTCCAGGCGATCGTCGACGGCCGCGTCCCCGGTGACGCCGAGCTGGTCCCGGCGGGCGACCCCGACCAGGTCCGGCGGATCCTGGACGACGCCGCCGCGCTGCGCGACATGCTGCCGCGCCCGATCACCGGCAACAACGAGGTCGACGACGTCCTCGGCCGCGCGCACCGGGCAGTGCTGCGCGCCCTCGGTGCTGCGGGCGAGCAGGAACTCCCCTGGAGTCAGGCGCACTTGCATCTCGCGGAACTCGTCGACGAACAGGCGCGGCTCGATCCGCCGGTGTCCGCCGGCGAGCCCGGCATCAACATCTCCCTGCGCGCGTACGCCCAGGGCTGCCACGGCGTGGTCCTCGGGATGGCCCCCGGTGGGTGGCTCAGCGCCGGACCCACCGCGGGCTGAACGAGAGATCGTCGCGGAACCCGCCAGGCGATAGGCTCCTTTCCGCCAATGACCGGGTTCCGCGAACCGCGTGCAACGGGCGGGACTTTGCGCGAGGAGACAGCATGCAGCGGGCACGTTCGGCACGCGTTCGCACCGCGGCGCTCGCCGCGACGGTGGGTATCTGCCTGGTCATTCCCCTCGCGGCGGCCTCGGCCGATTCCGCCCGGTCCAAGTCCGCCACGGCCGACGGGAGTTCCGTCGTACCGACGCCGCGTCCGTCCGGCTCGTACGAGTTCGGCAACGGCGTCGACCCGGAGGCCCCCGACGGCGCCGATGTCGTGAAGCAGCTTTTGGCCGGTACGAACTCCCCTGCCATCAAGGGGACTTCCCCGACACCGAGCAAGCCGGCCCCGGGTGGGACGGCAGTGCCCGCAGCGCCTGCCGCACCGCCCGCCGCCGCCACCCCGGCCGCCGCGGCCTCCACCGCGTCGGCGAACACCGTGTGCGGCAAGGCCGCCGAGGCGCCCGGCGGGGTGCGGGCGCAGGCCTGCGTCGCGCGCGAGGGCGGTGAGGTCTGGGCCCGGGTTCACTACCGCAACCCGACCGCCGAGCCGCTGGTCGTGGCGCTCGTGCTGCTGCGCCCCGACAACGGCACGGTCGAGATGCGCTGCACGATCGACGCGGGCGCGGACGAGGGCCAGTGCGAGACGCCGCGGCTGCGTACCGACGAGCCGTTGGCGCTGTGGTCGGCGATCGCCGAGATCGCCACGGCGGACGAGTCCCGCAAGGTGCTGCGCGCCGGAACCGCCTCGGCCCAGTGAGATCGGCGCTGCGGTCGGCGCCGCGGGGCAGGGGCGGAATCCAGCCATTTTCCGCCGTCCGCGCGCGTCGGCGCGTGCCCGCCCGAGGCCTTCCCGGAAACAGCCCCAACAAAGAAAAGGGCCCGGCCGCTGAAGACGGGGGATGCATCAGCGGCCGGGCAGGATCAAAGGTAACAGGCAACTTGCCAGTACCCAAGTCCGGGGTGGAATTGGACCAGGTCCAATGTGTCGCGGGCCTCCCACCCTCGGGAAACCCGCCCCGGAGCCGGGCCTGCTGAGGCTGTCGGGGCGCCGCCTCCCGTAAGCGCGGGAGAGTCTCCGACAGCCGGCCGTGCCCGAGGTCGTTCCCGGGCCAGGCCGGGCGAGATCAGTTCAGCGTGATCTGCCGATTGAGCAGACCGTTCCGCGCACTGCGCTGACGTGGCGTCAGCGGGCTCTCGTCGGCGAGGGATTCAGCCAACCGTGCGCCGAATTCCGTCGCCGGCTTCTCGACGTCGTCGGCGGACATCCCGCCCGGCAGGTCCCACACCGGAACCAGCAGGCCGTGCGCCCGGAACGAGCCCACGAACCGCGTGCCCTCGCCCAGCGACGAAGCGTCGGCGGCGTGCAGGCGCGCGATGGCGTCCAGCAGCTTCTCCTCGGGGTGCGGCATGACCCAGCGCAGGTGATTCTTCTCACGCATGCTGCACCAGTAGGCCGCATCCACCGACGTCAGGCGGGCGGTGGGCGTGGCGGCGGCGTTCGCGCGCTCCAGCGACGCGGCCACCTCGCCGGTCGCCGACTCGGCGTCCTCGACCCAGAAGTCGAACCCCTCGTGCACCGTCACCTCCAAAGGTGCGGTGACGTCCAGCAGGTCCTGGAGCCGCGGCCCCGGGCCCGGCAGCGGCCCGGGCGTGACCGGCGAGCCGTCCTCGGCCATGAGTGCGCGTTCCAGCGCGTCCGCCAGGTCGCGGCTCACATCACCCGAACTCGTGTGGGTTTGCAATCCGATGAGGATCGCCCCATTGTCGCGGCGCAGCGCGGGCCACGCCATCGGCAGGACCGTCGCCAGCGTGACCGAGCGGTCCGCCTCCGCACCGGCCAGGGTGAGCCGCGCGGTCGCGGCCGGTACCAGTTCGCGCAGCGCGACCCAGTCGCACTCGTCCGCGAGGCCTTCGAACGGCCGGTGCACCAGGGTCTCAGCGGCGGTCGACGCCTCGCGACCGTGGCACGCCTTGTAGCGGCGGCCCGAGCCGCAGGGACAGGGTTCGCGTCCGCCGACCACCGGAACGGTGTCCGTGGCGGTGGTCGCGTTCGTGGTGTAGCGGCCCTTCCGCGCGGCCTTCTTGCCCATGCTTGAGATCTCTCCCGGTCGCAGATCGCGGATCCAGGGCCTGCGGGGGATCCCGCCGGATCCGCGTACCGGCCCGGCGCGGCCGTCGACGCGGACGTCCGACTCGGACTTCCGTACGTGCTCTGGACGATTGACGACCGCGAGCGTAGTCCGCTCCGTGCATTTAACCCATTCCGCGACGTCGCGGCCGGGTCGGACAGGTCAGCCGTCCAGCGGCTCGACGGCGTCGAAGTCGAAATCCCAGACTTCGTCCGTCTGCTCACCGGTTGCCACGCGGATGGGGAGCAGCGCCCACACGGTGACCTCGTCCGCCGTACCGCGCACCCCCCAGTCCGCGGCCAGCGCGTCGATGATCGACAGGCCGCGCCCGCCGCGCGCGGTCACCGACGGGCTGGGCTGCCGGGGAAGAGTGGGTCCGCCGCCGTCGGTGACCTCGATGACCAGAACGCGGTCGGAACGCACCGCCCATGCCGCGCGGACGCTCCCGTCCGGCAACGGCCGGGCGTGTTTGAGGGCGTTGCTGAGAAGTTCGGACAGGACCAGCGCCGCGTCGTCGACGACGGCACAGTCGAAACCGCGATCGGTCAGTCCGGCGATCAGGCGGCGCCGGGCGGTGCCGACACCCACGGAGGCGTGCGGGACGAGTACAGCTTCGGAATCGGGCACCCCACGGGCCACGACCATTGCCACCCCCGGACCTCCTTCGCAGCACACGTCGGCCAAGGGATGCCCGGTGCGCCTGGATCGGAAACTGTCGCTCCGTCAGCCCGCGCACCCGCGACCGGAGGGAAAACGCCCGGCAGTGCCGGTTTCTGCGCGCTTTTGATCGGATGCACGGATTGGCGGACGGGACGGAGTCCTATTTCTACCCGTACGCCCCGACCCATTCGCAAGAGCCGGCAGCCACGGCAGTGCGCCGCGAGGCAGTGCGATGCGTCACAGTCGCGCCCAAAACCCGGGAGGCGGCACTATTTCCTGTGGCCGGCCAACTGGTCCAGGACGCTTCCCGGCCGGTTCGTGATGATGGCGTCGACGCCCAGGCGCACGCACAGCTCGACGTCCTCGGGACGGTCGACCGTCCACACGTGCACTCGCTGCCCGGCTCGGTGCAGGCGCGCGACGAAGCGCGGATGGGCGCGCACGATCTCGATGCTGGGCCCGGCGATGGAGACGCCCTTGGGCAGCGTGCCGTCGCGGAAGCGCAGCGGCACCCGCTCCATCAGGAACACGACGGGCAGGCGCGGCGCGAGGTTCCGGATCCGCCGCAGCGACATCTGCGAGAAGCTCATCACCCGCACCGGCGAGGGCCGGTCCGCGATCGGATGGGCGAGCCCGAAACGGTCGAGCAGTTCGACGAGTCGCCGCTCGACCAGGCCCGCGTAGCGCGTCGGGTGCTTGGTCTCGATCGCGAGTTGCACCGGCCGGCCGGCGTCGACGACGAGTTGGAGCAGGCGGTCGAGCGTCAGGACGGACGTACGGTCCCACTCCGGCGCCTCGGGGTCCTCGGCGTGTGCGGCGTCCGCCTTCCACGAGCCGAAGTCGAGCGCCGAGAGCTCGGCGAGTTCCAGAGTGGAGACCAGGCCGCGGCCGTTCGACGTGCGGTTGACGCGGCGATCGTGCACACACACCAGGTGGCCGTCGGCGGTCAGGCGCACATCGCATTCGAGCGCGTCGGCGCCGTCCTTGATCGCTTTGTGGTACGCGGCGAGGGTGTGCTCGGGGACGTCTTCGGACGATCCGCGATGCGCGACCACCTGGACGGCCGGCCCGGAATGAGGACTCACCCGGTCATCGTGCCACCTCGTCGCCCGCGTGTTGCCAACGTGTTGCCAACAGCAGGTAACCGCACGTCGACACCGGGTGGTCGGGTGCGTGACCGAGGCGCCGGGCCAACTTCCCCTTGCCGGAGGCATGTTCCCGGACGCCTTCCCGCGCGCGGGCACGCCGGGCGCGATCCGCGAGTACGTTGGCGGCATGAATACGCTGACCTGTCCGCGCTGCCGCGGCATGATGCAGACCTTCCAGCGCGTCGGTGTGACCATCGACCAGTGCACGAACTGCCGGGGGATCTTCCTGGACCACGGCGAGTTGGAGCAGATCCTCAACGCCGAGAAGAACTGGGTGCAGCAGCAGCCGTACCCGCAGCAGGGCTACCCCCAGCAGGGCCCGCCCCCCGCGTACGGTGCCCCCGCGCCCGGCTACGTCGCGCCGGCGCCCGCGCCGCATCCGCAGGGCGGCCACGGCTACTACGGCCACGGCAAGCACGGTTCGCACGGCGGTTACTACGGTCACCGGCGTGGCGGCCACGGTTACTACGGCCACGGGCGGCACGGGTATGGTCACCGCAAGAGCTTCATCCAGCAGCTCTTCGACTGATCGCCGGCCCGCCGTTTGCCGCCGCCGGCCGTCGCGCGCGCCGGGCGGTTGCGTCTCGGCCCGCGGATAATCCCGGGATAAAGAAGACCGTGCCTCCGGCGCCCGTCCGCTAACCGTGTTCCGACACGGCTTCGGGGACCCTGGAGGCGCAGAGTCCCCGATGAGTGGAGGTCCGAGTGAACGACGAACGCGAGGTCGCCGGTGGCGCACCGGCACCGGGGGAGGAAAACCCCATCGCGCCGTCCGAGCCCGAGGCGTTCCCCGGATCGGACGGTGGCGGACCCGCCGCCGAGCACAGCACACCGTCGTCGGCCGGGGAGCCGTCGCAACAGACCCGGCCGCCCGCGCCGCCGGTCCAGCCGCCGTCCACGCCACCGGCTGCGTCACCGCCGGCCGAGCCTGCCGCCCAGCCGCCCGCCGCGGACCCGGTGGCCACCGCGTTCGCGGCCCCGGCGCCCGACGGGAACGCCGCGGGCACGGCAGGCGCCGGCGGCACGCCGCCCTACGGTTTCCCGGCCGCGCCGTACCCCGGTCACCCCGGATTCGGCGCGCCCGCCCCCAAAAAGCGCCGTCGGCCGAACCCGCTGGTGGCCACCGCCGTGCTCACCGCGCTCCTCGCGGGTGGTATCGGCGGCGGGATTGGCGCGTGGGTCGCCGACCGCGACGACGACACGGCCTCGTCGAGTGTCACCACATCCAATCCGCCCGTGAACCCCGCGTCGATCAACCGCGCACCGGAGTCGGTCGCCGGAATAGCGGCCAAGGCGCTGCCCGGCACGGTGACCATCAAGACCAAGAGCGGCACCGGCCTCGGCGTGGAGGAGGGCACCGGCGCCGGGTTCGTCATGGACACCCAGGGCCACATCCTGACGAACAACCACGTCGTGTCCCTCGCCGCCGACGGCGGCGAGCTGACCGTCACGTTCTCCGACGGCAAGACGGTGCCCGGCAAGATCGTGGGCCGCGCCGAGGGCTACGACCTCGCGGTGGTGAAGGTCGACGGCGTGCAGAACCTCCAGCCGCTGCCGCTCGGCGACAGCGCGAACGTCGCGGTCGGGGACGCGGTCCTCGCCATCGGTTCGCCGTACGGGCTGGACGGCACCGTCACGACCGGCATCATCAGTGCCAAGAACCGCCCGGTCGCGTCGGGGGACCAGCAGCAGGTGTCGTACATGAACGCCCTGCAGACCGACGCGTCGATCAACCCCGGCAATTCCGGCGGCCCGCTGCTCGACGCCCAGGGCAACGTCATCGGCGTGAACTCGGCGATCCGCTCGGGCGGCAGCGCCGACCCGTTCTCCGGCCAGCAGTCGACCGGCAGCGTCGGCCTCGGCTTCGCGATCCCGATCAACCAGGCGAAGTGGGTCGCGGAGACCCTGATCGCGACCGGCAAGCCGGTGTACGCCCAGGTCGGCGTCATCCCCGACCCCGAGTACAGCGGCGTCGGCGCCCGCATCCGGCAGAGCTCCGTCCAGGGCCAGCCCCCCATCACCCCGAACGGCCCCGCCGACCAGGCAGGCCTGAAGGCCGGCGACATCATCACCAAGCTCAACGACCACACCATCACGGCCTACGAGGACCTCTTCAGCGAAATCTGGAGCCACAAGCCGGGTGAAAAGGTCAAAATCACCTACCTCCGCGACGGCAAGGAAGCCACCACCGAAGTAACCCTCGGCCAACGCCAAGGCGACCAGTAACCCCCACCGCGACCCTGCCCCACAGCCGGGTCGCCCCACAACCACCCCTCCCCCACCCCAAATCCCCGGTGACCGCACCCCCACCCCATGAGACACTGTCCACGCCCGCCCGCACCCGGGACCACGGGCATGGAGGGCTCGCCTAGCGGCCGATGGCGGCGGTCTTGAAAACCGCTAACTGGGGTGACCCAGTTCGTGGGTTCGAATCCCACGCCCTCCGCGTGACAGGCCATATGAGGCCCCTGACCAGCAACAACGGTCGGGGGCCTCGGCGTTGCCTGACTCACCGCGAGACGCCGCTGTATCCCCCGGCTCCCTGTGTCATCGGGCACGCGAGGGGCACGGGTGGCGGATCACCGGAACACGCCGAAGCGCCACGCGGCATTCAACTTCACGAGTTCGACGCTGGGAATTCTTGGCCGAAGGCGGCTGCCTGGCGCGCGACTGCTTGGGTATCGACCCGCACGAGGTTGCGACCTCGACGAAAAGGGATGGGCAGTAACTTCGCGACTTCGCCCAAGTGTTGATTCGACAGATCAACGGAACCGAGCGGGGCGTTCGAACCAGCCTGAGGCGAGACCGATGCCCGGCGGGATGGGGCGGCCTTGCCGGTACGCCTCGATTGCACCGGTAAGCCGGTTGTTGACGACTTGCGCGTGCGCCACATCCAAATCCACCAAGGCAAGGGCGAGCTGTGCTGTCAACTCCACTGCCGCAGGAATGCTGAGGAACAAGGGCAGCGCCGGCTGCGGTGTGTGAGTACCGAGGTGCTGCTGGACGTCGGTTCGGCCTCGCAGCACGATCGGTTGATCGGGTGAGGGGCATCGGACGACTGTGACGTCGAGGCGGCCGGGAACGAAGTCGCGATAAGTGGGCAAGCCGAGCATGATTGTGGATTTCCTCTGCGTTTGGAACGAGCACTACCTGCGATCGCGCCAGGTGGGGTGGCCGTCGAACCTTCGGGGGTATGAGGTTCGCCGCCTGCCCCGGCTTGGTGCTTACCGCCGTGGCGGACAGGCGGTTCAGCTGCGGCGCTGTACGCGGGCTGTCAGCGCGATCGGGCGTCGTGGTGGCGTTGTGCGGCAGATGGTGATCGGCCGAGTCGCCCCGCGATTTCTGAGAGGAAGGCGTCGCGTTCTCGGTCTGATTCGAGGAGGATTGCGACCTGGTGGCACACGTCGATGGCAGTGAGCCGTTGTGCGTCCGTGTCGCCAGCCCACGGGACGAGGTTGCGTACGAGGTCCTGGACGTGCCGGGCGGTCACCACGACGTATGACCAGGCCCGCACGTCGAACTCGCCGTCGTACTCGTCGCTTTCGAACACCAGGGCGGCGCAGGACGGAGCGATGAGTGCGGGGGCCAGGCGGATGGGGGCTGCGGGGTTCTGGCGAATATGTGGTGCGGTCGCCTCGAACATGGATTCCCCTGTGGGTTGGAAGCTGATGAGCTGTGGGCGGCTTCAGGGCGTGGTCGCGAATGCCGCTGAGACGACGGTTCTGCGTTGATTCACGTGGACCTGGAGGGCTTTGCAGAGGGACAGGGCGATCAGCAGGCCTCGGCCGCACGGCATGTCATCGTCGGGGCGCGTGACGAGGGCCAATCCCGGCCACGGGTGTGACGCGTTGTCGACCTCGACCCACAGCCGGCTGCCGCTGCGGTAGATCCACAAGTGGATCGGCTGCGCCAGCCCGTGGATGACCGCGTTGGTGACCAACTCGTCGACCACGAGCACGACTTCGTATGCGTCGGAGATCAAACCGCGGCATGCCGTCTTGGTGAGGCGGCGTGCCTGGGACGCTGCCGTCGGAACGGGGTCCAAGAGCTCGTGCAGGAGCACGGTGGTCGCTGGCTCTGCTGCGCGCACGACGAGGCCTCCCTATTCCGGCGGCGTCGGGTAGCCGCCTGATCTGGCGTGACACCAGAAAACGCCTGCCTGTAAGGAGGAAACAGGGCACAATCCATGCACTTTTGTGGCGTCGATGCGGCATCGTGGGAGCCGACCTGCGCATTTGGCTTGATGAAGCGGTCGGGGGAAAGGACGCCATGAAGCGCCACCTGTTCGTGCGCCAACGCGAAGCTCAAGGGTTCACGCAAGAATCCCTCGCCGAGGAACTCGGCGTGGACCGAACGACCATTGCCCGCTGGGAGACCGGCCGCAGCCGACCGCAGCCGTGGATGCGGCGGCGACTGGCCGCCGCGCTCGACGTGACCAACGGCGAACTCGACCGGCTGCTGGCTGGGGTCGAGGACGACGGTACACGCCCAGTGGTGAAGCAGGGGGGAACTTCGCCGACCGATAAACGTGGCAGCGACCGCCACCAGCTTACGTACCATCGGCAATTCGCAGCAGCGCTCGACGCGTTACTCAGCGTGGCGGAAGGAGACGTCGATCGTTCGCCGTCGGTGCGCGCGACCGCGTACGAGCCCGAAGCCGTCGAAGCCGCTTGCCTGGATTGGCTGGTGACGACGGTGGAGACCACCACGACACATGGATCCATCACGCTGACGGCGGCGAGCGTTGGCGAACTCCACTCGATGACCGAGACGTTCGACGCGCTGGATCGGCAATTCGGTGGCGACCAGTCGCGGGAGCTCGCGGCGCGATACCTCCGTGATCGAGTCGTCCCTCGACTCCGCGAGGCGGTCTCGCCGAAGGTGCGTACCGACTACTTCCAAGCGGCCTCGGTACTCACGGAGTTGATCGGCTGGATGGCGTACGACAGTGGCCGCCACGGCACGAGCCAGCGCTACTTCGTACAGGCCCTACGCCTTGCCGAGGCCGCAGGTGATCGTGCCTACGGTGGCTACATCCTCACGAGCATGAGCGACCAGGCGCTCTATCTGAAGAAGCCGGTCCAGGCTCTGCGGCTGGCCCGCGCCGCGTCCGAAGGCGTCGCACGGTCGACAGCCCCGGCTGTGGCAACCGAGGCGGCCTTGCTGGAGGCCCGCTCGCTCGCCGCGCTCGGGTACGCCGAGGCGGCCGAAGCAGCACTCGGTCGCGCCGATGCTGCGTACGAACGCACAGGGGCGGGCGATAGTCCGACATGGGCGGTGTCATTCAACGAGATCGTCTTCACGAGTCACGTGGGAGCGTGCTGGGCAGATCTCGGGCACGCCGAAAGGGCAGCCGCCGCGATCGAGGTGGCCACGGCCCAACCGTCATCCGGTCAATCACGCAGGCGCGTCTTTGGCCTGGTCCAGCAGGCCAACGTCGCCCTGCTGCGGCGTGACGTCGAGGCTGCGGCCGGCTTCGGGACGGAAGCGGCGACCATCGCGGGCGAACTCAATTCCGCGCGCTCCCGCAGGCACGTCGAGGAGTTGGTCAGCCGCATGGAACCGTGGTCTCAATGCGCGAGCGTGCAGGCGTTCGCCGATCACGCCCGTGGGCGTTTGGGCATGACCGCGTAACGCAGCCTGGTAATCAGTACGGTGAAGCCGTGACGCTTGAAGACGACCTGCGGGCCGAAGGCGCGCCCGAGAAGGAGTTTCACGCCGGAGTCGCGGCGTGCATGCCCCGGAAACGGACGGCCGGCGGTGCGCTGCTCCGCAACAGCTCCGGGCATGTGCTGTTCGTCGTCCCGGTCTACAAGCCGACGTGGGAGATCCCAGGCGGTATCGCAGAACCGGATGAGTCGCCGCGGGCGGCATGCGAACGGGAACTCCAGGAGGAGCTTGGGCTCGATGTGACGGTCGGGCGGCTTCTCGTCGTCGACTGGATGCCGACGCACGGTGTTTGGGGCGACGGGCTGATGTTCATTTTTGACGGCGGCACGTTGCCTGATGATTTTGCGTCCAAGGCGAACGTGCCTGCCGAGGAGTTGTCGGGGATCCGCTTCCTTCCCCTCGACCAGGCCACGGACCATCTGCGTCCGTCCATGAACCGGCGGCTCGAACAGGCCGTCGAGGCCGCCGCAGATGGTTCGACCCGATACCTGGAGTTCGGGCGCACTCAGTAACCCCATCGCTCACGGGACAGACCAACTCAAGCTCGCGCGTGACGCCACGTCACCTGCAACGCCGGGCAGTTTGAGGGACGTTGGGAAGGCGTTATCGTAAGGATCCGGCTGCCTCAGCGGTCGGCGCACTGCCGGAGGTGTGATGTGCGGCCGCAGGCCTTCGATCCGCGCAACGCGGAAACGGGGTTTTGGGGAAGGCCGGAGGTACACGTGTGCCTGGTCGGCCGTGACATCGGCGGGCTGTTCAAGCTCTACCTGACCTCCCATCCGGCGTGCACGCAGACTCGGTTGGCGCAGCTCACGCTGCATGACCGCTCGGATGTGTCGAACTGGGTCCGGGGCGTCCGTTCCGGAACGGTGTCGGATATCGACGTGCTGACCCGTATCGCGGACGGGCTTCATATGCCCGACCGCGCACGGGTGTTGTTGGGCATCGCGCCGCAAGACGTGGTGATCAGTGCCGTCAATGCGGTTGCTGTTCCTTCGCGACATCTTGCGGACCGCTCGTTACGGGTCGCCCTGTGCGGTAGTCGCGCGGGGGCTTGCGACCATGAAGCTATCGATCGGGCGGTTCGGGCGTTATCGCGCATGGTGCTGCGGCGCGAACCGGAGGTCGTACACGGGCCGGTCGGCGTCGGCATTGAGGTGATGACGTACATCGCCGATCACTACCGACCGGCCGAATTTGACCGCGTGGTAGGCGTTTTCGGACGTTCGAACGTCGTCCGAGGGGTAGACATGGTGATCGTTGTGGGCGGAGGCCCGGGTACCCAGACGGAGGTCGAGCTGGCGTTGGCCATGCAACGCCGCGTCGTGTCGATTCCAGGATCCGGCGGCGCCGCAAAGGCGTTCCATGATGTGGCCCGTCAAGATCCGTCACTGCGACCATGGATGACGGAGGATCAGTTCTCGGCGCTTGACGCTTGCCGGCAAGTCGAGGACGGCGTTCGCTACATCGAGTACCTGATGACCCTCGTAACGCCGGGAGCGTGAGCTGTGTCGTTCCAACGTCCCTACGTGCTGTTGTCGTTCGCGGCCTCGCTCGACGGCTACATCGACGACGCCACCGACCGACGCCTGCTGCTGTCCAACGACGAGGACTTCGATCGCGTCGACGAAGTCCGCGCCACCTGCGACGCCATCCTGGTGGGGGCGACCACGGTACGCCGGGACAACCCCAGACTGCTGGTGCGCTCCGCCGACCGACGCGCCGCGCGGGTCGCCGACGGCCTGACCGAGAGCCCGATCAAAGTGGCGGTGTCCAGCTCAGGGGACCTGGATCCCGCAGCCGCGTTCTTCACCGCCGGGGCTGTGGGCAAGGTCGTCTACTGCGTCGGCGACGGCGTAGGTCTCGCCAAGTCCCGGCTCGGCTCGGTCGCCGACGTGGTCGATGCCGGTGACCCGCTGGACCTGGAACTGGTGTTGGACGACCTGTACGAGCGCGGAGTACGCCGCCTCATGGTGGAGGGCGGAGGAACCATGCACACGCAGTTCCTCGCTGCCGGGCTCGTCGATGAAATTCACGCAGTGATCGCGCCGTTCTTCGTCGGCGACCCGGCCGCGCCGCGCTTCGTCAACGAGGGCGTCTTCCCTCACGGCCCCAACAACCGCATGGTTCTGGCGGAGACCCGGCAGATCGGTGACGTGGTGCTTCTGCGGTACGAGTTGGGAAGAGCCGCAGGCGGCTCAATCACGTCCGGTTGAGCGGTGTCATAGGGCTTGTGGCTGTGATCGTCAGGGGTGACAGCACGCATCGAGGATCATCCGAATATGGGCGATCACCTGGCGCCACTGAGGACCTCCACCCGCTTCATCCCAGAGTGCGGCGAGTTCCGAGTCCTCGGCCAGAACCCGGTCGAGCGCTTCGATCGCCAAAGGTCGCATGTTCAAGGCGAGTATCGGTACTGGACTCTGCGGTCCGAAGACGGAACCAACCGGCTCTCCGCCGGGACATTGAGCTGCGATCACCGCCGCAGCAGCGACGGCTTCCGCGCCTTCGAAGGCATCAAGGTAGCCGCGAGTGCCGATCGTGACAGCCAGCGCGTTACGAATGATGCCCTCGCGAGCCGGTACCGGAGCTTCGTCCAACGCGTCGGCGAAATCGGCTGCCATGTCGTTGTCGAACGGGCCGATGTCCCAGGTACCCATGCTTTCCCCTCGTGATCCACGCGGATGCTCGCATCAGCTACCGACACACGACTCGTGGAGGGCTGACTTGCCCACCTTGGGTGGCGATGCTCCGGTCGGTGAATTCCTGTCGTGATCAACTTCCCCGCCCAAGGCGGTGCTTCCAGCAGAGCCGGCGCGCGGCAGAGATGCGCAGTGTTGGACGCGTTCCACGGCATCGTGCTGCGGCACGCGTCCATTTCCCTGACGTGCATCCCGCACGATGCTGTTGCTTCAAGCGGCGCGTAATGGCCGGTGCTGAAGTCGTATCCGGGCGTTGCTGCGGCTGCGACGACGAAGGTGCTGAGCACCGACCACCGCGCGCCCGAAGAATCAGGGAGACGTCGTCGTGCACACACTGATCGCCAGCCCGTTCCTGGGTGAGTACGTGGTCCTGAGGCCGGGGCACGAACAGGGGTTACGCATACCTGCCCGGGCCTATCGGCAGCTTGAGCAGGCAAGCGTTCAAGGCGCCGTAGCACCGGCGTGGCTGAAAGCCGGCGCATCCGACGCCTGGGGCATCGAGCTCGGCGACGGACCGGTCGGTTCGGTGGTGAACGTTCGTCACGAGTCGGCGGCCGGGTACGCGCGGGCGTCCTGGGAGATCAACCTCGGCTGCAACTACAACTGCGAACACTGTTACCTGCCGGAACGTCCGTTCCGGGGGCTGCCGTTCGCCGACAAAGAACTGTTGCTGCGGCGGATTGCCGAGTCCGGGGTGCTGTGGCTCCAGATCACCGGCGGCGAGCCCTTGGTGGACCGCGACTTTCCGGACGCGTACGTTCTGGCCTACGAGCTGGGCATGATGATCCAGATCAGCTCGAACGGCTCGCGGCTCGCGAGTCCGAGAATCCTCGACCTGCTGACGAGTCTCCGCCCGTACCGGCTGACGCTCAGTGTCTACGGCGCGTCGGCGGAGACGTACGACGGCCTGACGCGGACGCGCGGCGCGTACAAAGCATTTCGCAAGGGGCTGGCAGCAGCGCATGAGGCCGGGTTGCCGCTGCGCCTGAACACGATCGTCACGCGCCACAACCAGCACGAAGCGGAAGCCATGCGCGCGCTTGCCGAGCAGTACGGAGCCGCCGGGCTTGAGTACGTCAACATCACGCCGACCTACAACGGCGATGCGGACGTCTTGGCCGCCCAGGCAGAGCAGAAGCTGCGTCCCCGCAAGCCGTTCACCGGCTGCAACGCCGGCATCACGCACTTTCACGCGGATCCGATGGGCTTGGTCAGCATCTGCAAGATCGGACGCGATCCCCAGTTCGACCTGCTCCACGACGGTCCTGGTGCGTTGACGAAACTCAGCGCCGTGGCCGACTCCCTCATGCTTCGCACCGGTGGCTGCTCCGGCTGCGCCCTGTCCGCGACCTGCGGAACGTGCCGGCCGATGGCGAAGGTCTACCAGGAGGCGAGGGCACCGCTGTCCTACTACTGCCAACACGCAAAGGAAGAGGTCAATGTCTAGCGTCCTTCTGTCCATCGAGCCGCATGCGGTCACACCTGCAGACATCGAGATCGTCGACCTCGACGGCGCCGAGATCAGCGACGACACGTTCGACATCGAGGTCATCGCTGACCTGGAGGGTCTGTCGGAGGACAACCGCTGCAGTTGCGCCGCCAGCGACGACAACCCGTACTGACGGACACGGGTCCGGCCCCGATGCGCCACGGCTCGGAGCCGGGCCCGTCCTCGGGCGACCTATAGCGTGGCGGCATGCAGCTTCGGTGGGAGTGGCTGGCCGCGCAGATCACCGTGCCATACGTTCCCGGTCTCGGGCCGGTCCATCCGGATGCCTTATCGGCCGAACTCTTCGAAGCAGTCGCCGAGTCGGCCCGTACCGGTGTCCTGTTGCCCTTCGACAAGGACCGGCGCTGGGGCATCGGCAAGTCCGAGCGCATACTTCCCGAAGCCCTCGCACACGGCTCCACCGACACGGTCTTCGGCACCGTTGGTACTCAGGAACCGCCGACGCTGCGGGTGTATCTGTACGGCTCCGAGCTTCGGCGTACGCGCTTGTCGGCCCTGGCCCGGCGGGTGGCGGACGGCGTTGGGCAGCCGACGTCCGTGCCGTCTGGTTCACTACGGCTGCCCTGCCGGGCGCAAGGGCGGTCAACGTACTGCTTAAGGACTTCGACGAGCATCGGCCTGCGGCTCGAACCCGAGAATGCCGGCTTTGCCTTCCTTGCCGACAAGTACGCGGCCGGTGCGCTCGGCGGGCCGATCCTCGCGGCCGTCGAGCACGACCGCGTCGCCGGAGCCATCGGTCCCCTGGAGATCGCACCGTCGCCTGATGGCCGGCTCCGCCACCGTGTGAACCCATCCGCAACCAAGACAAGGAACATCCCACGATGCCTGCGAACCGCGAGGCTTTCGCTGACCTCCCGGTCTCCGTACGTGCGGAAATCGAGCAGCGTACGGGACCGATCATCGACGCGCAGGACCACGCTGCGGGAAGGAACAGCCACATCTCCGCGCGCCTCGCCATGTCGACCGGCGCCGTGTTCGTCAAGGGCCTGCGGACCGACCACGCCCAGGCGTGGACACAGCAGCGCGAGGCCGATCTCAACCCGTATCTCGCCGGTGTCGCCCCGCGGTTGCTCTGGCACAGCGACACCGCAGGATGGGACTTGCTGTGCTTCGAAGCCATCGACGGCCGACATGCCGACTACCATCCGGACTCCGAGGACCTGCCGCTCGTCGTCGACCTACTCACCCGCCTGGCGACCGTAACAGCACCTGGCCTCGAACTGCGCGACGCTACACAACGCTTGGCCGATTACGTGGACGATCCAGCCGACGCAAGCCACTTCCAGGGTGACGCCTTGCTGCACACCGACTGGAACAACACCAACATCCTCATCACCGCCGACGGCCGTACCCGCATGGTGGACTGGGGCTGGGCCACCCGCGGTGCAGCGTGGCTTGATGCTGCGTACTGGGTGATCTGGCTCATCGCGTTTGGACACACGCCGCAGACAGCCGAGGCCCTCGCCCGCGAGGTGCCCGTGTGGGTTGAGGCAAACGATGAAGCTCTGTCCGTCTTTTCGGCGGCCAACGCCCGGTTGTGGTCGGAGATCGCGCAGCAAAGTCCGGCGGCATGGGCCCGGTCGATGGCCGAGGCATCGGCGGCGTGGGCGGAGTACCGAAGGGTCGCGTCGGCCTCCTGATTCAAGGGTGTTGCCCGCCCGGTTCAGTTCGCCAGGTGAAGATTCCGGCGGCGACAGCAGCTCCCATCAGCGCGCCAACGACGGTTTGGGCGGTCGTGTGGTCTTTGAGGATGACGCGGGACCAGCCGACGACGGCGACGACCGGGGCGGTGATCGCCAGGACCGGGCCGTAGGTCAGCGTCAGGATCACGGCGGTACCGCCTGCCACCGCTGTGTGGATCGACACCCGACCCGGAACTTCGCGTGGCAGGACGGCGGGAGGAGGGAGCATCCCCGCACCCGCGGGGATGCTCCGCCGGCGGGAGATCACCGAATCACGGCGTCATGCGACTCGTCGACTTTGGACGCCTACAGGTCCGTGCATGACGCCGTCTGCATCTGGCGCTGAACACGTCACGGGTGGTCTCGCCGGAGGGCGAGACCACCCGTCTCACAGAGCCGCCGTCGTTCCCGCCGGGCTGCTTTGTCTATCGCCGGAGGCACGTACTCGGTGTGCAGCGAGGGCAGGCCACCGCGGGCTCGCGTGAGCCCGCGGTGTGCCCGGACGCCGTGAAACAGTGAGTCAGCGGGTGTGACGAGGCAGTGGGGGGAATGTTGTTTGCGCAGATCAGGCGGTATGCCGCGGCACACCCCGTCAGTCTGCGTGATGGGGATGGGCGACTTGAAAACCGCTAACTGGGGTGACCCAGTTCGTGGGTTCGAATCCCACGCCCTCCGCTGGTGGAGAGTCGGTTCCGCTCGATGATCGGTCGGGCGGGGCCGGCTCTGTTGTTTTTGGGGCTGTGGGTCAGTCGCCGCGGAGGCGGATGAAGCGGAGGTAGGGGGAGCGGCCGGGGTCGCGTTGGGCTTCGGCGGTGAGGGGGGTGATGGGGTGGACGGAGCCGAGGTCGGCGTGGTCCACAGGGGGGTGGATGCGGTCGGTGAGGGCGGCGGCGACTTCTCGGGCTTGCCGGGAGTCGAGCTGAGGGGATGTCAGGGCCTGGGTGCCGTCGGGGAGTTCGGTGACGAGGGTGCGGGGTCGGCGGGGGCTGCCGGAGAAGGCGGTGACCTGCACGTCGATGGTTTCGCGGTCGCGGACTTTGAGCCAACCGCCGTGGCGCGTGGGGCGGTAGGGCGTGCCGAGGCCTTTCGCGACCAGGCCCTCGACGCCGGTCGGGGCCAGAGCTTCTCGCCAACTCATGGCCTCGGCGCGGTCGTTCGTGGCCATGACGAGTTGCAGGGGCGGTTCAACGCCGGCGAGCAGGGTGGTCAGGAGTTCCCAGCGTTCGCGCAGGGTGCGGTCGCGGATGTCGTGTCCGGGCAGGGCGAGGAGGTCGAAGGCGACGTAGGCGATCTGGGCGCCGTCGCGGGCGCGGGCTTTCGGAGGGCGGATCAACTGGCCGAAGGCGAACCGGCCTTCGTGCCATGCGCACAATTCGCCGTCGAGGACGGCGCCGTCGGGCAGGGACCGCAGCGCGTCGTCGAGTTCGGGGAAGCCGGGGGCGAGGTCGCGGCCCGAGCGGGCTTGGAGTACGGCGGGTTCGTCGCCGCGGGCGAAGGCGAGGGCCCGCCATCCGTCCAGTTTGATCGAGTACTGCGTGCCGCCGGGGAGGGCGTCCTCGGCGGGGACGTCGCGTACCGGCTTCGGGCGCATGACCGGAAGCGGTGGTTCGAGCACGCGTTCGAGCGCGGGTTCGGGCGGGCGGGCGGGTGCCGGGCGTCCGCGGGGTGTGCGTGTGCGTCCCGGTGGCCGGGCGGCACGTCCGGGGGCAGGCAGGGAGCCGGCCCGTCGTGGGTTCAGCATCGGGGCCAGGAGGTCGCCGTGCGTGCGTACGCGGTCGGGCACGTCGTCGATGGTGAAGACGAGATCGGCCGCCGCGGTCGCGGCCTCCAGTTCGTTCCAGGTGACCGGCGCCGAGACCATGGGGGTGTCGCGCGCGCGGGCGGTATAAGGGGTCGCGGTCGTCTTGGCCGCCGCGTTCTGTGAGAAGTCCACGAACACGCGGCCGGGCCGGGCCGACTTCGCCATGGTCGCGGTCATCAGCCGGGGGTGCGCCTCGGTCAGCTCCTCGGCGAGGGTCTTCGCGTACGCCGTGACCTCCGAAGAGGGGGTCGACGTGATGGGCACGAGCAAATGCAGTCCCTTGGAGCCCGAGGTCTTCGGGTACGCCGTCAGCCCGTCGGCGGCCAGCCGCTCCCGCAGCAGCCGGGCGGCGTCGCGGCACGCCAGGATGTCGGCCGGCGCGCCCGGGTCGAGGTCGAACACGAGCCGGTCGGCGATGCCCGGCTCGTCCTTGCGCCACTGCGGCGTGTGCAGCTCGGCGACCAGGTTCGCGGCCCACACCAGCGTCGGGAGGTCCTGGATCAGCACCTGCCGGATCGGTTCTCCCCGGCTCCGCGACGGTGTCGCGCCGGTCGCCACCCAAGACGGTGTCCCCTGCGGGAGGTTCTTGGCGACGAACGTGCCGCCGGCGGGCCCGTCCGGGTAGCGGACGAACGAGACGGGCCGATCCCGCAGGTGCGGCAGGATCGCCGAGGCGACGGCTGTGTAGTAGTGCACCAGCTCGGCCTTGGTGGTTCCGGTCGCCGGATACAGCACCTTGTCGAGATTGGTCAGGGTCAGCCGTCGGCCCTCGACCATGATGACCGGCACGGTTTCCTCCAGCCTCGGCGTCCCGCCCGTCCCGCGACCCGCGCGCAGCATGTCGAAAAAGTCGACATTTG
Organism: Yinghuangia sp. YIM S10712; assembly: GCF_051388935.1. Classification (NCBI taxonomy): domain Bacteria; kingdom Bacillati; phylum Actinomycetota; class Actinomycetes; order Kitasatosporales; family Streptomycetaceae; genus Yinghuangia; species Yinghuangia sp. YIM S10712. Next base: position 117,827 of record NZ_JBPKBI010000001.1, read on the forward strand.
GGATAATCGAGACTACTCCCGGGGTCGATGAACGGAGCAGTCGTGCGCGCTATCTGGAAGGGGGCGATCAGCTTCGGGCTGGTGAGCATCCCCGTCAAAGTCGTCTCGGCCATCGGTGGCGAGCACACGGTGAAGTTCCACCAGATGCACCAGAAGGACCAAGGCCGCGTCCGCTATCGCAAGGTGTGCGAGCTCGACGGCGAGGAGCTTGCGCCGAACGAGATCGTGCGCGGGTACGAGGCCGCCGACGGGCGTGTCGCGGTGGTCACCGACGCCGACCTCGCGGACCTGCCCCTGCCGACCGCGCGCACGATCGAGGTGCACGGGTTCCTCACCGCGGAGGACATCGACCCGCTGCGTTTGGGCAAGCCGTACTACCTCTCGCCGGACACCTCCGGCGCCAAGCCGTACGTCCTGATGCGCGAGGCGCTTCGGCGTGCGGACAAGGCGGCGGTCGCGAAGCTGGCGATGCGCGGCCACGAGATCCTGGCGCTGGTCCGCGTGCAGGAGGACGTGCTCGTGCTGCACCAGCTCTATTGGCCGGACGAGATCAACTCCACACAGGGTGTCGCACCGACCGAGAGGGTGCGCGTGACGGACGCGGAACTCGACATGGCGGACACGCTCATCGACGCACTGGGGACCGCGGACCTCTCGGAGTACCACGATGAATACCAGGCGGCCGTCGAGGAGTTGGTCACCGCGAAGCTGGAGGGCGCGGAACCGGTCGAGGCAGAGGTGCCGTCGGCGGAGGCCGGCGGCAAGGTGATCGACTTGATGGCCGCGCTGCGGCAGAGCGTCGAGGAGGCCAAGGGCGGCAGGGCGAAGCCGGAGCCGAAGGAGACGGACGCGAAGAAGACGGTCTCCAAGCGGGCGCCTGCGAAGAAGACCGCCGCGAGGAAGAGCACGGCCGCCAAGAGCACGGGGGCCAAGAGCACGGCGGGCACGAAGTCGACCGCGAAGAAGAGCACCGCCAAGTCCGGTTCGGGCGGCGGGAAGTCGGGCGCGAAGACCCCGGCGAAGCGCCCCGCGCGCAAGACCGGGTGAGCGTCGGGTGAGACAAACCGGTTGGTAAGGAAACGGGCGGCTTGCCGGGAGCCGCCCGTTTTTCGTGTGCGAAGTGTCCGGAATCACAGATTCCGAGTGGTCCGGAATCATTCTCCCGATCATTGTCGGCACATGATCGGTTTCATTCGTTTGGCGAATCTTCGCAGTTGAGCGGGACGTGCCCCGGTCGAGCGGAATCAGTAATCCCTATTTGGGCGAACGACAAGCGCCGGGGTCGTGTGAACTCGGTCACGCGCAAATAACAATCCGGACAAAGAAGGGCGTTAGGCCCTTCGTGTCGGCCGCGACGGCGGCGCATGAGGCGTAACGGCGTGCGTACTTGCCGTCATCTCACTGCACTGGGTGATTGATTGTTCGCGGACCGTTGATCATGTTTGCTCAAACGGGACGAAACGTGCCCCACAGATCACTTCAGCAAACCCCAAGAACGCAAAAAGACACGTTCGGGTGCATCGGAAAAACGCGGGCTGACCTGCGACAACATCGAAGGAGGTTGATAACGCCCCGATAACCTGCTTATGGTCTCGGCCATGTGCAAATCGCACCCCGTGGGTTCTCGGCTCGGTCATTGGTGCCGAGATCCGCGCCTGGGAGGGACGCGGAACCAGCGATTGCCGGAACACCGTCCGCCGCAAGGCGGGCACGTTCCGGCCCCGGTGTGGCACGGCCTTCGGGCTCGCGCCGCCCGCCGCCCCACGGGAATTCCGAGAGGAATGTATGTCTCTCCGTCACGCTTTTCGTAGCGACAACACCCACCGCGGCATGGGCCGTACCCAGCGCCGCCTGCGTACCGCCGCCGTCGCCGGTGCCGTGGTCGCCGCACCGTTCGCGGGTGTCGCAGCCGCCGGGTCCGCCGAGGCTGCGAGCGTCTCCACGTGGGACAAGGTCGCCCAGTGCGAGAGTGGCGGCGACTGGTCCATCAACACGGGCAACGGCTACTACGGTGGCCTGCAGTTCACGCTGAGCACCTGGCGGGCCTACGGCGGCACGGGCATGCCGCACCAGGCGTCGAAGTCCGAGCAGATCCGGGTCGCCGAGAAGGTGCTCGCGGGTCAGGGCCCGGGTGCCTGGCCGGTGTGCAGCAAGAAGGCCGGCCTCACCAAGGGCGGCGGCAGCCCGGACCTCGGCAGCGTGCAGACGACCAAGCCCAGCACCCAGACCAAGCCGTCGACCACCACGAAGCCGTCGACCACCAAGCCGACGACCAAGCCGACGACGACGAAGCCCAGCACGTCGAAGCCGACCACGACCAAGCCGTCGACCACGAAGCCGACGACGAAGCCCGCGGTCACCGAGTCGCAGGCCGCGCCGGTCCAGACGGCTCCGGCGCAGGCTCCCACGGCTCCGTCGACCGGTGACTACGTCGTCCAGTCGGGTGACACGCTGAGCCAGATCGCCGCGGCGCACGATGTCCCGGGTGGCTGGCAGGCGCTGTACGCGAAGAACCAGTCCGTCGTGGGCTCCGACCCCGACCTGATCTTCCCGGGCCAGACGCTCGCGCTGCGCTGACCCGGAGCAGACACGCGAAGGGCCGGCACCACCAGTGCCGGCCCTTCGGTTTGTCCGACCGCGCCGGTTCCCGGATGACGCGGGGCATTCGGCGCGCGGGTCGAGTCGAGGCGCGCCCGAACTTTCGGCGACGCCTCAGCGTCGTACGTGGCCGCCGATGGGCAGGGGGCCGTCGACCAGGTGGCCGCACGCGCGTTCCATGCGGCGGGCTATGTCGCCGACGCGTTCGAGGAGCAGGCACGCCCGCTCGCGATCGCGTTCGCGCCACTCCAGCGCGTCGGATCCGTCCGCAGGACGCGGCCCGGGCCGCGGGCGACCCTCGGCAGGCCCGGTGCCGACCTCGGGTGTGCGGCGCGCGATCTCGTCCATGTTCCGTCGAATTCCACAACTTTCAGGGACTCATACGTCTTCTGATGGATCGTTATGCGTGATTCCGATCACGTCCGTGATCGCCATGAAACACGCGCGCCGCGGAAGTTGACCGCCGGAACCGCCAACCGGCGTGTCTGACAGGCCAGTTGGCGGGGATGTGCTCGCGCGTGCGAACCAGCGTGCCGTTGTCCCGCTTTCGCGGTGGTTGAGGGGTCCGTTCGGCATGATTCATCCGAGTTCGTTCCGTTCGAACGAGCCGTACGCCTCCACCAGGACGCGTGAATTCCCGGACCACTCAGCGGGAGGGGCCCGGAGCCGGTCAAACTGCTGTCCATGACGACCCTCATCGCCGGCGCCAATCTCGCCGTCCCCGCCGGGGACCTCACCCTGGTGATCCGCTGGTCACCGGGCACGTACGGGTACGGCGCCGCGGCCGTCGACGCCTCGGCTCTGCTGGTGACGGCGTCCGGACGCGTGCGCTCCGACGACGACTTCGTGTTCTACAACCAGCCGCAGTCCGCCGGCGGCGCGGTGGCGCACCACGTAGGGCAGGCAGGCACCGAGTTCCTGACAGTGTCCCCGTACGCCCTGCCCCCCGACATCGAACGCGTGGTCGTCGCGGCGTCGGTGCACTCGGGGACGTTCGGCTCGGTCGTCGGGCTCGCGCTCGACGTGGTCGACGCATCCGGCACCCCGGTCGCGACCTATCCGGTCACCGCACCGCGCGGCACCGAGACGGTCCTTGTGCTCGGCGAGCTCTACCGCCGCCAAGGCCAGTGGAAACTGCGCGCGATCGGTCAGGGATACGACACCGGCCTCGCCGGCCTTGCGACCGACTACGGCGTCACCATCGCCGACGACACCGAGGCGGCGATGGTCGCGCCGCCGCCCCCGGCGTTCATCCCGCCACCCACCGCGCCCGCAGGGGCCGTCCCGGCCGCCGCGGTCGCCTTCGGCGCCCCGCCACCCGGCATCCTGCCCGCCGGCGCACAGGTGGGCGGCGCAGGTTGGGCGCCGCCGGCGTACGCCGACGACACGACGATGAGGCTGCCCAACCCGGCGGCCGATCCCGACACCGCAGGGCTGCCACCGCAGATGGGCGCGATGGTGTCGCTGCGCAAGGAGGCCGTGCGGGTCACGTTGGAGAAGAAGGGTCTCACCGGCGTGCGGGCGCGGGTCGCCGTCGTGCTGGACCGGTCGGGGTCGATGAAGCAGCTCTACAACGGCGGCACGGTCGGCCGCCTCATCGAGCGCATGGCGCCGATCGCCGCCAAGCTCGACTCCGACGGATCGCTCGACGCGTGGATCTTCGCCGACGACTTCGCGCGCCTGCCCTCCCTGCGCATCCCCATGCTGCCCGCGTGGATCGACGCGAACGTCTACATCACGTCGCGGGGCCGCCAGTTGCCGCCGCTGCCCGGCGGCGGCTCGCGCCAACCCGACCATCTGGCGCGCGTGTTCGGCGGCAACAACGAGCCGCTGGTCATCCGCGACATCATCGACTTCTACCGGTCCGAGCCCGGTGACCCCGTCCTGGTGCTGTTCTACTCCGACGGCGGCGTCAACCGCAGCAGGCAGATCAGCGAGCTGCTCACCGCGGCGGCGAGCCTGCCGATCTTCTGGCAGTTCGTGGGGCTCGGCCGGGCCGAGTACGGCATCTTGGAGCGCTTCGACACCATGCCGGGGCGTGTGGTGGACAACGCGGGCTTCTTCCGGGTCGACGACTTCGACGCGGTCTCCGACGGGGAGTTGTACGACCGGCTGCTCGGCGAATTCCCGCAGTGGCTCACGGCGGCGCGCGCCCAGGGCATCGTGCGGTGACGGCGGCGCCCGTGCCCGACCGCCGCCTTCGCCGCCGTCGCCATGGGGCGGTACAGCCGCGATGAACGCGCTCGCAGTCGGGTAAAACCCTGTGGGGCGGGGGCGTACGCGTACCGCGCCCCTACGACCCGCCCGCCCCCGGAGCTCGCGCGCCACCGCTTCACCGACCGCATCGAGCCGAATCGAGCCCAGCCGAGCCGCTTCAGGCGGCATCGAGCCGAATCGAGGGAGTGGTCCGATGGCCGCGAGACCCATCGACGCCTGCGCTGGCTGCGCTGCCTGCGCCATCTGCGTTGTCGCCCGTGCCGGCGGTGTCGTCGCCGTCGACGACGCGGGGAGGCAGGCATGACCGTCGCCACCCACCTCGCGCTGTGGGCGCTCGGTCTGACGGAGAAGAACACCCCCGATGATGTCCGCGACGCCGCGTGCCGGCACCTGCTCGACGGGGTCGGCAACGCCATCGCGGCGTTCCGCCTCGGTGCGGCGCAGCCCGCGGTCACGGTCGCGGCCGGGCTCGGCGGGCCGCGCAAGGCATCGGTCATCGGGTCGACCGGGCCGCGAATCTCGCCGCCGGCCGCGGCGTTCGCGAACGGGGCGCTGGTGCACGCGCTGGATTTCGACGACGCGCACCCTGCCGGGCTCGTGCACGCCACCGCCGTGGTGCTGCCGGCCGCCTTCGCGGTCGGGCAGGAGACGCGGTCGTCGGGGGCGGAGGTCGTGCTCGCCGCGGTGGCGGGTCTGGAAGCGGTGTGCCGTATCGCGTCCGCCGCGCCGCACGCCTTCCACGCCAGGGGGGTGCACGCGACGGGCGCCGCCGGGGTCTTCGGTGCGGCCTTGGCCGCGGCGCGCCTGATGGGACTGGGCATGGACCGCACCGTCAACGCGCTGGGCATCGCCGGGAGTTCGGCGGGCGGGCTGCTGGAGTGCCTGAACACGGGGGCGTCGACGATGCAGCTCCATCCGGGGCAGGCGGCGGCGAACGGCATCCTGGCGGCGCGGCTCGCGGCGGCGGGAGCGTCCGGACCCGAGACGGTCTTCGAGGGGGATTTCGGTTTCTACCGGGTGCACGCGGACCGCGAGCTGAGCCCGCATCAGATCCTCGGCGGGCTCGGCGAGCGCTGGGAGTTGGCCGACATCGCGGCGAAACCGTATCCGTGCGCCCAGCTCATCCACGCGTCGCTCAACGCGGGTGCCCGGGCCGTCGAGCACATGGCGGAGGCGGGGCTCGGCGCCGACTCCGTCGAAGCGATCAAGGTCTCGGTGCCCCGGGAGGCGTTGGCGCTGGTCTGCGGGCCGGACAAGGCGTACCCGCGCACGGTCCACGAGGCGAAGTACTCGCTCGCCTGGTCGCTCGCCGCGATGCTGACCGACGGGTCGGTGGGAGTCGACACATACTCGGAGGGCTGTACGCGGCGCACGCAGGTGAGCCTGCTCGCTCAGCGGGTGCGGTTCGTGCAGGTGCGCGGCGACGGACCTCCCGCGACGGCACCGGCACGGCTGACCCTGCGGTTCAAGGGCGGTCGTCAGCTGCGGGTCGAGGCGGCGGCGGTCGCGACGCTCTCCGACACCGCGCTGGCGGCGAAGTTCCACGCCAACGCGGGCGGGATGACGCCGGAATCCGATCAGTTGGCCGCCCGGATTCGGGCCTTGTCGACGGTCCGCAGCCTCGGGCCGCTCCTCGATCTGACCGCGCGTGTGGCCTCCGCGGGGCAGGCGGTGTCATGACGCACAGGCTCGGGGCCGGCGGCTCAAGGCCGGTCCCAAGCCTGTGGATAACTTGTCGCGCGCCGGTGTGCGCCGGAGTGCGCTGTGCACTCCGGCGCAGCCTGGTCGGCATCAACAGCATGGATGTGACCTGCGAGGATGCTGTACATGTCGGGCTCGCGGACTGATCCGGGCAACTGTGCACAGCCTGTGGACAACTGTTTTCCACAGGCTCTCCCCTGTGAATTTCGGGTCGTACGAATTTGCCCGCCCGCAACTGTCAGGCATCCTTCGGCGCAGCCTCCGGACGGTCGATGATGCGCAGCCACGTCCCGTCCGGCTGCCGACGGGCGACCTGGACCCGACCGCCTGTGCCGTCGGCCGGCTTGGTGGACGTTAGCGCCAGGTCGCCGTAGCGGACGGTGGGCAGCGGTTCCTCGACCGCGAACGGCTGCGTCGCGTACTCGACCAGGCGCTCGCAGACTGCGCGGATGGCCTCGCGGCCGACCGTGGTCGAACCGGGCGGGAACGCCAGCACTGCGTCCGGCTCGTAGAGCGCGGCGAGCCCGTCGGCGTCCTTGGCGTTCGCCCGCTCGACGAACAGGCGGGCCAGGTCCTCGGGCGTCTTCGCGGTCTCCCGCGCGGTGTTCGTCGGCCGGGTGTTCTTCGCCGGGGTATCCATGGTTCCTCCCTATGTTTTTCGAACTCCACCCTCCGCCGGTTCCCACCAGAAGTCCAAGAGATAGTCCGTATCACCACTAGAATTATTGGTTATGGAACTGCGTCAGCTCGCGTACTTCGTCGCCGTGGCCGAGGAACGCAACTTCACCCGCGCCGCCGAGCGCGAGCACGTGGCCCAGCCCGGTGTGAGCGCCCAGATCAGGAGGCTCGAACGCGAGCTCGGGCAGGAGTTGTTGGACCGCAGCGGCCGGGGCGTGCGCCTGACCGAGGCCGGCGAAGCCGTGCTGCCGTACGCCCGGGCCGCCCTCGCCGCCGTCGAAGGGGCCCGGTTCGCGGTCGACGAGCTGACCGGGCTCATGCGCGGACGCGTCGCGGTCGGCACCGTCACATCGCACAACGTCGATGTGGCCGCGCTCCTCGCCGCGTTCCACGAGGACCACCCGGCCGTCGACATCACGCTGGCCGAGGCGCACAGCGACGCCCTGGTCGACGGCCTGCGCGCCGGGGACCTCGACCTGGCGATCGTCAGCGTCGGAAAAACGGTCCCCGACGGCCTCGACTACGAGGTGGTCACCGACCAGCCGATCGTCGCGGCGGTCGCGCCCGACCACGAACTCGCCCCGCACGACACCATTTCGCTCGACACGCTGCGCGGCCGTCCGCTCATCAGCCTGCCGCGCGGCACCGGGCTGCGGACCCGGCTCGACGAGGCGTGCGCCGCAGTGGGTTTCGCACCGAGGATCGCCTTCGAGGCGGGCGCCCCCGAGGTGTTGGCCGAGCTTGCCGCACGCGGCCTCGGAATCGCCTTGCTGCCACGCTCGTTCGCGCTCACCCGCGCGGACCGGCTGTGCGCGGTGGCGATCGAACGCCCCGCCCTGCGCGGCCGTCTGGTCTTCGCGTGGCGCGCGGACGGCCCCGCGCGCCCGGCGGGACGGGAGTTGGTGGTACGGGCGCGTGCGATGGCACGCGCCGCGAAATCCGCCTGACGTTCCGTCACAGCCGCCCTGTGCCCTGCCGTCGGGATCAGCCGCACGCGCCCTGCTTGTACACCGTCCGCGGCGCCTGGTAATCGACCACCGTCACCAACTGCCCGATGTCGAAAGGCTCTCCGGGATTCACGGGGTACGCCAAGAACGCCTCGGAGCCGCCGCGCACCTGCACCATGATCTCCCCGACCAGCCTCGGGCCGACGCGCCCGGTCACCTTGCCCCGCATGCCGACCATGGGTTTTTTCTCGTCACGGCAGGCGGTGACGCGCAGTTGGGATCCCCCTCTGGTCCGCGGTCCCGGGCTGTGCGAGGGTGTATGTCGACAGATACACGGGAGCTCGGGGCATCGGGCTGAGAGGGCGCTGAGGCCGCGCCGACCGCAGAACCTGACCGGGTAATGCCGGCGTAGGGAGTTTTTTCCATGTCGACGCACCACTCGGCCCTGTCCGCCCAGGGCAAGGTCACCACGGGCGCCATCTCGCCCGCGCACCACAAGCAGTACCTGATCGGCTCGCGCGACGACCTGCGTGTGCCGGTGCGGACCGTCCACCTGACCAACGACGCCACCGTGCGGCTGTACGACACGTCCGGCCCGTACACCGACCCCGCGTACGAGGTCGACGTGCGCCGCGGCCTCCCGCCGATCCGCGAGGCGTGGATCGACGCCCGCTCCGACACCGAGAGGTACGACGGCCGCATCGAGGCGCTCGGCACCCTCCCCGGCACCGGGCCCATCCGACCGCGGCGCGCCCGCGCGGGCGAGACTGTCACCCAACTCGCGTACGCCCGCAGGGGGATCGTCACCCCGGAGATGGAATTCGTCGCCATCCGCGAGGGGTTGCCCGCCGAGACGGTCCGCGACGCCATCGCCGCGGGCAAGGCGGTGCTGCCGGCCAACATCAACCACCCGGAGATCGAGCCGATGATCATCGGCAAGGACTTCCTGGTGAAGGTCAACGCCAACATCGGCAATTCGGCGGTGACTTCCTCGATCGAGGAGGAGACCGACAAGCTGGTGTGGGCGATCCGCTGGGGGGCCGACACGGTCATGGACCTGTCGACGGGCGCCGACATCCACAGCACCCGCGAATGGATCGTCCGCAACTCGCCGGTCCCGATCGGCACGGTGCCGCTCTACCAGGCCTTGGAGAAGGTCTCCGGCAAGCCGGAGGAACTCACCTGGGAGCTCTACCGCGACACCGTCATCGAACAGGCCGAGCAGGGCGTCGACTACATGACCGTGCACGCGGGCGTGCTCCTGCGGTACGTGCCGCTCACCGCGCGGCGCAAGACCGGCATCGTCTCGCGCGGCGGCTCGATCATGGCGGCGTGGTGCCTCGCGCACCACGAGGAGAACTTCCTCTACACGCATTTCCGCGAACTCACCGAGATCCTGCGGGACTACGACATCACCTACTCGCTCGGCGACGGCCTGCGTCCGGGCAGCACCTACGACGCCAACGACGAGGCGCAGTTCGCCGAGCTCACGACGCTGGGCGAACTCGGGCGCATCGCCCGGGAGATGGACGTCCAGGTGATGATCGAGGGCCCCGGCCACGTGCCGATGCACAAGATCAAGGAGAACGTCGACCTCCAGCAGGAGATCTGCGACGAGGCGCCGTTCTACACCCTCGGTCCGCTCACCACCGACATCGCGCCGGGATACGACCACATCACCTCCGCGATCGGCGCGGCGATGATCGGCATGTGGGGTACCGCGATGCTGTGCTACGTCACCCCGAAGGAGCACCTGGGCCTTCCGGACCGCGACGACGTCAAGGCGGGGGTCATCGCGTACAAGATCGCCGCGCACGCCGCCGACCTGGCCAAGGGCCACCCGACCGCGCACGAGTGGGACGACGCGTTGTCGGACGCCCGGTTCGAGTTCCGCTGGCAGGACCAGTTCGACCTGGCCCTCGACCCGGACACCGCCCGCACGTACCACGACGAAACCCTCCCGGCCGCGCCCGCGAAGACCGCGCATTTCTGCTCGATGTGCGGCCCGAAATTTTGCTCGATGAAGATTTCACAGCAGATCCGGGACGAGCACGGTGACGGGTCGTCGGCCGTCGAAAGCGGTTACGGCCCCGAGGTGTTGGAAGGGATGCGGGCGAAGTCCGAGGAGTTCGCAGCCCAGGGCAACCGGGTCTATCTTCCGATCGCCGACTGAGGCACCGGTCCGCCGGCGCCTGCCGACGGGTGCCGTTCCGGGAGGCCCCGGGACGGCACCCGGCCGTCAGTTCGACTCGGTCGGCGCGCTGATGTCGTAGACCATGTTGAGGGTCTCGTCGTCCGTCGCCGGTTCCTCGTCGGGTGCGGGATCCGGCAGCGGCAGCCGGGTGACCAGGCACGGCCCGCCCAGGTAGATGCCGCCGTCCAGGTTGATGACCTGGCCGTCCGCGTAGACCCTCGGGCCCTCGATCGTCGCCGGGTCCTGGCCGGTCTGGTACGGGATGGGGGTGTGCCCGTGCACGATGTGCCGGCCCCCGAGCTCGCCCAGCAGATCGGCCGCGGCGTTGGGGCCGGCCTCGCCCATGAACGCGCCGCGCCGCGTGAGGTTGCGGAACAGGTCCCAGCACGGCAGGGGCTCCGGGTCGCGCAGCATCTCGGCGATCTCGCCGTCGATGTCCTCGATGGTGCTGCCGTATTCGAGGTAGGCGTTGCTGTCCGAGTGGATCAGCAGGTAGCCGTCGACGACCGCGGCGACCGGCTGGGACACGAGCCATTGGGCCTGCGCTTCGGTGAAGCGGTCGAGGTCCCACTGGAGGCCGCCGTTGCGCAGCCAGATCTCCCGGAACGTCGTCGCGCCGCCCGCGACCGGCACCGGGTGGTCGCCGAAGAAGTAGACGCCGAGCAGCAGGATCTCGTGGTTGCCCAGCAACATCCGCGCACTGCCGCCGACTTCGGCGGCCTCGTCGGCGAGACGCATGGCCAGGTCGACCACGCCGATGCCGTCCGGGCCGCGGTCGGTGAAGTCGCCCAGGAACCACAGGCGCGACGCACCGCCCGTCCAGCGGCCCTCGTCGTCGATCAGGCCTTGCTCCTGCAAAGCCGCTTCGAGCTCGTCGAGGTGGCCGTGCACGTCGCCCACCACATACAGCGGCGCGTCCTCGACGTCGACTGCGCCGGTCGTACTCGACGCTCCCGAGGCGATGCTCACGAGACGATTCCTTTCTTCCGCGCCCCCACGCCCTGCCAGCCCCCGCGGTGGGGGGTGACGCTGTCATGAAGCATGACGCACCGCGGAGCTGTACGGCTGCGGTGGTCGCGATACGAACACCGTCCGAAACGGATACCGTGCCGCGACGGTATCTTGCGCGGGCGAATCGGGGAACGGTCCGGGCCAGAGACCTCGCGCGTCCCGCGCAATCGGGCGTGCGAACCCCGGCAGACCGGGTGGTCGCGGGCCACCGCGAAGATGCCGGACAAACCGTCAGAAGCCTGTACCGCCACGGCGTGTCGAGGCGCGAACGGTGAGTCGGATGGGGACGGTGTGGCGTGTGGGCGACGGCCTTCCGGTCCGTGCCGCGTGGTCCTCGATCACACCGACGAGTAGTTCCACCGCGCTCGTGCCGGTGATCCGGGGTTGCAGGCTCAGCGTTGTCAGCGGTGGTTCGGCGGACGCGTGCGGGGCGTCCTCGCCGCAGCACGCCACCAGCAGGTCGTCCGGCACCCGCAGCCCGCGTGTTCGGGCCGCCGCGAGCAGTTCGGGGCCACAGCCCTCGTGCAGGCCGTACACGGCGTCGGGGCGGTCGTCCTGTGTGCGGTCGAGCAGCCGCCCGGCCGCGGCCGACGCGGCCCCCGACCTGCCGAGCGGGTACGTCTCGACGAGCGGCACGGCTCCGTGCGCCGCACACCAGTCCCGGTACGCCTCGACGCACCGCCGCGCGTACCTGCCGTCCTCGGCCGCGAGCAGCGCGATGCGGCGCCCGCCGGCTTCGGCGAGGTGGTCCAGCACCGTGTCCATCGCGAGCGCGTGGTCGATGTCGACCCAGCCGTGCACCACGCTCGCGCCGGGGTGGCCCCCGGTCACCACGGGTACGCCCCGGCGCAGGAGTTCACGGACCATCGGATCGTCGTCGGCGGGGTCGACGACGATCGTGCCGTCGAGCGCGACGTTGCTCCACACGTCGTGGCGCGACGATGTGGGCAGCACGACCAGGGCGTAGCCGCGGTCGAGTGCGGCACCGGTGGCGGCGCGCACGAGCTCGGTGAACCAGCCGTATTCGGACAGCGCGAACGGCTCCGCGGCGTGGTTCGTGGTGGTCAGACCGATGAGCCCGGAGCGTCCGGTGCGCAGCGTGCGGGCGGCGGCGGAGGGACGGTAGCCGAGCCGGTCGGCGATCTCGCGCACGTGCAGGCGCGTGGATTCGGGCAGCCGGCCCTTGCCGTTCAGCGCATCGGATACGGTCGTGATCGACACCCCGGCCGCAGCCGCCACGTCCCGGATGCCGACGCGTGCGGGACGCCGCCGGGGCACCCCCTGGTCAACAGTCATCGGGACCGACACTAGGGCCGTTCGGGTGGCGAAGCGCCTGGCATGGTCTTCCTTTTGCGAAGAAACGGTTTTCCGCATACCTGGCGTCGAGGACCGCCCGACCCGGGTCGGGCGGGGCCGGCGGACGGGCCCGACACGGGCCGGGACCGGAAACGTAAGGTCGGGGGCGAAGTGCGTCGCGCGGACGCGACACGAGGCACAGGCACCTTTGGAGGACTGCGGTGACCCACGACAACGCCGGTACGACCGGGCCCCGGCTGCGCGGCGTGCTCGACACCCTGCCGGCGTACAAGCCGGGCCGACCGGCCGCCGCGGGCGGCGGGGCTCCGTCGTACAAGCTGTCGTCGAACGAGAACCCCTACCCGCCGCTGCCGGACGTGCTGGAGAAGGTGGCCGAGGCCGCCGGCTCGGTCAACCGCTACCCCGACATGGCGTGCGGCGAGCTCATCGCCGAGATCGCGGAGCACTTCGGGGTGCCGCCCGCGCACGTCGCGACCGGCACCGGGTCGGTCGGCGTGGCCCAGCAACTGCTGCAGGCGACGTCCGGTCCCGGGGACGAAGTGATCTACGCGTGGCGGTCGTTCGAGGCCTACCCGATCATCACGCAGATCTCCGGCGCGACGTCGGTGCAGGTGCCGCTGCTCGCGGACGAGGGCCACGACCTGGACGCGATGGCCGCCGCGGTCACCGGGCGCACGCGGCTGATCTTCGTCTGCAACCCGAACAACCCGACCGGCAGGTCCCTGCGCCGTGACGAGCTGGTGCGCTTCTTCGACCGCGTGCCGTCCGACGTCCTCGTGGTGCTCGACGAGGCGTACAAGGAATTCGTGCGCGACCCGGAGGTCCCGGACGGCGTCGAGCTGTACCGGGACCGCCCCAACGTCGCGGTGCTGCGCACGTTCTCCAAGGCGTACGGCCTGGCCGGGCTGCGGGTCGGGTTCGCCGTCGCGCACGAGCCGGTGGCCGAGGCGCTGCGCAAGACGGCGGTGCCGTTCGGGGTGAGCCAGCTCGCCCAGGACGCCGCGGTCGCCTCGCTGCGCGCCGAGGCGCAGCTGCTGGAGCGCGTGGAGGCGTTGGTCGGCGAGCGGACCCGGGTCGTGGACACGCTGCGCGCGCAGGGGTGGACGGTCCCGGAGACGCAGGCCAACTTCGTCTGGCTGCGGCTCGGCGACCGGACCTCGGAGTTCGCCGCGGCGTGCGGTGCGGCGGGGGTCGCGGTGCGGCCGTTCGAGGGCGAGGGCTGCCGCGTGACGATCGGCGAGAAGGAAGCCAACGACTTGTTCCTGGAGGTCGCGGCGCGCTTGCGCTGAGCCCGACGGTTCTGCGCGCCGACGGTTTTGAGCGGGGAGGCGAGGGTCCGCAGCGGCCCTCGCCTCCCCGCTTCGTCCGAGGCCTCCGGATACCCCGCGCGCGAGGCGCCGGACCCCCCTCGTTAGAGTTTGTGAACGGATGCACAAGCTCGACTTTGTGAATCCATGCACAAAGTCGTGCCGTCTTCGGATGGCCGGTGCGTCATGTTTCGTCAGGGTTCGCCCCGGCCGTCAAAACGATTCTTCTCAGAGGAGGTCGTCCGTGGACCTCGCCCTCGATCCGCTGGACGTCGCCCGGTGGCAGTTCGGCATCACGACCGTCTACCACTTCCTGTTCGTTCCCCTGACCATCGGCCTGTCGACGCTCGTCGCCTGCCTCCAGACCGCCTGGCACCGCACGGGCAAGGAGCACTATCTCCGCGCGACGAAGTTCTGGGGGAAGCTCTTCCTCATCAACTTTGCGATGGGCCTCGTGACCGGCATCGTGCAGGAGTTCCAGTTCGGTATGAACTGGTCCGACTACTCCCGCTTCGTCGGTGACGTCTTCGGGGCACCCCTCGCGATCGAGGCACTGCTGGCGTTCTTCCTCGAATCGACCTTCCTCGGTCTGTGGATCTTCGGCTGGGACAAGCTGCCCCGCCGGATCCACCTCGCGTCCATCTGGGCCGCCGCGATCGGCACCATGCTGTCCGGGTACTTCATCCTCGCCGCGAACTCCTGGATGCAGCACCCGACCGGCTACCGCATCAACCCCGAGACCGGCCGCGCCGAACTCACCGACTTCGTCGCGGTGCTCACCCAGAACACCGCCGTCAGCGCGTTCGCACACGTCATCACCGCGGCTTTCCTGACCTCGGCCGCGTTCCTCGTCGGCATCAGCTGCTGGCACCTGCGCAAGCGCAACGAGGTCGACGTCTTCCGGCCGTCGCTCCGCCTCGGCCTGTGGGTCGCCGTCGTCGCCGGCCTCGGCGTCGCGATCACCGGCGACTTCCAAGGCAAGATCATGTACGAGCAGCAGCCGATGAAGATGGCCTCCGCCGAGGCGCTGTGGGACACCGAACAACCGGCGCCGTTCTCGGTGTTCGCGTACGGCGACGTCAACAAGGGCCACAACGAGGTCGCCATCGAGGTTCCCGGCGCACTGTCCTTCCTGGCCAAGAGCGACTTCGACGCCGAATTGCCCGGCATCAACGACCTCCAGCGGCAGATGGAGGAGAAGTACGGCCCCGGCGACTACCGCCCGAACATCCCGGTGACCTACTGGGGCTTCCGACTCATGATCGGCTTCGGCATGACGTCGTTCGCGGTCGGCGCCGCCGGCCTGTGGCTCACCCGCAAGAAGCGCGCGCTGCCGACCAACAAGTGGGTCTGGCGCATCGGACTGTGGACCATGGCCTTCCCGCTGCTGGGCAACTCCGCGGGCTGGATCTTCACCGAGATGGGCCGCCAGCCGTGGGTGGTCTTCGGCGTACTGAAGACCGAGTCGGCGGTGTCGCCCAACGTCACCGGCGGTGAGGTGCTGACCTCGCTGATCGTCTTCACCCTGCTGTACGGCGTGCTGGCCGTCGTCGAACTCGGCCTGCTGCGGCGCTACGTCAAGGCCGGACCGCCCCCCGTCGAGACCGCCCGCCCGGACGGACCGGACGCCCCTCCGGGCTCGGACGACGCCGACGACGCCGACCGACCGCTCGCCTTCGCGTACTGACGGCGCGGGACCACCCAAGGACTCCGAGGACATTCGAGGACATCCGCGATGGAACTCACCACCGTCTGGTTCATCCTGATCGCCGTCCTGTGGACCGGCTACTTCTTCCTGGAGGGCTTCGACTTCGGCGTCGGCGTCCTCACCAAGGTGCTCGCCCGCGACGAAACCGAGCGCCGGGTGCTGATCAACACGATCGGCCCGGTCTGGGACGGCAACGAAGTGTGGCTGATCACCGCGGCGGGCGCGACGTTCGCCGCCTTCCCCGACTGGTACGCCACCCTCTTCAGCGGCTTCTACCTGCCGCTGCTGGTCATCCTCGTCGCGCTCATCCTCCGCGGCGTCGCGTTCGAGTACCGCGCCAAGCGCAACGACGCACGCTGGAAGCGCAACTGGGAGAACGCCATCTTCTGGGGCTCGTTGCTCCCGGCCTTCTTGTGGGGTGTCGTCTTCGCCGACATGGTGCGCGGCGTGCCGATCGGCGCCGACAAGGAGTACGCCGGCAACCTCGCCGACCTGCTCGGCCCCCACGCCCTGCTCGGCGGTGCGGTCACCCTCGTGCTGTTCACCTTCCACGGCGCGGTCTTCGTCGGCCTCAAGACGGTCGGCGACGTGCGGCACCGGGCCAACGCCCTCGCCTTCCGGCTCGGCCTGGCGACCGTGGTCCTGACCACCGCGTTCCTGGTGTGGACGCAGGCCGAGAGCGGCAACGGCAAGAGCGTGTGGGCCGTGGCGGTCGCCGTCGCCGCGCTGCTCGC
The DNA here is from genome assembly GCF_051388935.1 of Yinghuangia sp. YIM S10712. Lineage (NCBI taxonomy): Bacteria > Bacillati > Actinomycetota > Actinomycetes > Kitasatosporales > Streptomycetaceae > Yinghuangia > Yinghuangia sp. YIM S10712. The sequence goes on from NZ_JBPKBI010000001.1 coordinate 134,239, forward strand.
GGCACTGGCCCTCAACCGGGCCGGGCGGGAGGGCTGGGCCTTCGTGATGTCCGGGGTGACCGTGATCGCGGCGGTGACGATGCTGTTCCTCGCACTGTTCCCGAACGTGATGCCGTCCAGCATCGCCGACGCGTACAACCTGACCACCGACAACGCGGCGTCGACGCCCTACACGCTCAAGATCATGACGTGGGTCGCGGTGATCATGACGCCGATCGTGCTGTGCTACCAGGGATGGACGTACTGGGTCTTCCGCAAGCGGATCGGGACCCAGCACATCCCGGAGACCGTCCCGCACGGGGCGGGGTGAAGACCGTGTCCGCGCGACGGCCGCACCCGAGTGAACGGCCCTGTAACCACGACCTCGAAGAGCGATGAGACCTGTAGACCCGCGCCTGCTGCGCCACGCCCGAGCCACCCGGGGCTTCCTCGCTCTCACCGTCCTGCTCGGGGCGGTGGGCGCGGGCCTCGTCATCGCGCAGGCGGGGCTGCTCGCGACCTTGATCGTCGGGGCGTTCGAGGACGGCAAGGGCGTGGCCGATCTGCGTACGCCGTTGCTCGCACTGGCCTTCGTCGCGGCCGGGCGCGCGCTGGTGGCGTGGCTGACGGAGGTCGCGGCGCACCGCACATCGGCGGCGGTCAAATCGCAACTGCGCCGCCGCCTGCTCGCGCACGTGATGCGGCTGGGGCCGGCATGGCTCACGGGCACGCGCACGGGCGAGCTGACCACGCTGGCGACCCGCGGAATCGACGCGCTGGACGGCTACTTCGCGCGTTACCTGCCGCAACTCGTGCTTGCCGTGATCGTGCCGGTCGCGGTCGTCGCGCGGATCGTCACGGGCGACTGGATCGCGGCGGTGACGATCGTCGTCACGCTGCCGCTCATCCCCGTGTTCATGGCGTTGATCGGGATGGCGACGCAGAAGTACATGGACCGGCAGTGGCGGGTGCTGGAGCGGCTGGCCGGGCACTTCCTGGACGTGGTCGCGGGGCTGCCGACGCTGAAGGTGTTCGGGCGAGCCAAGGCGCAGGCGGCATCGATCCGGACGATCACGGACGAGTACCGCAAGGCGACGCTCAAGACGCTGCGGGTGGCGTTCTTGTCGTCGTTCGCCCTGGAGCTGCTGGCGACGATCTCGGTCGCGTTGGTCGCGGTCGGGGTGGGACTGCGGCTGGTGGACGGGGACCTGGACCTGCACACCGCGCTCGTCGCGCTGATTCTGGCGCCGGAGGCGTATCTGCCGTTGCGTCAGGTCGGGGCGGAGTACCACGCGAGTGTGGAGGGGCTGGCGGCGGCCGAGCGGGTTTTCGCGGTGTTGGAGGAGGAGGGGAATCCACAGGCCCCCGACCCCGCCCGTACGCCGATCGCGGCCGACGCCGTCATCCGCGTCGAAGACCTCGTCGTACGCCATGCCGACCGCACCGAGCCGTCCGTCTCGGGCGCGTCGCTCGTCCTGCGCCCCGGCGAGACCACGGCGCTCGTCGGCCCCAGCGGCATCGGCAAGTCCACGGTCTTCGCCGCGCTGCTCGCGTTCTCCGCCCCCGCCTCCGGACGCGTCACCGTCGACGGCGTCGACCTGGCCGACCTCGATCCCGAGGCGTGGCGGTCGCACATCGCTTGGATGCCGCAACGGCCGTACCTGTTCGCCGGTTCGATCGCCGACAACCTCCGCATGGCCGCACCCGACGCCGACGACGAACGCCTGCACGCCGCTCTCCGAGCCGCGCACGCCGACGAGTTCGTGGCGGCGGCCGGCGGACTCGACGCGCGGTTGGGCGAGGACGGCACGGGCCTGTCCGCGGGACAGCGCCAACGCCTCGCCCTGGCACGTGCTTTCCTCGCGGACCGTCCCATCGTCCTGCTCGACGAGCCCACGGCGAACCTGGACGGGGCGAGCGAGGCCGTGGTGGTCGATGCCGTACGCCGACTCGCGAAGGGCCGGACGCTCCTGGTCGCAACCCACCGCCCGGCACTGACGGCGATCGCGGACCACGTCGTGCGGTTGGAGCGGGAGGAGAACGGAAGTACCGCGGCGGTCGCGGGCCCACCGTCGACGCCGACCCCTCATCCCCAGACCGTCTCCGCGAACCGATCATCGGACAACCCAACCGCCGCCCCTCCGATCCGCCGCACGACAATCCACACCACCCACACCAAAAGCAACACCCTCCACCGCCTCCTGACCCTCGCTCGCCCCGTCCGTTCCCGCCTCGCCCTCGCCGTCCTCCTCGGCGCGGTCGCGCTCGGCAGCTCCGTCGGCCTCATGGCGACCTCCGCGTGGCTCATCTCCCGCGCATCCCAGCACCCGCCCGTGCTCACCCTCATGGTCGCCGTCACGTCCGTCCGCGCGCTGGGCATCTCCCGCGCGGTCTTCCGCTACGCCGAGCGCCTGGTCTCGCACGATGCCGCCTTCCGGATCCTCGCTGATCTCCGCGCCCGCGTGTACGAACACCTCGAACGCCTCGCCCCCGCCGGCCTCCCCGCCTTCCGGCGCGGCGACCTCCTCTCCCGCCTCGTCGCCGACGTCGACGCCGTCCAGGACTTCTTCCTCCGCGCCCTGCTGCCCGCCGCCGTCGCGGCCGCCGTCAGCGTCGCCGCGGTCGGAGCGACCGCGGTCTTCCTCCCCGAGGCCGGCGCCGTCCTCGCCGCAGGGCTCCTGACCGCGGGCATCATCGTCCCCTGCGCAGCCGCCCGGTTCGCCCGCCGCGCCGAGCGCCGCATCGCGGCCGTACGCGGCGAACTGTCCACCGACATCGCCGAACTCCTCCGCGGCGCGCCCGAACTCATCGCCGCCGGCGCCGCGCCCGCCCGGCTGTCCGCGGTCGACGCCGTCGACGCACGCCTGCGCCGCACCGAGACGCGCCAAGCCCACGGTGCGGGCCTCGGCTCCGGGCTGGCCGCGCTCGCGGCCGGTGCGACGGTCTGGGGATGCGCGTTCGTCGGCATCACCGCCGTCGCGGCGGGCCGCCTCGACGGCGTCCTCCTCGCCCTCGTCATCCTCACCCCGCTGGCCGCGTTCGAGGCAACGGCCGTGCTGCCGTCCGCCGGCCGCCACCTGGACTCCGCCGGACGCGCCGCCGCGCGCGTCTTCGAAGTCGTCGACACGCCCGTGCCGGTTCGCGAGCCCGCAACCCCCGATCCCCTGCCGCCCGCCCCGCACAGCCTGCACATACGCGGCCTGCAAGCCCGCTGGACCGACACCGGCCCTGCGGCCCTGGACGGCATCGACCTCGATCTGGCCCCCGGCCGGCGCATCGCCGTCGTCGGGCCCAGCGGCTCCGGCAAGACCACGCTGGCGCAGGTGCTGCTGCGGTTCCTCGAACCGTCCGCCGGCGATGTACACCTGGCCTCGGACACCGCGTCCGCCTCTCTCACCGACCTCGGCGGCGACGACGTCCGCCGCGTCATCGGCCTGTGCGCCCAGGACGCCCACATCTTCGACAGCTCGGTCCGCGAGAACCTGCGCCTCGCCCGCCCCGGCTGCGACGACGCCGCGATCCGCGACGTGCTGGCCCGCGCCCGGCTCCTCGACTGGGTCGACAGCCTCCCGCGAGGCCTGGACACGATGGTCGGCGAACACGGTGCCCGCATGTCCGGCGGCCAACGCCAACGCCTCGCCCTCGCCCGCGCGCTGCTGGCCGACTTCGAGGTCCTCATCCTCGACGAACCGGCCGAACACCTCGACGCGCCGACCGCCGACGCCCTGACCGCCGACCTCCTCACCGCGACGGAGCACCGCACCACCGTCCTGATCACCCACCGCCTTACCGGCCTCGACACCGTCGACGAGATCCTCGTCCTCGACCGAGGGCGCCTCGTCCAACGCGGCACGTGGGCCCAACTCACCGCCACGACGGGTCCGTTCCGCTCCCTCCTCGACCGGCAGACGCCCTGAGCCGTGTTTCGGACCGCGCACGGGCCGGAGACCGTAAGGCCGGTGGTCCACGCGGGTTGTTGTGGGTCCTCGGCAAAGTGGATCGGGTTTCTCTGGGCGGTTGCCGCTATCTGCGGAGCTGACCGGCGGGTAACGTTCCGGTGTGCGGGGCCGGTGTTTCCGGGAACCGCATGCCTGTGCGCAGGTGCCAACCCGGATTCACCCGGGAATTCCTAGGACATCCTTGTTTCTGGGAGTACAGCCACCCGTCGTGGCCCGGTATGTCGCGCACACCCCGCGCGGAAACCGGACACGGCAAGCCGGATTCGGCCCACGGTGATCCCGGGGGCCGGACAGACCGAGGAGAAAACGTGGCAGTGGACCATGTGGGAGGGCCCCGGGCGGGCGTCGACCCCACCGATCCGGTTCGCCCCGACACGGACGCGACTCGTCCGCCGGGGCTCGTCCAACTGCTCTCCCCGGAGGGGGAGCGCGTGGCGCACCCGGACTGGTCGCTCGACCTGACCGACGACGAATACCGCGGCCTGTACCGCGACCTGGTGCTGGTACGCCGCTTCGACGCCGAGGCCACCGCGCTGCAACGCCAGGGGGAGCTGGGCCTGTGGGCCTCGCTGCTCGGCCAGGAGGCGGCACAGGTCGGCTCCGGCCGGGCGCTGGGGAAGCAGGACTACGCGTTCCCGACCTACCGCGAGCACGGCGTCGCGTGGTGCCGCGGAGTCGACCCGCTGAATCTGCTCGGCATGTTCCGCGGCGTCAATCACGGGGGGTGGGACCCCAACAGCAATAACTTCCACCTCTACACCATCGTCATCGGCGCGCAGACTTTGCACGCGGTCGGATATGCGATGGGACAGCAACGTTCCGGCCAGGAAGGCGCGGTCATCGCGTATTTCGGTGACGGCGCTTCCAGCCAGGGTGACGTCAACGAGGCGTTCACGTTCGCGGCGGTGTTCAACGCACCCGTCGTGTTCTTCTGCCAGAACAATCAATGGGCCATTTCCGAGCCGACCGAACGCCAGATGCGGGTTCCGCTCTATCAGCGTGCGGCGGGTTTCGGATTTCCCGGGGTGCGGGTCGACGGAAACGACGTGCTGGCCTGTCTCGCGGTGACGCGCGGCGCGCTGGAGCGGGCCCGGCGCGGTGAAGGCCCGATGCTGATCGAGGCGTTCACGTACCGCATGGGCGCGCACACCACCTCCGACGACCCGACGCGTTACCGGCTCGCCGCGGAGCTGGAGGCGTGGAAGCTCAAGGACCCGATCGAGCGCCTGAAGGCGTTCCTGCTGGGGAACGGCCTGGCCGACGCCGATTTCTTCGCCGGGCTCGAAGCGGAGAGCGACGAGCTCGCCAAGCGCGTCCGGAACGGCGTCCGCACGATGCCCGACCCCGATCCGACGCTGATGTTCGACCACGTGTACGCCGAACCCCACCCGCTGGTCGACGAAGAGCGGGCCGAATTCAGCGCCTACCAGGCGTCGTTCGCCGACCAGGGCGCACACCACGGGCAGGAGGGCGGGCAGTGATGGCCGAGACCACGGGCAGCCGGCCGGCCGCCATGACCATGGCGCAGGCGATCAACGCGGGCCTGCGGCGGGCCCTGGAGGACGACCCCAAGACCCTCATCATGGGCGAGGACGTCGGAAAGCTCGGCGGCGTCTTCCGCGTCACCGACGGCCTCCAGAAGGACTTCGGCGAGGACCGCGTCGTCGACACCCCGCTGGCGGAGTCCGGCATCATCGGCACCGCGATCGGCCTGGCGCTGGCCGGCTACCGGCCGGTCGCCGAGATCCAGTTCGACGGGTTCGTCTACCCGGCGTACGACCAGATCGTGTCGCAGCTCGCCAAGATGCACGCGCGGGCGCTCGGACACGTGAAAGTCCCTGTCGTCGTGCGCATCCCGTACGGCGGCGGCATCGGCGCGGTCGAACACCACAGCGAATCGCCGGAGGCGTACTTCGCGCACACCGCGGGCCTGCGCGTCGTGTCGCCGTCGACCCCGGTCGACGCCTACTGGATGATCCAGCAGGCCATCCGGTCCGACGACCCGGTGGTGTTCCTCGAACCGAAGCGCCGCTACTGGACCAAGGCCGAGGTCGACCCGGCCGCGACCCCCGACCCGCTGCACAGCGCGCGCGTCGTACGCCCCGGCCGCGACTGCACGCTGGTCGCCTACGGGCCCATGGTGCAGACCTGCCTGGACGCCGCCACCGCGGCTGCCGCCGACGACGGCCGCGAGCTGGAGGTCATCGACCTGCGCTCGGTGTCGCCGATCGACTTCCCGGCCGTGGAGGAATCCGTGCGCCGGACCGGGCGCCTGGTCGTCGTGCACGAGGCGCCCGCGTACCACGGCGTCGGCGCCGAGATCGCCGCGCGCGTGACCGAGCGGTGCTTCTACCACCTGGAGGCGCCCGTGCTGCGGGTCGGCGGCTACCACACGCCCTACCCGCCGTCCCGGGTCGAGGAGGAGTACCTGCCCGACCTGGACCGGGTGCTGGATGCCGTCGACCGTTCGCTGGCGTGGTGACCGGCGTGGTGAGGGGAAACGGAATGGCGCAGATCCAGCAGTTCGTCATGCCCGACGTCGGCGAGGGCCTTCTGGAGGCGGACATCGTCGCGTGGCGGGTCGCGGTCGGCGACACCGTCACCGACGGCCAGGTGATCGTCGAGGTGGAGACCGCGAAAGCTCTCGTCGAACTCCCGTGTCCGTTCGATGGCGTGGTGAGCGAACTCCTCGCCGAGGAGGGCGACACCGTGCCGGTCGGCACGCCGATCATCGCGGTGCGCGTGGACGGCGGAAGCGAGCCGGGCCCGGCGGCACCGGCGGACGAGGCCGAGACCGGAGAGCCGGCCGAGGCAGCCGATGCGGGCGGCCCGGCGCCGAACGGCGCCGAGAACCCGGGGGCGGGCCGGGAGGCGGTCCTCGTGGGCTACGGCGTCCGCACGGGCGGCACGCACCGCCGCCCCCGGACCAAGCCGTCCGGCCCGGCGCGCGGCCCGTCCCGTCCGGGCTCGCCGCCGTCCCCGCCGACCGCGACAGCTTCGACCGCGCCAACCGTGGCCGCGCCCACCGCGGCGGCACCGCTCTCGGCCGCGTCGCCTGCGGAGCAGCCCCGACCGGCTGCCCCGACACCGGAGGCCGCGCCGTCCGCCAGCGTCCTCGTGCTCGCGAAGCCTCCGGTGCGCAAGCTCGCGCGCGACCTCGGTGTCGACCTGGCGTCCCTGGTGCCGTCGGGCCCCGGCGGCGTCGTCACGCGCGAGGACGTGCACGAGGCGGCGGAGCGGGCCGCCGCGCCCGACCAGGTCCCGGCCGTGCCGCCCGGCGGCGAACGGCGCATCCCCGTCAAGGGCGTGCGCAAGGCGACCGCGGAAGCGATGGTGGCCAGCGCGTTCACCGCGCCGCACGTCACCGAGTGGGTGCAGGTCGACGTCACGCGCAGCGTCAGACTGGCCGAAAGGCTGCGCGTGCTCCCGGAGTTCGCCGAGGTGAAGGTCTCGCCGCTGCTGCTGGTCGCCAAGGCCCTGCTGTGCGCGGTACGCCGCAACCCCGACGTCAACGCGTCGTGGGACGACGCGAACCGCGAGATCGTCGTCAAGGACACGGTCAACCTCGGCATCGCCGCGGCCACCCCGCGCGGCCTGCTGGTGCCGAACATCAAGGACGCGGGCGGGCTTTCGCTCGTCGACCTGGCGCGAGCCCTGGCCGACCTCGCCGCGACGGCGCGGGCCGGCCGGACACCCCCCGCCGACCTCGCGGGCGGCACCGTCACCATCACCAACGTGGGCGTCTTCGGCGTCGACGGCGGGACCCCGATCCTCAACCCGGGTGAGGCGGCGATCCTCGCGGTCGGTGCGATCCGCGAACTGCCGTGGGTCCACAAGGGGAAAGTGAAACCCCGGCAGGTCACCACGCTCGCCCTGTCGTTCGACCACCGCATGGTGGACGGCGAACTCGGCTCGAAGGTCCTCGCGGACACCGCGGCGGCCCTCGAACGCCCCGAGCGGCTCATCGCCTGGAGCTGACACACCCGCCTCGCTCCGGGCAAGGAACCGCCAGTCACTGCGTGACGGTGATCTCCGCCAGAATCCGGTCGGCCGTCCGCGGATCACCCTCGATCTTGAGGTCCGCGGCGGTCGGCCGGATCCGTCCGCACATCATCCGCGCGAACGTCTCCCAGTCCGTCTTCAGCGCCACCAGCGGCGCCATCGCGACCTGTTGGCCGACCATCCCGCGCCCGCCCGGCGCCACGGTGACCGTGCGCATGAACTCCAGCGGCCCGTGCACGTCGAACACGACCGCGTGGCCCGGCGCGACCCCCGCCTTCTCGGCGACCACGCGCGGGAGTTGCGCGACCAGGAAGTCCCGGGACACCCGTGCTGCCGGGGTGTCGAGGTCGCCGGGCCGACCGGTCGCGCGGCGGACGTCCTGCAGGTGCGTCCACGCGTCGAACACCCGGGACTGCAAGAGCTGTCGGTACGGCGTGCTGCGCCCCATCATGCCGCGCACCTCGGTCTCCGGCGCGCAGTTGCTCTCCCGCAGCATCCGCTTCCGCCGCCGGACCACGTCGGCCAGCTCGCCGGTCATCTCGGCCGCGGTGTGGCAGCGGCGTACGTCCACGGGTATCTCGCAGTAGCGGGCGAACTCGTTGCCCGGGCGCAAGTGCGCCAGATCACCGGGCAGATGGTGGATCGGCCGCGGGTCGCCCAGCAACTCCCGTTCCACGCCGATCACATGCGACACCACGTCGCGTATCGACCAGCCGGGGCACTCGGTCGCCCGGTTCCACTGGCCCTCGGTGAGGACGGCGCACACGTCGGCGAGCGAGTCCACCGACTGCTCCCACGCGTCGACGAGATACTGGAGATCATTGCTCACGGCGAACCTCTGGTGTCGTGGTGCCCCGGCGCGGCCCGTCCCGGACCCGGCAGACCCGGCATCCTGTGCAGGCACGTTACGCTGCGAAAGAGCCTGGGGCAGCCGGTTCGCGCGAAGCGGAGCAGGCTTCGCCTCCAGTCCGACGGACAACACTCATGGGATGTGGTGGTCTGCGTGCGGGTGTCCCTGATTCAACTCGATGTCGATCTCGCCGTGCCGGCGGCGGACCGCGTCGCGGAGGCCGCCCGGCTCGTGCGCGGGCGCGCGGGCGACCACCTCGTCGTCCTGCCGGAGCTGTGGGCGGCCGGCGGCTGGGACTACTCGGGGTGGGAGGCCGGTGCCGAGCCGCTCGACGGACCCACCGCCCGGGCGATGGCCGACGCGGCCCGCGACGCGGGGGTGTGGCTGCACGCGGGCAGCATCGTCGAACGCGACGCCGACGGCGCCCGCTACAACACGTCGCTGATGTTCGGCCCGGACGGCGGCCTGCGCACGACGTACCGCAAGGTCCACCGCTTCGGCTTCGACAGCGGTGAGGCGGCCATCATGGGCCCGGGAGACGGGCCGGTGGTCCTTGCGACCCCGTTCGGCACCCTCGGTTTCGCCACCTGCTACGACCTGCGTTTCCCCGAGATGTTCCGGCTGCTGCTGGACGCGGGCGCCGAAGTCCTGGTCGTCCCGGCCGCCTGGCCCGCGCGGAGGGTCGAGCACTGGCGTCTGCTGGCCCGCGCCCGCGCGGTCGAGAACCAGGTGTTCGTGCTGGCCTGCAACACCGCGGGCACGCAGGCCGGCATCGCGCAGGGCGGACACAGCATGGTCGTCGACCCGTGGGGCGAGGTCGTCGCCGAGGCAGGCACGGAGGGCCGCGTCCTCACCGCGGAGATCGACACCGCCCTGGTCGCCAAGACGCGTGCCGATTTCCCCGTCCTGAAGGACCGCCGCCTCGGCTGACGCACGCCGTGGGGGCAGTCCCGCCCGAACCTCCGGGAAATTGCCCCCACCAGGTGTTTGACTGGAGTTCATGAGCAGCACCCCGCGCCGCGTCCGAGTCCGCGCCCCCGAGCTTGTGGGTTCCGGTGGATGGATCAACACCGGCGGCAAGGACGTCACCCTTTCCGACCTCCGCGGCAAGTGCGTGCTCCTGGACTTCTGGACGTTCTGCTGTGTGAACTGCCTGCACGTGCTCGACGAGCTGCGCGAGCTGGAGGAGAAGTACCGCGACGTCCTCGTGGTGGTCGGCGTCCACTCGCCGAAGTTCGCCCACGAGACGGACCACCAGGCGGTGCTCGCCGCGGTCGAGCGGTATGAGGTGCACCACGCCGTCCTCGACGACCCCGACATGGCCACGTGGCGGCAGTACGCCGTCCGCGCCTGGCCCACCCTCGTGGTGATCGACCCGGAGGGCTACGTTGTCGCCCAGCTCGCCGGGGAGGGCCACGGCCACGCCGTCGACGCCCTGGTCGCGGAACTGGTCGCCGAGCACGAGCGCAAGCGCACGCTGCACCGCGGCGACGGCCCCTACGTGCCGGCCGAGCCGCCGCGCACCGATCTGCGGTTCCCCGGAAAGGCGCTGCGGCTGCCGTCGGGCACGCTGCTGGCCGCCGACTCCGGGCACCACTCGCTGGTCGAGCTCGCCGACGACGGCGTCACGGTGCTGCGCCGCATCGGCGGCGGGCAGCGCGGGCTCGTGGACGGCGGCCCCCGGCACGCGTCGTTCGCCGAGCCGCAGGGGCTCGCGCTGCTGCCCGCCGAGGTGGCCGCGCATGTCGGCTACGACGTGGTCGTGGCCGACACCGCGAACCACGCGCTGCGAGGCGTCTCGCTGGCGACCGGCACCGTGCGTACGGTCGCCGGCACCGGGCGGCAGTGGTGGCAGGGCGCGGCGACGTCGGGCGGCTCGCGCGACGTGGACCTGTCGAGTCCGTGGGACGTGGCGTGGTTCGGCGGGCGCGTGGTCGTCGCGATGGCCGGGGTTCACCAGCTGTGGGAGTTCGACCCGGTCGGCGAGGCGGTCGACGTGCTCGCGGGGACGACGAACGAGGGCCTGGAGGACGGCCCGGTCGACACCGCGTGGTTCGCGCAGCCGTCGGGCCTCGCGGTCTCCCCGGACGGGCACACGCTGTGGATCGCGGACGCCGAGACGTCCGCTCTGCGGGAGCTGACCGACGGCCAGGTCACCACGGCGGTCGGCGAAGGCCTGTTCGACTTCGGGCTGCGTGACGGCGACGCGGGCCAGGCCCTGTTCCAGCACCCGCTGGGCGTGACGACCCTCCCGGACGGCTCGGTCGCGGTCTGTGACACCTACAACGGCGCGCTGCGGCGGTTCGACCCGGCCACCCGCACGGTCACAACCCTGGTCGCCGACCTGCGCGAGCCGTCGGACGCCGTGGTGGTCGCGGACGACGACGGCGTGTACGTCATGGTCGTCGAGTCGGCCGCCCACCGGCTGACGCGCGTACGCATGCCCGACGAGGCGCTGGCGATGCCCGAGCAGGCCCATCGCACCGGGCGTCCGCCGGTCGAGATCGGACCGGGCAGGGTCCGCCTGAGCGTGGTCTTCGACGTGCCGCCGGGGCAGCGGCTCGACGACCGGTACGGGCCCGCGACGCGCCTGCTGGTCGAGGCCGCCCCGCCCGGCATGCTGCTCGTCGGCGAAGGCCCGGGCACCGATTTGGCGCGGATCCTCATGCTCGACGAGTCGGTCGCCGAGGGGGTGCTGCACGTCTCGGCGATGGCGGCCTCGTGCGACGCGCTCGGCGCCGACGGCAAGCCGGTCGAGTATCCGGCGTGCCACGTGCACCAGCAGGACTGGGGTGTGCCGGTGCGCGTGGTCGAGGGCGGTGCCGACGAACTCACGCTCGTGCTGGCCGGCATCGACGCGTCCGCCGCCGAGCCGGGGGATGGGCGCGAACCCGAGGCCTGAGGCCCCTCAGCTCTCCAGGAACGCGTTCATCGCCGACGCCAACAAATAGGGGTCCGACGCGCCGCACAATTCGCGGGCCGAGTGCATCGACAGCATCGCGATGCCGACGTCGACGGTCTCCACCCCGAGCCGCGTCGCGGTGATCGGGCCGATCGTCGACCCGCACGGGATCGAGTTGCGGCTCACGAACGTCTGCCACGGCACGCCCGCGCGCTCGCACGCCGCCGCCCACACCGCGCGGCCCCTGGCGTCGGTCGCGTAGCGCTGGTTGGCGTTGACCTTGAGGATCGGCCCGCCGTTGGGCAGCGGGTGGTGGTCGGGGTCGTGGCGTTCGGCGTAGTTGGGGTGGACGGCGTGGCCGACGTCGCTGGACAAGCACAGCGTGTCGGCGAAGGCGCGCGCCTGGTCGTCCCAATGCTGCGAGCCGATGATGCGCCGCAGGGTGTTCTCCAGCAGCGGCCCGCCCGCGCCCGTGGTCGTGTTGCTGCCGACCTCCTCGTGGTCGAACGCCGCGAGCACGGGGATGTGGGTCAGGCCGTCGCCCGCGGCGGCGGCGAGCAGCGCGGCGAGGCCGGCGTGTACGGAGACGAGGTTGTCGAGTCGGCCCGCGGCGAGGAGTTCGCGGTCGCGGCCGAGGTACGCCGGCGGCTGCACGTCGTGCACCATGAGGTCCCAGCCGGCGACGTCGCCGGGCGCGACCCCGGCCTCCTTGGCGACGAATTCGACGAGGTCGCCCTCGACGACCGGGCCGAGGCCCCACACCGGCGTCATGTGCTGCTGCTTGTCGAGGGTCATGCCCTCGTTGACCGCGCGGTCGAGGTGGATGGCCAGTTGCGGGACGCGCAGCAGCGCCCGGTCGACGTGCACGAGGTGTTCGCTGCCGTCGCGGAGTGCGAGACGTCCGGACAGGCCGAGGTCGCGGTCGAGCCAGGTGTTCAGGAGCGTGCCGCCGTACAGCTCGACGGCGATCTGCCGCCAGCCCACCCGGCCGGTGTCGGGGCGCGGCTTGACGCGCAGGTTGGGCGAGTCGGTGTGGGCGCCGACGATGCGGAAGCCGGTGGTGTTGCGGCTCCCCTCCGGGACGAACCACGCGATCAGCGCGCCGCCGCGCAGCAGGTAGCGCCCACCCGGGCCGCCTTCCCACTGCTCGGTTTCGACGACGCGCCGGAAGCCGGCCGATTCGAGCCGCTCGGCGGCGCCCGCCACCGCGTGATACGGCGACGGGCAGGCGGTGATGTACCGGATCAGGTCATCGGTGTGGGCGCGGTCGAACCGGTGTCCGAGGGGGGAGGTCATGCTGCTCCTTCCGCGGTTCTCGCGACCGCGGGTGGTCGTCCTGATGCTCGCGACCGAGCGTACGCCTGCGTCCGTGTTCGCCGCCTGGGGGCAGGTCAGCGCGGAGAGCGTTCGGTCACGTTGCCCTGCGCGTCCGCCGTCAGGGACGCGTGCCCGTAGTCGTCGCGTACCGATACGCCGATCTCCAGCGCCCCGGTGATCGGGTCGTGGTCGAACGAGATGTGCCACGAGGTGGGCGCGGCGATCCCGAGCGTGGCCTTGGCCTCGATCACCAGTTGCGGGAGGCGTTCGTACGGGAGCGCCCGCAGGTCGATGAGCGGCTCGTCGGACGCCGACCGCGTACCGCTGGGGCCTTCCGTGCGCGCCTTGTCGTCGCGGAACCGGAAGCTGTCCACCAGGCGCGGGTCGGTGGGTTTCGGGGCCTCCACCGATACGTAGTCCTCGTCGATGCCGATGGAGACGGCCTTGTCGGTCCCCGCGAGCGCGATCAACTCCTCGACGGCACCGCGCATTTGGCCGGGCATCAGCATGATCTCGCCGGTGATGGTGACCTGCGTTGACGAGGTACCGGTCACTGTGGTGGTCGTCGTGCTGCCCGGGCCTTCGTCGTCGTCGAACAGGTCGCCGCGCCAGGCGAACACGACGATCGCGGCGCCGATCAGGAGGCCGGCGAGCGCGACCAGGCAGAATCCGCAGCCCTCTTCGGCCGCGGGGGTGGCCATTGCCGACTCGGGGGCCGAGTCGATGCTTTCCGTCTCCGCCCGACGCGCCCAGTGGTCGTCGGGCTCGGTGACGATCTTGACGTCCCACGGCCGGTCGGGCCGGTACTCGACGACGATGACCGTGCGCGGCTTGTAGTCGGGGATGTCGACGAGGTTGATGTCCTGCGTGACCTTCGCGCGGAAGCCGGCCGCGTCGTCGGGGGCGACGGTCAGCACGAACTCGACGGGAATGTCGGCGTGTTCCGACGACAGCGCGCGGCGGCTCTCGATCCGCGCGAGCGCGAGCCTCGGTTCGGGGCGCGGCGGTCGGCCGCGTGCGGCGTATTTCTGCCATACGACGACGAGCACGATGTTCGCCGCGATCAGCCCCAGGCCGATCGCGGCGGGTGTCCATTCGCCGATGACCATGGCGACGACGCAGCCGGCGAGCCCGGCCCCGATGAAGGCCCCCGAACCGAATCCACGCGCAAGCGCCCCGACGCCGGACTTCTCGGTTTCCTCGGGCGGACTGATCGTCATACCGGCAGATTGTGGCGTGCGGCGGTGTCCGCCGGGAGACCGCACGGTGAAAAGGCGTTCCCCCGCACCCGGGGCGAACCGGGTTCGGGGGAACGCCTTTTGGTGAATCGTCAGATCACATGGGGCTGCGTGCCGGTCAGAAGGCCTCTTCCGGCAGCTCCATCAGCGTGTTGTCGGTCTGCTCGGCCATCAGCCGCTGCGGCGTGAGCAGGGGCAGGATGTTCGCCGCGAAGTGCTTCGCCGCGGCGACCTTGCCCTGGTAGAACGCCTTGTCGCGGGCGCCGGGGCCCTGCTCCAGCCGGGCGAGGGCCACCGCGGCCTGGCGCAGCAGCAGCCAGGCGACGATCAGGTCGCCGGACGCCAGGAGCAGGCGCGTGGTGTTCTGGCCGACCTTGTAGATGTTGGTGATGTCCTGCTCGGACGCCATGAATTGGGTGATGAGCGTCCCGACGATGCCTTGGACGTCCTCCGCGGCCCGCGCGAGCAGCTCCTTCTCCGCGGCCAGAGTCTCGCCGCCCGCGTCGGACGCGATGAACTCCTGGATCTCGCCGGCCACCTGCGTCAGGGCCTTGCCCTGGTCGCGGACGATCTTGCGGAAGAAGTAGTCCTGGCCCTGAATCGCGGTGGTGCCCTCGTAGAGGGTGTCGATCTTGGCGTCCCGGATGTACTGCTCGATCGGGTACTCCTGGAGGAACCCGGAGCCGCCGAAGATCTGGAGCGACTGGGCCAGTTGCTCGTAGGACTTCTCCGAGCCGTAGCCCTTGACGATCGGCAGCAGCAGGTCGTTGACGCGCTCGGCGGCCTCGTCGCGGCGGCCCTCGGCCTCGGCCTGGGCGATGCGGTCCTGCCACGTCGCGGTGTAGAGCACCAGCGCGCGCATGCCCTCGACGTACGCCTTCTGCGTCATGAGCGACCGCCGCACGTCCGGGTGGTGCGTGATGGTCACACGCGGGGCGGCCTTGTCGGTCATCTGGGTCATGTCGGCGCCCTGCACGCGCTGCTTGGCGTAGTCGAGGGCGTTGAGGTAGCCGGTCGACAGGGTCGCGATGGCCTTCGTGCCGACCATCATGCGCGCGTACTCGATGATCTTGAACATCTGGGCGATGCCGTTGTGCACCTCGCCGACGAGCCAGCCGACGGCCGGCACGCCGTCCTTGCCGCCGAACGTGAGCTCGCAGGTCGTGGAGACCTTGAGGCCCATCTTGTGCTCGACGTTGGTGACGAACGCGCCGTTGCGCTCCCCGAGTTCGCCGGTCTCCCAGTCGAAGTGGAACTTCGGCACGATGAACAGCGACAGGCCCTTGGTGCCGGGGCCGGCTCCCTCGGGGCGGGCCAGCACCAGGTGGATGATGTTGTCGGTCAGGTCCTGGTCACCCGACGTGATGAAGCGTTTGACGCCCTCGATGTGCCAGGTGCCGTCCTCCTGGCGCACGGCCCGGGTGCGGCCCGCGCCGACGTCCGATCCGGCGTCCGGCTCGGTGAGCACCATGGTGGAGCCCCACTGGCCCTCGACCATGCGGGCGGCGATCTTCTTCTGCTCGTCGGTGCCGAGGACGTGCAGGACGTGGGCGAAGTCGGGGCCGGCGGCGTACATCCACAGGGCGGGGTTGGCGCCGAGGACGAGCTCGGCGACCGACCAGCGCAGCGACAGCGGGGTCGTGGTGCCGCCCATCTCCTCCGGGAGCGCGAGGCGCCACCACTCGGAGTCCATGTAGGCCTTGTAGCTGTTCTTGAACGACTCGGGCAGGGTCGCGCTGTTCGTGGCGGGGTCGAAGACCGGGGGGTTGCGGTCCGCGTCCGCGAAGGAGTCGGCGAGCTCGCCGACGGCCAGGCGCTCGACCTCGGTGAGGATCGAGCGGGCGGTGTCGACGTCCATTTCTGCGAACGGGCCACTGCCGTAGACCTGCTCGCGGCCGAACACCTCGAAAAGGTTGAACTCGAGGTCGCGGAGATTCGACTTGTAGTGACCCATGGTGTGGCTCCGCCTGTTCGTTTAGGCTCGGTGCGTACTGGCTGGTAACCCAATGATGCTACCCACGGGTAACTTTGGCAATCCCCATCCGGGCCCGGACAGCGCAGCCGACGCGCTAATCTCGTTTGTCGTGTACGGCTATGCGACCGAGGAACCCCAGGTGCGGGCGGAGGCCCCCGGCCTGACCGATGCCGTGCGCGCCTTCGCGACCGGCATGATGAGCGGCGAGGACTTCCAGTCCGTGTTCATAGCCTCCAAGGTCTTCTGCCCCCGCGGCGAGCGCCCGGGCTTCCTGGCACTGCACAACACACCCGAGCCCGTGATCCCGATGTTCTCCTCGCTGGAGGAGCTCAAGCGGTATGCCGGTGAGGAGTCCCGGCACTTCACCGTCACCGGCGCCGAAGTCCTCGACCTGCTGCCCGACGGGTATGGCTTCGTCCTCGACCTGGACGGCGAGCACCGTGTGATGTTCGACGCCAAGGCGATCGAGCAGATGATCAACTTCGCGATGCGCCGGATGTACGGCTGACCCGTCGGCCGCCCGTGCTTCCGGGACGATTCCGCGAAATCAACACCCTGTTGCGCTTCGCGTTCGGACGTGTGCCGAGGGCGTCGCGGTACTAGGCTCTGCTGCGTGGCCAACTGCCATAGGTCACATTGCCTTACGCGTTGATGACGTCCCATCAGGTTTCTCTATGCAGGGGAGCACCGCCATGCCCCAGACTCCGGATCCGCTGGTTTCGCTCGCGCGCCTCCGTGCGGAACTGCGGCGGCTTCGGGAGCAGCATTCGTACACGCAGCAGCAGGTCGCGGACGCCATGGACTGGTCGCTGAGCAAGCTGATCAGGATCGAAGGCGGCCGGAACCGGATCTCGACGAACGACCTGCGGGTTCTTCTGACGCACTATCAGGTAGGCCCCGAGCAGCAGGAGAGGCTGCTCGCGCTGTCCAAGGACGTGCGCAGATCGGCGTGGTGGGACAAGTACAGCGATGTGCTGAGCCGCGAGTACGGCGCCTATCTCAGCTACGAGTCGGTCGCCTCGGTGATCCGCAACTTCGAAGTCACCGTGGTGCCTGGGCTGTTGCAGACACCGGACTACGCGAAGTGCGTGATCGAGAACGCGGGCGTGGACCCGGCCCGGGTCCCTCGCAGCGTTGAACTCCGCATGGAACGCCAGAAGTTGTTCGAGCGCGAGCAGCCGCCCGAGACCCATTTCATCGTGGACGAGTCGGTGATCCGTCGAGTCGTCGGGGGACGCGACGTGATGCGGGAGCAGTTGCTGCGGCTGAGGGCCGTGGCGACGCGTCCCACCGTCACGCTTCAGGTGGTGCCCTTCTCGGTCGGCCTGTACCCGCGCCACCGCCGAGGCTACGCGCTGTTCGAATTCCCTGATGAGGGAGCCTTGGTGCTGCACATCGAGGGCGCCGAAGGCAGCATGATCATCTCCGACCCGGGCGGCGACGAGCAGCAGCAGTATCTGGAGTCGTTCTGGTCATTGGAGGAAAAGGCCGCCGGCGCCGACACGTTGAAGATGCTCGACGACGCACTGGAACGGCTGGGTTGACGGTTGGGTTGACGGTTGGGTTGAGGCAACTCCCCCTTGTCATAAGCATACTGCTTGCGCTCAAATGGTTCACAGGCAATGTGACACCTGGCAGATTTCCTGGAGTCGGACCGCTGGGTGGCCGTCGCTTATGGGTGTCGGTGGTCCGGTGAGGGGAGGCGGGTATGTGCGGCAGAAGACGAAGCCGCCCGACGGGGGCGCTCATGCCCGTCTTCCGTTCAGGCTTTATGCAGGCGCATGGTGAAGGCGGACCACGCTTCGGCCGCGAGGCTCAGTTGCGGCCCCGAAGGCCGGTGCGAATCCCGTACTCGGATGCCGACGTCCGACCGCGCTTCCACGCAGTTCTCCTGCTCGCTGTAACTGCTGCGCCGCCATGTCGAATTCGCCTTGCCGATCTCTGCCACGCCTTCTTCTCCCTTGAAGCCGGAACTGAGAAGTCAGCCGCAGCGGGGGTCGTGGCGTCGTTGGCACGAGGGTCCGCAACGGGTGGCGGCGGATGCCGCCGAGATAAGGAGGATCCCCAGAATCGCCGACGAACTCCACAAAGTCGACAGGGGGTTTGCGTCTCACACCAGGCGCCGTCGGCGGACCGAACAGGGCAGGCGTCGCTCGGCACGTATGTGCCCGAGCGGTGTCCGCCCTCTTCGGCGTTCGCTCATGAGGGGAGAGACAGCACGCCGATTCGCGGTCGGCTCGCCGTCTCTCCCCGTCGAATCACCGGCAACGGCCTTCACCGTCTTCGGGACTCGCGCCAGACTCCCAGGCTATCGAAGGGCGTTGACCGTCGAAAGGGCCTCGGCCGCGTGCGTCGGCGTACGCCCGCGCACAACGGTCGCCCTTCGGTCTCGGGGAGTGATCAATGTTTCAGACAAGAAGTGCCGTGCGGGTGCCGCACGGTTCGAGTGTGTTCGTACAAACCCCGCAACCCACCTGGACCGGCCCCGGTGTCATCGTGGCCGTCGTGCTCCTGGTCGCCTTGGGGGCGATACGCGGCGGCGGGGAAGGTCGGCCGTCCACGCCGCGCGACGTCGTGATCGCCGAACTCGACGGGGCGGCGCTGCGAAGCGAGCCCTTCGCGGACTCGCCCGCGATCCGCGACCTCGGCCACGGGCAGCGGGTCGAACTCCTCTGCCACACCGAGGGCCCCGAGTCCTTCGGCTGGGGCGGCACCAGCCGCATCTGGGACCGGGTCGAAGTGGACGGCGTGACGGGGTACGTCCCCGACGTCGTCGTCGACACCCGGGTGCCCGTCGACAAGATCGCGCCGCCCTGCCCGGCGGAGCGGCAGGACTAGCCTGAGCCGGCTATCGCCACCACGACTGCGAAACGCGCGAAAAGTACGTCCCGCACCGCGCGGTGCGGGACGTTCGTCGTGTCGGGACCGGCCCCGGCGACGGCTTGCTGCGGTGGGTCAGGCGGGGCGCCTGCCGTGGTTGGCGCGGTTCTTCCGGCGGGTCTTCCGTTTCCTGGTCTTCTTGGACACGGTGTCTCCCCTCGACGGTGCCGGTGCGTTACCCCTACGCAACCTGCTTTATCCGTAAGGGAGTTGCGCTGTTCACCGGCGGGAGCACAGCCACGGGCCGACCGGTCGGGGGTCCGCGGGTGCCGCCGGGGCCGGATTCGCTGCGGCGGTACGGGACTTGCGGCGGCGCAGGGCGTACCCGGCGTACACGACCAGGCCCACCACGACGACCGCGGCGCCGGCGATGCTCGCCGCCGTACCGATGCGCTGTTGTACCGCGAGGCCCGCGAAGTGGCCGACCGACACAAAGGCCGCCGCCCAAATCGCCGCGACGGGTATCTGGGTGAGCCAGAAGGTGCGGTACGGCACTTCGGCGCGTCCGGCCAGGCGGGGCGCGAAGGTCCGCAGCCCGGCGATCCACTGCGCGACCGCGATCGACCATACGCCGTGCCGGGCGACCATCTGCTCCGCCCGAAGCACGGTCTTGTGCAGGCGGCTGGACGTGTGTGTCCGGGTGCTGTCGTGGTGCCGCCCGCGCAGGTAGGCGAGTTGCCCGCCGAGCACCGCGGCGGCGATCGCGACGGGGAAGGCCGCCGCGAGCGGCACGTCGCCCAGGCGTGTGGTCAATCCGAGTGCGACCAGCAGGGTCGAGCCGGGGAGCAGGAGTCCGAAGAGCAGCGCCGATTCGGCGACCACCGCTGCCCCGATGACCGCGAGTACCAGCGGCGCGGGCAACACGCTGACGATGTCGTGGACCACGCGAGGCCTCCGTCCCGGCAAACCGGTTCCCACAACGGTCAGCAACGGCGGGCGGAAGGCTGTTCCCGGAAGTCCAGTGAGCTACTTCATATCGGACTCCCCGGATTTTTTGCCTCGTTCTCGACATCGGTGGGAGGCATCACGGGCAGAACTTCTTCTCGGCTTCGATCGGGTTCGTGGGAATCCGCAGCGAGGTGCGGGGGAAAGCGCCTGTGAGGTTCTTCCAGAAGCGCGACCACGACATGGGCTCGCGCGTGGCGCGGCGCAGTTCGGCGATCTCCGCGCACCGCAGGGCGTTGCGGGCCGCGGCGATCTTGGCGGCGTCGAGGTTGCGCATGTCGATCGGGACGCCGTCGGGGACGAAGTGTTCACGGGTGCCGCGCGGAATGACGAGGCGGCCCGTGGCCGGGAGCATCGCTCGCGACCACGGGCCGGCCCCGGAAACGGGAAGGCCCGCTCTCCTCGCCGAAGAGCGGGCCGATCGCGGTGTCAGATAGGCCGAACCCTCATACGGCCTATCAAGGGGAGTCGAACCCTCATACGACTCGTTCCGCGGTCCGTACCCCTGACGCACCTCAGGGCAGAGCGCGTCAGGGGACGTTTCTGTGTCAGACGGGGGTGCCTCCCGCCTGTTTGTCGCGCAGATGCGCGGCCTCGCGGGCCAGCGTCTCCACGCGGTGCCAGTCCCCGGTGCCGACGGCGTCGGCCGGCAGCATCCAGGAGCCGCCCACGCATGCCACGTTGGGCAGGGCGAGGTAGGCGCGCGCACTGGCCGGGGTGATCCCGCCGGTGGGGCAGAAGCGTACGTCCGGCACAGGCGAGGCCAGTGACTTCAGATACGGTGCTCCGCCCGCGGCTTCCGCCGGGAAGAACTTCATCTCGCGTACGCCGAGCTCGCGCAGGCGCAGCACTTCCGACACGGTCGAGGTGCCCGGCAGGAACGCGAGCCCCGTGTCGCGCAGCGCGCCGAAAAGGGTCTCGGTGCAGCCCGGGGTCACCAGGAAGTTCGCGCCCGCGTCGGCGGCGGCCTTCGCCTGAGCGGGAGTCAGGACGGTGCCGGCGCCGACGTACGCGCCTTCGACTTCCGCGGCGATGCGTTCGATCGCGCCGAGCGCTGCCTCGGTGCGCAACGTCACCTCGACCGCGGTGAGACCGCCCGCGACGAGTGCGCGGGCCAGGGGCACCGCGGCGGCGACGTCGTCGACGACGACCACGGGCACGACCGGCGCAAGGTCCAACGGCGAACTCGGCGACGCTTGATGACGGGTCGTCATGCCGCCACCGCCGTCTCGCTGCGGCTGTGCGCTTCGAGCCAGGCCCGGGCGCCCAGCAGCGCCGGGTAGGGCGCGGTCACCAGCACGGTGGGGATGCGGTGCAGGTACGCCGCCATCGTCGGGTTGTTCTCGAAGCTTTCCCGGAACTCGCTCGCCACCAGCAGTTCCGCGATGCGCGGCAGGACGCCGCCGGCCAGGAAGACCCCGCCGCGCGCGCCGAGCGTCAGTGCGACGCTGCCCGCGAAGGTGCCGAGCAGGCGGCAGAAGGACTCGATCGTGGCGGTGCAGAGCTGGTCGGTGCCGGCCAGAGCGCGGCTGGAGATGTCGGCGGGCGACAGAGCCTCGATGGGCTCGCCTTCGGCCTGGGCGACGAAGCGGTAGAGCCGGGTGAGGCCGGGGCCGGACAGCACGTGCTCGGCGGTGACCAGGCCCACCCCGCGCTCGCCGCGCAGCATGTCGATGGCCTCGGCGTCGTCGCCGTGCCCGGGGCGCAGCAGCATGTGGCCGCCTTCGCCGGGCAGCGGGACCCAGCCTCCGCCCGGTACCGGCACCAGCCCGGCGACGCCGAGCCCGGTCCCCGGGCCGAGGACCGCCATCGGCAGTGCGGTGTCGGGGCGGCGGTCTCCGATCACGAGGATGTCGTCGTCGCGCAGATGCGGCAGCGACCAGGCCAGCGCCTCGAAGTCGTTGATGAGGTGCAGCTCGTCGACCCCGAGGCGACGGCGGGTCTCCGAGACCGACAGTGCCCACGAGCCGTTGGTGAACCGGAAGTGGTCCCCGGTGACGGGCCCCGCGACGGCCGCGCACATCGCGCTCGGCCGCCCGGTCACGCCCATGCCGTCGAGGTACGCGCCGACCGCCGACTCCAGGTCGCGGTGTTCGGAGGTGCGCAACACGAGGATGCGCTCGGCGCGCCCGCCGGGGCGGGTGATCAGCCCGAAGCGGGCGTTGGTGCCGCCGATGTCGGCGACCAGCCAAGGGCGTTCGGCGGACGGCAGCGGGAAGTCGTGGGTCATCGCGCACCTCCCACCGCGTAGTCCAGCGGGCTGCCGACGGTGCCCGCGCCCAAGTCGGCCGCGCCCACCTGGGCGCGCAAGGCGGCAAAGAGCTCGCGTCCGGTGCCTGTCCACTCGTCGGCTGCGGGCGGGGCACCGGTGGCGTCGCGGGCGGCGAGCTCGTCAGCGGGTACGCCGAGGATCAGTGTGCCGGTGACGGCGTCGACGGTGACCGGGTCGCCGTCGCGTACACGGGCCAGCGGCCCGCCGACGGCGGCTTCGGGCGTGCAGTGGATCGCTGCCGGGATCTTGCCGGACGCGCCGGACAGGCGCCCGTCGGTGACCAGGGCGACCGCGTGCCCGCGGTCCTGGAGCACGCCCAGCGCGGGGATGAGCTTGTGGAGCTCCGGCATGCCGTTCGCGCGCGGGCCCTGGTAGCGCAGGACGGCGACGACGTCCCGGTCCAGCTCGCCGGCCTCGAACGCGGCGGTGAACGCGGCCTGTCCGTCGAAGACGCGGGCGGGGGCGGTGACCGTGTGGTGGTCGGGTGAGACGGCCGACACCTTGATCACCGCGCGGCCGAGGTTGCCGTCGAGCATGCGCAGACCGCCGTCGGGCGCGAACGGGTCGTCGTACGGCCGCAGCACGTCGGTGTCCAGGCTCTTCGCGGGCCCGTCGCGCCACACGAGTCCGCCCTCGGAGAGATATGGCTCCTGCCGGTAGCGGTCCAGGCCGGGGCCCGCGACCGTGCGCACGTCGGCGTGCAGCAGGCCACCGTCGAGGAGTGTGCCGATCAGGAAGGCCGTGCCGCCTGCGGCGTGGAAGTGGTTGATGTCCGCCGGCCCGTTGGGGTACATGCGCGCCAACAGCGGGACCACGGTGGACAGTTCGGCGAAGTCGTCCCACGTCAGCCGGATCCCCGCGGCGGCGGCGATCGCGACGAGGTGCAGGGTGAGGTTTGTGGAGCCGCCCGTCGCGAGCAGGGCGACGACGGCGTTGACGAGTGCCTTCTCGTCGACGACCTCGGCGATCGGGGTGTACTCGCGTACCAGTGTGTCCGGGGCGCCGAGCCCGGTGGTCGCGGTGACCCGGGCGCCCGCGGCGTCGGTCAGCGCGGCCCGCAGAGGCTGGTCGGGGTGCACGAAGCTGGCGCCCGGCAGATGAAGGCCCAGCACCTCCATGAGGAGCTGGTTGGTGTTGGCGGTGCCGTAGAAGGTGCAGGTGCCGATGCCGTGGTACGCCTTGGCCTCGGCGTCCAGCAGCTCCTCGCGTGTGGCCTTGCCCTCCGCGAAGCGCTGGCGTACGCGCGCCTTCTCCTTGTTGGGCAGCCCCGACGACATCGGCCCGGCCGGCACGAACACCGTCGGCAGGTGGCCGAACGACAGGGCACCGATCACCAGGCCCGGCACGATCTTGTCGCACACGCCGAGCATGAGCGCGCCGTCGAACATGTCGTGGGCGAGGGCGACCGCGGTGGCCATGGCCACGATGTCCCGGGAGAACAGGGACAGCTCCATGCCGTCGCGGCCCTGCGTGATGCCGTCGCACATGGCGGGTACGCCGCCGGCGAACTGGGCGACGCCGCCGGACGCGGCGACCGCGGTCTTGAGGCGCTCGGGGTAGTCGCGCAGCGGCTGGTGGGCGGAGAGCATGTCGTTGTAGGACGAGACGATCGCCACATTGGGGCGCTCCGGGCCTTGGGGGCCGGAGCCGCGCATCGTCAGCTTCTCCTGCGGGGAGCAGGCGGCGAAGCCGTGGGCGAAGTTCGCGCAGCCGAGACCGGTGCGGGCGGGACGCCGGGACGCCGCGGCCGCCACCCGTTCCAGGTACGCCGACCGAGTGGCGGCACTGCGGCGGGCGATGCGCTCCGTCACTGCGGCCACGGTCGGGTGGATCGTCTGCTCGTTCACGTCTCGCTGCCCCTCGGGGAAAACCCTTCCGGGATCAAACTATGGTCACTTTTGCCTGTTGGCAAGCAAAAGAGTGACGCTCGGACGTAGAAGAAGTGAACTTCGGGCTTTGACCGGGGTAAAAGGGTGCTGGTTCACTGTCTATATGGCCCGACGCGCGAACCCCCTTCCGCACAGCAGCGCGGGCGACGTCCTGCAGTTGGTGCGGGACGGCGAGGCCGCGACGCGGGCCGACGTGGCCCGGCTGACCGGCCTGTCGCGCTCCGCTGTCGCCGCGCGTGTCGACGATCTGGTCGCGGTCGGCCTGCTCGCGGAACGCGCCGACGGGGTCTCCACCGGCGGACGCCCGCCGATGCGCCTGGAGCTCAACGCGGGCGGCGGGCTGGTGTTGGCCGCGTCGCTCGGCACCAGCCGCGGGCAGCTCGCGGTGTGCGACCTGACGGGCACCGTTCTTGCCACGCGCGACACCGCGATGGCCGCGGGCAGCGGCCCCGAGGCGGTGCTGTCACGGCTGCCCGCGTGGTTCGACGCGCTGCTGGCGGACGAGGGCTACGACCCGGAGTCGGTGCGCGGCATCGGTGTCGCGGTGCCCGGCACCGTCGAGCTGGCCACCGGCCGCGCGGTCGGGCCGCCGAGCCTGCCGGGCTGGGACGGGGTCGCGATCGCGCCCGTCCTGCAACGTCGCTGGCCGGTCCCCGTCTACGTCGACAACGACGTGAACGTGATGGCGCTGGGCGAATACCGCACGCGGGGTGATGCGGGAGACCTGGTGTTCGTCAAGGTGTCCACGGGCATCGGCGCCGGCATCGTGTCCGAGGGGCGGGTCTACCGGGGGGCGCTCGGCGCGGCAGGCGAGATCGGCCACATCCCGGTCGCCGGCGGACGGGGCGTGCGGTGCTGGTGCGGCAACGTCGACTGCCTCGAAGTGCTGGCGAGCGGCCGCCACCTGGTCGAGACGCTGGCGGCACACGGCGCGCCGGTGACCGGCGTTCGCGATGTGGTCGCCTTGGCGGGCGCGGGCCATCCCGAGGCGGTGCGCCTGGTCCGCGAGTCGGGCCGCTTGCTCGGCGAGGTCCTGGCGAGTGTGGTGAACATCCTCAACCCCGCCGTCGTGGTGCTGGGCGGCGACCTGGCCGACGCGGGCGACCCGTTGCTGGCGGGCGTGCGCGAGGTCGTCTACCGCCGCTCGACGGCCGTGGCCACGCGCGAACTGGGCATCGTCGCCAGCCGCCTCGGCGAGCAGGCCGGCCTGGCGGGTTGCGGCTTCCTGGCCCTCGACCGGATCCTCGCGCCGGAGGCGGTGGACGCGACGCTGGCCCGGCACGCCGCGCAGAGCCGCCCGGTCGACGACGCGGTCCCGGCCTGAGGCACGGGCGGGGGCGACTGATCCCGCGTGCGTGAAAGCCGCGTTTTCTGAGGCTGTCACGCGTTTCGACGACCGGTCCGCCTGCCGCCCACGCGGTCGCCGCCGCCGCCCGCGCCGCATCCCGGTGCCGCCGCCATGGCCGCGGTTGACCGCTCGCGCCCGCCCGCGGCCTCCGGGAATGTTGACGGCTCAACTATCGTTGTCCGCGTCAGCCCCGGAGATGCCGGGCTCGGAATCGAGGAGGCCCCATGCCTGCCGTGACGGTGGAAAACCCGCTGGCCCTGCCGCGCCTGCCCAAGCCCGCCGAGGGAAGCCGGCCGCGCAAGGTGGTCCAGGTGGCCACCGCGCCGAGCGGCCTGGAAGGAGAGGGCTTCCCGGTCCGCCGCGCGTTCGCGGGTGTCGACCAGGCCCGTCTTGACCCGTTCATCATGATGGACCAGATGGGCGAGGTGGATTACGCGCCCGGTGAGCCCAAGGGGACGCCGTGGCACCCGCACCGAGGCTTCGAGACGGTGACGTACCTCATCGACGGAACCTTCCGCCACCAGGACTCCGCCGGAGGCGGCGGGCTCATCACCGACGGCGACACGCAGTGGATGACCGCGGGGTCGGGGCTGCTGCACATCGAGGCGCCGCCGGAGGAACTGGTGGTCAGCGGCGGTCTGTTCCACGGCATCCAACTGTGGGTCAACCTGCCGTCCGCGAAGAAGATGAGCGACCCGCGCTACCAGGACATCCGCGCCGGCAGCGTCAAGCTGCTCAGCACCGAGGACGGCGGCGCGCTCGTACGGCTGATCGCCGGATCCGTCGCGGGCTTCGACGGGCCGGGCATCACGCATACGCCGATCACGCTCGTGCACGCCTCGGTGAACCCGGGCGCGCGGCTCGAACTGCCTTGGCAGCGCGACTACAACGCACTGGTGTACGTGCTGTCGGGGGCCGGAACGGTCGGTGCCGAGCAGCGGCCGCTGCGCAGCGGGCAGACGGCGGTCTTCGGCGACGGCGACACGCTTGAACTGCGTGCCGACGCCACGCAGCAGGGCAACACGCCGAACCTGGAAGTGATCATCCTGGGCGGCCTGCCGATCAGGGAGCAAATCGCCTGGTACGGGCCGTTCGTCATGAACACCCATGCCGAACTCGCCCAGGCGTTCGATGATTTCCGGTCGGGTCGGATGGGCAACATCCCTGCAGGGCAGGTCTGACCGGACCGGCCCCGGGGGAGCCGTTGTCGAGGCAGCCGCGCAGGCGGGGCCGCGGGCACGACGCCCGCGGCCCCGTTTGTCGTGTCGGCAGGGGCGACTCGTGTGTGGCGCGGAATAGTCGTCAAATCCGCACATGGATCTGACGGTTAGTCAGGTGCCTTAAGCTGTCCGGGTGGTGCGTGAGAGCGCGCGCCCAGGCTGCGGCGTGCGCCGGTATGCGCACCCCTTGACGGTGCCCGACCGTCTGGCCACACTGAGCAAGGCCAACCGGTAGATACCGGTTTGTAGGAATATGCATCTCATTCCACGGGGGGATGGGAGCGAACGACAGCCGTACTACCGCGACAGCCACCCGGGGGCGGAAGATGTCTCAGGTGAGGGACGAGTCGCGATATCGGGCGGGAGGCGGGGGCTGATGGCCGACTCGCCGTGGCGGAAGAGCATTCGCGAAAGCACCGTCAAGAACCGTGTGAACACGGCCAATTGGGCCGCGAAGACCATCGTCCACTCGGAGATCGTCACCGCGGCGATCCTCGGGGCGGCGGCGATCGTCGCCGTGGTGTTCCACCTGCGCGGTGACGATTCCAAGGGTGAGTGGCTCGGGATCGCGATCGCCCTGCCGTGGGTGCTCGCCGCCGTACGCCACCGCCGCATCTGCAAACCCTGCCCGCACAGTGGGAAGGGCGGCGGAGCGTGAGCGGGACCGGCTCCGAAGGGAACGGCAAGCGGTCGTCGCGGGGCTTCGGTCGGGGCGCGGGTCGGCGTACGCCCAAACCCTCCCCGGCACCGCAGCCCCGCCCGGCATGGCGGCCGAAGGGCTCACCGCAGGCACCCGGTCCGCCCGCGTCCGGCGGCACCTCCGCAGGCACGCCGCAGCGCCGCACCCCCCCGTCGCGCGGCACCGGTGCGCGCACGACCCGCCGGACCACGCGCGGCAGCAGCACGGCCAAGCCCGGCACCGACGGCACCGCGGCCGGACAGCCGGCCGCCAGGGAAAGCCAACGGCGGCGGCTCCCAGGACAGTTCCTCCCCCCCGGTGGGACGCGCGGCAACAACGCGGACGGCGACCAGGCCGGCCCCGGGCAGGGCGGGCCGGAGCAGTCGGGCGCGCGGGGCGGCGGGTGGAGCGTGCCGGGCACGTACACCGCCGTCGACTACTTCATGATGATCCCGGGTTTCGCAGTCGCCTGGTACGGCGGCCAGTTGATCCGCGAGTGTGCCGCCGAGACGCGGGGCTTGGTCGCGTTCGCCCTGTGGCTCGTCATCGGTTTCTGGGTCACGCTGGCGACCGCGCGCTGGCCGACGCTCCGCATGCTGCGCTGGGCGTGGGTCCTCGCGGGGGTACTCGGCGCAGTTTGGACTCCCGGATGACGCGCGGCAGTCCGGCGCCGAACTTCGACGGCGAATTCGCTGCTGTGCTCACCGTGATTCACCGATATTCACCGTTGCGAAAGGCACGCCGCCCCATGAGCCGGGGTAGGCCACCGCACACAGGGATCCACAGCGCTGGACCGGAGGGGAACCATGAACACGCCACTCGCCGCCTTCATCGCCGCACCCGAGGACACCACGACGGTGGGTCAAGGGGTGACGATCGGCGTTCCGATCATCATCATCTTCATCCTCTTCTACATGGTGACCCACAAGGGTTACAAGATGGGCGGACTGATCCTCGCCTTCGTGGCCGGCGTGATGCTTTCCGGGACGGCGGCGGCGGGTTCGCTGTCGCAGCTCGTGGAGGCCGTGGTCAACGCGGGTGTCAACGGCGTCACCGACGTCTTCCGCTGACCGGTCGCGCGGCGGACCGCAACACCGGGTCGGCCCCGGGGAGTTCCGCCGTCGGTGATCCGGCGCGAAGACGACGGAGTGTTCGTACAGTCCGGGTGCGTCCTCGGCGCGCACCCGTTTTCCCGGAGGTCGACGCCTGTTGACGCCCCTGATCGGTCCAGCCACGGGGGCGGACGGCTGCGTGCACGTCATGACGTTCAATCTGCGCGGCCCCGAGGATCCGGCGCCGCACCGTTGGGCGGACCGGCGCTCGGTGGTCGAGGAACTGCTGCGCGCCGAACAGCCGACCATCCTTGGGACGCAGGAAGGCCGCTGGCCGCACATCCGCGACCTGGCCGAGGCATTGCGGCCCACGCACGACTGGGTCGGACTGGGGCGGTCCGGCGGCAGCCGCTCCGAATACACCGCGATTTTCTACGACTTCGTCCGACTGGAATTGCTCGCTTATGACCATATCTGGCTGTCATCGATTCCGAAATTGATCGGATCGCGGACGTGGGGCAACATCCGGCACCCGCGCATGCTGACGTGGGCGGCGTTCCTCGATCGCGCGACGGAACGCGAATTCGCCGTGGTCAACACGCACTTCGACCACGTCTCACCGCTTGCCCGGACACGCAGCGCCCATCTCGTACGCCGCCTCACCACGCGCAAACTGCACCGCGCCCGGCGGCCGGTGCTGCTGACGGGTGACTTCAACGCCGGGCCCGGCTCGCGGCCGTACGAAGTGCTCACCCACGACGGGCTGTTCCGCGACACGTGGACCGGCGCTCCGGAGCGGATCGGCCCCGACGTGCGGACCTGGAACGGCTATACCGACCCGGCGCCGGGGCCGCGGATCGACTGGATTCTGGCCGACCGGCGGTGGCGGGTCGAGCGCGCGGCGGTCAACACCTCGCGGCCGGACGGGCTGCACCCGTCGGACCACTGGCCCGTTCAGGCGCTGGTCCGGCCGGTCTAGCGGCCACTCCGAGTGTCCTGCGGTGGGTCGTCCGCACGGAACTCCCGGACCACCTCGATCAATCCGACGATGTGCGCGTTGAACTCGTCGAGCTCTGCCGCGGGCACCCACAGTTCGAGGATCGTCTCGCCGCCCACCTGCTGCACCGGATAGCGGGCCAGGAACGCGGTGTCGACCTCGAAGCGCGTCACGTGGCCCGAACCGCTCGCCGGGACGTTCCAGTCGCGGGCGATCCGGATCGCGTAGTCCTCGTTGAGCACCGGGTAGAAGATCGGCTGCTCGGGCAGCCGCGGCGGCCACGCACGCCAACCGGACGCCGCGACCAGGGCAAGCTCCTCCGGGCCGGTGGGGCGCCACAAGGTGGTGGTCGCCGCGGTCCTCGCGCCGTGCGTGCCTCGCGTCATCGTCAGCTCCGGTTGCTCTCAGGATGAGAACAATTGTTGCGGGTGACGATGCCTGACGGCGAGGCGTTTTCGGGCTCCCGGTGCGCGGGCCGGGCGAACCCACCTGAGGCCGCTGGTCGTTGTGCCGTGCGACGGGCGAGCAGCCGATGAACTCCCCTTGAGAACCGCTCAGTTGGTACTCCTCAGGTGGATGTCGTGGTCGGCGGTGTCGCGCTCCTTGGCCTCTGGCTGGTTCCAGCGCCGCGCGGCGCGTTCGCCGAGTGTGGTGACGCGGTCCGTCCAACCGGGGTTGGCGGCGCGGGCCACCGAGCCCGACACCTCGTCGCCGACCGAGCCGGCCGCCGCCTCGGGCAGCATCCGGGAGGCGAACGACACCAGGCGCACGGTGGTCGCCGGGGCGAGGCCGTGCAGGCGTACGGCCGCCTTCGCCGCCGGGGTGAGCACCAGTTCCGGGCGCCGCCGGGCCGCCGCGCGGACGATCGCGCGCGCCGCGCGTTCCGCGTTCATCGACAACAACGGCATCGTCGCGGCGGCCGAGAACCACGCGTACTCGCGTTCGTACCGGCCGCCGAACCTCGCGGACCGGTGCGATCCGGTGCGCATCAGCCCCGGCACCACGGTTGTCACCGACACGCCGGACCCGGCGAGTTCGGCGCGCAGGCCTTCGGAGAAGCCGACGGCGGCGAACTTCGCACTGACGTACGGCAGCAGGTGCGGCGCGGCGATGCGCCCGCCGATGGAGGTGATGTTGACGATCCGGCCGTCGTCCTGTTCGCGCATGGCGGGGAGGAGCGCGAGCGTCAGGCGCATCGGGCCGGTGAACATGATGTCCATCGCCGATTCGAACTGCTCCGGCGTCACGTCCTCGACGGGGGCGACCGTGATGATTCCCGCGTTGTTGACGAGGATGTCGACCGTGCCGAGCTGCTCGGTCACCATCTCGGCGAGCCGGTCGACCTGGTCGGCCATGCCGATGTCGCACACGAAGCTCGCGACTTCCCGCCCGGTGTCGCGGCGGATGATGTGGCCGGCCCTGGTCAGTTCGTTCTCGTCGCGCGCGCAGATGGCGACGTTCACGCCCTGACCGGCGAGTTCGCGGGCGATGAGCAGGCCGAGTCCGCGCGAACCACCGGTGACCAGTGCGGTCTTGCCGGTCAGATCCACGTCCCGGTCGCGGTCGCTTCGAGACTCGCGCTGCGACTCCGCACGCGTCGAGCCCTCCCGTGCCGGCCCTTCCCGCGACGACAACGACGGCTTTCGCCCAGCCATGAAAAACCTCCCGCACTTGTGGCCTGGCCCCGTGCCATGACAGGCGGCTGTCCGGCGGGGGCCGGGCGAAACGGCCGGATGCGGGGGCGCGGGCACGAAGGCGTCCGCTCACCGGTACACCAGCGCCAGCACGGTGAAGTAGATCAATGCGGCCACGATCAGGGCCATGACCACGACGAACGCTGTTCTCACCGAGGCTCACCCGCCTTCCCGCAGCACGCTGCGGCGAGCCGGGCACCGCTGTCGCGAGGGTTGTTCGGGCGCTTCTGCGGCGGCAGGCCGTCCGGCGGCGTCGGCTCGCCGGCCTCGGGCTTCCCGACCCGCGCGGCTACCCGCAGGACTGCGGACGACACGGACCGCGAGAGAGGAGGTCGACTCGCGCGTGCGGCCGGTGCGGTCAGCGGCGTGCCGTGCGGCGCAGCCAGGCGACGGCACCGAGCAGACCGAGTGTGCCGAATGCGGCTGCGGCCCACACCCAGGGCGGCGTGCCGGCCGAGTCCGCGTCGGACGCGGTGCCGGAGACCTCGGGAGGAGCGGGCGACGCCGGGAGCACTCCGGGCGCGGGCGCGGCGAGAGTGCTCGGTGCGACTGATGTGACGGGTGTGCTTGGTGTGCTTGGTGTGGCTGGTGGCGCGGCCGGTGCCGTGTCCGGCGCGGGGGAGGGAGCCGGCGCCGGGGGCGCGGGCGCGGCGGGGGCCGGGTTCCGTACCGACTCCGGGCGGTTGTCGCCGGTGAGGACGACCCGCCACAGCACGCTGTTCTCGCCCTCGGTGCCGAAGACGACCGACGTGCCGTCGGAGGTGAAGGTGACCGACTCGCCCTGCCTCTGCCGGGGCGTGTCGACCGAGCCGGTCCCGTCGCCCGGTGCCGAGAACATGTCCGAGCCCAGGTAGCTGCGCAGGATGAAGCGGCTGCCGTCGGGTGCGTACGCGCCGTCGGTCACCAGGACCGGAGCGTCGGCGATGCGGGCGAAGGCGGTGACGGCGCCTTCGCGCAGCGGGCCATCGGGGGTGTAGAGGCCGCCGCCGAGGACGCCCTTGCTCGCGATCGTGACCTGGCCGGTGATCGGGTGCACCAACAGTGCCTCGGCGTCGCGGGGCCCGTCCTCGTATGCGACGGGGAAGTGCGCGGGCGTGACCGTCGCGTCCCGCAAGACCTCGGGCTCCGGGATGCGGTAGATCGAGACCGTCTTCCGCTTCGCGTCGTTGTCGCCGATGTCGCCGACGAACAGCGCCGGGGCCCCGTGCTCGTCGGGGCCCGCCGCCATGGCCTCCCAGTCGACGGCCTTCACTCCGGCCAAGGTTACGGTCGCCAGCACCCGGCCGTCCGGGCCGACCGCGAACAGTTGCGGCTTGCCGCCGCTGTCGTTGTGCGTCCAGTAGACCCCGGGGTGCCGCGAACTGGCGGCCAGACCGCTGGACTCCGTGATGCGGTCGTCGCCGATGGTCAGCACTTTGCCGTCGCCGGTCGCGGCGCCGGCTCCCGGACCGGCCCCGGCCACGCACAGCGCGACCGCCCCCGCGACTGTGATCACGCGCCTCATGCGGACAGCCTTTCAGCTTCTCCGCGTTGCCGCTGTTCGCCGGGACGGGCGGGCGGCCGACGGCGGGGCGTACGCCGGACTCCGTCGGCCGCGTGCGACAGCGCGAGCGGTCAGGCGCCCTGTATCAGCCCGAACCCGCCGCTGAAGCGCCGGTAGAGCACCCGGCCGCGGCCGTACTCGGGGTCGGCGTAGAACAGGTAGGGGAGTTCGGCCGCCACCGCCCGCGCCAGCGCCTGGGCGTCGGTCAGCCGTTCCGCGGCGCGCGCGCTGAGGGTCAGCGGTACACCGCGCTTGTCGTGCGGAGGCGGGGCGTCGACCGTGCGGGCCAGCCGGTAGCCGGTCGGGCCGACGCGGAAGACGGCCGCGTCGGTCTCGGTGGCCGGGTCGGTGAACAGATGGACGTCGTAGTCCATGGCGTCCATCGTGCGTGCGGCGGCGTCGGGTGAACACCACACCAGTTCCGGCGACTTGACGCGGACGATCGCCGCCTCGCCGAGCGGCGCGGCGGGCGGGACGGCCGAGCCGGGGCCGGTGTCCGGGCGCGGCCACGACCGTGGTTTCCACGGCGCGGTCGCCTCGGCTACCCGCTCGCGCATGCCCTCGGCGAGGCGGTCGACGGCAGCGCCCGCGCCTGCGGCGATGCGCTGCACGCGTACCCGGCGGCCGTTGACCTCGGCGGCGACCTGGGCCAGGACGGCGGCGCCCGGGGGCAGGCCGGTCAGCCGCACGCGGACCGCCTCCACCACGGCGTTGGTGCCGTCGACGGCGGCCTCGACGGCCGAGACGATGCGGGCCCGCGCGCCCGCTGCGATGTCCTGGGCCGACCCGGCGACCCTGACTGTGATGTTCACGCCCACGCGTCCGACCTTCCCCATCGACTCCGGCGGGCCCGGTGCCCGCGACGCGATGATCATGGTGCCCGACACAGGGGCGCAACAGGGCCGAACGGCCCAATCGGTCGCCAAATGCGCGCCGTTGGGCGTTTGACATAGGTCACACGCCCCCAAATACGAATCTTGGATGCGTATTTGATAGCGTCCCGAATGTGCGGCTGACGAAGTTCACCGACCTGGCGCTCCGTGCCGTGATGCGCCTGGCGGTCTCCGGGGGAGACCCGGCGCTGACCACCCGGGAGGTGGCGGCGGCGGTGGATGTGCCGTACACGCACATGGCCAAAGCCGTTTCCCGGCTGAACGAACTGGGTGTCGTGCACGCCCGGCGCGGGCGCGGCGGCGGCCTGGAGCTGACCGTGCTCGGGCACCGGGCGTCGGTCGGCTGGCTGGTACGCGAGCTGGAAGGCAAGGAGGAGGTGGTCGAGTGCGAGGGGGACTCGCCCTGCCCGTTGCGTGGTGCGTGCCAGCTGCGCAGGGCGCTGCGTGACGCCCAGGAGGCCTTCTATGCCTCGCTCGACTCGCTGACCGTCGCGGACCTGGTGTCCCGGCCGACCGGCCCGATACTGCTCGAACTCGGCGGCCCCGACCGGGGCTGAGCCCTGCTCCACCTGCTCGGAGTGGCGGTCTCGCACGCCTAAATACGAAGATCATTTACCAATTTGGAGGACGCTGTGCTGTCGGAGCAATCGATCCCGCTCATCCGCGCCACGCTGCCCGCCGTCGGTGCCGCCCTCGGCGAGATCACCACGCGCTTCTACGCGGGGATGTTCCAGGCCCACCCCGAACTGCTGCGCGACCTGTTCAACCGGGGCAACCAGGCCAACGGCGAGCAGCAGAAGGCGCTCGCCGGATCCATCGCGTCGTTCGCGACCCTGCTCGTCGAGCGGCCCGACGCCCGCCCGGACGCGATGCTCTCCCGGATCGCCAACAAGCACGCGGCGCTGGGCGTCACCTCCGAGCAGTACAAGATCGTCCACGAACACCTCTTCGCCGCGATAGTCGACGTGCTCGGTGACGCGGTCACCCCCGAGGTCGCCGCCGCCTGGGACGAGGTGTACTGGCTCATGGCCGGCGCCCTCATCGCGGCCGAAACCCGCCTTTACCAGGAGCGCCGACTCGCCGAAGGCGACGTGTGGCGGCGGATGGAGATCACCGAACGGAACGAAGAGACCGCCGACGCCGTCTCGTTCGTCCTGCGCCCCGCCGACGGTAGCGCCGCCGAATCGTTTCGGCCCGGCCAGTACGTCAGCGTCCAAGTCGAACTCCCCGATGGTGCACGGCAGATCCGGCAGTACAGCCTGTCGTCCGCACCGGGCCGCGGGCAGTGGCGCATCACCGTCAAGCGCGTCCACGAGCCGGCCGCCCCCGATGGCGAGGTCTCCACGTGGCTGCACCGCAACGCGCGCGTGGGCACCGTCCTGACCACCTCGGCGCCGTTCGGCGACCTGGTCCTCCCGGACGGCGACGGCCCGCTCCTCCTGGCTTCCGCCGGCATCGGCAACACCCCGATGCTCGCCATGCTCGACCACCTGGCGGCCACCGGATCCCCCCGCCGGGTCACCGTCGTGCACGCCGACCGCAGCCCGGCCGAGCACGCCCACCGCGACGAACACCGGCGCTTGGCCGAGGCGTTGCCCGACGCCGCACTGCACGTGTGGTACGAGGAACCCGGCGACGCCGACCTCGGCACCGCCTCCTTGGGCCAGGCCGACATCAGCGCACTCGAACTCCCTGACAACCTGACCGCCTACCTCTGCGGTCCGCTGCCCTTCATGCGCGCCGTCCGCGCCGCCCTGCTCGGCCGGGGCGTGCCCGCCGCCTCGATCCACTACGAGGTCTTCGGTCCAGACCTGTGGCTCGGCCAGGCGTAGCCGCGACCCGGCAGGGCCCGCTTCCCGCAGGCCCTGCTCCGCCTCGTCGGCCGCCGATCACGACCTGATGGGCGCGCCGGCCGGCTCGGCAGGAACACTTCGTCCCAAGCCACAGGCGCGCACAGGCGCCGCTGCGGGAGTTGCTCCATCTGCCACACGAGCGTCCGCCGTTTGCCGAGGGCAAATGACACGAACAGCCCCCCGTTTTGCCAGGTTTCGTCACTAATTCTCATGCTACGTTCCTGCCCGCGCGCCGCCTATGAACAGGCAGCGGCTGCTGCATCGCAGGGTCGATCCAGGCGCGTACCGGCCTGAATACAAGGAGAGTTCTGGTGACCAGGACCGCACTGTCGAGGCGCCCCCTCGGGGTGGTGCTTTCGACTGTGGCACTTGCCGGGGCGTTCAACGTCTCGGCGTCGTTTGCCCCGGCAGCAGCCCAACCGTTGTGTTCAACGGCGAACGTTCTTGATGACAGCCACTTCGAGATCGACGCCAACGCCAACCTGGTCGTCAACGGCCCGGCGGCCACCTGCATCGACTGGCTCACCGGCGGCACGGGCTCCGCCTTCCGCAACGGCGTCCTGGTGAAGCGCGACCGGCCCAGCGGGGCCAACGACAACTCCTTCGGGCAAGGCACCGCCGAGAACAACCCGAACCCCACGATCGTGACCGGCTCGATCCCGCCCAACAAGAGTGACCTGCTGACCTTCGGTGTCCACACCGAGAACAACACGACGCCGAAGTTCCTCGAACTGTTCTGGCAGCGGGTCAACAGCCCCCAGGGCACGACCAACATGGACTTCGAGCTGAACCAGAAGTTCTGCGATCCGATGGGGACGCCCACGAACTGTGCGAACAACGGATCCGTCGAGACCGCGACTCCGGTCCGCACCGCGGGCGACAAGCTGATCACGTACGACCTCTCCCGCGGCGGCACCGTCGCGACCATTTCCATCCGCGAGTGGACCGGCTCGGTTTGGGGCCCTGCGGACGTCATCAGCGACGGCGCCAACCCGGACGCGCTGGGCTCGGTCAACACCACCTCGATCCCGGCCAACCAGGCCGGCGGCACGATCGCGGCCGGCGGCCTCGGCCCGCTGGACCCCTTCACGTTCGGCGAGGCGGCGATCTCCTTCGACGCGCTCTTCCCGCCCGGGAGCGACTGCCGGACGTTCGGCTCGGCCTACGTCAAGAGCCGGTCCTCGGACTCGTTCAACTCCGAACTGAAGGACTTCATCGATCCCCAGCGGGTCAGCATCAGCAACTGCACGTCCCTGATCACCACGGCCACCGAAAGCGTGACGATCGGCAGCCCGATCAGCGACACCGCCACGCTGGCCGGGGGCGTCAACCCGACCGGGACGATCACCTTCCGCCTCTACGCCGACGCGCAGTGCAGCACCACGCCGGTCTTCACCAGCACCGTCAACGTGAACGGCAACGGCAACTACCCCTCCGGGCAGTTCACCCCGACGGCTGTCGGCACCTACTACTGGACCGCCCAGTACAGCGGTGACGCGAACAACTCCGGATCCACGACCGCCTGCGGCGACCCCGACGAACAGTCGGTGGTGACCAGGACGCAGCCGTCGATCACCACGGATCTGTCCGCCGACTCGATCACCATCGGCGAATCGGCCTTCGACACCGCGCAGTTGGCCAACGCGACCGCGGACGCGGGCGGCACGGTCACCTACTCCGTGTTCACCGACATGGTCTGCACTCAGGGTGAGCGCGACGCGGGCACCGTGACCGTCACGAACGGAGTCGTGCCCAACTCGGACACTCTGACGTTCGACACGCTCGGCACCTTCTACTGGCAGGCCAGCTACAGCGGCGACGCCAACAACGAACCCGCGACGAGCACTTGCGAGAGCGAGCCGCTGATCGTGGGCAAGGCAGACTCGGACATCTCGACCGAGCAGTTCATGTACCCGCAGGACAGCACCACGGTGACCGCCACGTCTGGCGGGCAGCCGACCGGGGATGTCATCTTCCGCCTGTTCGGCCCCAACGACCCGGCCTGCTCCAACGCCGTCTACACCGAGACGGTGGGCCTGAACAACGGCCAGGCCGCGACGAACAACACCACCTTCGCGGTGAACGCCGCCAACCAGGGCGCGTACCACTGGACGGTCGCGTACGGCGGTGACGCCACGCACAACGGCGTGACCAGCGAGTGCGGCGTGGAGCACTCCACCATCAGCGTCACCAACGGCTGACGCCCGCGACACGGTCGGCCGCCTGTCCACACAGGCGGCCGACCGTTCTGCTATGCGGCCTTGTGCCCGGCGTCCTCCGTGAAACGAACGGCCGCACGGTCACCGGCAGACCGCCGAACCCCGGGTGTCGGCCGGGTGATCGGCCGTGAAACGGTGGTCGATCGCGGGGCACGAGCGGTGGGTGGGGATATTGCGGCTCTGTTTTCTGATCGAGGAGCAGTACCGGGGCGACAGCATGCCTCTCGACGTCGCCAGGCATCTCGGCGTGCTCGGGCACGAGGTCGACATCGTCGAAGCCGGACGATCGGTCGTCGATCTCGACGCGCTGCTCGGTGCCGGGCACGACGCATGGGTCCTGAAGACGGTGTCCGGCGGGCCGGGTCTCACCCTCTTGAGCGCGGCGGCGGCGGTCGGCATCACGACGATCAACAACGCGCGTTCGGTCCACGCCGTACGGGACAAGGCCATCGCGGCGGCGCTCGCACGCCGACACGGATTGCCTTTTCCGACAACCTCCTTCGTCGCGTCGGCGGACACGCTCGCCCAACTCGACTTCTCCTGCGGTGCCTTGGTCGTCAAGCCCGTGGGCGGCAACTCCGGCCGGGCAGTGCACGTGGTGCGCAGCCACGGCGAACTGGCTCGCCTGCGTGGGCACTTGCGCGATGAGGGATTCCTGATCGTGCAGCCCTACATCCCGAACCACGGTGTCGACTACAAGGTGTACAGCCTCGGCGGCGAACTCCACGCGACCGTGCGAACGTCACCGCTTCACCCCGAACGCCGCGTCATACCGCGCGAAGTGCCGCTGCCCGACGACCTCGCCGAGACGGTCACGCGCATCGGACAGGTCTACGGGCTGGACTTGTTCGGCGTCGACGCCGTCGAAGGGCCGGACGGATGGGTCGTCGTCGACGTCAACGACTTCCCGAGCTTTCGGGCCGTCCCCGACGCCGTCGCGCGCGTCTCCCAGACGCTCCTGCGGTTGGCCGGGGCCGCACCGGGAGTCTTCGTACCACCGCAACCCACGGAGATCCTGCGGGAGTTGAGCACGGACATCGTGCCC
Source organism: Yinghuangia sp. YIM S10712 (assembly GCF_051388935.1). NCBI lineage: Bacteria > Bacillati > Actinomycetota > Actinomycetes > Kitasatosporales > Streptomycetaceae > Yinghuangia > Yinghuangia sp. YIM S10712. The sequence goes on from NZ_JBPKBI010000001.1 coordinate 172,990, forward strand.
CTGTGAGAATCCGCATCGTCTGCGACCGCCCGGGACACCCCACCCTGGCCGCCTTCGCCTCGCTCGCGCGCGCGAACGGCCACCATGCGGAGTTCGTCGCCCCGACCACCGAGGTCTCGAACGTCGAAGACGCAGACCTGTACCTGCTCAAGACCCGGGTACGCGAGGCGCTGCCGCTTTGGCGCCGCGCCGAGTCGGCGGGTGTCCCCGTCATCAACTCCGTTGCCGCGACCGAGGCTTGCCTGGACCGGCGCGAGATGGCCCGCGTCGCCCGCGCGGCCGGTCTCCCGTTCCCGGAGACGCGCACGCTGGACGGTGCCGCCCGGGTCGCCGACCACGCCGGCTCCGGCACCTGGATCCTCAAAAGCCGCCACAGCCACCGCGGCAACCCCCACCCGGCCGTCGGCACCGCGGAGGAACTGGCGCGCGCACGCTGGCCGGACGAGCCTGTCGTCGTCCAACGCTTCCACCCCGGCGACGGCTGGGACCACAAGTTCTGGGTCGTGGGCGACCGCGTCTTCGCGGGCCTCCGCCGTCCGCCCCGGCGAGTCGCCGCCCCTAAGCACACCCATCCGGTCGCGTGGGACACCGTCCCCCCGACCTGGCGCCGCCTCGTCCACACCACCGGGCGGGCCTTCGGCCTCACCATCTACGGGGTGGACATCATCGCCGCTCCCCATGGCCCCGTCATAGTCGACGTCAACGCCTTCCCCGGCCTCCGCAGCATCCCCGATGCCCCACAGGCCCTCGTCGAACTCTCAGGCGCCACAGCGCCCCGGTGACGGTCGGGCTCCGTCACCGGGGCACAGGCCCCGGCGGCCCCACGTGCCGTGGGGGGGGGGGG
>NZ_JBPKBI010000001.1:173924-229935 GCF_051388935.1 Yinghuangia sp. YIM S10712
CACAGGCCCCGGCGGCCCCACGTGCCGTGGGCCCTGCCGACAGGTGTCGACAGGGCCCACAAGGCTCTCGGCATGCTCCCGCGAGGGTCGGCTACGCGCCGGTCCCGAGCAAGGCCGATGCGGTCTGCATCGGCGTGAGCGCGCTCGTGGAGGCCGCGGCATCGGAGGCACTGCACACGAACCCGAGCCGGGTCATGGCCCGGCTGACTTCCTCGGCGGTGAAGTCACGCCGGTCCTGCCCCGTGAGTACGGCGCCCACCTGCTTGAGGGGGTAGTGACGACGGCCGATGAGCACGGAGCCGCCCGTGACGGGCTCGGGCTTGACGCCTTCCAAAGCGGACGCCACTCCGCTCTTGGTGAAGTCGAACGGGAAGCCGGCGATGACGCAGCGCATGTTGCCTCACAGGTGGGAAGAGCGGTTCGCGAACGGGATTGGCGAGCACGCCTGAAAATGCAAACAGCCGATGCCGAGACCCGAGGGTGCGGCATCGGCTGCGATGCATCGCCAGTGTCAGGCGGTGACGATGTTCTCGGCCGTCGGACCCTTCTGGCCCTGCGCGATGTCGAAGTTCACCTTCTGGCCCTCTTGGAGCTCGCGGTAGCCCTGGGCTGCGATGTTCGAGAAGTGGGCGAACACGTCCGGGCCGCCGCCGTCCTGCGCGATGAATCCGAAGCCCTTTTCCGAGTTGAACCACTTCACGGTGCCAGTTGCCATGTCGAAATCTCCTTCGGGGCAAATCCGGAGCCCACACCGTGCGGACTCCGCGTCGCCGCGATGATTGCCCCGCCGGAAAATTCCGGGATAAAAAAGCGCTCTCACCGGATGTAATGCCACGGTGAAATCGCTTGAATTCTTTGGGAACCACAACTGCAACTGAGTCGACAGTAGCACGTCGTGATAAGAAACGGGTGGCTCGATTTTTGTCCGCGCCGGTCGTGCCAGAAATTCTCAGCGCGCGTCACGCCGATTTATGTGTTCGCTGGGACACATATTGGCGAGGATCACGTGCCGCCGTCGGAGGGTTGGCGCGGGCCCGCGTTGCGGAGCTCCGTGTTGATGCGGAGGGCTTCTTCGAGCTGATCCTCGAGGATGATGATGCGGCAGGCGGCTTCCACGGGCGTGCCCTGGTCGACGAGTTCACGCGCGCGGCGGGCGATGCGCAACTGGTAGCGCGAGTAGCGGCGGTGGCCGCCTTCGGAACGCAGCGGCGTGATCAGGCGCGCCTCACCGAGGACACGCAGGAATCCGGGGGTTGCGCCGATCATCTCGGCGGCGCGGCCCATGGTGTAAGCGGGGTAGCCGTCGTCGTCCAACGTGTCGGGACGCCCGGGGCGGTCACTGGATACCACTGCACCTCTTCACGGTTTCTGCCAGTTGCCCCAGTCTTGCAGGTTGTCCCGCGCCACCGGCATACGGCGTCGCCGGTCCGGCACCTTGCCGCGTGAGCGGGGACTGCATGCCGATGGACTCCGGGTGCAGTGCTGTTGCAGGTGGGATCATCGGACCATGCCCGTCATCGACGTCGTCCAAGGTGACATCACCTCGCAGGACACGGATGTCATCGTCACCGCGGCGAATGAGTCGCTGATGGGCGGTGGCGGTGTGGACGGCGCGATTCACCGCGCCGCCGGGCCGAGGTTGGCCGAGGCGGGGGCGGCGGTCGGCCCGTGTGCACCCGGGGACGCGATGGCCACGCCCGCGTTCGACCTCACTCCTCCGGTGAGGCACGTGATCCACACGGTCGGTCCCGTTTGGGAGGGCGGAGCGTACGGCGAGGCTGACGTCCTCGCCTCCTGCTACCGGCGCTGCCTCGCGGTCGCGGATGCACTGGGCGCCGCGAGCATCGCATTCCCCGCGATCGCCACCGGCGTCTACGGCTTCCCGCCGGACGAGGCGGCGCGCATCGCGGTCCGCACGTTGCGATCCACCCCGACCCGCGTGGAACGAATCAGGCTCGTGGCCTTCGACACCCAGGCCCATGACCTGCTGACCGCCGCGCTCGCTTCGTAGCTGCTCCTGAACGGTGGAATCCTGCTGCGTGGCCGTCCAAGCGTTTTCGCACCGACGTGGGATCCGACCGGGGGCGCATGACGCCCACGTATCCGGCGGGTGATCTTCGGGGCGGCCCGCCCGACGCCCGTGCGTGTCGGGCGGGTCACCCGCTCAGGTCACCACACGCTGTTGGTCAGCCCGGTGCCCAGGTAGACCTGGTCGAAGCCGTTTCCGTCGTGATCGTCGGTGTACGCCAGGGTGATCAGCCCCCACGGATCCACGGCGAGCGCGGGCTCGTCCTGACGCTCGGCGATCGTGGTGTGCACCCGCAGCCTGGGCAGGCGGCCGGCGGTGGTGCCGTCCGGGTTCAGGCCTTGGGCGTAAACGTCGGACGCCTCGGCCCAGTTCACCACCACGAGGCCTTGGTCGTCGATGCCCACCTGCGGATCGGCGCCCGGCACAAGGGCGTCGGCCGCGGAACGGGGGGTACCGGTCGCGGTGAACGAACGTACGCCGATCTGCGCGGTTCCGGTGTGGTCGGTCTCCCAGCCCACGACGAAGTCGCCGCCCACGTTCGCCGCGACCGACGGGCGCCGCTGCTGGCCGCCGCCAGCCGCGTTGGCCGGGGCCTGGGCCGCCTTGACGCCGCCGGCCGGTGTGAGGATCTTGTGCGCGATGTTGGAGTACCCGTTCGCGTCGGTGTCTTCGTCCCAGACCACGATGGCGTTGCCTGCCGCGCCCATGGCCACGTCCGGCTGCCGGTGCGTTCCGGTCGCGCCGTGGACGCGCACCTCGTACGCCTTGGCGGTGACCGAGGTGAAGCCGGACACCCGGACGGTCGGCGCCGCGGTGCCCTGCCGGTCCTCGAACGCCACCGCGAAGCCCGGGCCCTCGGGGTCGGCCGCCACCTTGGCGTTGAGCTGCTGCCCGTCCGCGTCGGCGTTCGCCCTCGCCGAACCGGTCACCGTGCCGGCGGAGTTCACCGTGCGGACGGCGATGTTGAAGTAGCTGTTGCCGTCCGGGTCCTCGGCCCACGTGACGATCGCCGTGCCGTCCTCGCGCAGCGCCACGTCGGGCTGCACGTGCTGCCAGTTCCCGGTGCCGCCCGCTGACAGTTTCTTCTCGTAGACCGGCGAGCCGTCGCGGTAAAGGCGCATGAACACGTCGCTGTGCACCGGGTCCGCGGGGGTGGCGGAGTCTCGGTCGTCCTCCCAGACGACCGCCGTGTAGCCCGTGCGCACGGACGCCAGTGCGGAGTTGTCCTGGTCGCCGGTGGCCGTGCCGTTCGCCACGGTCCAGGTGATGTCGTCCACCGTGGTTCCGGCGGCGGACGCGGGGGACGAGGCGAACACACCGCCTGCGACGACGACAGCCGTCACGGCAGCCAGGAAACGCTTCCGCGGTTTCGGGAACTGCCGTGAATTCCGTTGCGGCACATGCGACATCGTGTGGTCTGCGCGGGAAGTACGCATCTTTTCCTGCCCATTCACGCTCACGGTGCCTGAAGTCCCGGATTGTCGGCCTGGATCACGTAGCTCTGCACGGTCTTGACCGGCATGTCACGAACGGTCACCCGGTCGAGGGCCCGGAAGTCCACGTTCATCTGCGAGGGCGTGGTGACCGTGCGGACGTAGCCGCGCAGGTTCCTGAAGAACTTCACGTGCGGGTTGAGGCTCGACAGGCCGGTGTCGGCCGCGTTGCCGTCGCCGCCCGAGGTGATCGACGTGGCGACCAACTCGGTGCCTATGACGCGGTCCTGCGTCGTGTAGTCGGCCATCAGGTTGCTCGCCCACGAGCGGTGCACGTCGCCGGTGAGGACGACCGTGCCGGTGTTTCCACGCTGCACCCAGCCTTGTTGCAGGCGCGACCGGTTGGCGGTGTAGCCGTCCCAGGCGTCCATGCTCTTGGCGCCGCTCGCGTCCGCCAACCGCTGTGCGAAGAACACCTGTTGCCCCAGCAGGTCCCACGTGCCGAGGCGTTGCGCGAGGCCGTCGAGCAGCCAGGCCTCCTGGGCGGCGCCGGTGAGCGTGCGCGTGGGGTCGTCGGCCTCCGGGCACACCTTGGTGCCGTCGCCGCAGGCCTGGTCGTCCCGGTACTGCCGGGTGTCGAGCATGTGGAACGTCGCCAGGCTGCCCCAACGCACACGCCGGTAGAGCTGCATGTTCTCGCCGACGGGCGCCTGCGCGGGGCGCAGCGGCATGTGCTCGTAGTAGGCCTGGTACGCCGCGGCGCGGCGGGCCCGGAAGTCGCCCGCGGGACTGGAGTTGGCGCGTATCAGACCGGCGTAGTTGTTCTCCACCTCGTGGTCGTCCCACACGACCAGCCACGGCGCCTCGGCGTGTGCGGCCTGGAGGTCCGTGTCCCGCTTGTACAGCGCGTGCCGCACGCGGTAGTCCGCGAGGTCGGCGATCTCGGCGGTGGGCTGGTGGGTGCGCACGCCGGAGCCCGCGCCGCCCTCGTAGATGTAGTCCCCCAGGTGCAGGATCAGATCGGGGTGCTCCTCGGCCATCCTGCGGTACGCCGTGAAGAAGCCGGCCTCGTAGTGGGAGCAGGACGCGAAGAGCATCGTCATCGCGGGGCTCGTGCCGACTGCCGGTGCGGTCCGCGTCCGCCCGACCTGCGAGATGTGCCCCATCGCGCGGAACCGGTACCAGTACTCCCGCCCCGGCTGGAGCCCGCCTACCTCGACGTGCACGGTGTGGGCGGACGCCCGGACCGCGGTCGCGGAGCCCGTGACGGCCAGTTGGGTGAAGTTGCGGTCGTGGGCCACCTGCCACTCCACGGTCACCGGCGCGGTGGACATGCCGCCGAAGCCGTCGGTGTCGAGCGGGCTGGGTGCCAGGCGCGTCCACAACACGACGCCGGCGGAGGTGGGTTCGCCCGAGGCGACGCCCAAGGTGAACGGATAGGGGGCGGCGTTCGCGGTCCGCGCGCTGAACAGGGCGGCACTGACGCCCGCGGCCCCGCCGAGGAGAAACGTCCGTCGCTGCATTGCGTCCATGCCCATGTTGGTAGGGCACCGCCTGCACCGCGCCCAAGAGCCGTACGCGCTGTTCACCGGCTTTTCCGGGCGCCTTTGTCTCCTGGGCGCATTCAGGACCCCTGGCCGGACGCCCGGTTACGGCGGAAGAAATACCAGCGTGACATTCGGCGAACACGCAGTGTCGCGTTTGACGGATCGTCTTCGTGCGCTTGGCGGCCCGTGCCGCGGGCGTGGCGGACCGCACCCGGCGAGGGCCGTGAGCATCGGCTCCGCGTAGAGTACGCGTCGGCTGCCGACATATTCCGGATATGATTTTTCGGCAGTTTCGTTCCTGTCGTATTGCTGTCGGTGCGGGATTGATTCCCGCTATTCGATCCGTTCGTGAAAAGCAAGGCGCGACTTTCTCGTTCGCCGGCCGGCCGTCCGCTGAAGACTCGTGTGGGTCACTCCACGACGAGAGGTACCCGCGCCCGATGTTCGCTCTGCGTTCCACGCGTGAGGCCGGCTCGCCGATCGTCGTCGCAGCGGCGTCCTGCGTCGTCGCGATGCTCGCGCTGACCGGCTGCGGTGACGACGACAAACCCGGCGCTCCGCCGTCCGATGCCGGCGCGGCGGCGGACGACCTTGTCGAGGTCGAAGACGATCGTGGTCAGCGGCGGACCGTGGCAACCACCACGCTTGCTGGACATGAAAATCACAGTCATCTAATGTCGCCCATGGGACACCGACGGGGGTTGCATGGGCGGCAGGTTCGCAACGCGCGGGCGCAAGGTGGGTGCACTGCCTTCGACGCCGCGCCGCCGGGCGGTCGCGGAGGCGCTGGCGGCCGAGGAGGAGTTCCTGTCCGCGCGCCGACTGCACCGCCGGCTCGCGGAAGCCGGCGTGAACGTCGGACTCAGCACCGTCTACCGCACTCTGCACGACCTCGTACGCCTCGGAAGCGTCGACCTCGTACGCGACGATGCGGGCGAACGCCTTTACCGACACAGGCCCGCGAACGATCACCGCCACTACCTCATGTGCCGACACTGCGGCCACAGCCGCGCCCTCGACGCCGGTCCCGTCGAACGCTGGGCCGACGGCATCGCCGCCCGCACCGGCTTCACCGAGGTCCGCCACACCGTCGAAGTCACCGGAATCTGCGTCACCTGCGCCGCACCGGACCGCCGTCGGCCCGAGGACCGCTGAGCCCGGCCCCTGGCGGCCCCGCACGGAAGGCCACACACCGGGGCACCTCCCTGCCGCACTGTCGCAGTTCGGGCCGTCCGTAGTCCCGGCGCTTCCTGCGCGTCACTACGCGCCGCTAGTGGTTCCGCCGAACGCCCTGAGCGGGAGCGTACGGGTGCCCGACGCAGGACGTCTCGGCGGCGCGTGCGGCAATCAGTGCCGCCCGCTTTACCCGTCACGCGAACCGTGCACCCCGCAGCACGGCGGGGGACTTCGCCCCCGATTCCGCATCGCGACCGCCGGCCACCGACCACGTCCGCGACGGTCGGCAAGCAGCGCATGCACATTCGAGTTCGTACGCGCGTGATGCCGACACGCCGAACACGACGTCCCAGACTGTCCGTTGTTCCCACCTGTGACCATGTCACCGGTCGGCGACAGCGACGTCGTGGACCGACGACGCAGGTATCCACGCGGTTCACGGCCCTTCCATAGTGATCAGGCAAGCACCGGGAGCCGAACCCGCTTCGGCTCCAACCACCGGATACCTAGGGGTCTTTCATGTTCGGCAAGCGTCGCAAGGCCGTCCTCGCCTCCACCGCCCTCGTCGCCGGCGCCATGCTGATGACGGCGTGCCAAGACTCGGACTCCTCTGACGCGCAGGGCAGTTCCTCCTCCGCCCCGTCCGCCGACGCGGTCCCCGCGTCGGGCTCGTCGAGCGCCAACCAGGGCAGCGGGCAGAACACCACCGCGAAAGAATCCCCCGGGCAAAGCTCCGGCGCCAAGAGCTCCGGCGGCCAGGGCGCCGCCGCCGGGAGCGGCTCCGGCAACACCGACACGGCCGGCAAGTGCCGTACCGACGACCTGACCATCAGGGCGATCGACCACACCATCACCGGCGACCCCGAAGGCAGCGTCGCCGTGGAGCTGACGAACACCAGCGGCCAGGACTGCACGTTGTCCGGATACGCCGGCGTCGACCTGCTGACCAACGCAGGGACGATCTCCGCACAGCGCACCGGCCAACAGGCCGACACGACAACCCTCAAGAACGGGAAGTCGGTGGCCTTCGCCGTCACCTACCCGAGCAACACATCGGGCGGCTCCGGCGTGCGCGTCACCGACCTGGTGGTGACCCCGCCGGACGAGACCAAGTCGGTCACCCTCACCTGGCCGGGCAACAGCTCGCTGCCCGTCACCGACACCCCCGGCTCCCCGGTACAGGTCGGCCCCATCGGAAGCGCCGGCCAGGGCGGCTGACCCGCCCACCGCCGATCCCGACGAACGCCATGTCAGTTTGCTGTGGTGCAGGTCAGCCACTGGGTCCGCGTGGGCGGCATCTTCGCATTCCCGGCCGCGGTGGTCCGGACCGCCAGAATCTGGTTGACGCCGATGCGGTTCTCCTCGAAGGCGAGCGCGGACGCAGCCATGTACATGCGCCAGACCCTGGCGCGGCCGATCGTGGTGAGCCGCGCCGCCTCCGCCCAGTTGCGTTCCAAATTGGCCACCCATGCGCGCAGGGTGCGGGCGTAGTGCTCGCGCAAGGCCTCGACGTCGCGGACCTCGAACCCGGCTTCCTCAAGCAGAGCCGTCGTCGTGCCGACAGGTGCGAGTTCGCCGTCGGGGAACACATAGCGGCCAATGAACTCGCCGGCGCGGTGGGGCACTCCGTCTGCGCGGGGCCGACAGGCGATCTGGTGGTTCAGGAGACGTCCGCCGGGGCGCAGGAGGGTGCGCATGATGTCGGCGTACGTGCGGAACTGTGCCGATCCGACGTGCTCGGCCATGCCGATCGACGAGATCGCGTCGTAGGGCCCGTCCTCGATTTCGCGGTAGTCCTGGACGCGGATCTCCGCTCGGTCGGACCACCCGGCGCCGGCGAGTCGCTTGCGTGCGAACACGGCTTGTTCCTCGGAGATCGTGATGCCGACAGCTTGCACACCGTAGTGCTCGACGGCATGCGCAACCAGTTCGCCCCAACCGCAGCCCACGTCCAAAAACCGCTGTCCTGGGCGCAGGCCGAGTTTGCGGCAGATCAGATCGAGCTTGGCGCACTGGGCCTCTTCCAAAGTCGCCTGCGGGTTCTCCCAATAGGCGCATGAGTAGACCATCGACGGGCCCAGGACCAGGGAGTAGAAGTCGTTGCCCACGTCGTAGTGGTGGGTGACCGCCTCGCGGTCCCGGCGCAGGCCGTGAAGGCGTCCGTGACGACTGACCGCCTCCTCGCGCGGCGGCGGCGGGGGCAGGCCGACGCCGGCCAAGGCGAGGGCTTCGACGGCGAGCCGCAGGTTCCCGGGAGAACGCAGAGCCGCAAGCGTGCGCCGGCCGACTCGGTGCTCGGGTGATCCCTCGGTCCGGCAGGCCCGCGCGACGGAGGAGAGACGGATCAGGGCCTCGTACAAGTCTCCTTCGATGTCGAGGTCGCCGGCGACCCACGCCCGTGCCAGGCCCAACTCACCGGGTTTCCACGCGAGTTGACGCAGCGCGCGGCGGTTGCGGACGACGAGGACCGGCCCGCCCAGCGGACCGACCTCACTGCCGTCCCAGGCACGGAGCCGCAACGGCAGCGGACCGCCCAATGGCACCCGGACGAGTCTCGCAAGACGCTCGGCGGCGTCAGTCATGTTCAGCCTCCCGGCGGTTGCAAGGCGGGCGAAAGGAACAGACCGCCCTTTTTCCTGCGATCCGTGAGCGGTCACCGTAGCGACCGTCCGGCCGCTCAAACAGCGACTGTGCACAATCCGGCGAGCGCAATGGGGACATCCTGCGGCTCTGCTTCGACCGTGTTCCACAAGCAGAGGATGAACGAGCGCGTGCACGTCGAGCGCGCCAGGCAGGCGATGAAAACGTGTCAGAGCGACCACGTGGGTCCGCCGGTCGCGGTCATCTTCGCCGGGGAGTTGCTGGAACTGGGTGGCCGATGACTCGCTGCGGACGAACTACCAGGAGACTCACGACAGTAGGTACGACGAGTGACGGAGGCACGAGGATGAAATGCGCGTGAGGCGATGCGTCAAAGGGCCGCGAAGGCAGCCGCCGAATCCGTCCCCGACACTTCCCGCGCGGACGGCATGCTCATGGCTGAGGTTGAAGAGTTCGACCAGGCATACGCGGAGGCGGCCCTCGGGGACGCGATGGCACAGGCTGTCTACGACCGCCGCACTGAACTGGGCTGGACGAAGGTGGAGCTCGCCCGCCGCGCGGGGATGAACGAGCGGGTGATTCGTCGGTTGGAGGACGGGGATCGACCGGTGACCACGCCGACGCTGCTTCGACTGGGGCGCGCCCTGGGCGGCCACTTCATCGTAGAACTGCGCAGTGACGATCCGGTTGTGACTTTCAAGCCGACTGCCCGACGCGCGACACGGTCCACGCGTCGTGCCTCCGTGTCTGCTCCGACGCGCGGAGCTTCGTCCTTGTTGGCGGGTTTGCCCCGCACGTTGCGAAGAGAGACCTCTGGCGGGCAGACGGTGCATCAGCTCAAGGCGGATGCGTAGAGGGTCCAGGCGGCACTCCGAGAACACGTTTGGCGACTCATGCCGCGGCGACGCTCAAGTGCGTGATGGCGGTGTGGGCCGGCGAGTCCAGCAACGCACGGGGCTTGAGGCCACCGCCCCCAAGAGTCGGAATCTGGTGCACGGATCTGGCACGAGACGCTTGATGGTTGCAGGAAACAACAAAGGCCCGGGTCTCTGACCTGGGCCTTTACGTTGGAGCGGGCGACGAGAATCGAACTCGCGCTCTGAGCTTGGGAATCACCGGATGATCAGGTCATTCACATGGCCTGACCAGCGGAATCACCCGTTCGTGATCTACACCAAGTTCTCGGTCCTGACCGCGTCTGACCGTCGCTCTCCGACCTTTCTGGCACGGATCTGGCACGCGGTTGACGACCACGGAGATGTACGGAGTCGGCACCCGGCGCACTAGAGGTGGGTGAACGGGGGGATTACTCGCGTAATCGCGATCAATTGCAGGCGCGGGAGCGGTAGTGCGTAGAACCAGCCATCGGTAAGAAGAGGGATTCGACGTACACCGCCCGGCACGCCGCGCCGTGCGCCTTCTCCGAGGTCCGTCACATCGATGCCCACCTGTGCCAGTACGACCATCTCACCTGCGAGACGCTCGACCTCGGCAACCACATGCGGCGGTAAGCCCGCAACGACGTGTTCGGCGTCAGGATCGTACTCCCAGCGCCATTCATGCTGGTCGCTCACACGGCGTCCTGACGCTCGATACCGGCCTCGGCGCAAGCCTGGTCCAGGATCCGGCCGATCTCGCCCGCGAGTTCACGTGCCTCGTCGATGTCGTCCACCTCGGCCGCGCGGGCTTCCAGCGCTCTGAGCCGGGCCGCGCGTTCCGGATGGCGCTCGACAGCGACGTACACCGCCCATTGCCCCGCGAAACGCCGCATGGGCGCGGCGCTCACCTGTTCACGGGCCTGCTGGAGCGCCGCAGCGCGCTCGGCATCGAATGTCGCCAATGCATCCGGGGCGACCACAGCAAGCGCGGCGCGCAGATCCTCCGGGGTACTTGCCGGCTGCGCGATGCGGTGCACAGGACTCGGCCCGTCAGGCTGTGTGGTCATCGTGGTCTCCAGTGCGCATCGGTGCGTCCGCTGCGCCACCTACGGTACGGCGTCGGCCAAGGCACCCGCACCGGCAATGCCAGAAGACCAACGGGCACGCCAGCGGCCCGGAGCGCTTGGATGAACCGCACAACACAACGGCCCAGGTCTCTGACCTGGGCCTTAACCATAAGAGCGGGCGACGAGAATCGAACTCGCGCTCTGAGCTTGGGAATCAAGGCTGCAACAGAGCCGGTTAGGCCCCTGACCTGGGAAAGCGTTGACCCCATGATCTTGTGGCTGGGGCCGCTAGGGGCCTCTCCTGACCGCGGTTCACCGGCCCTTCGGGCACGCCTGGGGCACGTGGGCAGGGCGGGCTGACACGCCGGTCAGAACGTCTCCCACTCTCTGGGCGGCACGGTGTCCCACGGGTCGACAGCCCAGCTTCCGACCATGAAGAGCGGTCGGCTGATGACGACGTCACCGGCTCGCTGTGCGCGCAGGATGAGTCCGAGGTCCGTCGACGCCGGGTCTGCTGCGTGCGTGTACCGCAGATCCAGTTCGTTTTCGCGGGTGTAGTCGACGATCCACTGTTCAATCTCTGACGGAACGCGTGCAACCAACGGGACTTCTGCGAGGCTGACTTGAGGGCCCCTACGCGCATCGACGGCGACGCAGGCCAAGCGCGTCGACGATGTGTAGTAGGCGCGCACGCCGATGTCCGCGAACTCATCTTCGATGGTGAGTAGTTGACTGCCCAACTGCTTCTGCGTGCTGATGGGCTGGCCGCCCAAGGCCTCTCTGACCTCGTGCGGGAGCATCCCGAATTTCAGCGGACCCACACCGACGAGTGGCTGCGACGTCCATCGCATGCGTTCGTCGTTCCCCTTGACATCCCATATGCCCACGAGACGACCCAACCACAGCCGGAGGACCTGACCCCCTGCGCCTCTGCACACGGCTCCGGAACGGATCGCCCGCCGGTGGCGGACATGGGTTCTGACCTGGGCAGGTGCCGCGCGAGACACCGCAGAAGCGCAAGATCATTGCATGACTGCTGCATAACTCAACGGTTGCTATGGGGGATTCCCAACTTGCAGCCATCGGAGTTGGCGTCGACAGAGTCGGCAGCTGGCGCTGCCAGTGGGGGATCCTGTAGGGCAGTACGCACGTCCCAGCGGGCTGCATTGGCGGTACGATCGTCGCCAAACCAGTGGCGTAGTTCTCCAGGCGTGGACTAGCCTTCGAAGGCTCACATCACCGGAGGCGGCACGGGGAAGATGCCCGCATTCACGATCACTGATCAGATGCTATTGAGCATCTCCACCAGCAAGCAAGCCGTACTTGCCGCATTTCCGGCTTCTGGGGCGAAGCACCCTTTCCCGCTTGCTGATCTGATTCGCCAAGCGACAACTGATCGCCTTCTTCTTGCTGGCGAACACCTTCGCGCTGGGGATCAATTGCTTTTTGCTGCACATTATAGGTCGGCAATTAGCCGCTACTATTATGCGATGTATCAAGCCGCCAGGGCGGTTGTTTTCGCTGAAATAAAGGGCGATGACCATGAGCGCCACAACATTCTCCCGCGGAACCTTCCTCAGCATCTTACTGACGTGGCCATGCGTGAGGCGGAACTGACAGATGCTCGGCTTCTTCGCAACCAGGCCGACTATGACGTATATCCGATTGGTGAGCCGAGCTGGGAATCCGATGCGCGAGGACTCGCAGTAACTGCCGCCAATTTTGTTCAATCCTGTGAAACCTTCGCCTCATCGAATGGGCACGTCTAATGTCGACCGAAACGTATGAGCAGCTTATCTCGCAGGCGCTTGCGCAAGCAGAGATCTCTATTGTGCGGGTCGATGAGAGGAACTTCCCCGGTGAGAAATGGTTCATCGTACTGGTCGAGGAGAGTGAGCTAGCCACTGCGCAAAGCTTGGCTGGTTTGATTGAACATCAGCTTAATGCTGCCTTCGGCAGTGATAATCAATCGCTCGTCGTAACGTTCCGGCCACATAGGGCTGAAGCACAAGAGGTTCAGGCGAGAACGCGATCTGGTGCTCTTTCCGAAGCGCGTGTGGACCAACTTATCCAGTTGCTTGAAGCTCGATCGCGTACATCGGACGCGCTGCCCAGTCTGAAGTACATGGAGGATCCGCGGGCAAGCCTCGCAGCAATCGGTGCATCGAGGCACCATCTTGTGTATGGCCGTCGAGGCGTTGGAAAAACAGCTCTGCTCCTCGAAGCAAAAAGACTCGCAGAGAGAGACGGCTTCGTTGCGGCCTGGATCAATGCACAGACTTTGCGGCGCCTAGACACCCACGCCGCTTTCCTTGCGATTGCTGAAGTCGCACTTAATTCCCTCATTCACCATGCTGGCTCTTCACAAGGCGAGCCATTTGTCCGCCTCAGGGAGTTGAATCAGCGTGTGACCGCGCTGCGGGCGAAAGGGGCGGTCTCAGACGCTGAGCTCGGCGAGACAATCGTCAGCATTAATCAGGCTCTGCGGGCCGTCCTGCGGGAAGGCTTGGTGCGCCTGTATCTATACATCGACGATTTCTATCTTTACTCGATCGATGCTCAGCCTTACCTTCTTGACTGTGTTACCGGTATGCTGCGTGACTGTGACGGATGGCTCAAGGTTGCGAGTATCGAACGGTTGACGCGCCCATTTGAACCGTCGTCTCGAATGGGAATTGAAGTCCCTCACGATGCGTCGAAGATCGATCTCGATGTTACCTTGGAAGATCCCGGCGCCACCCAAACTTTCCTCGAATCAGTTCTGGCTAACTATACTTCTACCGTTGGAATCAAGAAGCCTTCCAGCATTGCGAGGAATGCGGCGCTGGGTCGGCTGGTGCTTGCCTCTGGCGGTGTGCCCAGGGATTACCTGAATCTTTTCGCCTCATCCATTCTGGCGGCTCGTTCTCGCCCCAACGCCCGGGAAATTGGTAAGGAGGATGTTGCGGACGCTGCCGGGAAAGCGGCCCGGGGGAAGAAGCGAGATCTTGAGCAAGATGTTTCTTCCGATAATGCGGACGCCCTTCTGGCTGCGCTTGAAGAGTTGTCGATCAATGTCCGAAATGAAAAGTACACATACTTTCGAGTTGACGTCTCCCAGAAGTCGCACAGCTTTTATGAGCTGCTTGCCCAGTTGGTGGATTTGCGTTTCGCCCACCTCATTCAGGCTACCCTGTCTGACCAGCACCGGCCTGGGGTTAAGTATGAGGTCTATCTTCTCGATCTCAGCGAATATTCCGATGTGCGTCTTAAGCGTGGGCTGAGCATCCTCGATCTTGAAGATGGCAAATGGACTCACCGTCAGAGTGGTAAGGCAGGGTCAGAGAAGAAACTGACTGGCTCGCTACTGCGTGACGAGCTGCGACGTGCGCCTATCGTTGATTTGGGGCAGCTCGCTCAGAAGGTACGGGTCCGCCAGAGCGAAGGCTGAACGGGTGTTCTACGCCCTGGTCGGTGGGGGACCGCCGTGACCGGCGGCCACGCCGCACGCGCGGCGGGGCCCCGGCCGGCCGGGTGTGGCGCGCCCGCCTGCGGGCGCGCCCTTGATCCAGTAGAGATTAATTCGGCAGTTGATCAGGGGCGGGGACTGCGCCACCGAAGGGTGAGTGGCAGGCGGGTCAGTACCTACGCGCGCGGGTCCGGAAGCTCAAGGTGAGTGGCAGGCGTCGCAAGCACTCCAGCCCGGGTTTTGGTCGGCGGTGCCGACCGCAGCTTGCGTGCGGTGGTGAGCTGGTAGAACGTGCGGCATGGTTGACGAACGTCGCGAGCGGTTGCGGGGGTTGGGGGCGCGGGTTCGTCGCCTGCGTACGGATGCTGGGTTGACCGGGGCGGAGCTGGCCTCTCGGGCTGGTGTGGGCCAACCGGCGGTGTCGAAGATCGAGACTGGGCGCATGGTGGCAAGTCCGGATGTGCTGGGGCGACTTGCTGACGCTTTGGGTGTGGCCGGCGACGTGCGCGCTGAGCTGCTGGCGGAGTTGGCTCAGGCGCAACTTGAGATGGGGCCTCGTCGTCGTGGCGTGCGGTGGTTCGTCGGGGATGACGATCCGGTTCGTGGCGCGTCGGCGGTGTGGTCGTTTCAGTGCTCGATGATGCCGCCGCTGGTGCAGACGCCTGAGTACGCGCGGCGCGTGATGGCGACGGCGTGGAATGTGTCGGATGAGGATGCGGCGCGGGTGGTGGCGGCGCGGGTCGAGCGGCAGAGCGCGCTGTACGAGGATGGCCGGTCGTTCGCGTTCGTCGTGACTGAGGGCGCGTTGCGGACTTGGACCGGCGGACTCGCCGTGATGCGGGCCCAGTTGGATCGGTTGGCCATGGTGCAGACGCTTTCCGCGGTGCGGGTCGGCGTCGTTCCGTGGTCGGTGTCGCTGGCGGTTCCGCCTCGGCAGGGGTTCACGGTGTACGACGATCGTTCGGTCGTACTGGAGACCTTCGGGGAAGAGCATCAGGTCACTGATGTCGCGCAAGTCGGGTGGTACCGGCGGCTGTTCGCGGAGTATGAGGCGGCGGCGGTGTACGGCGCTGAGGCTGACGCGTTGATCGGCCGGGTGGTTCGCGACCTGGTGGAGTTGGGCGAGGGTTAGCCGGAAGGCTGATATTCCTCGTATTCCTTGTAGTGCGTGACTGAGGGGAATATTCTCGCCTTCGTTGGGTGTATAGCCCCCTAGACGGAGGGTGTGATCAGTCATGTCTGCACTCGTGTGGGTGCAAGCGTTCCCGGGTGAGCCGACGTCGATCGCTGAGGCTCGCCACTTCGTCGCTGCGCTGCTGATCGGCTGGCCATGCGCTGAGGACGCGCGGCTTGTGGTCAGTGAGTTGGCGACCAACGCGGTCCTTCATACGGCAAGTGGTCGCGGCGGCCGGTTCATCGTGGTGGTTCAGGTCCGTTCGGACCGCGTACGCGTGGGAGTCAAAGATGCCGGCGCTCGGCATGATCCGGTCCTTCACGCTGACGCGGCGAACCGTTCGGCCCTCAACGGGCGCGGATTGTTCCTCGTCGCGGCGCTGGCCAAGGAATGGGGAGTGGAGGGCACCCGCGACGGACGTGTCGTCTGGGCCGAGTTCGCGCGGGATGCGGCGTGCTGAGTTTGCCTACTCACCGTGAGCAGGCTAAATGAGCCCGCGTGGGGTACCGCGTCGCCGTCAGGGCTTCCTGGTCGTGGACGCGCTGACCGGCACTCCTATTCCGGTCGTTTCGTCTAGAGCCCTAGACTTCCTGCATCCGATGAAGGAGGAAACGGTGTCCGTCGACCTGGCGCGCTTCGCTGAGATCGACGACCCGTTTGAGCTGCTGCGGGCGGTGACCGCGCGTCTCGCGGATGCGCAACGTGAGGTCACCGAGCTGGCGCGTCTGCGTCGGGGTGTCGTGCAGGACCTGCACGCGAAAGGCATGTCCTACGCGCAGATCGCGGACGCCGCGGGGTTGAGTCGCGGGCGGATTCATCAGATTCGGCAGTCGGGACCGGCACCTGAGGGCTCGTTCCTCGGCGTCGGCGGGGTCGTCATCGCGACGCCGTTGCGCAAGGACGCACCGGATGCTCGTACGGTCGTCGCGGTGGACGACGTGACCTCGGGCAAGCGGCTAGAAGACTTGGCGCGATCCCTCGGCCTGGACGTCGCGTCCGAACATGTGCCGGTGAGTGGCGACCTGGACCTGAACCGAGACGGCCTGATCGCGGTCTGCGGTCCGCGCATGTCGGCGGACATGGAAGCGACGTACGGCCGTGACCCGGTGCTGCGCTGGGAGAAACCGGACGACGGGCCGTGGACGCTGCGGGACACGCGTACCGGCATCGTGCACCGGTCGGGCATGGACGACGACCCTTCCCGTCCGCAAGATGTCGGGTACCTCGGTCGGCTGCCGCGACCGGACGGCAAGGGCCTGATCCTGACGATCGCGGGCATTCACACGCCGGGCTCGCTCGGCGTGGTTCACCTCCTGGTCAACGATCTGGCGGCCCTGTTCGGGCGGGTCGGTTCGCACGCCTTCTCGACGCTGGTGAGTGTCGACTTCGACCCGGACACGCACGAACCGAGAAACGTCGAACTGCTGACTCCGCTCTATCGCCACGACGGCTCCTGACGGAGGACCCGTGCTCGTCCGCTCCGCCACCCTGCCCGCAAACCACCATGCGGTGAACGAGGACTTCACGGCGGCGACGCCGAGTGCCGCGGTCCTTCTCGACGGCGCGGGGACACCATCCGGCCTGGATACCGGGTGCGTTCACGGCGTCGCGTGGTTCGCACGGACGCTGGGCGCGATGCTCCTGGCGGAGATCACCGGCAACGAGGAACGGTCGCTTGCGGATTGCCTGGCGACAGCCATCGACGACGTGGCCGACCGCCACGCATCCACATGCGACCTGGAGAACCCGTTGACGCCGTCGGCAACGGTGGTGGCGGTCCGGCTTCGGGGGCCCGAACTTCATTACCTGGTCTTGTCGGACTCGGTCCTCGTCCTCGATCGTCCAGACGGTCCGTTGGTCGTGACCGATGACCGGCTTGACGTGCTGGGGCGTTCCCGCCCGAACACGCTGGACAGTCTGCGGCTGGGCACGGACGAACACGCGGCGGCTTTGCGGCGGGCTGTCGCGGGCACTGCCCAGTATCGGAACCGTCCGGGCGGGTTTTGGGTTGCGAGTACGGACCCGAAAGCCGCTGCTCAAGCCTTCACGGGCGCTGTTCCGGTGGGCGGGTTGCGCTCGGCGCTGCTGTTGAGTGACGGGGCCAGTCGCCTGGTGGACTGCTTCGGGCTGGCGTGCTGGTCGGAGTTGACCGGGCTTGTGGTCGACTCCGGGCCGGCGGAACTCATCCGCCGAGTGCGGGCCGCTGAGGCTGAGGACCCGACAGGGGAGCGTTGGCCGCGGGGCAAGGCGGAAGACGACGCGACCGCTGTCCTGTGCCGCTTCGATGGCGACACGGCCTGATCTCTGAGTACCCCCCTAGACAGTTCGCGCATCGTCGCTTACTGTGGTCGTCAACCCCCCTAGACATTTCGGGGTCGGCGTCCGCTGGTCGTGTCTAGGGGGGTACTCAAAAGGGAGGCGCGGTGGCGCTCAAGGGTGCGATTCCGGTGGCGTTCGGGGACGTGTTCCCGGCGGGTGCGTTCGCGACGAAGGTCGAGGCGGTCGCGGACTTCGATGCGTCGAAGGGTGGTTCGCGGGTTCAGGCGCGGGACAAGGCGACGGGCCTTCCGATGTGGGCGGTCTCGGTGACCGACCCGGACCCGGACGCGCGGGAGACCTCGGCGAAGGTCAAGATCCCGGCGTCCGTCGAGCCGACCTTGCCCGATGAGTTGCCGGGACTGCCGTTCCGGCCGGTGGAGTTCGAGGGGCTGACTGTGACCCCGTACGTGAACGGGTCGGGGCGTCTGGCGTACTCGTTCAAGGCGACGGGCCTGCGGGCGCCGTCGGGTGTGCCGGTCAAGGCGGCGGCGAAAGCGGGCTGACTGCCTGCGACTTCATGGGTGGTCCCGGTGCCGGGGACTTTGGCGGGTCGTGGCACCGGGACCGCTCCCTCTCCCTGATCTGACGATCTTTCGAAGGGGCGTTGTCCATCATGTCAACATCTCGGGGGCTGGACTGGCGCACGGTCGCGTACGTCGCGGGCGGCCTGGTCCTGCTGTACACGCTGGCCGAAGCGCAGTTCGGCCCGGCCGGTTCGTTCCTCGTCGCCGCGGGCCTCATCGTCGCCCTGGTGGCGGTGGTGTGGTGGTGGTTCTTCTCGTTCGCGGGTCACGTGCGGCGCGGCTGGCCGAAGCTGACGCACGGCCTGGGCCTGTGGAAGCAGGACCCGATCAAGCGCATCAACGAAGAGTTCTCCTACACCTGGCCGAGCATCACGCGGGTCAAGCGCGTGCAAGGCGGGTTCACGGTCTGGGTGACCCTGCTGCCCGGTCAGACCCCGGGGGACCTCGGGGACCATACGGAAGCGATCGCGCACGCGTGGCGGGTGTTCCGGGTCGACTGCTCGTCTCCCATGCGCGGGGTCGTCGTGTTGCGGGCGTGGGTAGCGGATCCGCTCGATAGCCCGTTCGGTCCGACGGCGCTGGCCATGCCGGGGCTGCGGGACGTCGAGGCGAAAGCGGATCCGCTGCCTGACCCGTGGGCGCCGACGTACGACTCGGTGGAACTCGGGCGGTGCGACGACGGTTCGCCGTGGGTGCTGCGGCTCCACGGCACTCACGTCCTGGTGGCGGGTGTGACCGGGGCCGGCAAGGGCTCGATCCTGTGGGGCGTCACCCGCGGACTCCTCCCCGCTGCCCGCGCTGGCCTGGTCGAGCTGTGGGCGTGCGACCCGAAGCGGATGGAACTTTCGTACGGCCGGGCTCTGTTTCAGCGGTACTCCAGCGACCCGGCCGAGATGGTCGAGATGCTCGAAGACGCGGTGGCGGAGATGTCCGCGCGGGCGGACCGGTTCGCGGGCAAAGTGCGGAAGCACGAACCGTCCACCGACTGCCCGTTCATCGTCGTGATGGTCGACGAACTCGCGTTCCTGACCGCGTACCAGCCGGACCGGGACCTGCGGAAACGCGCGGACGCGGCGTTGGCGACCCTGACCAGTCAGGGCCGCTCGGTCGGGTTCTGCGTCCTGGGGGCGCTCCAGGACCCGCGCAAGGAAGTCATGAACATCCGGAACCTGTTCCCGGACCGCATCGCGCTGCGGCTCGATGAGCCGGGACAGGTCGACATGGTCTTGGGCAACGGCGCACGGGACCGAGGCGCGACGGCTGACTTGATCTCCCCGGTTCCCGAACTCGGGGCGGGCGTCGGGTTCGTCAAGCGCGAGACGCAACCGGAACCGGTGCGGGTACGGGCGGCGTACGTCTCTGACGCCGACATTGACGCGCTGGTCCGTGACTTCCCGGCGGGCGGTGGCGCGGCGTGATCGTCGACACGGGTTCTGAGATCGACATGGGGCGGGCGGCGGTCGCGCTGCGGTGCTTCGCGGACTTCATCGCGTGCCGCCCGTCCCTGCCCAAGCTCGCCGACGTCCGGCTCGCCTGGTCCTACGTGGATCGGTGCTGGTCGTTCTCCGGGCAGCTGCACCACCCGGTGTCGGTCGACGCGCTGACGCTGTGGAGCTGCGCGATTGACGATGCGGTGATCACGGCGCGGGAGTTGAGCCCCCGTACGGTGCAGCACGAAGTGTCCGGCACGGTTCACGGCCACCTGATCGCGGTCTGGCTCCACGAGTCGGTCGGCGGTGACGCATGACCGCCCGGACGACGCGGGCGGAGCGGGCCCGCATGCCTCTCGCGAAAGCAGTCGTGCGGGCCGCTGCCCTCGAACACGGGGTGTGCATCCGTCCGGTCGCGCTGCGGCGCACGGACATCACGACGGGGGCTGTCGAGATCATCGATGTCCCGTGTGGGGCGACGTTGGCGAGCGTGTGCCCGTCGTGCGCGGAACGCAAGCGGCAGCTTCGGATGGCGCAGTGCCGCGAGGGATGGCACCTGACCGAGGAACCGGACCTTGCGGCGGACGAACCGTCCGACTGGCAGCGGTGGTTGGTCGAAAGCCGCGCGGACCTCACCGCGGCGCATGACGCGGCCGGCGGGGCCGAACGCGAACAGCTCGGTGAGGACCTGGCGGCGCTCGATGAGGAGATCGCGTCCACGGGCGTGCGGGGCAAGGTGGACCCGGACAAGACATCCCGTCGGGTGCGGTCGACTCGGCGACGACAGGACGTGGTCGACCTGCCTAGGCGGCCCGTTGAGGCGCGGACGGTCGGCAAGGCGTACACGACACCGGACGGGAAGACGTTCCGGCCGTCGCTGTTCGTCACGCTCACCCTGCCCTCGTACGGGCGGGTGCGGTCGGACGGAACGCCGGTCGATCCGACGTCGTACGACTACCGGCGGGCCGCGCGTGACGCCCTGCACTTCTCGAAGCTGGTGGACCGGTTCATTCAGAACCTGCGGCGCTTCGTCGGCTTCGATGTCCAATACTTCGCGGCCGTCGAACCCCAACGGCGGTTGGCGCCACACATTCACCTCGCGATCCGCGGGACCGTGTCCCGGGCGGAGCTGCGGCAAGTCGCGGCGGCGACGTACCACCAAGTGTGGTGGCCGAACTGCGATGAGCCGGTGTACGCCGACGACGCGGCCCCGGCCTGGGACGACGAACAACAGGCGTACGTCGATGCGGAAACCGGCGTCGCACTGCCCACCTGGGACGACGCGCTTGACGACCTGGACGCGGACGACGACGCGGAACCGGTCCACGTCGCCCGGTTCGGCGTGCAGGTCGACGCGAAGGGCGTCCTCGTCGGCTCGGCGGACGCGCGCCGCTGCATCGGCTACCTGGCCAAATACCTGAACAAGTCCGCGCACGAATGCCACGAGCCGGCGAGCGACGCCGAACGCGCGCACGTCGACCGGCTGATGGACGAACTCCGGTACGAACCGTGCTCTCCTGCGTGCGCGAACTGGCTGCGGTACGGCGTCCAACCGAAGAACGCACGCGATGGCATGCGGCCGGGCCACTGCAAGGCGAAAGCTCACCGCCGCACGCACCTGGGCTACGGCGGACGCCGGGTCCTGGTCTCCCGCAAGTGGTCCGGCAAGTCCCTGGCCGACCACAAGCACGAACGACGCGCCTGGGTCCTCGACCTCCTCGGCGAGATGGCCGACCAAGGCGACGACCCCAACCGCTACGTCTGGGAACACGCGGCCCCATCAGACCCCGACGTCCCGTCCATCTCACACCGCCTCTTAAGAGCGGTCTCCGAACGCGTGCGCTGGCGGAACGCACTCGACGCGGCCAGAGCGGCGGCAGACGGACAGTACGAAAATTCGGCAACTCGGGGGAGGGCGGCATGACCGCGAAGAACACTGACCGCCTGCTGACGGTCAAGGAAGCGGCCGAACTGCTCGGCACAACAGAGCGCTTCCCGCGGCGACTGATCGCGGAACGGCGGATCGCGTACGTCAAGGTGGGCTCGCACGTCCGGATTCGGGCGAGCGTGCTTGAGGCGTATCTGCTCGCGAACACGGTTGAGCCGGTGCGGCGTCGCGTTCGGCCTCGGTGGCGGGGGGCTGCCTGATGGCGCGCAAGCGTAAGCAGAACCGTCGGACTTTCGGTGCGATTCGTCGGCTGCCGTCGGGCAAGTATCAGGCGCGGTATACCGGTCCGGACGGGGCCCGCTACTCGGCGCCCGATCCGTTCGAGACGTTGACGGATGCGGACGACTGGCTTGCTGCCAAGCAGACCGAGATCAAGCAACAGAGCTGGCGCGACCCAGACGCTGGCGCGGTGAACTTCGAAACGTACGCACTGCTGTGGGTCGAGGAACGCGAACTCGCCGCGACCACGGAAGAGCTGTACCGGCGGCTGCTGCGTCTGCACATCCTTCCGACGTTCGGGGCCCTCGACCTCGACGAGATCACGCCTCCGCGCGTCCGGGCCTGGCACGCGGAACGCAGGAGGGCGACGGGGGCGACGACGGTCGCGAAGTCGTACCGCCTGCTCAAGGGCATCCTTCAAACGGCCTTCGAGGAAGACGAGTTGATCCGGCGCAACCCGTGCCGGATCAAGAACGGCGGGCGTGAGTCGGCTCCCGAACGGTCGATCGCCACCGTCGCCCAGGTCGACGCACTTGCGGACGCGGTGGGGCCTCGCTGGCGGCTGATGGTCTACTTCGCGGCGTACGCGACACTCCGGCCGGAAGAACAAGCCGAACTCCGGCGCGAGGATGTCGACACCGAAGCGCGGACGCTGTCCATCACCCAAGCGTCGCCCGAACTCACCACGGGCCGCCGGGTCACCGGTGAGACGAAGTCGGCGGCGGGACGGCGCAAGGTCGTCTACCCGGCGTTCCTGGACCTCGAAGTGAAGCGGCACCTGGACTGGTTCGCGGAGAAAGAACCGGACGGACTGCTCTTCGTCGGCGAGAAAGGCGCGCCGTTCCGGCGGTCGACGTTCGGGCGAAAGTGGCGCAAGGCGCGTACCGCAGTCGGCCTTTCTGACGACTTCCATTTCTACGACCTGCGGCACACGGGCAACACGCTGGCTGCACAGTCGGGCGCGACGCTCAAAGAGCTGATGGTCCGCGCCGGCCACTCGACCGAGCGGGCCGCGATGATCTATCAGCACTCGACCGACGAGCGGCAACGCGAGATCGCGGACGGCCTGGACGCGAAGGTACGCCGTGACCGTGACCGTGGCAAGGGCACCGGACCGACCGACGGGCACGCTAAGGGCACGCCTAGGGCACGAGACGCTTGACAGTTGCAGGAAACAACAAAGGCCCGGGTCTCTGACCTGGGCCTTTACCTTGGAGCGGGCGACGAGAATCGAACTCGCGCTCTGAGCTTGGGAAGCTCATGTTCTACCATTAAACTACGCCCGCGCAGCGGTCCCTCTGAGGGTCTCGCGGGTCACACTGTACCCGATGGGGCGGAGCGGGTGCAGCGGCTTTCCACAGGGGCCGGGGTTGGGGACGGCGGTTGGGTGTCTGGTCTGGGCAGCGACTACGCTCGCTGTGTGCTGCTTTCGGACAAGGACATTCGTGCGGAGATCGACGCCGGTCGGGTGGGGATCGACCCTTTTGAGCCGGGTATGGTCCAGCCGTCCAGTGTCGATGTCCGGCTTGACAGGTTTTTTCGGGTTTTCGAGAACCATCGGTATCCGCATATCGACCCCGCTGTGGAGCAGCCGGATCTGACGCGGCTTGTCGAGCCGGAGGGGGATGAGCCGTTCATCCTGCATCCGGGGGAGTTCGTGCTCGCGTCGACGTATGAGGTCATCCGGTTGCCCGACGATGTGGCGAGCCGGTTGGAGGGGAAGAGTTCGCTGGGGCGGCTCGGGTTGTTGACGCATTCGACGGCGGGGTTCATCGATCCGGGGTTCTCGGGGCATGTGACGCTTGAGCTGTCGAATGTGGCGACGCTGCCGATCAAGTTGTGGCCCGGGATGAAGATCGGGCAGCTGTGCCTGTTCCGGTTGTCGTCGCCGGCTGAATTTCCGTACGGGTCCTCGGTGTACGGGTCGCGCTATCAGGGGCAGCGGGGGCCGACGGCGTCGCGGTCGTTCCAGAATTTCCATCGCACCCCTATCTGATCGGGGCGTTCCGGCATGTCCGATGTGCGTGAGAATCTGACCTGGGATCTCCTCGGCGCAGCCACACGGGAGTTGGCCGCGCGAGTGGTGGCCGACGGCTATGAGCCGGACATCATCCTCTCCATCGCCCGCGGCGGGGTGTTCGCGGCCGGGGCGCTGGCGTACGCACTCGATGTGAAGAACCTGCACCTGATCAACGTGGAGTTCTACACGGGCGTCGGCACCACGCTCGAAATGCCGATCATGCTGGCACCGGTGCCGAACATCATCGATTTCACGGACAAGAAGGTGCTGGTCGCCGACGACGTCGCGGATACCGGCAACACCTTGAGGCTGGTCAGGGACTTCTGCGAGGACGCCGTCGCCGATGTTCGGTGTGCGGTGATCTACGAGAAGCCGCAGTCGTCCGTGAAGTGCGAATACGTATGGAAGTACACCGAGGACTGGATCAATTTCCCGTGGTCGGTGCTGCCGCCTGTGGCCCGGCGGGACGGCCAGGTCCTCGACGCGTAGACGCGGAAGCGGCTGAGACAACCACCCGGGGACAGCCGAGAGAAACGCAAACGCCGCCGACCCCGACGCCGACGGAGTGGGCGGCTCCGAGGGCGGCGGGGGCGGCGCACGGGACTACGCGGTGCTCACGCCGGTCCTGGACCCGGCAGGCGGTGCCGGGTCGGGTGGTGCGTGCGTGGCCTGGCCGGGCAAGGCGGCCGCGCGGCGGGCGGTCGGACCGGGTGGGCAGGCAGCGTTCAACCACTCACCTCCTCATGCATGTGTCGGGCGCGGTCGGGTCCTGGAGGCAGCAGCGGACGAGCGTGCCCAGGACTTCCACGGCTTCGGGCAACCGCCGGTCGGCCGGGTCGGGGGCGACGGCCCAGCGCGGTTCCACGCCGCCGAAGCCGCCGGGTCCGGCCGGGGCGGGGGTGACGTGGCCGAGGCCGTGGTGGCGTACGTCGACGTGTGCGGCGTCGTTGTGGTCGATCGTGTACCAGTAGACGTCGCGGGCGCCGGGGCGTACGAGGAACAGAAGTCGGTCGGAGGGCACATGCACCACCGGCCCCGATGCGAACCCGAGATGTCCCAGCTCGTGGATCGCCGCGTAGCCGACGTGCGCGGGGGCGTCGAGGACGTCGAATTCGAGCCCGGTGGCGAGCAGGACCGAGTACGGCCGCCGCCCCCACCACGCCCTGATCACGTCCGCCGAGCGGCTGGCCGCGGTGACGTCGGCCCCGTCGCCGGGGTGGGCGCCGGGCTCTGGGCAGCGCGGTGACCGGCAGGAGCAGCGGCCCTGGTCGACGTACGCGCCGGGCACCACGGGCCAGCCTCGGTCCGTCGCGTAGAAGAGGGCGGCTGCCTGGAGTGCCGCCCGGGTGCGTCTCCGCACGAGCATGTCCGGTCCTTAACCGCGGCGGTCGGACGTCCCGTGACTGGTCCGGAGCCGACAGGCCCCGCACCTGAGTGAGGGACCGCCGCGTGGTCGCGTGTGCTGGATGTGCCGTTCCTTCTCGTCGTGGTTCGGTGAGACCGACGGAATCACCGACTGAAACGAGGAAACCGCGTCGCGCACGCGACGGGAAGATCCATCCGAGGACCGTCTGTGACCGCTTGTGGTCCGGGTGGTCCGCTTGTGGTCCGCTTTGCTCGGACCGGCTGGTTCATCCGGTTCGCGGTGATTTCCTCGGGTACCGTCAGCCGGTCACCGGGAGCTTCAACGCGACCAGCAGAGCGATCAGCTGGACCGACACCGCGCCCAGGGCGCGCGGCCAAGGCAGTTCGTGTACGCGCATCGCGACGGCGGTGAGCAGCCACGCGGTGAGCGCCAAGGACGCGAGCCCGAGAGCGAAGAGAGCCGTATTCTCGTCGTTCGCGAACAACGACACAACCAGCCGCGGGGCATCGGCCAGCCACGTGGTGAGAGCGGCGAGTGTGATGAACGGGCCAGCGTCGCCGTTCCCGCCGAGCGACCGGGCGAGGATCGTCGACACCCAGCCGAGCACGAGGAGGAACGCGGGCACCAGCACCGCGCTGATCAGCACCGCCGGGACGCTTGTGCTCAGGGTGCTGGTGAGGATCTGGTCCCGTGCCGTGTCGTTGGCGATCATCGCCAGCACGCCGCATATCGCCGAGACGATCAGCGCCGGCCACCAGAAGGCCTGGTCGCGGGCCCGGTCCAGGGTCGACAGCGGCCGCGTGGCCAGGCCGCTGAGCACTTCCTGCCAGATGAGCGGGCGCGCGGGTGCGGCGGGCGGGGCGTACGGCTGGCCGGGGTAGCCCTGGTTCCGTTCGGACCGCCTCGGGGTGGGCGGTGGTACGGCGGGCGTTACCTGGGTGTAGCCGGCGGGCATTTCGCCGTAGACGTAGATGCTGGTCTCGTCGGGCAGCGCGAGCGGACCGGCGCTGTACGCGGACGCGGGAGCCGGCGGCGGCTGCGGCGACCCGTTGGACTGCGGCGGCCGGGGCCGGTTCTGCGGCAGCGGCCGACCGTACTGGTCGTACTGCACGGGCGGTTCGGGCTGCTGGCCGTAAGGGTCGTACGCGTCGTACGGCTCGTATGGGTAGCGGTCGTTGCCGGTCACACCCCGAAGGTACCGGTGTGCGGGAAGCGGCGCTGCGGCGGGAGCGCAGTTGTTGCCGAGCCGGTGCAACCCCGTGTCCCAGCACGGAAAACGGCGGTGGACCCGACCGGTCCACCGCCGTTTTCGTCCGCGGATCGAGCGTTCGCTGAACGATCCCGATCGCGAGGAAGTTACTTCGCCTCGGCCCCCGACGCGTCGGATGCACCGGGCGTCCCGGACGCTTCCGCAGCCGGCGAAGTGCCGTTGGCGGACGTCCCGTTCGCCGAACCGGCGGCCGGTGCGGATCCGGCGGCATCCGCCGTGCCCGAACCCACGGCCGCGCCCACCAGCTCCGGCGCCTTCACCGACTGAAGCAGGAGCTGCGAGACGTCGACGACCTGCGTCGACTCCTTCGCCTGGCCGCTCTGCTTCTTGCCGGTGACCGAGTCGGACAGCATGACGAGGCAGAACGGGCACGCGGTCGAGACGATGTCCGGGTTGAGCGCCAGCGCCTCGTCGACGCGCTCGTTGTTGATGCGCTTGCCGATGCGCTCTTCCATCCACATGCGCGCACCGCCGGCGCCGCAGCAGAAGCCGCGCTCCTTGTGCCGGTGCATCTCCTCGTTCCGCAGGCCCGGAACCTTGGCGATGATTTCGCGCGGCGGTGTGTAGATCTTGTTGTGCCGCCCGAGGTAGCACGGGTCGTGGTAGGTGATGAGCCCTTCGACCGGTCCCACCGGCACGAGGCGTCCCTCGTCGACCAGGTGTTGCAGGAGCTGCGTGTGGTGGATGACCTCGAACTGCCCGCCGAGCTGCGGGTATTCGTTCGCGATCGTGTTGAAGCAGTGCGGGCAGGTGGTGACGATGCGCTTCTTCGACGCGGGCAGCTTGGTCGACTCGTCCTCGTCGTCCTCGCCGAAGGCCATGTTCAGCGTCGCGACGTTCTGCGCGCCGAGCATCTGGAACAGGAACTCGTTGCCGAGGCGGCGGGCGGAGTCACCGGTGCACGACTCCTCCTTGCCGAGGATCGCGTACTTGACGCCCGCGATGTGCAGGAGCTCGGCGAAGGCCTTGGTGGTCTTCTTCGCGCGGTCCTCCAGCGCGCCGGCGCAGCCGACCCAGTAGAGGTACTCGACCTCGGACGGCTCGATGTCCTGGCCCATGATCGGCACCTCGATGCCGGTGGCCTTCTTGAGCTCCTTGGTCCAGTCCAGGCGCGCCTTGGCCGCGAGGCCCCACGGGTTGCCCTTGTTCTCCAGGCCCTTGAGCATCGTGGCCGCCTCGGACGGGAACGCCGACTCGATCAGCACCTGGTAGCGGCGCATGTCGACGATGTGGTCCACGTGCTCGATGTCGACCGGGCACTGCTCGACGCAGGCGCCGCAGGTCGTGCACGACCACAGCACGTCGGGGTCGATGATGCCGCCGTCCGCCGCGGTCCCGACGAGCGGGCGCTCGGCCTCCGCGAGGGCCGCCGCGGGGACCTTGGCGAGCTGCTCCTCGGTGCCCTTCTCGTCGCCGCCGAGGTCCTTGCCGCCGCCGGCGAGGAGGTACGGGGCCTTCGCGAACGCGTGCTCACGCAGCGACATGATCAGCAGCTTGGGAGACAGCGGCTTGCCGGTGTTCCACGCGGGGCACTGGGACTGGCAGCGTCCGCATTCGGTGCAGGTCGCGAAGTCGAGCAGGCCCTTCCACGAGAAGTGCTCCACCTGGCCGACGCCGAAGATGTCGTCGTCCTTGGGGTCCTCGAAGTCGATCGGCTGACCGCCGGAGGTCATCGGCTGGAGCGCGCCGAGCGCGACACCGCCGGACTGCTCGCGCTTGAAGTAGATGTTGAAGAACGCCGTGAAGCGGTGCCACGCGACGCCCATCGAGGGGTTGAGGCCGATGGTGGTCGCCCAGCCCATGGAGATCACGATCTTGAGCATCGCGACGACGTAGATGAGGTTCTCCAGGCTGCCCGTCGACAGTCCCTCGAACGCCTTCACCAGCGGGTACGAGAACGGGTAGTGCGCGTTCCACGACTCCTCGCCGTTGATCGCGCCTTCCAGTCCGCGCAGCGTCATGATGCACAGGCCGACACCGAGGACGACGCCCTCGACGAAGTACGCCTGCCAGAACGTGGAACCCGCGAAGCGCGACTTGCGTCCTGCCAGGCGAGGGTGATTGAGCTGACGGATGACGATCAGCGCCACGATGGCCAGGATCGTCGTCAGACCCATGAACTCCTCGAAGAAGTTCCAGACCACCCAGTGACCGATGATCGGCAGGTGGAATTCGGC
Organism: Yinghuangia sp. YIM S10712; assembly: GCF_051388935.1. Lineage (NCBI taxonomy): Bacteria > Bacillati > Actinomycetota > Actinomycetes > Kitasatosporales > Streptomycetaceae > Yinghuangia > Yinghuangia sp. YIM S10712. The sequence goes on from NZ_JBPKBI010000001.1 coordinate 202,551, forward strand.
GTCGAACAGTTGGCCGTACGCGGTGACCAGGGTCAGGAACAGCGCCCCGAACCCGACCATGACGAACCAGTGGGCGAAGCCGACAATGCCCCACTTGAGCATCCGGGTGTGACCCAGGATCTCGGTGAGCATGTTCGCGAGGCGCGTGCCGACCGGTCCCGAGCGACCGAGTACCGGTTGACCGAGCTTCACGTACTGATAGATGTACGCGGCGGCGCGCCCGAGCAGGGCGAAGCCGACCACGCTGATGACCAGCGCTATGACGATGGCGGCAAGCTGCATCGCGGTTCTGCTCCTCCGGTGGGACGTCCCTTCCGGGGCGTATTACGGCCGTCAGCGTAAGGCCGTGCTGGGATCTTACCGACAAGTAACTAATCCGCCGAACGAATGATCTCCATCACGGTCGATAATCGGCCCGTCAGCCTTCCTTACCGTCATGCTGTCATGGCGCGTGATGCGCCCTTGCGCCACCTCCCCATCTGTGCCTCCGATGAGCCGGAGCGCGCGCCGATCTAGCATCCGGCGCATGTCCGACCAGCAGCCGCCTCCGCCGCCGCAGCCGAGCTACCGACCGGGCCCCGAGCCGACGCCTCCGCCGCCGCGGCCGAGCCACCAGCCGAGCCGCCAACCGGGCCCCGAGACGACGCCTTCGCCGCCGTCCAACGCCGCGGTGCAGCCGCCCGCGCCTCCGTCCTGGCAGCCGGGTCAGTTCGGTCGGTTCGCGCAGCCGGGCGGGCCGGGGCATCCCCCCGCTCCGCCCGGATACCCACCCGCGTACCCGCCCGCTCCGCCCGCACCCCCCGGGGCGCGGCGCAAGCGCTCGGCGCTGGTCGCGTCGGGCGTGGCCTTGGCCCTGGTCGCCGGGATCGGCGCGTGGTTCGCCTTCTCGGGGTCCGACGACGACGGCAAGTCCTCCTCGGCGAGCCCGGCTCCTCCCGCGGGCGCGTCCGGGGCCGCGCAACCGTCGGTGCCGCCCGCCCCGAAAGCGGCACCCGTCGAACTGCACGAGGCATGGACCCCCGCGGGCGCAGGCGCGTCCAAGTCGGGCGATCGGCGCGGCGGTTGGGTCGGGGAGACGAAGGTCTTCGTGGTGGGGGAGACCGGCATAGCGGTGTACGACTCGGCGACCGGCGCCGAGGCGGCTCCCGTCGCCGGGCTTCCGGCCCCCCTGACCATCTGCGAATCGGTCGCGCAGCCCGTCGGCGGAGTCGGCCTGATCGGTTCGGAAGGCCCTTCGGGCGACTGCGACACCGTCTTTGCGGTGGACCTCGACCAGGGCACCGTCCTGTGGACGCACCGGATCGCCGAGTTCGAGTCCGCCTGGGAGATGGCGCTGAGCGCGGACGGCGGCAAGGCCGTGGTCGCTGCCGCGTCGTCGGTGTTCGCGTACGACCTGCGCAGCGGCGCCCAGTTGTGGACGTGGCCGGCGCCCGAGGCCGGGGACGGCATATATCGCGATAACTGGGATGTTCGAGATGTGCTCGTGTCCGGTGCGAACGTCGCTGTGACGTTGCAGCGCGACGACACGTACTCGGTGAAGTACGTCGGCGGCGTCGCGGTCCTCGACATCGCGACCGGGGCGCTGCGGGGGGAGGTCGCGCTCGACAACGGCCCCGACAGTTGGCCGAGCCTGCTCTCGGCGTCGCCCGTCGTCGTCTTCGACGAATGGAACGCCACGGGCACGCTCGGGGAGAGGGACGGCAAGATCATCGTGTACGACGACTCCCTGAAGGCCGTCTCTGAGCTGCCGGTGGGCGAAGAGAACGCCATCGTGTTCGAGCGCAGCAGCCTGCACGACACCAACCGCCACGCGGGGAGCGTCCTCGTGCGCGACGGTGTCCTCTACGCCGCTCTCGGTGCGGCGCAGGATCCGCGCAGTGTGGGGGCGTACGACCTGGCCACCGGCAAGCGCACATGGTCCGCGCCGGCGGGGCTGCCGGGCTACCCGACCCCGGTGTCGGTGGACGGGCAGGGCGTGCTGTTCATCATCTCGGAGAGCTATTCCGGCCGGGCGACGCTGCTGCGCTTCCCGTTCGCGGGCGGGCCCCCGGCGGTCGTCCACGAACTGGTCTCCGAAGACCTCGCCTTCGACCGCGAGGGGACGGTGACCGTCGCGGGCGGGCGGGTGGTGCTGTTCAGCGGGCGGAGTTCGCAGGCCGTGGTCCAGGTTTTCGGGGCGCCGTGACGCGGTCGTTCCACGACCATGCGCACTTCGGATCAGTAAAGTTGAGTCGGGAATACTCAAGCGGTTTGACGCGGTTGAACCGGTCGTTCATCCTTGAGCCCGTACCACTCAATCTTTCCCTCGGAGGTCCCCAACATGGCACGTGCGGTCGGAATCGACCTCGGTACGACGAACTCTGTCGTCAGCGTTCTCGAAGGCGGCGAGCCGACCGTCATCACCAACGCGGAGGGGTCCCGGACCACACCGTCCGTCGTGGCCTTCGCGAAGAACGGTGAGGTGCTCGTCGGAGAGGTCGCCAAGCGGCAGGCGGTCACGAACGTGGACCGGACGATCCGTTCGGTCAAGCGTCACATCGGCACGGACTGGACCGTGGCGATCGACGACAAGAAGTACACGCCGCAGGAGATCAGCGCGCGCATCCTGCAGAAGCTGAAGCGCGACGCGGAGGCGTACCTGGGCGAGAAGGTCACCGACGCGGTGATCACCGTCCCGGCGTACTTCAACGACGCCGAGCGGCAGGCGACCAAGGAAGCCGGCGAGATCGCGGGCCTCAACGTCCTGCGCATCGTCAACGAGCCGACGGCCGCCGCGCTGGCGTACGGCCTCGACAAGGGCGACGAGCAGACCATCCTCGTCTTCGACCTCGGTGGCGGCACCTTCGACGTGTCGCTGCTGGAGATCGGCGACGGCGTCGTCGAGGTCAAGGCGACCAACGGCGACAACCACCTCGGCGGCGACGACTGGGACCAGCGCATCGTCGACCACCTCGTGCGGCAGTTCCAGAACGCGCACGGCGTCGACCTGTCCAAGGACAAGATGGCGCTGCAGCGTCTGCGCGAGGCTGCGGAGAAGGCCAAGATCGAGCTGTCGAGCTCGACCGAGACCACCGTCAACCTGCCGTACATCACCGCGTCCGCCGAGGGCCCGCTGCACCTGGACGAGAAGCTGACCCGGGCGCAGTTCCAGCAGCTCTCGCAGGACCTGCTCGACCGCGTCAAGGTGCCGTTCCACAACGTCATCAAGGACGCGGGGATCCAGCTCTCCGAGATCCACCACGTCGTCCTGGTCGGCGGTTCGACCCGTATGCCCGCGGTCGCCGAGGTCGTGCGCGAGCTGACCGGTGGCAAGGAGCCCAACAAGGGCGTGAACCCGGACGAGGTCGTGGCGATCGGTGCCGCGCTCCAGGCCGGTGTCCTCAAGGGCGAGGTCAAGGACGTCCTGCTGCTCGATGTCACGCCGCTGTCGCTGGGCATCGAGACCAAGGGCGGCATCATGACGAAGCTGATCGAGCGCAACACCACGATCCCGACGAAGCGCTCGGAGATCTTCACGACGGCCGACGACAACCAGCCGTCCGTGCAGATCCAGGTCTTCCAGGGCGAGCGCGAGTTCGCGCAGGACAACAAGAAGCTCGGCATGTTCGAGCTGACCGGCCTGCCCCCGGCGCCGCGCGGTGTCCCGCAGATCGAGGTCACCTTCGACATCGACGCGAACGGCATCGTCCACGTGTCCGCGAAGGACCTCGGGACGGGCAAGGAGCAGTCGATGACCATCACCGGCGGTTCCGGCCTGCCCAAGGACGACATCGCGCGCATGATGCGCGAGGCCGAGGAGCACGCGGAGGAGGACAAGAAGCGCCGCGAGGACGCGGAGACGCGCAACCAGGCGGAGCAGCTGGTCTACACCACCGAGAAGTTCCTCGCCGACAACGGCGACAAGGTGCCCGGCGACGTCAAGTCCGAGGTCGAGGGCACCGTCACGGAGCTGAAGGACGCGCTCAAGGGCGACGACATCGCCAAGATCCGCGACGCGGCCGAGAAGGTCGCCACCACGAGCCAGAAGCTGGGTTCGGCGATGTACGCCAACGCACAGCCGGGCGACGCGGGTGCGGCCGGTGCTTCCGCGGGTAACACCGCGGGGTCGGCGGACGATGATGTCGTCGACGCCGAGATCGTGGACGAGGACAAGCGTGAGGGTGGTGCTGCGTGACGGAGGGGACGCACGGCTTCCCCGAGGAGCCGGTGATCCGCGACAAGCGACGAATCGACCCACAGACCGGTGAAGTCCGTGCCACCGCTGCGGAAGGGGCCGCCCGCGAGGACGGCCCCGACGCGGGCGGCGCCGGTAACGGTGCCCCGGCCTCGTCCGAATTCGAGGACGTGCGCAGCCAGTTGGCCGAGCGCACGCTCGATCTCCAAAGGTTGCAGGCGGAGTACTCGAACTACCGCAAGCGTGTCGAGCGCGACCGGCAGACGGCCGGCGAGCTGGCGCTCGTCAAGGTGCTGACCGACCTTCTCCCGGTGCTCGACGACATCGGCCGCGCCCGCGACCACGGCGAACTCTCCGGCGGCTTCAAGTCCGTCGCCGAGTCGCTGGAGTCGACGGTCGCCAAGATGGGGCTCCAGAGCTTCGGCAAGAAGGGCGAGCCCTTCGACCCGATGGTCCACGAGGCGCTGCTGCACAGCTACGCGCCGGACGTCACCGAGCCGACCTGCGTCGAAATCCTCCAGCCCGGCTACCAGTTCCGCGAGCGGGTCATCCGTCCCGCACGCGTCGCGGTCGCCGAGCCGGCGGAGGCCACCGAGGCCCCGGCTTCGGAATCGGACAACAACTGACCATGCGACCGGCCGGACAGAAGGGAGGCGGGACGCCGTGAGTACCAAGGACTACCTCGAAAAGGACTTCTACAAGGTCCTCGGTGTCCCGAAGGACGCCGGCGCGGCGGAGATCAAGAAGGCCTACCGCAAGCTCGCCCGCGAGTACCACCCCGACGCCAACAAGGGGGACGTCGCGGCGGAGGAGCGGTTCAAGGAGATCTCCGAGGCCTACGACGTGCTCGCCGACGAGAAGCGGCGCAAGGAGTACGACGAGGCGCGCACGCTGTTCGGCAACGGCGGCTTCCGTCCGCAAGGCGGTGCGGGCGGGGCCGGCGCCTTCCCCTTCGACCTCGGCGACCTCTTCGGAGGCGCGGGGGCCGGCCAACAACCGGGGGGCGCAAGCGGTTTGGGTGACCTCTTCGGTGGGCTCTTCGGCCGGGCCGGGGCGCGGCAGGCACCGCCGCGCCGCGGCCAGGACGTCGAGTCCGAGGTCACCCTCAACTTCACCGACGCGGTGGACGGGGCCACCGTGCCGATCCGCCTGACCAGTTCGGAGCCGTGCCGCCACTGCAACGGCACGGGCGCCGCCGCGGGAACCATGCCGCGGACGTGCCCGACGTGCAGTGGCACCGGCCAGACCAGCCGCAACCAGGGCGGGTTCGCCTTCTCCGAGCCGTGCCGCGACTGCAAGGGCCGCGGGCTGATCGTCGACGACCCGTGCATCGTGTGCCACGGCAGCGGGCGCGGGAAGAGCGCGCGCACGATGCAGGTCCGTGTGCCCGCGGGGGTGCAGGACGGCCAGCGCATACGCCTGAAGGGCAAGGGCGCGCCGGGCGAACGCGGCGGTCCGGCCGGTGACTTGTACGTGGTTGTCCATGTGCGTCCGCATCAGGTCTTCGGCCGCAAGGCCGACAATCTGACAGTCACGGTTCCGGTAACGTTCCCCGAGGCCGTTCTCGGGGCAGAAGTGGCGGTACCGACGCTGGGTGGGGCACCGGTGACACTCAAGCTCCCGTCCGGCACGAAGAACGGCGCGACCCTGCGCGTGCGGGGCCGTGGCGCGGCCCGCAAGGACGGCACCCGCGGCGACCTGCTGGTCACCGTCGAGGTGACGGTCCCCAAGGACCTGGACGCGAAGGCGCTGGAGGCGCTGGAGGCGTACCGGGCGGCGACCGCGTCGCAGGACCCGCGTGCGAACCTCATGGAAGCGGCGAAGGGAGCGTGACATGAGAGCGGACAGAGGCGTCCCCGGGGGCACCGGCCCCCTCTCCGGGGCGGGACCGTACGAACTGAGCGACCTCACCCCGGTGTACGTCATCTCGGTCGCGGCCCAACTGTCCGGCCTCCACCCGCAGACGCTGCGGCAGTACGACCGGCTCGGCCTGGTCTCCCCGGACCGCACGGCCGGGCGCGGTCGCCGCTACTCCGCGCGCGACATCGTGCTGCTGCGCGAGGTGCAGCGGCTCTCCCAGGAGGAGGGCATCAACCTCGCCGGCATCAAGCGCATCCTCGAACTGGAGAACCACGTCGAGGCGTTGCGCATGCGCGTCGCCGAGTTGGAGGCCGCGGCTGCCGAAGCGGGCGCGGCCCAGGCACAACGCGAGGCCGCGGTGCACGCGTCCTACCGCCGTGACCTCGTCCGCGTACAGCCCCAGGCATCCGCACTCGTGGTGTGGCGCCCGAAGCGGGGGCGTGCGGAGTAGCGACGGAAGAATTTCGGTGGCCTCGTTCCCGGGTGGGACGGGGCCACTTTCACGTCAGGGACCGCGATCGGGGAGCAGGAGCACGGTCCACCTTGTCCGTGCCTGGGAAGCCGCCGAAAACCCGTACACGCGCCGGGAGCACGTCGCATCGAACGAGCGTCCACGTCGTTCGTACGAGCCATGGTGCCGTGTAGAGGGCTCACACGACCGCGTCACTCCTGCGCGGTCGCGACGCCACATGCGGCGTCGCGTACGTCGGGGTCCGGGTGTGCGCGCAGGGTGCTGACCAGGGCTCGCCATTCGGCGGGCCATCCGCTTTCGGGGCCGACCGCGCGGATCAGGGCGAGGGCGAAGAAGCCTGTTGCCGCTGTGCCCTCTGCGGTCAACTCCGTTGCGGTCGGCAGGAGTTGATGCGGCGTCATGCCATGTGCGGGATCGTCCGCGCGGGCCGCGAGGCGTTCGCTTGCGCGGAACGCCAGGACGGGACGGTCCCCGCACCGCTGCGCGAGGTCGCGGAGATCTGCGGTCACCGCGTCGCTCGGGGCATGGCCCAGGGGGACGGCTTCGGCGAGCAGCAGCACGCCTTCGTGGGTCAGCCCGTGCCGGTCCGTCAGCCGCCGGGCGAGTGTGCGGACGGCGGCACCCGCGACATGGGGGCTGTTGCGTGCCCAGGAGCGGGCCATGCGAACGAGGTAGGCGAGGCGTTGCGCGGCGGGGCGGTCGCGGTCGGCGCCGGCGTTCGTGCCTTCGCCTGCGGCCGTCGACGCCAGTGCGTCGATGGTGCCGGCGTAGGCTTCGCCGCCGAATCCGTCGGTGTACAGGGCGTGTACGGCGTTCGCGGCGTCCTTCCAGCCGTCGCGCACGGTCAGATCGCGTACCACGGTGTGGAGTTGCGTCACATGGTCCGGTGCCCAGCCCGCCCAGACCGGGAACCGCCGGTACGCCGCTCGGCGCGTCTCGGCGTCCGGGTGTGCGCACAGTGCGGCGACCACGGCGGCGAACCGCGCCCGATGGCTTTCCGCCACCCCCAGGGGATGCGTCGACAGCAGCGCCACCGCGACGTCACGCGGAGCGGTGGCCGCCTGCACCGACAATTGCCACGCGCGCGGCCGGTCGAGCCTGGACAACACCGCGCCGATCGCGGCGCGCAGCACATCGGGATGGACGTCGTCGCTGATGACGGCATCGGCAACGCGTTCCACGCCGTCCGTTACGGCCCGGGCCACCAGCAGTCGCACAGCCTCCTTGCGGGCGGTTACTTTCATGCTTCGGGAGACGGCAACCGCGCTCAGTTCCGGCCCGAGCCGACTCGGCGGCACGTAGCGCGTCACGCGGCTTGCGGCGTACACGGCCGCATGGGCGTCGTCGGTGTTGGCGCGGGCCAAGAGCAGCGACAAAGACGCGGCATGCCGCTCGACGCGCGCGAGACTGCCGAGTGCGGCGGCGCGCACGAGGGGGTCGTCGGAGTCGACGTGTCGCAGTACGGCGGGACGGCCTGCTTCCGGGACGAGTGCGAGGCTGCGAAGCCAGTCGGCGCGTTCGTCGGAGGGGAACTCGTCGTGGGCGATGAGCTCGCCCAGAAGCCGGGCGTATGCCTCGCGCTGCCGGGGCACCCAGCGGCTCGACGCGGCGGCGATCCAGGGCACCCAGTCCTCGGGGCCGGAGTCGTCTTCCTCGTCGTCCAGGTCGTGGTCCGGATCGTGGTCCAGGTCGTCGTCTGAGTCCTCGTCGTCTCCGTCGTCGGGATCCTGGGGGGTGAAGCGTCCGGGCGGTGTAGCGCCGGTGAGGAACGGGTCGAGAAGGTCCGTACGGCGCCACGCCACGGCGTTCTGCACGCAGTCGAACGTGATCGTGGACGGGTCGGCCGCCAGGACCTCCGCGACCCGGGCGTCACGTCGGCGCGGATCGGCGAGCCAAAGCTCGGCCGCAAGCTGGACGGTGTAGCTGTCGCCGTGCCGCACCGCCTCGCCGAGCACCTCCTGCAAGGCGTCGATGTCCCATGCCGCGCGCACGAGTTGCCGCGCCAGCGACAGGACCGGCCGGTAGTTGCGGCGGTCGGCTGCGGCTCGCAGCGCGGGCCACAGGGCTTCGACGACGCGGGTCTCGCAGCCGTTCAGCGACCGGCGGGGCAGCCAGAGGTTGTCGAGCGTACGGGGGTCGCAGATCGTCGCCAACGCCCATTCCACGAGCGCCGGTTCGCCGTTGCCGACGTGAGCGCTCAGAATGCGGGCGGCGAGCGCGTGGAGCCAACTGCGGGTGGCGGACGACAGGTCGGGCGCCGCGTAGGCGTCGTTCGTGAGGGTGGTCAGGGCGTCGAGGGCCTCGCCGGTGAAGAGCCACGGCGGTGCCTCCGCGATGGCGTGGATGGCGGCGACGCGTACGGGATCCTGCTCTTTGCGCAGGCGCGCGAGGTCGTCCCGGAGTGCGGCGGCGAAGCGTGCGGGGTCGCGCGTGCGCGCCGCGCAGCCGATCAGGGCCCGGTAGCCCTCCGCGCGCGTGTTGGCGTCGGGACGCCGGGTCTGCGCGAGGAGTTCTCCACGTACCTCGTCGTAGGGCAGATGCGCCAGGAAAGCCTGACGCGCGGCGGTCTCCCCGGCCCGCTCGGCACGCGCGGCCATGCGCCGCGCCTCGGCGATCCGCCTTGTTGCGGGCAGAAGTTCGAGGACGTCGCGGGATATGGGCCGGTTGGTCATGTCGACGTCGGCGTGGACCGCGTCGAAGAACGCTTCGCGGTGACGGGGCGGCGTGGCCCGGAGGAGCAGGGTGAGCTCGGCGTCGTCGTCGCGTACGAGGCGGCCCAATTGCGCCAGGTTGGGCGGGTCGGCGGTGACGAGCCGGTGCGCGAGGCCTGGGGAAAGGTCGGCGTTGTCTGCTCCGCTGCGGATGAGGAGGTCGACCGTACGCCGCGCGTCGGCGGCGACGAGCGCGCTGAGACTGCCGGCGAGGCTCCACGGCAGTTCGCTGCCGGGCTCGGTGAAGCGCTCCAGCAGGTCGATGACCCGAAGTGCATGTGTGCGGGCGGCCGTTGCGATGGCCTGCGTGTGCCGCGACCACCAGACTCGACGCAACGAGTCGGAGAGACCGGCGAGTTCTCGGTCGGCCACGTCAAGAGCGATGTCAGGAGTGCGCCGCGCGACCGCACGCAACAACGCGTTGCTGTGCGGGAGTTGGGGAAGCCACTCGGCGATGACCTCCGACGAACAGGCAGGCAGCAGGAAGGCGACCTCGACCGGACCGTGAGCCTCGGCGACTGCCAGGACGAGCCGGTCGGCCGCCGAGGTCCGCTGCGCTTGGCGGACGGCCTGATACAGCACCTTGCGCAATGCCTGAGGCGCGTCTTCCACGACCGACAGGAGCGCGTCGTCAGACGCCGCCCCTTTTGCAGCGGCCCGCACCGCCCACTTCGCGAGGTCGTGCTCGTCGGCCCGCATCGCCGCGACGAGGTACGCGTCCTCCCGCCCCGCGACCGCCATGGCCAGCGCGACTTCGCGCCCGAACCGGCCTGATGAATGCAGCGCGTCGATCAGTGGCGCGAGTTGCCCGTCCGCTGCGAGCGAGCGTGCCTGGTCCCGGCACTTTCGCCGCCGATCCACATACGACAACGGGTCGAGAGTCGCCAGGAATTCGCGCGCTGCCTCGTCTGCTGACCGAGCTTCGATCATCGCCATCGGCCCAGTATCCGCAGTGAGGGAGACGGAGTCTCCCGGGTTTCGCCGCGCGCGGTCCACAAAGCGCCCCGGACGGGACGTCAGTCGGCGTGGCTGACGGGGAGTTCGTAGCCGATCTCCCACCGGTCGGCGGGGACGAGGATGTCGGCCGTTTCGACGGGACGGTTGTTGGCGTCGTAGTGGGTGCGGCGGATGGTGAGGAGATGCGTCTCGGCAGGGAGGCCGAGGGCCTCGGTTTCGGGGCTGGAGGCGATGCGTTTGGTGAGGCGTTCCGAAACGCGCGTGATGGTGATGCCGATCGCCGCCATGCGCTCGACGACTCCACGGCCTGCGAGCGGGCCCAGGTCCGGCAGGACGACGGATGTGCCTGCGGTGATGGCAAGGGGCTCCCAGGAGTTCAGGAGCATGGCCGGGCGCTTGTCGATCATGTATTCGTGGCGTGTGTGCATGACGGGGGCACCGACTGCGACCTCCAGGCGGTGTGCGATGTGGGCGGTCGCGGTGGTGCTCTCGCTCTCGCCTTCGCGTGTCATGCCGTCTGGCAGCACAATCGCGGACTGGCCGTCGAGCGCCCGCAGTTGGATGAACTGCGCGCTGCCGCCGCGTACGTACGTGCCCGATCCGGGACGCCCTTCAAGGAGGCCTTCGCGGATCAGGTGCTCTTGGGCCGCACGGATCATGTCGATCGAGGTCCCGTAGCGCTCGGCCAACTCGGCTCGACCGGGCAGTCGTTCGCCCGCTTCCCAGAGCCCGTTGTCGAGGTCGGCGCGGATGGCGTCGGCGATGTCGCGCCACTTGGGCACGCGCAAAGGTCCTCCTGCTGCCAGTTCGGTACCTGCCGCTTGCAATCCTAGGCCCTAGGTGCCAAGCTAGGGCCTAGCTAAACGCTCCGTGTCTTACCGAACCCATGGAGTGAGATGAGTGATCGCTCTGATGGCGAAAGCGCAGCCATGGCCCGCGCACTCGAACTGATCACGGGCCGTCGTGCGTGCGCCGAGCCTCAGGGCGAAGGCGTCGTACGCATCGCCGTCGAACTGCGGCGCCAACTGGACGCCGAGCAGTCGCGGCAGGTCGCGCAACTGGCCTTGCGCGCGAAAAGGGTGGGCTTGTCTCTGTCGGGTCTGCCTGGTGTGCCACCGCAGCTGTGGATCGAAATCGAAAACTGACAAAGGAACTTCAATGCCCGAACTCGCCCGCATCTTCATCAACCCTCAGCCCTCCGTCGTCCGCCAGGCCCGCGGGCTCGTCTCCGACGCGCTCGACGCTTGGGGCGTGCGCGGCCGACGTGACGACGCCGTCCTTTCCACCTCCGAACTCGTCACCAACGTCCTCCTCCACGCCGACTCCGATCTCCTCGCCCTCTTCCTCTGGCTCCGACGCCAACAGCTCCGCCTCGAAGTGCACGATGGGGCATCCCGTCCGGTTTCCCCTCGCACACCCGCAGAGTTCGACGCGTCCGGGCGGGGACTCCTCCTTCTTCGGCAGATCTCCGATCGGTGGGGGTCATACGAACGCGCGCCCGGGCTCGGCAAAGTCGTGTACGCCGAGTTTGAAACCGCATAGTCGCCGTCCCCCAGGATGGGCCTGCCGTACCGCGTCAGGCCGGCGCCGGGCCGTGATCACCCTCACAAGGGAAGGTCAGCCCGACGAATTCTGTCCGTTTTCTCGCCAACTGCCCCGTAGCGGTCGGTAACTGCGCTCAATAGGCTCAGGCCCATGGCACTCTTCGGTCGGTTACGGCGCGGTCAGGCCGTTTCCTCAAATTCATCGTCCGCTGTCTCCCCGGCCGAACCACCCGTGCCGGTTCGTGTGACGGACGAGGCGCTGGGCCACGCGGACATCGCGCAGGCGCGGGACACCGCCATCGCGACCGGCAAGTGGCAGCCGGCGGCGGAGCTGATGCGCAGCATCGGCGGGGATTGGGACAAGCGTGCGATCGCCGCTTGTGCGCTGGGCACGGTCGCACAGGACCATCCGGGCTGGTTCTTCGCGTGGCAGCACGCCGCGCCGGACTCGCCGGACTTCCTCGTCGTCCGGGCGCAGTCCCTGGTCATGGCCGCCTGGGCCGCACGGGGCGCCGCGCGCGCCGACCAGACGGACCAATCGGCCGTCCAGGCCTTCCACAAACTGCTGGGCCAGGCCGACGACGCCTGCCGTGAAGCCGTCACGGCGAACAACGAGGACCCGACGCCGTGGATGACCTGGGTCACCGTCGCCCGGGGCCTGGCCCGGCCCCGGCAGGACTTCGACTGGCTCTGGGAGCAGTTGGCCGCGCGTGCGCCTTACCACCGGTACGGCCACGACCAGGCGCTGCAATACCTGTGCGAGAAGTGGCACGGTTCGCACCAGGACATGTTCGCCTTCGCCGCCCGGGCTGCCGCGAGTGCCCCGAAGGGTTCGCCCCTCGTGCTGATCATGCTGCACGCGCACGTCGAGTACGCGCTCCACGAGCAGCACAGGAACCCGGACTTCTCACCGGCCGAATACTGGAACAGCGCCGGCGTGCAAACGGACCTCCAGGCCATCCAGGAACTGTGGCCCGTTTCCTCGGTCGAGCGCGGCCCGACGTTCCTCGCGGACGCCGCAATGCTCTCGTACGCCCAGGCCCAGAGCGGCAGTTGGCTCGCCATGGCGGAGACCTTCAACGCCACCGGCTCCCGGCTTTACCGGTTCCCGTGGGCCTATTCATCGGAAGAATACATGCACGACGTGCACAAGAGCGCCCTGCAAAAAGTCAGGGTAGCGCGCGGATAAACCCGCCCCGCGGCGCCCGTCACGGCCCAAGTTCTTTGCGGAGTGCCCGCCCCTGGCCGGGTTGCTTCCGCGCCGGGTCCGCGGCGGCATGGTTTTGAGGGCGTGCCGGCCCTTGACTGCTCTGGTGCCGGACTTGGTTCGAGGCGGCGGATTCGCGGTTGGGAAGTGCCGGAGCGGACCGGTGCTTTTCCACCTCGGAGACGGGCGACAGGCCGCCGGTCGACGCGCGGGGGGCCGGCGGCTCCTGCGCGGGTGTCGGCGGAAGGGCGACCTCCGGGCCTTGGCGGCGATCAAGCCCCTGCACCGGTATGACTGTTCCCCCGCGAGCGTCCCGGTGCTCCGCGGCGATCTCCCGAAGCCCGTCCGAGGCCTCGGCCGCCGTGGGCCGGTCTTTCGGGTCATGCGCGGTCATGTGCCTGATCAGCTTGTCGAGTGAGCGCGGAACGTCCGACCGTATCTGCGACAAGGGAGGCACCTGGCCTCGCGCCTGCTGCAGAATTCCCTGCAAACCCGCATCGAAAATATGTTTTCCGGTGGTCATCTCGTGGACGACCAGGCCGGCGGCGTAAATGTCCGATGCGGGTGAAGGGAGCGGAGTTCCGACTTCAAGTCCCTCGATCTCGCTCAACAGATAAGCCTTGGCTGTTTCCGGAGCGTAGTATCCGTTTGTTCCGGCGAAAGGCCGTCCGTCCGGCGCGTTCGTCGGCGCGGCAAGCCCAAAATCGATCAGCTTGACTTCGCCGTCCCCGTGAGATGCCACGGCGTTCTCCGGCTTGACGTCCCTGTGGGCGTATCCCGCTTGGTGCACCGCCGTCAAGGCGTCGGTGAGCTGAGCTCCCACACTCGCGGCCTGGCCGGCGGCCATGGCTCCGCGCCATCTCATGGTGTGCGCAAGAGTCTCCCCGTAGATCAACTCGGTTGTCAGATAAGGATCGAACTCCGTGCCCGAGGTATTTGCGTCCACAACGTGGACGATGTTGTCGTGGCGAAGGCTCGCGACGATTTTGGCTTCCCGTTCAAAAGCACGGCGGTCGACGGCGGCGATTTTCTCGATCCGCGGCACTTTGACAGCGACCGATGTCATGGTCAGGTAGTCGACCGCCGCCCACACCCGTCCTCTGCCGCCGATGCCGATTTGCTCGATCAGGTCGTAACGTTCCGGGAGTTCGGGCCGAGGCGCGTGTTCGTGGCGGGCGATGGCTCCCCCTTCCCGGGCGTCCGGACACGCCTAGGCTCGGCCCAGCGCTCGCTCCACGTGGATCTCGATGACGACGCGCTCGGGGTTGGGGCGCGGGGGCCGGTACCGCTCGGCGTAGCGGCGTTCGGCGTCGGCCACGGAACCCGGATCATCGCGCACGTACGCCGTGCCTTCCAGAGTCGCCCAGCGCTTGCCGTCGATCTGGCAGACGGCCGCGCGGGAGCCGGACTCGCCCGCGGCGCGGATGTTGCGGGCCTTGCGGCTGTCGCGGCTGGTGATCACCCGGGCGACGCGCGTCGCGGGATCGAAGGTGACACCGACCGGGACGACGTGGGGAGTGCCGTCCGGGCGCAGGGTCGTCAGGGTGCACAGGTGGCGCTCGCGCCAGAAGGCGATGTACGTGGCGTCCAGTGCGGCGGTGAGCGGGTCCGTCACGCGGCCTGTGCCGCCCTCGGCGGATTCGGGGGTGTGGGGAGTGGCTGTCACGGGGCCGACGGTAGCCGGGGGCCCGGCAGCGGGCGCTGTGGGGGACGAAATGCGCAAGGGGCCCGGAGCCGGGCGCCAGCCATAGTGCCAGGTGTACGCGCAATGAAGTTGAGTGGAATAGACTCAACCAAGACGCGGTTGACCTGGTGGGACAGGAAAGAATCCCATCGAAGGAAGCCGAAAGCCCCAGACCCGCACCACACAAGTACAGATCAAGCGAAGGAGTCGCGGCGCGCCCATGGATGCCAACAAGCTCACCACGAAGGCTGCGGAAAGCCTCTCCACTGCCGTGCGCAAGGCGGCGGCGTCCGGGCATCCCCAGGTGGAGCCCGCGCATCTGCTGCTTGCCCTGCTCGACCAGCCGGAGGGCACGGCCATCCCCCTGCTGTCCGCACTCGGCGTCGCTCCGGCGCAGGTCAAAACCGCTGCCGAGCAGACGCTCGACCGTCTGCCGCGCGCCCAGGGCTCGACGGTCGCCGCGCCCCAACTCGCGCGCGAGACCCTGGCCGCGCTCAACGACGCGGGGGAGCGCGCGGAGGCGCTGGGGGACGCGTACGTCTCGACCGAACACCTCCTCGTCGGTATCGCCGAGAACGGCGGTGCGATCGGCGACGCGCTCAAAGCGCTCGGGGCGACCCCGCAGGCGCTGCTGGACGCGTTCACGCAGGTGCGCGGCAGCGCGCGCGTGACGTCGCCGGACCCGGAGAGCACCTACCAGGCGCTGGAGAAGTACGGGCGTGACCTCACCGCCGAGGCGCGGGACGGCAAGCTGGACCCGGTGATCGGCCGTGACGCCGAGATTCGTCGCGTCGTCCAGGTGCTGTCGCGGCGTACGAAGAACAACCCGGTGCTGATCGGCGAACCCGGAGTCGGCAAGACCGCCGTCGTCGAAGGGCTCGCGCGGCGCATCGTGGCCGGCGACGTCCCCGAGTCGCTGCGCGGCAAGCGGCTGATCGCGCTCGACCTCGGCGCGATGGTCGCGGGCGCCAAATACCGCGGCGAGTTCGAGGAGCGCCTGAAGGCGGTGCTCACCGAGATCAAGGACAGCGACGGCCAGATCGTCACGTTCATCGACGAACTGCACACAGTCGTCGGCGCGGGCGCGACGGGCGATTCGGCGATGGACGCGGGCAACATGCTCAAGCCCATGCTCGCGCGCGGCGAGTTGCGGCTGGTCGGCGCGACGACGCTCGACGAGTACCGCAAGCACATCGAGAAGGACCCCGCGTTGGAGCGGCGGTTCCAGCAGGTGATCGTCGGCGAGCCGAGCGTCGAGGACACGATCGCGATCCTGCGCGGTCTCAAGAGCCGGTACGAGGCGCACCACCAGGTGCAGATCGCCGACGCCGCGCTCGTTGCCGCCGCCGCGCTCTCCGACCGCTACATCACCGCGCGCTTCCTGCCCGACAAGGCGATCGACCTCGTCGACGAGGCCGCCTCGCGGCTGCGCATGGAGATCGACTCCTCACCCGTCGAGATCGACGAACTCCAGCGTGCCGTCGATCGGTTGCACATGGAGGAGCTGGCACTCGCGAAGGAGTCCGACGCCGCGAGCAAGGAACGCCTGGACAAGATCCGGCGCGATCTCGCCGACCGACAGGAGCAGTTGAACGCGCTGACGGCGCGCTGGCAGCAGGAGAAGGCCGGCCTCAACAAGGTCGGTGAGCTCAAGAAGCAGCTCGACGACCTGCGCGGGGAGGCGGAACGCGCCCAGCGCGACGGTGACTTCGAGACCGCCTCGAAGCTGATGTACGCCCAGATCCCGGCGCTCGAACGGGAGTTGGACGAAGCGACCAACAACGCCGAGACCGCCGCCGCGACCGCGTCGATGGTCAAGGAGGAAGTCGGCCCGGACGACGTCGCCGACGTCGTGTCCTCGTGGACCGGCATCCCCGCCGGCCGCCTTCTGGAAGGCGAGCGCGGGAAGTTGCTGCGCATGGAGGACGAGATCGGCAAGCGCCTCGTCGGCCAGAAGACAGCCGTCGGCGCGGTCTCCGACGCCGTGCGGCGCGCACGGTCCGGCATCGCCGACCCCGACCGTCCGACCGGGTCCTTCCTGTTCCTCGGCCCGACCGGTGTCGGCAAGACCGAACTCGCCAAATCCCTCGCCGACTTCCTCTTCGACGACGAGCGCGCGATGGTCCGCATCGACATGAGCGAGTACTCCGAGAAGCACTCGGTCGCCCGCCTGGTCGGTGCGCCGCCCGGGTACGTCGGCTACGAGGAGGGCGGCCAGCTCACCGAGGCGGTCCGGCGCCGCCCGTACACGATCGTCCTGCTCGACGAGGTGGAGAAGGCCCACCCGGAGGTCTTCGACATCCTGCTCCAGGTGCTGGACGACGGCCGCCTGACGGACGGTCAGGGACGCACGGTCGACTTCCGCAACACCGTGCTGATCCTGACCTCCAACCTGGGGTCGCAGTTCCTCGTGGACCAGACCCTGGAGCCGGCCGAGCAGAAGGCGAGCGTGATGGACGTCGTCCGCATGTCGTTCAAGCCGGAGTTCCTCAACCGGCTCGACGACATCGTGGTCTTCGACGCCCTGGGCACCGACGAACTCGCCCACATCGTGGACCTGGCCGTCGCCCGCCTCGCCGCGCGCCTGTCCGACCGCCGCATCACGCTCCGCGTCACCGACGCCGCACGCGAATGGCTGGCCCTGACCGGCTACGACCCGGCGTACGGCGCCCGGCCGCTGCGCCGACTGGTCCAGACGTCGATCGGCGACCAACTGGCCCGCGAACTCCTGGCCGGAGAAGTCGGCGACGGCGACACGGTGATCGTCGACGTCGATCTCATCAGCGACACCCTCGTCGTCCGTCCGGAGGCGGCGAGGACACACGCCGGGTCGGCCAAGACCCTTTGACCCGGGGCGCACGGAAGGCCCGCCCATCCGGCGGGCCTTCCGCATGAAGCGGCTGCGCACGCAACGGACTCCGCCGCGCGAAAACCTTTCGCAGGAACGGCTGTCCGGGTGTCACCCTGCGGAACATGTCCACACTCCGTGTCACCGCAGAGCGGGTGACGATCCATCCGCACCCCAACGCCGACGCGCTCGAACTTGCCCAGGTCGGCCTGTACCGGGCCGTCGTGGCCAAAGGCGCCTACCGGGACGGGGATTGGGCGGTCTACATACCCGAGCAGGCGGTGCTCCCCGACACGCTGATCGACGAACTCGGGCTCACCGGACGGCTCGCGGGCGCGGACAAGAACCGCGTCAAGGCGATCCGGCTGCGCGGCGAGCTGTCGCAGGGCATCGTGTGCCGTCCCGAGGCGCTCGGGGGTGTCGACTTGGCCGCCGCGCATACCGAAGGCCGGGACTTCGCCGCCGAGTTGGGCATCGTGAAGTGGGTCCCGCCGATCCCCGTGCACATGAGCGGCAATGTCGTCGCGGCAGCCGGGCTGCTGCCGTGGCACGACATCGAGAACATCAAGCGCTATCCCGGGCTCTTCACGGCCGGTGAGCCGGTGGTCGCGACCGAGAAGATCCACGGCACCGCCTGCCTCTACACGCTGACACCGGACGGTGACTTCGTGTCGTCGAAAGGTTTCGGCGCGAAGGGCCTCGCGCTCGCCCGCGACGACAAGAACCTCTACTGGCGCACGGTGCTGGGCCACCGGGTGCCGGAGGCCGCCGCCAAGCTCGCGGCCATTTTCGGCGCCGAACGGGTGGGCGTCTTCGGCGAGGTGTTCGGCCAAGGCGTCCAGGACCTCGCGTACGGCGCGAAGGCGAGTGCCGAACTGCCGGGTTACGCCGTCTTCGACGTCGCGCTCTCGGACGCGAGCGGCGCCGTGCGGTGGGTGGACGCCGAGGAGCTGGAAGGCGTCCTCGCCGGGCTGTCGGTACGCCTCCCGACGGCGCCGCGGCTGTTCGCCGGGCCGTACGACGAAGCCACGCTGATCGCCCTCGCCGAGGGCCGCGAAACCGTCTCGGGCACCGCCGCCCACCTGCGCGAGGGCCTGGTCGTACGACCTGCCAGGGAGCGCCGCAGCGACGTCACCGGCTCGCGGGCCATCGGCAAGCTGGTGTCGGACGCCTACCTGACCCGGAAGGGCGGTACCGAGTACGAGTGATCCCCATACGGCACGGAAACGCCCGGTGACCTCGTGTGACCGCGCTCACCGGGGAACGGCCGAATGGGGGAGGATGACGGGGAGACGTCAGGAGAGGAAAGCAATGAGCATCGACCCGTCCTCGATCCCGAGGCCGAACTTCGTTCCCGCGTCGCCGGTCGTCCGGCCGACGCAGGATCTGATCAAGCAAGTCCTCACCGAGCTCCAGATCAACCACTTCGTCGACGAAGAGGGAGATGTCGGTGCGCCGTGGGAGGGCTTCCGCATCTACTTCATGCTCAAGGGCGAGAGCTCCGAGATCTACACGGTCCGGATGTTCCTCGATCGTGAGTTCGACGTGACCGAGAAGCTGCGCATTCTGGAGGTCCTGGACGACTGGCACCGGCAGTACTTCTGGCCGAAGGCCTACACCCACGTTCACGACGACGGCCGCCTGCGCGTCATCGCCGAGGCGCAGCTCGACCTTGAGCCCGGGATCAACCGCGAGCTGTTCGTGTTCACGACCCGCGCGTGGATCAGCACGTGCATCTCGTTCTCGAACTGGCTCACCGAGCAGATCCCCCCGGCGGACGCCGGAACCACCTGACTGCGCGCCCCGCGTGACCATGGGGGGAAACGTGCCGGAAGACGGCGGTTTCCTCCCGTGGTCCGCGACGTGCGGTCGTAGGCGTCAGCCCGCACGAGCCCTTTTCGCGCCGTCGACCCGCGGTTCGTGCCCCCCGTCAAGACAGCGTCGCGAGCCGCTTCGCGGCCTCGGCGAGCACATCCACGCGCTTGCAGAACGCGAACCGGACCAGCGGCCGCCCGATCTTCTGCGCCTGTGGGGTGTCGTCGAAGAAGACCATCTCCGGGACCGCGACCACCCCGCACAGTTCCGGCAGCCGGCGGCAGAAGGCCAGACCGTCGTCGAAGCCCAGCGGGGTGATGTCCGTCGTGATGAAGTACGTGCCCTGCGGCCGGTAGACCGTCAGCCCGGCCGCCTCCAGACCCGCCACCAGCACATCGCGCTTGATGAGCATGTCGTCCCGGAACGCCGCGTAATACGCGTCGGGCAGGCGCAGCGCACGGGCCACCGCGGGCTGGAACGGGCCGCCGGAGACGTACGTCAGGAACTGCTTCGTCGTACGCACCGCCGCGACCAACTCCGGTGTCGCGCACACCCATCCGATCTTCCAACCGGTGAACGAGAACGTCTTGCCCGCCGAACTGATCGTCACCGTGCGCTCGCGCATTCCCGGCAGCGACGCGAGCGGGATGTGCTCACCGTCGAAGACCAGGTGCTCGTACACCTCGTCCGTGACCACCAACAGGTCGTGCTCCACCGCGATTTCGGCGACCGCGGCGAGCTCGTCGCGGGTGAGAACGGTGCCCGTCGGGTTGTGCGGCGTGTTGAGCATGATCAGGCGCGTGCGCGGGGTGACGGCGGCGCGCAGCGCGTCGGTGTCGAGTCGGAAATTGGGCGGGCGCAGCGGTACGCCCACACGCACTCCGCCGGCCATCGCGATGCACGCGGCATACGAGTCGTAATAGGGCTCCAGCGCCACCACTTCGTCGCCTGGCTCGACGAGCGCGAGCACCGCGGCGGCGATGGCCTCGGTGGCGCCGGTGGTGACCAGTACCTCGGTGTCCGGGTCGTAGCGCATGCCGTGGAAGCGCTCGCGGTGTTCGGCGATCGCCAGCCGCAGATCCGGCAGCCCGGGACCGGGCGGGTACTGGTTGTAGTGCGCCTCCGTGTCCCGCAGGGCGGCGACGACTGCCTCGCGGATCTCGTCGGGCCCGTCCGTGTCCGGGAACCCCTGGCCGAGGTTGATGGCACCGGTCTTCGCGGCCAGGGCCGACATCTCGGCGAAGATCGTCGTGCCCAGGCCGTCCAGACGGCGGTTCAGCAGGGGCCTGCCCATGGGCACCACTTCCTCTTCAGATGACGGAGGTCAACAGCTCCGGCGACACCGGTATCCGGGTCGATCCTCGAACAGCCTGCCGCCTCCACCCGGAAATTCACTCTGGCGAGTGAACATCTTTCACCGTCACGGGTGACGACGGAGTAGCGCTCAGCGCTTAACGTGAATTGAACCCCGCGCATCGGGGTGTTTCACGCCCCCTCACGTCTCTCCGCCCGCCCGCGCGAACACACGCGCCGATATCGCGCGCCGCGCCGAAGCCGACTCGCCGCCATGCATGCCGAACTGACGACCGCGTACACCGACACCCGGGCCGACGCCCTCGGCTGGTACCTGGGCTTGCGCCCGATACGCCCCCTTGCCCTGCGACCGCTCGAACTGGACGGCGTGCGCCTGGAGTTGCGCCTGCTCGGCGCGTCGCACCAAGTGCTTGTCCACGCCCCGCGCGGCGTGTTCTCGGAGACCGTGGCATGCCTTGGCTCCGGCCCGCGAGTCCCGCTGCCCGCCCGCGCCGCACAACGCGTCGACGGGTGGGACTACGAGTTCACCTCGCTGGTCGAATACCTCCCGGACGACCGTTTCGAGGCCCGCGTGCGATGCCTGGTCGCCTCCGTCGAGAGCCATCCGGGCGGGATGGTCGGCGCCTATCCCGGTGTGCCCAACGCGGTCACCGCGATCACGGCCGAGCACTGCGGTCCGGGGATCGGCTGGTGGACGTGGCACACGTACCCGCAGGAAGGCCGGATCGTGAGCACCCGCAGCCGCGCCACGTGAAGCGGCCCGAGCCCGACATCGCCCACACCGGAGCCCGGCCGGCCGCAGGCCTCGAAACACCCGTTCGCGAAGCCCCGGCGGACCAGGCCGCGGCGCCTCACGCGACAGAACACCGAGTCGCCGATCAACCGGCTGCCGAACATGTCCCGTCCGCCCTCCCCCTCCCTCCGACCGCCGCCCGATGGCTGGTCCTTGCCGCGGTGCTCGTCTGCTCCGCCTGCGGACTGGTGTACGAGCTGGCCCTGGTCTCCCTCGCCGGCACGCTCGGACCCGACCCGGTCGCCGAGACCTCGATCGTGTTGTCCGTCATGGTCTTCGCGATGGGCATCGGCGCGCTGGCCGCGAAGCCGTTCGGAGACCGGCCGGCGGAGGCCTTCGCCGTCGTCGAGTGTGTGCTCGCGGCCGTCGGCGGCACGTCGGTGACCGCGGTGTACGCCGCGGCGCACTACCTCGACCTCTACCGCGTGGGCATGCTCGCCGTCTGCGTCGCCACCGGCATCCTCGTCGGCGCCGAGATCCCGCTCCTGATGACCCTCGTGCAGCGCATCCGCAGGCAGGACGCCGGGCACGCGGTCGCCGACCTGTTTGCCGCCGACTACGTCGGCGCCCTGGGCGGCGGCCTGCTCTTCCCTTTTCTCCTGCTGCCCGCACTCGGCGAGGTCGGCACTGTCGCGGTCGTCGGCGCGGTCAACGCGCTGGTCGGCACATGCGTCGTGCTCTGGCTCTTCCGCGCGGATTTGGGCGGGCGGGCGCGCAGCCGGATGTGCCTGCTGGTGGCCTCCGTGCTCGTCGTCATCGCCGTGGTTGCTGCGTTCGGCCCAACGCCACCGACGGCGACGCGCGAAGGTGACAGGCCGACATGTTCGTCCGCTTGTCGGACCGGTGCGTAGGCTTCCTCCGGTGCGCGCGGTGTCGCACAGTTGTGCCTGCGGTGCCCCCGTGGTAACGCGCAAGCGCATGCCAAGCCGACAGGATCCGTTGCGGCGAACCCGCGGGCGTCCGCAGGCGGAGGAGGGAAGGCGTAGCCGTGGCATACGAGGTCGTGGTGCCGATTCCGGTCCGGCTCGTGTGGGGACTGTTCCACGATCCGGCCCGTTTGGCCGAGTGTGTCCCCGGACTCATCAACGACGCTCCCCCTCGCAACGGCGGCGAGGGGCCGCAGCTCACCGGACGGCTGCGCCTGCGGGCGGGCGGTACGACGGTGACGTACAAGGGCACCATCGCCGTCACCGAGGCCGACGATCTGCCGCTCGCGATCGTGGTCGCCGCCGAAGGCGCCGAGGCGCGCGGCGAGGCACCGATCAAGGCCGTGCTGACGATCCGCCTCGATGACGAAGGCGCTTCCACGCGACTGGTGTTCGACGGCTCGGTGACCGTGCAGGGCCGCACCGCCGAACTGCCGTCCGAGCAACTGTCCGCCGCCTGGCGGCGCCTGGCGGACCGATTCACCGCCGCGCTCGCCGAGGAGCTCGCTCCCGTCCGCGACCAGGAAGTGCCCGACATCGTGCCGGTACGCCGGACCACCGCGCGCAGGGCGAGCGCCCCGAACGGCCGCCCGGTGGTCGTCGCCACCCCCGACCCCGAGCCGGTGCGCGGCCGGCCGCTCCTGCGCAAGGTCGGTCCGCCCGCCGTATTGGTCGTCGGCGTGATCCTCACCGGCCGCGGCCTCCGAGCGTTCCGCGCCCGCCGCCGTCGCCGGCACGAGGCGCGCGACCAGGGCTGATCGGACCGCGGCCACGGCCGTGGGAGGAAAAGCTTCGTCGGGCACATTCCGTCCCGCGGCCAAGGTGCGGGACGGGCCGCTCCGGGCACCGGACTAGGCTTTCCGGCATGAGCGCCGACCGTGATGCCCTTCTCGCCCAGATCAAGGACAAGGCCGTCGTGCACGGCCGGGTCACCCTCTCGTCCGGCAAGGTGGCCGACTACTACGTCGACCTGCGCCGCGTGACGCTGGACGCCGAAGCGGCCCCGCTGGTCGGCTCCGTGATGCTCGACGCGACCGCCGGGCTCGACTACGACGCGGTCGGCGGTCTCACCCTCGGCGCCGATCCGGTCGCGGCCGCGATGCTGCACACCGCCGCGGCCCGGGGCCGCAAGCTCGACGCGTTCGTCGTCCGCAAGGCCGGGAAGGCACACGGCCTGCAACGCCGGATCGAAGGGCCCGACGTGGCCGGACGACGCGTGCTCGCGGTCGAGGACACCTCCACCACAGGCGGTTCGGTGCTCACCGCCGTCGAGGCACTGCGTGAGGCGGGTGCCGAGGTCGTCGGCGTGGCGGTGATCGTCGAACGCGGTGCCGCACCGGCGATCGAGGCCGCCGGGCTGCCTTACGTCACCGCGTACACCCTCGCCGACCTCGGCCTCGGCTGAGCCCAGGAGGCCCCGGACGACCCCGCATAATCGCGAACGACCAGGCGCCCCGGCCGAAAAGCCGTGGGCGCCTGGTCGTTCGCCGTGTGCCGGGTTGCGGACTCCCTAGCCGGTGCTCGGAGTTCGCCGGGATCAGTTGCTGTTCTGGGCGACCGGCTCGTCGACCGTCTCGGCGACCGCGGCGGTGCCGCGCTTCTTCGCCTGCCGCTCGCGGAAGACCTCGATGAAGATCGGCAGCAGCGACACCAGGACGATGACCGCGATGCCCGGCAGCAGGTACTTGTCGATGCTGTCGCCGATCGCGTCGCCGAGGAAGTAGCCGGCCAGGATGATGCCGAGCGTCCAGACGATGCCGCCGACGACGTTCCACAGGAAGAACTTCTTCGCCGGCATCTCCAGCACGCCCGCGACCGGGTTCAGGAAGGTGCGCACGATCGGAATGAACCGGGCGAGCACGACGGCCTTGGCGGGGCCGAACTTGTCGAAGTAATGCTCGGCCTTCTCGACGTACTCTTTTTTGAAAAGCTTTGAATTCGGTTTGTTGAACATTTTGGGACCGGCCTTGGCCCCGATGAAGTGGCCGAGCTGCGCACCGGCGATCGCGCACAGCGGCGAACCGATGAGCAGCCAGGTCAGGGGCAGGCTCGTGCCGACGACCTTCTCGGCCGAGCTGGAGGCGGCCACGCCGGCGAGGAAGAGCATCGAGTCGCCGGGGAAGAAGAACCCGACGAGAAGGCCCGTTTCCGCGAAGATGATCGCGAGGATGCCGATGAGTCCGAATGTCGAAATGAGTGACGTGGCGTCGAGCACGTTCACAGCGAGGGAATCCACCTGCGCAGGGTAGCCGCAATTCGCGGGCGCGCGGAATTCGGTCGGCAGAGCGGGATGTTCGCATCCGCGTTCGGATCCGGCGTATCGAACCCCGCCTCCCGCTCCCGCACTTGCGGTACGGCGTTCCCGACCGCCGCCCGGTGGCACGACGGCCGAGCCGCGGGGTGAGGATGAGCGCAGGTGACAGCGGGACTACGGAGCTGAAGCGCATGGAACGACTGGTGGTCATCGGCGGCGACGCGGCGGGTGCCGCCGCCGCGTCGCAGGCGCGGCGCCGCAGGGGGCCCGACGAACTGGAGATCGTGGTCGTCGAACGCGGCCCATATACCTCGTACTCCGCGTGCGGCGTGCCCTATTGGGTCGGCGGCGTCGTCACCGGCCCCGACGCGCTGGTCGCCCGGACGCCCGAGGAACACCGCAGGCGCGGCCTCGACGTGCGGCTGCGCACCGAGGCCGAGGGCATCGACCTGGACAAGCGAGCGGTCGACGTACGCGACACCGCGACCGGCGCCGGCGACCGCATCGAGTTCGACCAGTTGGTCATCGCGACGGGCGCGACCCCGGTCCGGCCGCCCGTCCCGGGCATCGACGCGCCCGGGGTGTTCGGTGTGCAGACGCTCGACGACGGCCGCGCGCTGATCGACGCGCTCGACTCGTCGCAGACGCGGGCGGTCGTCGTCGGCGGAGGCTACATCGGCATCGAGATGGCCGAGGCGATGAAGCAGCGCGGCCTCGCGGTGACGGTGCTCGACCGCGGCGCGCAGCCGATGTCCACCCTCGACCCCGACATGGGCGTCCTGGTGCACACGCAGATGGAGGCGCTGGGCATCGACGTCGTCACGCACGCCGACATCCAGGGCGTCGACACGCACGCCGACGGGCGTGTGCGGGCCGTGGTCACCGCCGACGCGGAGTACCCGGCCGACATCGTCGTGCTCGGCACCGGCGTACGCCCGGCCACCGAACTCGCCCGCGACGCGGGGCTGCCGCTCGGCGACAGCGGCGGCCTCCGCACCGACCTGCGGATGCGCGTGTGGGGCGGCGACGAGCGGCACGCCGGCATCTGGGCCGCCGGCGACTGCGTCGAGGTGCTGAACCTGGTGTCCGGGCGTTTCCAGCACATCCCGCTCGGCACCCACGCCAACAAGCAGGGCCGGGTGGCGGGCATGAACATCGGCGGCGAGTACGCGACGTTCCCCGGAGTGGTCGGCACCGCGGTGAGCAAGGTCTGCGATCTGGAGATCGGCCGCACCGGCCTGCGCGAGAAGGACGCCGACGCGGCCGGCTTCGCGTACGAGACGGCGGTCATCGAATCGACCGGGCGGGCCGGCTACTACCCGGGCGCGGACAAGATGACGGTGAAGATGATCGCCGAACGCGTGAGCGGGCGGCTGCTGGGCGTGCAGATCGTCGGCCGCGACGGCGCCGCCAAGCGCATCGACGTCGCCGCGGTCGCGCTGACCGCGCGCATGACGGTCGAGGACGTGACCGCCCTCGACCTCGGATACGCGCCGCCGTTCTCGCCGGTCTGGGACCCGATTCTCGTCGCCGCGCGCAAGGCCGCGCGGAAGGTCGCGGGGACGGTGAGCTGAAAGGCCCGCGGGGTACGACTCAAGTGGACAGCGGCCGGGGGAGGAACGTGTCTCCGCACAACCGGTCTGCCAGGATGGGCGACAAGCGGTGATACGGCCATCCGTGTCGAAACCCTCATATCCGCCGCACGCATGTTTGACGAGGAGCCAAACGCATGCCCATCGCAACTCCCGAGGTCTACGCCGAGATGCTCGACCGCGCGAAGGCCGGTCGGTTCGCCTACCCCGCGATCAACGTGACCTCGTCCCAGACCCTGAACGCCGCCCTGCGCGGCTTCGCCGAGGCGGAGAGCGACGGCATCATCCAGGTGTCCACCGGCGGCGCGGAGTTCCTCTCCGGCACCACCGTGAAGGACATGGTCACCGGTTCGGTCGCGTTCGCCGAGTTCGCGAAGGTCGTCGCCGAGAAGTACTCGGTCAACATCGCCCTGCACACCGACCACTGCCCGAAGGACAAGCTGGACGGCTTCATGCGTCCGCTCGTCGACATCTCGGCCGAGCGCGTCAAGAAGGGCCTCGACCCGCTCTTCCAGTCGCACATGTGGGACGGCTCGGCGGTGCCGCTCGACGAGAACCTGACCATCGCCCGGGAGCTCATCGCCAAGTGCGCGGCCGCGCGCATCATCATGGAGGTGGAGATCGGCGTCGTCGGCGGCGAGGAGGACGGCGTCGACAACGAGATCAACGACAAGCTCTACACCACCCCCGAGGACGCGCTGAAGACCGTCGAGGCCCTCGGTCTCGGCGAGAAGGGCCGCTACATGCTGGCGGCGACCTTCGGCAACGTGCACGGCGTCTACAAGCCGGGCAACGTGGTGCTGCGCCCGTCGATCCTCAAGGAGATTCAGGACGCGGTCGCCGAGAAGCACGGCAAGGAGCGCCCGTTCGACCTGGTGTTCCACGGCGGTTCGGGCTCGCTGCTCGAAGAGATCCGCGAGGCGGTCGACTACGGCGTGGTGAAGATGAACGTCGACACCGACACGCAGTACGCCTTCACCCGCCCGATCGTCGACCACATGATGCGCAACTACGACGGCGTGCTCAAGATCGACGGCGAGGTCGGCAACAAGAAGCAGTACGACCCGCGTTCGTACGGCAAGGCCGCCGAGACGTCGATGGCCGAGCGCGTCGTCGTGGCCTGCCAGGACCTGCGGTCGGCGGGCACCCGCCTGAAGTAAGGCCCATCGACGGGTCCTCCCAAAAGGGCCTGCCGAAAGGTTCCGACGTGGCCCGGCGTCCTCGCGGCGCCGGG
>NZ_JBPKBI010000001.1:229971-241959 GCF_051388935.1 Yinghuangia sp. YIM S10712
GTCCTCCCAAAAGGGCCTGCCGAAAGGTTCCGACGTGGCCCGGCGTCCTCGCGGCGCCGGGCCACGCGCACGTCGTGGTGCGGGACCGGTGCAGGATGGGGGCATGACGATCGACCAGAACCTCTTCGGCGGTCCCGACCCGACTCTGCTGCCCGACGAACCGGAGCCCCGCGAACTCCTCGCGGCCGGCACCGACCCGTCCGAAGTCGCAGCCAAGTACCCCAAGTCGTCCGCCGCGTGGGCCGCGCTCGCCGACCGGGCGTTCGCCGCCGGCAACCACGTCGAGTCGTACGCCTACGCCCGCACCGGCTACCACCGCGGCCTCGACGCGCTGCGCAAGGCCGGCTGGCGCGGCCACGGCCCGGTGCCGTGGGAGCACGAGCCCAACCAGGGTTTTCTGCGTGCCCTGCACGCGCTCGCGCGGGCGGCCGGCGCGATCGGCGAGGAGGAGGAGCAGGTGCGCTGCACGCTCTTCCTGCGCGAGAGCAGCAAGGCGGCGGCCGACGCGTTGGAGGGCTGACGGCTCGTAAGGTCCCTGTCGTCGTGAGGACCTGACGGAACGTCAGGGCAGAACTCGGACCGGTCGTGTGTCAGGCGATCGGCGTTTCCGGGACATACAGGCGCCAGCCGCCCGCACGCACCGTCCAGGTGCGCAGCCGCACCGGCCCGGTGGTCATAGCGTCCGCCTCATAGGTGAAGTCGTGGCCGCAGACCGTGATCTCGCGCGCTCGGATTTCGACCAGCGGGCCGGGTGTGGAGCAGTCCTCGTGCGGGCGCGCGGCGCCGCGCGTCTGCGCGGGGAGGCCGAAGCGGCTCACGGCCGGGTAGCCGGTGACCATGACGCTGGCGGTGCCGATCGCGGGCGCGGGCTGCGTGCGGGTGGCGCCGGCCTCCGCGCCGGCGATGTTGACGGACCGTTCCTGCACCGTTGCGGACGGCAGGTCCACGGAGGGCGTCGTCTCCACCGGGCGATTGTCGCAATCGTCACATCCGACGTGCACCGAGAAAAGCGGGCGGTCGGTGTCGGCGATCACTTCGCCGTCGGCCTCGACCCGCAGCCGGTGCCCGGCCGGGCCGACCGCCGAGGACACCGTGTGCGCCGCGCGGTCCCAGATGTGGCGCAGCGTCTTGCGTGCGGCGGGGCCCGCGAGGGACGCGGGACGGATGGCGCGCACACCGTTGCCGATGCGCACCGAGCGCAGCGCGACGCCGCCCAGGTCGTCCACCAGAAGGTCGAGCGCGCGGTCGTGGTCGCCGAGTGCCACACGAGCGGCTTTCGCGGGCTCTGCGGGCAGTCCGAGCGCCTTCGCGAGCCCGTTCGGCGAGCCGGCGTGCGCGGCGACCGGGACCACCCCGAGAGGGGTGTAGGCGAGCTCGCCGTGTCGCTCCAGCAGCCGGACGACGGAGTGCACGCCGCCGTCGCCGGCGACCACCACGACACGCCGACGGCCGCGGCGTACGAGGGCCCGTTCGAGCTCGGCGGCATCGGCGGGAACCACGGTTTTCGCGGGGGCCGCGGCCCGCAAAACGTCCAGCGCGACCCGTACCGACTCGCCGTCCACCGAGCGTGCCGCGGGGTCTGTGATCACGAGCAGCGCACGCTCGGCCGACACCGGTCGTCCTTCCTCAGGTAACCTCTCCCCGCAAGAGCCCCTTGCGCGCAGGCGTCAAGGGGCTTGGACTTTCCGGGGCTCCCGTGAACAAACATGCCCCGCCTGGAAGGGGTGTACGCCTCATGCCCGCACTCGTGCTCGTCGGTGCCCAATGGGGAGACGAGGGCAAGGGGAAGGCCACCGACCTGCTCGGCGGTTCGGTCGACTACGTGGTCCGATACCAGGGCGGCAACAATGCCGGCCACACGGTTGTCATCGGGGACCAGAAGTACGCGCTGCACCTTCTGCCCTCCGGCATCCTCACACCGGGGTGCACCCCGGTCATCGGCAACGGAGTCGTCGTCGACCCCGGTGTGCTGCTTCAGGAGATCCACACGCTTCAGGACCGCGGCGTCGACACGTCGAAGCTGCTGATCTCCGGCAACGCCCACCTCATCACGCCCTATCACCGCACGCTCGACAAGGTGACGGAACGGTTCCTCGGCAAGCGGAAGATCGGTACCACGGGCCGGGGCATCGGTCCGGCGTACGCGGACAAGATCAACCGTGTCGGCATCCGCGTCCAGGACCTGTTCGACCCCGGCATCCTCCAGCAGAAGGTCGAGAGCGCGCTGCGCGACAAGAACCAGATGCTGGTCAAGATGTTCAACCGGCGCGAACTGTCGGTGCAGGCGGTCGTCGACGAATACCTCCAGTACGCCGACGCGATCAAGGACTACGTCGCCGACACGACGTACATCCTCAACAAAGCGCTCGACGAAGACAAGGTCGTCCTGCTCGAAGGCGGCCAGGGAACGCTGCTGGACGTCGACCACGGCACGTATCCATTCGTCACGTCGTCGAACCCGACGTCGGGCGGCGCGTGCGCCGGCTCCGGCATCGGACCGACCAAGATCAGCCGGGTCATCGGCATCCTCAAGGCCTACACGACCCGCGTCGGCTCGGGACCGTTCCCGACCGAGCTGCTGGACGAAGACGGGGAGAAGCTGCGCACGATCGGCGGCGAGTTCGGGGTCACCACCGGCCGCGACCGGCGCTGCGGCTGGTTCGACGCGGTGATCGCGCGGTACGCGGCGCGCGTCAACGGGCTCACGGACTTCTTCCTGACCAAGCTGGACGTGCTGACGGGGTGGGAGCAGATCCCCGTCTGCGTCGCGTACGAGATCGACGGCGTGCGGCACGACGAGATGCCGATGTCGCAGTCGGACTTCCACCACGCCAAGCCGGTGTACGAGATGCTGCCGGGCTGGTCGGAGGACCTGACCCAGGCCAAGAGCCTCGACGACCTGCCGAAGAACGCGCGGGACTACGTCAAGGCGCTCGAAGAGATGTCCGGGGCGCCGATCTCCGCGATCGGCGTCGGGCCGGGCCGCGACCAGACGATCGCCGTCCGGTCGTTCCTGGACCGGTAGGCGGGTCGCCCGGGCGCCCGAGAGGGATTGCGCTGCCTCCGAGACCGACTCCGTGTC
Source organism: Yinghuangia sp. YIM S10712 (assembly GCF_051388935.1). NCBI lineage: Bacteria > Bacillati > Actinomycetota > Actinomycetes > Kitasatosporales > Streptomycetaceae > Yinghuangia > Yinghuangia sp. YIM S10712. Next base: position 233,054 of record NZ_JBPKBI010000001.1, read on the forward strand.
GGTCTCGGAGGCCGGCGACCGACAGTGCGCCCGTTTCGGGCCTGTCGGGTGCTCTCTAGGCTGTGCCCCATGACCACAGTGGACCCGGCGGCCGGGAAGGCCGTGTACGAAGCAGACCGCGCGCATGTCTTCCACTCCTGGTCCGCGCAGGGGCACGTGGCCCCCCTGCCGGTCGCGGGGGCGCAGGGCGCCTATTTCTGGGACTACGAGGGCAACCGCTACCTCGATTTCGCCTCGCAGTTGGTCTTCACGAACATCGGCCACCAGCACCCGAAGGTCGTCGCGGCGATCAAGGAGCAGGCCGACAAGCTGTGCACGGTCCAACCCGCGTTCGCGAACGACGCGCGCAGCGAGGCCGCCCGCCTCATCGCCGAACGCGCTCCCGGCGACCTGAACCGCGTCTTCTTCACCAACGGCGGAGCCGAGGCGATCGAGCACGCCGTGCGCATGGCCCGGCTGCACACCGGGCGGCACAAGGTGCTCTCGACGTACCGCTCGTACCACGGTGCGACGGCCAACGCGATCGTGATGACCGGTGAGCCGCGGCGCTGGGCGAGCGATGCCAACGTCGCGGGGATCGTGCACTTCTGGGGGCCGTACCTGTACCGCTCGCCGTTCCACGCGACGACCGAGGCCGAGGAGTGCGCGCGGGCGCTGGAGCACCTGGAGAACACCATCGTGTTCGAAGGGCCGGGGTCGGTGGCCGCCGTCGTGCTGGAGACCGTGGTCGGCACGGCCGGCATCCTCGTGCCGCCGCCGGGCTACCTCGAAGGCGTGCGGGCGCTGTGCGACAAATACGGCATCCTCTTCATCGCGGACGAGGTCATGGCCGGATTCGGCCGTACCGGCGCGTGGTTCGCGGTGGACAACTGGAACGTCGCCCCGGACCTCATCACCTTCGCGAAAGGCGTGAACTCCGGCTACGTGCCGCTCGGCGGCGTGATCATCTCGGACGCGGTCTTCGAGACGTTCCGCGACCGCCCCTACCCGGGCGGCCTGACGTATTCCGGCCACCCGCTGGCGTGTGCGGCGGCCGTCGCGACGATCACGGCGATGCGCGACGAGAAGATCGTCGAGCACGCCAAGTGGCTCGGCGACGCGGTGATCGGCCCCGAGTTGCGGGCCATCGCCGAACGGCACCCGTCGGTCGGCGAGGTGCGCGGCCTGGGCGTGTTCTGGGCCGTTGAGCTGGTCCGCGACAAGGAGACCCGCGAGCCTCTCGTGCCGTACAACGCCGCGGGCGCGGACGCGGGCCCGATGAACGACTTCGCCGCGGCGTGCAAGGCGCGCGGCCTGTGGCCGTTCGTGAACATGAACCGCACGCACGTCGTGCCGCCGTGTACGACCACCGAGGCTGAGGCGAAGGAAGGCCTCGCGATCCTCGACGAGGCGCTCGCTGTCGCCGACGCGTTCTGCGCCTGACGCCGCAGTGGGGGGGGGGGGGGGGGGGGGGGGGGGGGGGGGGGGGNCGCCGTGTACGACCACCGAGGCTGAGGCGAAGGAAGGCCTCGCGATCCTCGACGAGGCGCTCGCTGTCGCCGACGCGTTCTGCGCCTGACGCCGCAGTGGGGCCACGGCCGTTTCCGGGCGTACGGATCACCCGCATCCGTCGGCTCCGGAACAGCCGTGGCCCCACGCGGTTTTCGAGTCCGTGTCTTTCGCCATGCCATCGACGCCCGAAGGGAAAAGAGAGACCGAGACCCGGACATCCCTTCGTTTGACCTCTCCCCCTGACTGAGGGGGCTCCCACAGCTCGCGCTGAGGGGTTTCCTGCTTCGTCGCCGACCGCCTGTCCGGATCGCTCCGTCCAGGTCTTGCACCGGCTCCACAGGCCGAGACCGCCGGCCCGGCGGTCGAACGTAAAGTAGCGCGCACATCACGGAAACAGAAAACCGAGTGGATCGGATGGGGGACGTCCGCCGGTGCGGGGGCATCGGTGGCTGGGTGAGAAGAGACCTACGTGCAGCGGACTGAATCCGACGATGTGTTCACCGGGATCTCGTTCACGGGCGCGGTACGCCGCATCAGCCTGCGCGAGGAGATCGCCGAGGCCCTCAGCGACGACCTGGTGACCGGGCGGTTGTCCGCAGGGGCGTCGCTGACCGTGAACGACACCGCGCGCCGATTCGGCGTGTCCGCAACTCCCGTGCGAGAGGCGCTGATCCACCTCGCCGCGCACGGACTGCTCACGGGCGGCCACCACCGCGGCTTCCAGGTCGCGCATTACGGGTGGACCGACTTCACCGAGATATTGGAGGCCCGCAAGCTCATCGGCGTGCCCCTCGTCGGCCGCATCACGCGCACGATGCCGGACGAGTCCGGGCCCGTCCTCGCCCGGCTCGCCGACCGGCTGGACGCCGTGCGCTGGTACGGCGACACCACCGAGACCGCGCTCGTCGACCGCCAGTTCTACGGCGAGCTCGGCCGGTTGGCCGGCAACGTGCGGTTGGCCGGAATGCTGCGGCTCATGCGGGTGCAGGCGTGGATGTACCTCGGCCCGTATCTGCGCTCCGCGCAGGTGCCGACCGAGGCGTGGCGGCGGCACCGCGAACTCGTCGACCGCATGGTCGCCCGCGACCCCGAGGGCGCTCAGGCCATCATGCGCGACAACGTCGCCGCGATGCGCCCGTTCGCGAAGCGGCTTGTCACGGCGGCGGGCGGGGATGCCGGTTAGCCGGGCCGCGCAGCCGGGGCGGGTGGTCGACGAGACGCGGGCGTGGACCTCGGCTAGCGTTGTCCAGCCGTTTGCGTGTTCCCCTGTTCACGCGCTGCCGTGTTCCCTGTGTCACCGCGAAACCGCTGCCCTTGTCCCGACTTTTCCCCGCCTGGAGTTCCGCTGTGGACTGTGACGTCTGGCTCGTCCCGCTCGTCGACGCGCTGTGCCACAGCCCGGAGAATCCCTTCAAGGAGGAACTGGCCGCGTACGACACGGTCCTGACGGCCGGGGGGCTTCCGCCCGTGCCGGTGTACGCGTGGACGGAGGGGCTGGAGAAGGGTGTGTGGACCGTCGGGGCGTTCGACCACGACTCGCTGCACTTCCTGCGCCGCGCGTATCTGCTGCACCGCACGGGTTTTCCCGTGACGCCGGTCGATGTGCTCGGCGAGGACTACGACCAACTGCTGGAGACCTTCGAGGCGGCGGCGCAGCACTCGCATCTGGTGTGGCACTACGACCACGCGGGCGCGTACTTGCCGGTCGACTTCCCCCGTCCGCTGATGGACGAGCCGTTGCCGGAGGACGGCGGGCCCCTCGGGTCGAGTCTGGGAATGCTGCGCGAACTGGAGGACCTTGCGCCGTACATCGGCGTGGACCTGCTCGATCCGCCTCTGCCGCAGCCGACGTACGACGCGTCCTTGTATGCCCGTGAGCGCTTTGTGTGGGCGGTTTTGTACCGCGCGGCGCAGCTGAGTGTGCGCCAGGGCTCGATGATCGTGTTCGCCTGACCCGTCGGCCCCGCGCCCCGACTCCCTTTTCAGCCAACCGCTCTGACGGGATGTCAGCGCTGCTTCGGTCGGTTCGTCACCATTTATCCGGGGGCAGTGCGGATCCTGCGTGCATCCTTGGAAAAAGTTCGGTCCGTGCTGCAAGGAAGCGGGGGCATCCGGACATAGACAGGCGACGGTTGAGGGACGGGGGGTGCAGGTGGGGCGGGATGAGGCGTTCCGGGACATATACCGGGAGCACTACAACGCCGTTTACCGCTATGCCTGGCGCCGTGTCGGTCCCGATGCCGCACATGACGTCGCGGCCGAGGTCTTCCTGATTGCGTGGCGGCGCTGGGAGACCGTGCCGCGGGCGGAACCCCTTCCGTGGCTCTACGGAGTCGGCCGCGGCGTCGTGCGGAACCACCAGCGTGCGGAGCACCGCGGGCTCATGTTGGAGGCCCGGCTCATGGTCGAGCGCGACCAGCCGGGCCGTGATCTGGCCGACCGCGCGGCGGAGCGCAACTCGGTGGTCAACGCGTGGCAGAGCCTGGGCGAGACCGACCGCGAAGTGCTGGCGCTGGTGGGCTGGGAGGGCTTGGACATACCGTCCGCGGCCAAGGTCATGCGGTGTTCGGTCGCGGCGTTCACCGCGCGTTTGTACCGGGCCAAACGTCGCCTGAGAACGGCTCTCGACCGGCAGGACAGGGCAGCCGAGGACATGCCGCATCAGCCGGCGGTCCCGGCCCGGATGGGTTTGGAGGAGCGATGCGTCTGACGGACGGTGTCCGCACGCTGATGCAGCCGAACGACCCGGCCCCACCGCACGGCGACGAGTTGTCGACGAGCGCGAGGTTCACGCTTGAGGACATCCTCGTCTCACGCCCCGACGCGGTGTCGACCCGTACAGGGGTCGGGCCGACACCGCGTCGGATCCTGACCGGGCGGGCCCGCCGCGGGTGGTTGTGCGCGATGACCCTCGCGATCGTCGCCTCGACGGGCGTCGCGGTGTCGCTGGGCTTTCCCGAGCCGCAGCCGGCCGTGCTCCGGGAGAGCGTGTACTGCTACACCGACACCGATGTCGACGCCGATCCCATGCACGGTATCCAGACCATGCGGGCCGGTGTGGTGGACGCCGCGGCCACGGCCGTCGAGCAGTGTGCCGATTTGTGGCGAAACGGAACGTTGCTCCCCGGGGCCCGGACGGGGATTCTCCATCCCGATCCGGGTCCGGACCGCGTCGTGCCGCCACTGGTGGCGTGTGTGGTCAAGGACACCGCCGCGGTTTTTCCGGCGGGTCCGGGATTCTGCCAGGCGGCCGGGCTGCCGCCGCTGTTGCCGGCCCCGGCGCGCTTCTGATCAGGGATATATCTCCCAGGACGAGGCCTGGTTGTTTATCTGCGTGACATTCCAGCCGCCGGTCGGGAAACCCTCGACCGGGCCCGTCTGATTGGTGTGCGTCCACAGTTTCAGATAGCAGCCGGGGGAGACGTCGACGTACGACGCTTTGTCGTTCATCGCCCACGGGATGTTTCCCACGTGGAAATACGTGCACTGGTAGTCGCTGGTCACCCAGCTCGACTCCGGAGAGCCGGCGTAGTCCCAGATCACTGCGGCGGTGTACGAGCCCGCTGCTGCGGCACGACTGGTTGCGCTGTCCGTGTTTGTTCGGCTTTGGTCGATGAACTCGTGGACCTCGGCGACGGTGCCGAAGCACTTCTGGAAGGCGGAGTCGGTGTTGATCACGCAGTGGTTGCCCGCAGGCTCGGGGGCGGCCGAGGCGGGGCCGGACAGCAGGGCGGCGCCGGTGGCCAGGGCTGCGGAAACAGCGGCGATTCGTTTCTTGGTCATGGTGGCTCCAATTTTCTGATATTGCACCGAGGTGTTTGCAGGGAAGCGCATGCTAGCCCGGCGGAAGATTGTGCGTGAAGCGATGGAGTTTGATTTCGGCCAGCCTTTTATCCGGGATCTACGGCATGTCTCGTGATATTTTTCCCCCGGCCGTCTGGCTGAATTTCAGATAAACGTTTCCGGATAAAGTGAGAGGGTGTCCGGCGGGCGGGAATCGCACACCCGTTCGCCCCGGAAGGCGGCAGATGTACAGGCGCAGCCGACACGGTTTGCCCCGTTTTCCGGCCAACCCGGCGGGAGTCGTACAAGAGGCTGACAAACGGTCACCGCACGAGGGCGGCGGACGGGCGGCGGGCCGTCCGCCGGCGGGGCACTACGCTCGACCCCGTGAAGGTCCTTGTCATCGGCAGCGGTGCCCGTGAGCACGCGCTCTGCCGCTCGCTGTCCCTCGACCCCGCGGTCGACTCCCTCTACTGCGCTCCCGGCAACGCCGGCATCGCCGAGATCGCCGAGTTGCGGCAGGTCGACGCGATGAACGCGGCGTCGGTCGCCGACCTGGCCGCCGGGCTCGGGGTCGACCTGGTGGTCGTGGGCCCGGAAGGCCCGCTGGTCGCCGGGTGCGCCGACGCCGTCCGGGCACGCGGCATCGCGTGTTTCGGCCCGTCCGGCACCGCCGCCCGGCTGGAGGGCTCCAAGGCCTTCGCGAAAGAGGTCATGGCCGCGGCCGGGGTCCCGACCGCGCGCTCCTATGTCTGCACGACACCCGAGGAGGCCGCCGCCGCGCTCGACGCGTTCGGACCGCCGTACGTCGTCAAGGACGACGGCCTGGCGGCCGGCAAGGGCGTCGTGGTGACCGACGACCTGGAAGCGGCCCGCGCGCACGCGGCGTCGTGCGGGCAGGTGGTGATCGAGGAGTTTCTCGACGGCCCCGAGGTGTCGCTGTTCGCGGTGACGGACGGCACGGCGGCGATCGCCCTCCAGCCCGCGCAGGACTTCAAGCGCGTCGGCGACGGCGACGCCGGGCCCAACACGGGCGGCATGGGCGCGTACTCACCGCTGCCCTGGGCGCCAGACGGCCTGGTCGACGCCATCATGTCGATGGTCGTCCAACCGACCATCGACGAGATGCGCCGGCGCGGCACCCCGTTCTCGGGCGTGCTGTACGCCGGCCTCGCCCTCACGTCGCGCGGATTGCGCGTCATCGAGTTCAACTGCCGTTTCGGCGACCCCGAGACCCAGGTCGTGCTGGCGCGTCTCCAGACGCCGCTCGCGTCGGTCCTGCACGCGAGTGCGACCGGCCGGATCGGCGATCTCGAACCGCTGCGGTGGCGCGACGGCGCGGCCGTGACGATCGTCGTCGCCGCCGAGAACTACCCGGCGACGCCGCGCACCGGCGACCCGATCGAGGGCCTCGCGGAGGCGGCCGAGGTGCCCGACGCGTTCGTGCTGCACGCCGGAACGCGCCGCGCCGAGGACGGCAGCATTCTGTCGTCGGGCGGGCGCGTGCTGTCGGTGACGGCGACGGGCGACACGCTGGCCGTCGCCCGCGACCGCGCGTACGAGGCGGTGGGCCGCATCCGACTGGCCGGCTCACACCACCGGACGGACATCGCCGCCCGCGCGCTCAAGGGCGAGATCACCGTCGGCTAGGGGATCGGCACGAGCCGCAGCACGGAGGCGCGGTTCGGTCACATGCGGTCATATGAGGTCACATAACCAATACTTCGCGTCATGTCGCACCGATCCGGTCCTGAAGCGGAGTGGATTCGATCCGCCGTGATGCCGTTCCGATCATGTGATCGTCCGGGCGCATCCGGGTCCTGACCGAGTTCCTTGGTGATCCGTTTACTGTGCCGATCGGCCCCGTGATCGCCCCGCCGCTCACTCTCGCGGATGGAGTTCGCCCCGAACGGGATGAACCTGCGAACTCGTCGCATTATCGTGCGAGCACTGTGGTTCGCCGTGCGGCGAGCCGTGCTCCGCGGCCCGCCTCCGGGTGGGCCGTGCTGGGTGACCCGAATCCTGGATGGGGGCGAACGGGTGACCGGTGCCGCCGAGGCCCGTGCGCGGGCGAAAAGCGTGCTGCGTGTTCGCATGGGGACGATCCTGTGCGCGATCGGAGCCGCCGTACTCCTGTTGACCGGCGCTTCACGCAGCACCGGCGACGGCCTTCCCGGGATGGTTCTCGCCGTCCTCGCGGTGGCCCTCACCCTTTTGATCGCCTGGGCCGCGCTCGGGCTCGTGCTGGTCCGCAGGCCGCGCAGCGGCGCGGTGCCGCTGCGCTTCGAGGACGCGCCCGAGTTCCACCGCATGATCGCCGACCTCGCGGCCGACCTGGACGTGCCGGCTCCCGACGAAGTGCGCGTCTGCCCCGAGTGCGACAGCTGGCTCGAACAGGACCCCGGACGCCTGTGGTCGCGCCCGCGCACCGTGCTCGTGGTCGGCGCACCCTTCGTGTGGTGGCTGCGCGTCGGTGAACTGCGGGCGCTTCTCGCCCCGGTCGTCGCCGGCACCGAGCCCGCGAACGACCCGGTGATCGCGTCCGCCCGCGCCTGGGTGCGCCGCCTCGACGCCGTGGCGCATCCGTACGCCGCCCGTGTCCGACCTGCCACGGTCGTCCCGTGGACCGCGCCCCTGCGCCGGGTGCCGCGCGCGTTCGCCCGCCAACTGGTCGATCTGACACGCGGTCAGGCCGAGGTGATGGAACGCGACATCGCCGCCTGGGCGTCGGCCCGCGCCCAGGACGTCGACGCGCCGCTGCGGGCGACCGCGCACGAACAGGTGGGCCTCGCGTACGCGGGCTGGGACCGCCTGCTGACGCGCCTCGCCGCGCCCGCGTGGGACCTCGGCAGATACCCCGACGCGCTGATGGCCGGGGTCGTCGCCGCGCTCACCGAACTGTCGCAACGCGACCGGCTGGCCGACGTTTTCGGTGCCCGGCTCGCCGAACGCCCGGCGTGTGACCTTCTCGTCGCGCCCGAGCGCATCGACGCGCGGGTGTCGCGGCTCGCGGCCGACATCTTCGCCGACGACGCCGAGCGGCGCCCCGTCGGCTGGTCCGAGTACCCCTGCGAAGTGATCGAGCCGATCTGGCGTGCGCGCGCGGGCGTGCTGGTCGACGCGCTCGACGCGTCCGACGGTCGGCCCGGCCCGGCCTGCGTCGGCCGTGTCCTCGACCGCATCCGCGAAGGCCCCGTGCGGGGCCGCCGCGCCGGATCGGCCACGATCCGCCACGATGCGTTCGACCCCGAGCACATGACCGACCACGTCATCGCACTCGTCGCCTGCGCGGCGGTGGACTCCGGGCGCATGCACGCAGCCGTCGACTGGCTCGACGGCGCCGTCCTCGCCGACGCCCGCGACCGCGTCGCCGACCTGCCCGGCCTGGTCGGGCGCGCCGTTGACGACCATGACGACGTGCCGCTGCGTACCTGGCTGGACGGCATCGGCGTGCGCACCGCGGAACCGATCAGGCTCGGCGGCTGACACCCGCGTGCAACCGAACGCCGTCGGCGGACGTCGACAAGATGCGCGGTGCCCGTGTCGGCCCGCAGCGTGGCCGCCGGTGCAACCGACCGCGGCCGGGGGACGTCGACAAGAGGGCGGTACGCGAACGCCCTGAGCCGGCCCCG
>NZ_JBPKBI010000001.1:242139-282278 GCF_051388935.1 Yinghuangia sp. YIM S10712
CGGCACCTCGCGCGCCTGTACCCGGGCGCTTTCCGGCGGTTCGCGCGCAACCGGACCGGCTGGTCGTGCGGATTCGCACGTCTACACGAGGAGTTGCAGGGTGCCGTTGGTGAATCGCCGTGGAGCGTTGGGCGCGCTGGGTGCCGTCGGCGCGACGGCCGCCGGGCTGCTGTGGTGGCGTTCCGCTCCCGGGCGCGCGGTCTCGGCCGCCGCGCCGTCGGCGGGCCCGTCGACGGCGCCGGTGATCCCCGCGGCGCCCGGCGTTCCCGCGACCCCCGCCGCCCGGCCGCGGACTGCCCCGCTGCCGTCCGAGCCGGGGCGTATCCGGGCCGAGAACGCAAGGACGGGCAGCACCGCGTGGAAGCCCGGGCACCACGGCGCCCGCACGACCGACGACGTGGCCCACCGGATCAAGGGCTACACGTCGGCCACCAGCGTCGGCGCGGGCGAGCGCTTGGACTTCCACGTCTCGGTCACGCCCGGCGGCGCGTACACCGTCGCGATCTACCGGCTCGGCGACTACGGCGGGGCCGGCGCACGGCACATGGTCACCAGCCCGGTGCTGGACGGTGTGCCCGGAGCCCCGCCCGCGCTGGACGCGGCCGGCGGCATGCTGGCGTGCGACTGGCCGGTCGGCTGGAGCCTGGACGTGCCGGCCGACTGGACATCGGGGGCGTATCTCGCGGTCTTCGACGACCGGCAGGGCAACCGCAACTACACCGTGTTCGTGGTACGCGACGACCGCCGCGCGGCGGACTTCCTGGTCGTGCTGCCGTTCGCCACCTACCAGGCGTACAACCAGTACCCGCTCGACGGCCGGGCGGGGAAGAGCCTCTACTACGGCTACGGGCCGGACGGGCGGAACGATTACTCGGTCCGGGCGCGCAAGGTGTCCTTCGACCGTCCCTACATGAAGGACGGCATGCCGACGCGCTTCGACCTCGATCGGAGCGTGATCACGTGGATGGAGGGCGCCGGCCACGACGTGGCCTACGCCTCCTCCGTCGACATCGAGGCCGGCCGCGTCGACCCGTCCTGGTACCGCGCGATGGTCTTCAGCGGCCACGACGAGTACTGGTCCGACCCGATGCGCAAGGTCGTCGAGGACGCGCACCGCGCGGGCGTGGGGCAGGCGTGGCTGACCGCCAACAACATCTACTGGCACGTGCGGTTCGAGCAGAACGCGCGCGGCGTCGCCAACCGCGTCATGAACTGCTGGCGCGACGATGTCGACCCGGGGGCTCCGCTGCTTTCCGCGCCGACTGACCGGTGGCGCAGCATCCGGCGCCCCGAGCAGGAGTTCCTCGGCGTCCAGTACAACGGCATCGTCGCGCGGCACACTCCGCTCGTGGTGCGGTCGTCCGGGCACTGGCTGTGGGCCGGCACAGGGGTGCGCGACGGCGACGCGATCGCCAAGGTGGTCGGCGGCGAGGCCGACGGCGTCGAGGCGGGGGTGCCGCTGCCCGCAGGCGTGCAGCAGACGCTGCTGTCGCACTCGCCCTACCCGCTGAGCAACGGAACCGACCGGGTGCAGAACACCTCGTTGTACGAGCGACCGGACGGCACGGTCATGTTCTGCGCAGGCACCTTCAACTGGGCGCTGGCGCTGGGGCATCCCCAATACAGGGACGACCGCATCCGGCGGGCCACCGCGAACCTCTTCGACAGACTCCGCCAGGCGTGAGCCGCGACCGCGCCGACGTTCGCGCGGGCAGCGGCAAGGAGGCTCGCACCCCGTGAAAGACTCGCGGGACCAGGCGGCCGGTGCGATTCCGTGCCCGCGGTCGGACAACAGAGCGGGGGAAGAGTGAGGGAAGCAGTCCAGTGAGCGGTTTCGTCACCAAACCCGAGCCTGTGGCCGTGCCCGGGCTGATCCACACGCACACCGGCAAGGTCCGCGACCTCTACACGGACGGCGACGGCAACCTGGTGATGGTCGCGAGCAACCGGATCTCCGCGTTCGACTGGGTGCTCGACCCCGAGATCCCGGAGAAGGGCCGCATCCTCACGGCCCTGTCGCTGTGGTGGTTCGACCTGCTGAGCGACCTGTACCCGAATCACGTGCTGTCGGCGGAGCCGCCGGCCGGGGCGCCCGCGGACTGGGCGGGCCGCACGCTGGTGTGCCGCCGCCTGGACATGGTGCCGGTCGAGTGCGTCGCCCGCGGCTACCTCGCGGGGTCCGGGCTCGCCGAGTACCGGGAGACCCGGACGGTGTGCGGTGTCACGCTGCCGGAAGGGCTCGTGGACGGCTCCGAGCTCCCCGCGCCCATCTTCACGCCCGCGACCAAGGCCGCCGTCGGGGAGCACGACGAGAACGTGACGTACGAGCAGGTGGCCGCGCAGGTCGGTGCCGAACTCGCGGCCAACCTGCGGCAGGCGACGCTCGCGGTGTACTCCCGCGCCCGCGACATCGCGCGCGACCGCGGCATCATCCTCGCCGACACGAAGTTCGAGTTCGGTCTCGACGGCTCCGGGGGCCTGGTGCTCGCGGACGAGGTGCTGACACCCGACTCCTCGCGCTTCTGGCCGGCCGACCTGTGGGAGCCCGGCCACGCGCAGCCGTCCTTCGACAAGCAATATGTGCGCGACTGGCTGGCGTCTTCGGAGTCCGGCTGGGACCGATCGGCGGACACGCCGCCGCCGGTGCTGCCCGACGCCGTCGTGGAACGTACACACGCGAAGTACGCCGAGGCCTACGAGCGCCTGACCGGGCGGCGCTGGTCCTGACGGACCGGAGTGGGGGGCCGCGTCGTGCGGCCCCCCACCCACCTTGTCCAAGGGGCCTGGCGACCGGGCCGAACAATGCAGAAAGCCGGACCCTTGGGTCCGGCTTTCATCTGAGCGGACGACGAGATTCGAACTCGCGACCCTCACCTTGGCAAGGTGATGCTCTACCAACTGAGCCACGTCCGCATGGCGGGGGTTTTCACCCCTGCCGGTTCCCTACTGTACCCCATACGCGGATCTACGCCGAAACGGCGCCGAAACGGTATGGGACCGGTCGGGTCGAGCAGGTGACAGGGATCGAACACTGCGCCTTCCTCTTGGAAAGAGGACGCTCTGCCACTGAGCTACACCTGCGTGCTCCGGGTGTTTCTCCCGGGTGCGAGTAGAACTCTAGCGGAGTGACGGGAGTGCTGCGGACAGTCTGGCGGGCCGTACGCCCGAAGATGTCTGATATCCCCGAAAAATCCCTTGAAAAGTCGTCGGGCGACGGCCGGCCCGAGACGCCGCGCGCCCGCCCGACGGTGCGAATAGCCGCATTGTCGGACGGGCGCGCGAAGGGTGGGCGGAGTTCAGTTGGCCGCTTCGAATTCCTGGTAGATGCTGCGCGGAATACGGCCGCGGGTCGGAACGTCCATGCCCTGCGACCGGGCCCACTCGCGGACCGCCTTCGGGTCCGGGGCGACCGTGGTCTGTCGGAACGGCTTGCCGGACTTCGTCGTGCGGCGGGCGGCCTCGACATAGCGGCCGAGCAGGGTGCGCATCTCCTGGGCGTGGCCCTCCGACAGGTCGATTTCGTACGACCTGCCGTCGAGGCCGAAGCGGATGGTCTCCGCCGCAGCGCTTCCGTCGATGTCGTCTTGCAGCGTCACCACTACGCGCTGGGCCATGGCGGTGTCCTCTCCAGGCGATGACCTGATGACCTGATGACCTGAGAAAAAGGGAGAGTAAAGACTCAAAGCCGAGTATAAGTCCGCGGCATGAAGCGACAAACGGTGATCCGGCACGATCTTGTCGTCGCTTCCGATAATTTCCTGCCCGACATTGAATTCGCCGGGCTTGCCGATATTCGCGGGCTCGGCGTGGCGGCGTCAAGGGCTGGGCTGACCGCGGTCGTGCGGCTGTTGCGCGATGCTTGTCGCGTGCGGTGCCGCGGCGGTGCCCCGTGAGTGGTGGGTGCGGCGGTGAAGGTCTGTCCACAGCCTGTGGATAAGTTCCGGTTCCTGGGGGTGGACGCGTCGGCTCGCCGTCGCTCCGGAGTCGGTACTTCGACTCTTTATTGACATTTCCGCAGGTCGAAGCGGCTGGTTCGATCATCGCCGCGGTTCACTCGAACGAGTGAAGGCCACGTTGTCCACAGCGCCTGACCTGTGGACAACTCGCGTGCTGTGGATAACCGGACCTCCGGGCGGGGCCGTACCCGGCGCCCCAGGTAGGCTGGATGAGCCGAACAGGGGGTCCGTACCGGCCCCGAGATCCAGCAGCCGGTCCTCGGGGAGCCGCCGGAACCGCGGCTGAACCAGAGGTCCTGCACCAGCACAGTGGGAGTGCGCGTGGCACGCGTCGTCGTCGACGTCATGCTCAAGCCGGAAATTCTCGATCCCCAGGGCCAGGCCGTGCAGCGTGCGCTGCCGCGCCTCGGATTCACCGGGATCACCGATGTCCGCCAAGGCAAGCGATTCGAACTCGAACTCGAAGGCCCGGTCGACGATGCCGCCCTCGCGCGCATTCGTGCGGCCGCCGAGACCTTCCTGGCCAACACGGTCATCGAGGACTTCACCGTGAGGGTCGAGGACCAGTGACCACACGTATCGGCGTTGTCACCTTTCCCGGATCGCTCGACGACCGCGATGCCCAGCGCGCCGTCCGGCTCGCCGGCGCCGAGCCCGTCGCGCTGTGGCACGGCGACAAGGACCTGTGCGGCGTCGACGGCGTCGTCCTCCCCGGAGGCTTCAGCTACGGCGACTACCTGAGGTGCGGAGCGATCTCCCGTTTCTCGCCGGTGATGGAGACGATCATCGCCGAGGCGCAGGGCGGCCTCCCGGTGCTCGGCATCTGCAACGGGTTCCAGATCCTGTGCGAGTCCCACCTGCTGCCCGGCGCTCTCACACGCAACGACCACCTTCACTTCATCTGCCGTGACCAGCGGCTGCGGATCGAGAACGACCGGACCGCCTGGACGGGGTCGTACGCAGCCGGGCAGGAGATCGTGATCCCGCTCAAGAACGGCGAGGGCGGTTACGTCGCCGACGAGCGCACGCTCGACATGCTGGAGGCGGAGGGCCGCGTCGTCGCGCGCTACCTCGACGTGAACCCCAACGGCTCGCGCCGCGACATCGCCGGGATCGCCAACGCGGCCGGCAACGTCGTCGGGCTGATGCCGCACCCCGAGCACGCCGTCGAGCCGCTGACCGGCCCGACCACGGACGGCCTCGGGTTCTTTACGTCCGTACTGAAGAAACTGGTCGGTTCATGACCCTGGACACGGTCGACAAGGCCAAGAACGACTCCAAGGACCGCGACTGGCTGAGCGCCGGACCCGTCGGCGCGCACACGTTCGGTCAGCCCTATGCGGAGCTCGGCCTCAAGGACGACGAGTACCAGCGCATCGTCACCATTCTCGACCGCCGTCCGACCAGCTCCGAGCTGGCGATGTACTCGGTCATGTGGTCGGAGCACTGCTCGTACAAGTCGAGCAAGGTCCACCTGCGCCAATTCGGTGAGAAGGCCCCCGCCTCGGACGCCATGCTCGTCGGCATCGGCGAGAACGCCGGCGTCGTCGACGTCGGCCAGGGGTACGCGGTGACCTTCAAGGTCGAGTCGCACAACCACCCCAGCTACGTCGAGCCGTACCAGGGCGCCGCGACCGGCATCGGCGGCATCGTGCGCGACATCCTCGCGATGGGCGCGCGGCCGGTGGCGGTCATGGACCCGCTGCGCTTCGGTGCCGCGGACCACCCCGACACCCGTCGCGTCCTGCCCGGCGTGGTCGCCGGGATCGGCGGCTACGGCAACTGCCTCGGTCTGCCCAACATCGGCGGCGAGGTCGTCTTCGACCCGTGCTACCAGGGGAATCCGCTGGTCAACGCCCTGTGCGTGGGTGTCATGAAGCACAAGGACATCCACCTGGCGAAGGCGTCGGGGGCCGGCAACCTGGTCATCCTCTACGGCGCGAGGACCGGCGGCGACGGCATCGGCGGCGTCTCCGTGCTGGCGTCGGAGACCTTCGACGCGGACGGCCCGGCCAAGCGCCCCGCGGTGCAGGTCGGCGACCCGTTCCAGGAGAAGCTGCTCATCGAGTGCACGCTTGAGGTCTTCGCGGAGAACCTGGTCACCGGAATCCAGGACCTCGGCGGCGCCGGTCTCTCGTGCGCCACCTCGGAACTGGCCTCGGCCGGCTCCGGCGGTATGCGCGTCGAGCTCGACAAGGTGCCGCTGCGCGACGCGACCCTCGCTCCCGAGGAAATCCTCATGAGCGAGTCGCAGGAGCGCATGTGCGCGATCGTCGAGCCCGACAAGGCAGCGCGGTTCCTGGAGATCTGCGCGAAGTGGGACGTCATCGCGACCGTCATCGGTGAGGTCACGGACGGCGACCGCCTGGAGATCTTCTGGCACGGCGAGCAGATCGTCGATGTGCCACCGCGCACCGTCGCGCACGAAGGACCGGTCTACGAGCGTCCGTTCGCGCGTCCGGCGGCTCAGGACGCGCTTCAGGCGGACACCGCGGAGCGCCTGCCGCGTCCGCAGGGCGGCGACGAACTGCGTGCGACGCTGCTCAAGGTCACCGGCTCGCCGAACCTGGCAGACAAGTCGTGGATCACCGACCAATACGACCGGTACGTCCTCGGCAACACCGTCCTCGCACAGCCTGAGGACGCCGGCATGGTCCGCGTCGACGAGGAGACCAACCTCGGCGTCGCGCTGTCCACCGACGGAAACGGCCGGTTCTGCAAGCTCGACCCATACACCGGGGCGCAGCTCGCGCTGGCCGAGGCGTACCGCAACGTCGCCGTCACCGGCGCCCGCCCGCTGGCCGTCACGGACTGCCTCAACTTCGGCTCGCCCGAGGACCCGGGCGTCATGTGGCAGTTCGCCGAGGCCTGCCGAGGCCTCGCGGACGCCTGCCAGACCCTGGGCACGCCGGTGACCGGTGGCAACGTGTCGTTCTACAACCAGACCGGCGACGTCGCGATCCACCCGACGCCCGTGGTCGGCGTGCTCGGCGTCATCGACGACGTCACCCGCCGCACTCCGATTGGGTTCCGCGAGGAGGGGCAGATCATCCTGCTCCTCGGAGACACCCGCGAGGAACTGTCCGGGTCGGTCTGGGCCGATGTCGCACACGGCCACCTCGGCGGTCTTCCGCCGCGTGTCGATCTGGAGCGCGAGCGCCTGCTCGCCGAGATCCTCATCGCGGGCTCCCGCGACGGCATGGTCGACGCGGCCCACGACCTCGCGGACGGCGGCCTCGCGCAGGCACTCGTCGAGGCGTGCCTGCGCGGTGGCAAGGGCGCGCGCGTCGTGCTGCCCGAGGTCGAGCAGAACAGCGGCTCCGCCGCGGCGGACCCGTTCGTCGCGCTGTTCAGCGAGTCCGCAGGCCGCGCCATCGTGTCGGTGCCGCGCAGCGAGGAACTGCGCTTCACCGACATGTGCCGCGTGCGCCACCTCCCGGTCGCGCGAATCGGCGTCGTCGACGGTGAAGTCCTCGAAATCCAGGGCCAGTTCACCGTCGGCCTCGACGAACTCCGTGAGGCCGGCGAGGCAACGCTGCGCGGTCTGTTCGCCTGACACACCGTCACAAGCCGCGCCCGTCCACGCGAGGGGCGCGGCTTGCGACGTCTGGCCCAGACGCCCGGGGCCGATCGGCCCGAGGCTGTCACTGTCGCTCGCTGCCCGACGAGGCGCCCGGGACGGGTCGTCCGAGGCTGTCAGGCCCGCTCGTTCTCCGATGAGTCCGGGGCCGGGTGGACCGGGCCGGTCACCCCCGCTCACTGAGCAACGCGTCGAGCCGGTACGGGTGGAACGTCCCGTGGCCCGGCCGGTACGGGTACGGCACCGTGCCGAAGTGCGCGCCCTCTCCGCTGCTTTGTTCGTAGGCGTGGTACCTCGTGCGTTCCGCGTCGGCCCAGCCGGCAAAGATCAGCGTGTGGCCGTCGGCTCCCGGAGTGGGGTTGACCAGGACGTCCCCGGGCAACAGGTCGTCCCTGGCGATGCGGTGGGCGACCCGGTCGAGGGTGTCGGTGGTCAGACCGGGTGCGGGCAGGCCCCAGGCCATCGAGACCAGGCCCGAGCAATCGGTGCGGTAGCCCTCGAACGTGCCGGCCATGCTGTAGCCGATGCCCAACTCGGCCCAGCGTTCGGCGCGGCGAAGGATCGTCACCCGTCGCGCGTCCAGGACTCCTTCGGAGGGGCTGGGTGCCCCGGGCGCGGACGACCTGGCCGGCGCATCAGGCGGGGCCACCGTCGGGGTGCGCGGTGGTGCGCTGCCCGTGGTCGGACCGGTCGGCGCGCCCTGAGCGGTCGGCTGCCCGGGCGGCGACGGAGGCACAACAACGCCGCGTGGGGTGCCGTCGACGGGAGTGCGCGAGGGTTCCGGTGGTGAGTGCGGTGTGGGTGGATCCTCGGCCGGCCCTGTCGGACGCGGCGTGGCGCCGGCGACCCGGGCCGCGAACTCCACGGCGGGGGCGGTGAACTGGGGTACCCGGAAGAGTCTTTGGCCCGGGGAGGCAGGATCGGCCGGTCGCGCGATTGCGGGCGGCCGGTGCGCCTCGGGCGGTGGGGGCGGCGTGAACTCGCAGAGGGTGAACGGCGGGACGGCATCCGTCGTACTGCCGACGGAGCTCAGCAGGTCTGCCACGAGCCGATCGCTGTCGGCGCGTTCGTCGGAACAGGCGCGCAGCAACTGGGGCGTGCTCCCGACGCCCCTGCGCAGGTGTTCGACTTCGGCAACTGCATGGGCCAGGGCGGACGCCGCCGCCGTCCACGTGCCGGGGCAGAACGCACGCCCGGCGGCGACGTCCGGATCGGTCGACGCCGACGTCAGGGCGTCCCGAGCTGCGTGGAGACCCGGCACGGTGGCCTCGAACCGGGCGGCGAGACGGGTGAGTTGGTCTGGGGCGATGCGGAACGGCTGCGGGTTCACCGGACCTCCGGGATGACGTGTGGGCAGGCGGATCGTCGGACCGACAGGCCGGGCGGGCGTATCGGCAGACCTCAGACGGACGAGTGGCCGGACGGCCGACGGTCGGGTAAGTGCGGTCAGCGGTGCGGCCTGCGGATGTATCGAGGGTGAGTTGGCCGGCAGGCGAGAAGGTGGGCAGGTCAGGGGATCGGGCCTTGTTCCGGCTCCCGGTTTCTGTGATGTGTCGGATTGCGAAAACTCCCGGACATGAATCACTCGACTGCCTTTCGGTTGTCATTTCGTGTGACATGGCGGTGCACGGCCTCCTTTCGAGAACCTCCGGAGGCGATCGCGGATTGACGATCACGGTCGGCCGGAGATGCCCGGGGCGCACGGGCAACCGAGCGTTTCGTTGCCTTTCGCTGCCCTCCATGGTCACCGCCTTTTCCCGGCTCCGCCGCCGGACCGCCCCAGCCTGTGGAAAAGTCGGAAAGTGGTCTGTGGCCTGGGGATATCCGGTCGTCGGCGGTCCGGACCGGGGCATATCCTTCGGCTCATGCCAGCTGTGTCGCGCACGCCCGGAATTCGTCGTGTCGATCCCCGGCGAGTGCGTACCGCGCTCACCGCCGAATGGCGTGCGCTCGCGGGGTTCATCGAGGCACTGGACCCGGCGCGCCGCGCTGAGCCGTCCGGTCTGGACGGCTGGGACATCGGCGACCTGATCGGACACATCGCCACGGGCGTCGAGGCGGTCCTCCGCTGGCTGTCCCAGCCCGAGCCCGCCGGGCCGCCGCTGACCGTCGAGCAGTGGGCGGGCGGGGTCGCCGCGGGTGCCGACACGATCGCGGAGAACGCCCATCAGATGTCCGCCGCCGGCCGCACCCCTGCGGATTACCTGGAGCAGGCCGTCGGCGTGGTCGACGCGACCCCGGATACCCGTCTGTGCGCCACCCGAGTCGGTCCCATGCGGCTCACCGACATGCTCATCACGCGCCTGATCGAGGCCGTCGTCCACGCCGACGACCTCGAGCGCGCGACCGGCACGGCGTTCCCCCACGACCGCCAGGCGCTCGCGGTCGTCACGCGCGTTCTCGCCGACATCCTGGCGGTCCGTGCTCCCGGGCACGCCGTCGAGGTCCGCGTACCGCCGTTCGCCGTCGTGCAATGCGTCACAGGGCCGAAACACACCAGGGGCACTCCGCCGAACGTGGTCGAGACCGATCCGCGTACCTGGCTGCGCCTCAGCGCAGGGCGTCTGACCTGGGAAGACGCAATCGATTCGGGTGCGCTCCGGGCCGGCGGGGAACGCGCGGATCTCACCGGATGGCTGCCGCTGTTGGGGTGACCCGCACCCTCCGAAAGCCTCGCGTAGACTCGTCGGCGTGCCACGTGGCGACGGACGACTCAACCACGATCTCTTCCCCGGCGAGAAGGGCCCACAGGACGCTTGCGGCGTCTTCGGTGTCTGGGCCCCCGGCGAAGAGGTTGCCAAACTCACCTATTTCGGGCTCTACGCGTTGCAGCACCGCGGGACGGAATCCGCCGGCATCGCGGTGAGCAACGGCTCGCAGATCCTCGTCTTCAAGGACATGGGTCTCGTGTCGCAGGTCTTCGACGAGGCGACCCTCGGGTCGCTGCGCGGGCACATGGCCATCGGCCACGCCCGCTACTCCACCACCGGTTCCTCGGTGTGGGAGAACGCCCAGCCGACCTTCCGGGCCACCGCGACCGGAAGCATCGCGCTCGGCCACAACGGCAACCTCACCAACACGGGTGAGCTGGCCCGCATGGTCGCCGAGCAGGTCGCGAGCGTCGGCGAGAAGGGCTCGGCGCATTCGAGGCACCAGGGCCGCATCGAGGCGAACAGCGACACCAACCTGCTCGCGTCCCTTCTGGCCGGAGACCCGGACCTGTCGCTGGAGGAAGCAGCGATGCAGGTCCTGCCGCGTGCCAAGGGCGCGTTCTCCCTGGTCTTCATGGACGAAGGCACGCTGTATGCCGCGCGCGACCCCCAGGGCATCCGCCCGCTGGTCCTCGGCCGCCTGGAGCGCGGCTGGGTGGCGGCGAGCGAGACCGCTGCTCTCGACATCGTCGGCGCCTCGTTCATCCGCGAGATCGAGCCGGGCGAGCTGGTCGCGATCGACGAGCACGGCCTGCGCACGCAGCGGTTCGCGAAGGCCAAGCCGAAGGGCTGCGTCTTCGAGTACGTCTACCTCGCGCGCCCGGACACCTCGATCGCCGGTCGCGGCGTCCATGCGGCACGCGTCGAGATGGGCCGCCGCCTCGCGCAGGAGGCCCCGGTCGAGGCCGACCTCGTCATGCCCACCCCCGAGTCCGGCACCCCGGCCGCGATCGGCTACGCGGAGGCGTCGGGCATCCCGTTCGGCCAGGGCCTGGTCAAGAACTCGTACGTCGGACGCACGTTCATCCAGCCCAGCCAGACCATCCGGCAACTCGGCATCCGCCTCAAGCTGAACCCGCTGCGCGAGGTGATCGCGGGCAAGCGCCTCGTGGTCGTGGACGACTCGATCGTGCGCGGCAATACGCAGCGCGCCCTGGTCCGCATGCTGCGCGAGGCGGGGGCGGCCGAGGTGCACGTGCGCATCTCGTCACCGCCGGTGAAGTGGCCGTGCTTCTTCGGCATCGACTTCGCGACCCGTGCCGAGCTGATCGCGAACGGCCTGTCCGTGGACGAGATCGCCAAGTCGCTGGGCGCCGACTCCCTCGCCTACATCTCGATCGACGCCATGGTCGAGGCGACCACGATCCCCAAGGACAACCTGTGCCGGGCGTGCTTCGACGGGATCTACCCGATCGAGCTCCCTGACCCGGAGCGCCTGGGCAAGCACCTCCTGGAGGGCTTGGAGCAGTCCGTGCGCAGTGATGTGGACGGCGTCCAGACCCTGCTGGGCGGAGCGGGCGCCGAAGACGCTCTTCGGCGGCCCTAGATCTCTCCGAGGCCGCCTCGGGAAGCCGCCGGGCGTCGTTCTCCGCGACCTGGCCCGGTCCGGTGCCGGACGTGAGCGCTCCTCGCGATCGCCCGTGCTCCCCCGATCATCCATCGCCCAAGCTGCGAGCCATGCAAACCAGCCGACCCGGAAGGGCCGTACCGCCGTGACCGACACCCCCGCCACCACCTACGCCGCAGCAGGCGTCGACATCGAGGCCGGCGACCGCGCCGTCGAGCTGATGAAGACGTGGGTCGGCAAGGCCTCCCGTCCCGAGGTCATGGGCGGCATCGGCGGTTTCGCGGGGCTCTTCGACGCGTCCGCGTTCCGGCGCTACGAGCGACCGCTGCTGGCGACGTCCACCGACGGGGTCGGTACGAAGGTGGCGATCGCGCAGCGCATGGACAAGCACGACACGATCGGCCGCGACCTGGTCGGCATGGTCGTGGACGACTTGGTGGTGTGCGGCGCCGAGCCGCTGTTCATGACCGACTACATCGCCACCGGCAAGGTCGTCCCCGAGCGCATCGCGGCGATCGTGAAGGGCATCGCGGAGGGCTGCGTGCTGGCCGGCTGCGCGTTGGTCGGCGGCGAGACCGCCGAGCACCCCGGTCTTCTCGCCCCGGACGAGTACGACGTGGCCGGGGCCGGCACGGGCGTCGTCGAGGCGGACAAGCTGCTCGGCGCCGAACACGTCCGGGAAGGCGATGTCGTCATCGCCATGGCGTCGTCCGGTCTGCACTCCAACGGCTACTCGCTGGTGCGCCATGTCTTCCTCACCCGGGCCGGGTGGGCGCTCGACCGCGACGTTCCGGAGTTCGGCCGCTCGCTCGGCGAGGAACTGCTGGAGCCGACGCGCATCTACTCGCTCGACTGCCTCGACCTGGCCCGCCGCGCCGACGTGCACGCCTTCTCACACGTCACGGGAGGCGGCCTGGCGGCCAACCTGGCCCGGGTCCTGCCCGCTCACCTGGACGCGCGCCTCGACCGTTCCTCGTGGACTCCCGGCCCGGTCTTCTCGCTTGTCGGCGAAGTCGGCGAGGTCGCGCTGCCGGAGTTGGAGAAGACGCTCAACATGGGCGTCGGAATGGTCGCCGTCGTACCGGCGGAGGCCGTCGACACCGCGCTCGCGGTGCTTGCCGAGCGTGAGGTGCCCGCGTGGGTGCTCGGCCGCATCGAGGCGGGCAGCGGGCAGGCGTTGCTGGAGGGGGCGTACGCGCACTGAAGCGAAGGTCGGGCGCGGGTCACACCGTCCGCGCTCGGCCGCCATGCCGCGGCGACCCGGCGTCGTCGCCGGATCGGCACCAAGGGGCGATGCCGTCGGCGCTGTCACGGCCGGCGCCCCGCAGACTCCGGGTACGCGGGCATGCCGAAGCGCGCGGCGGCGCACCGGACCCACCGGCGGTGCACGACCGAACAAACAGCACAAAGAGTCCGGGACCGACCATCAATGGTCGGGTCCCGGACCGATGTGCTGCTTCACCCCTGACGCGGGCGGCGGACCGTCGGACGGAGCCGACGCGGGGATCAGCGTCGACCTGGATGGCCGTCGTCGTCCTCGTCGTCGTCTTCGTCGTAATAATCCGCATACGCCGCGTAGGGATCGTCGAGCTCGTCTTCATACGTGTCGTCCGATTGAACCTGCGGTTCATCGGCTGACGACACGCCCAGCTCTTCGGCCAGACGGTTCAGATCCGTTCCGCCGCTGTTGTACTTCAGCTGGCGGGCGACCTTTGTCTGCTTGGCCTTGGCCCGGCCGCGCCCCATGGCTCGACCCCCTCAACGACGGGGCTCACGGCCCCGGGTCTTGACACGCGTTCACGATCAGGGACGGTTCATCCACTTAAGAACCGGCCCGTGGTGCATCAACGGTACCTGCTTCCGCGGCGCGACGGTACGTCGCATGGGTGACAGGTGGGCTCGGACCCCGACCCGACAATGCTGTTCCGGCTGGTCAGGGGCCTGATCACGGGTCCTTTGCCGGGCCTGACGATACCGTGTGATTCAGCTTCCAAGGTAGATCCCGCGCAGACGACCCACATCAGCCATCCGTCGTTCGGCGAGTCGGTCGGCCGCGACGGCGGGCGGAACGCCCTCTTCCTCGGCCAGTTCGAAGACCTTCGCGGTCGTCGTGCGGATGTCGGCGGCCTTGCGCCTGGCCCGTTCGAAATCGAAGCCTTGCAGCTCATCGGCGACCTGGATGACCCCGCCGGAGTTGACCACGTAGTCGGGCGCGTACAGGACGCCGCGGTCCGCGAGCGACTTGTCGACGCCGGGGTGGGCCAGTTGGTTGTTGGCCGCGCCGCACACGATCGACGCGGTGAGGACCTGCACGGTGTCGTCGTCGAGCACGCCGCCCAGGGCGCACGGCGCGTACACGTCGAGACTGTCGCGGATCAGCGCGTCGGTGTCGGCGGCGACGTCGACGCCCGGGTGTGCCGCGCGGACGCGTTCGACCGCGGCCGGGTCGACGTCGGTGACCACGACGTCGGCGCCGTCCTCGACCAGGTGCGCGACCAGGTGCCTGCCGACCTTGCCGACGCCCGCGACGCCGGCGCGGCGACCGCGCAGGCTCGGGCTGCCCCAGCGGTGTTCGGCGCTCGCGAGCATGCCCTGGAAGACGCCGAAAGCGGTGAGCACGGAGGAGTCCCCGGCACCGCCGGAGTCGGGGGAGCGGCCGGTCACGAAGCGGCACTCGCGGGCCACGACGTCCATGTCCTCGACGTACGTGCCGACGTCGCACGCGGTGATGTAGCGGCCTCCGAGCGACTGGACGAAGCGCCCGTAGGCGCGCAGCAGAGCCTCGGTCTTGTCGCGTCGCGGATCGCCGATGATGACGGCCTTGCCGCCGCCGTGGTCGAGACCGGCCAGGGCGTTCTTGTAGGCCATGCCCTTGGAGAGGTTGAGGACGTCCTCCACCGCGTCGTCCTCGCTCGCGTACGGGTAGAACCGTGTCCCGCCCAGCGAGGGGCCCAGCGCGGTCGAGTAGACGGCGATGACGGCCCGCAGGCCGGTCGCCTCGTCCTGGCAGAAAACGACCTGCTCGTGGCCGGTGCGCCTGCCGAACACCGGGCCCGGGGTGGGGGTCGGTGTGTCGGTGCCGGTCGTCATGCCAGTCGTACTTGTGGTCACTGTGGTGACTCCCGAGTCCGGCCCGCGGGGGTGATCGCGGGCGACTGCCTCAACAGTAGTGCGGCGTCCCGGCGGTGACGGGTCTTGGCGCCGGGCGGGTCAGCCGACGCCTGCGCGGCCGTGCGAACATTCCGTACGTGCGGACTTCGGTGGTGGCCCCCTACTCGGCGTACCTGCGGGTGTACGAGCCGCTCGCGGCTTTCCCGGAACCCGAGCGGTCGCGCTGGGCGGAATACGTGCGCGACGTGCACTCCCGGCGTGTCCGGCACGGGGGCTCGACGGCGCAGTTGACCGCGATGGAGCAGCGGACGGCGCTGGAGAGCATCCTCGCGACGCCTCCCGAGCCGGCTCCGCCGCACGAGAGCGAGGACGCGTTCGTCGCGGAGATCGACGGCGTGCCGGTGGTGTGTCCGAGACAGACGCGGTTGCGCTGTTGGACCGCATTGGCCGAAATGCGCGAGGAATACCCGCCGGTGGTGCTCGACGCATTTTGGCCACGGGTGGTTCTCGACCAGGCCGAGGCCGACCACGAGCGGTGGCGCGCGCAGAACCCTGACGTGCAGCCGCACATCCACAGCAGCACGTGGCACGTCCCGATGCGGTGGTTTGTTCTCTTCGCGCAGGAGGAGCGGGTGCTGGTCGCGCCCGATGGTCCGGAAGGCGCGGGCGGGAGCTGGGAGCTGTACTACCGCACGCCGATGGTGCAAGCTCGGCGGCGGGTGGCTCGCGCGCTGCGGGTGCTGCGGGACACCTTGGAGGAGGGGGCCTTGATCATCGGACTCGAACATCTGGGCCGTTGGCTGGAAGAATTCCATCCGCGGGCGATGGTCGAACTCGACTTCGGTGGTCTGGTGCGGTTGATCCCGTCCGGCGACCTCGCCGAGGAGCGCACCGCGGAGCACGTCGCCGAGGGCCTGACGGCCCTCGCGGCGGGCGACGGGGCTCGCGCGTCGGAGGCCTATCGACGGATCACCGAACGGTGGTCCGCGGTGCGGGCTCTGGAACATGCCAGTTGAGCGGACCAAATGCACAGCAGGCAGGAATTTCTGAGATCAACATCTCATAGGTAGCATACGCCAGCGAATTGCTCGTATATGATGAATCGGACAAAGGGTGCCGCTGGCTCTTTCGTCCACGCCCCACCCTGCAACAACAGGAGATTGCTGTGGCTGGGGTGGACGAACGGGGTTGTTCGGTCGCGAGTGACTCTTTGTCACTGGCGGGTGACTGTCCGCTATGTACGGTCCTTCGGGATCGCGCCTCTTGAGTGCTGCGATGCCAATTCCGGCGGTTTGACCAACCAGGGTCACCGGATGGTGTACTTGTACTGTGAAGGACAAGCCGTTCGTCCTATAACCGACTTGGCCCTCGACAACCATTTCGGGCATCGGGGGTCTAGGTGCAGAATTTGAAGAAAGAACCGTGCTTGGTTCGGTTCTCCCGAGGAGGCCGCTCATGACCGCTCGTACGCCTGATGCCGAGCCGCTGCTGACGCCGGCCGAGGTTGCCACCATGTTCCGCGTCGACCCGAAGACGGTCACGCGCTGGGCCAAGGCCGGCAAGCTCACGTCGATCCGCACCCTCGGTGGCCACCGTCGCTACCGCGAGGCGGAGGTTCGTGCCCTGCTTGCGGGAATTCCGCAGCAGCGCAGCGAGTCCTGACGCCGAGGCAGGGATACCTGCATCAGCCGTTGTCTTGAGTGTCGGCCCCGGATCCCGCCGGATCCGGGGGCGATGCTTTTTCGCGTTTTCGGGGTCGGAGCCGGCAACATTCACGGCGCGCCATCCCGGCATTCAGTAAAATATCACATACAATGCATGGCCTCTTTCCGGCCTCATCTGAAAATGATTTCCAGTCAAAACCGTGACGTCGGTCACAGTGGAATGCGCTGCCGCCTCTGTCCGGTTGGTTTCCCGACGGCCGCGCGCGCCGGCCGGCTCGTCGTCCCCAGGGGTCGTTCGCTCGCCCGCCGACTCATGCCTGTTGCCTTCGCGTCGACCGCTCGCGGCACTGAACTGACGGGTCTTCAGATGAAGACGTCTCTGTCCGGCAACGGCTATTGACGATCTATCAGGTCGGGATCACCATTACGACACTCAGCTGGTCGTTTCATCGACATGACGGTGATCCGACGGGCTGCGCGCAGGTCCTCGCGAATCACGTACGGCACCACCTTCGCTGTTCGACAGCCCCGTCAGGTGAACGACCGCAATCCGTCAGGCCACCGGCCCGGCGGTCCGTGAGGAGGAAACCTTGCCTCGTCTCCTACGCGCCGCAGGACTGGTGATGGTGCCGGTCCTGCTGATCGCCGGGTGCAACTCCTCGACCACCGGCACGGACGACTCGCCCGCCCGGCCCGGTGCGTCGGTGTCCGACGACCCCATCAAAATCGGCGGCATCGTCTCCAAGACCACCGCGTCCGGCTACAGCAAGGCCGATACGGACCTCGGCGCGAAGGCCCGGTTCATGATGGCCAACGACGAAGGCGGAGTGAACGGCCGCGAGATCGACTACATCGGGGCGGAGGACGACTTCCAGGATCCGGCCCGCACGATCACCGCCGCCCGCAAACTCGTCCAGCAGGACAAGGTGTTCGCGGTGGTCCCCGTCAGCACGGTCACGATCGGCGGTTCCGCGGACTTCCTGCGCGACAACAAGACGCCGTACATCGGCTGGGGCACCCTGCCCGCGTTCTGCGACAAGGAATACGGCTACGGCTACAACGGCTGCCTGGTGCCCAGCCCCGGCCGCACTGTCAGCACCTCATGGCCCGGACTCCTCGCCGATGTTCTGGGCGGCAACGGACAGGGCCGGAGTGTCGCGATCCTCGCGCAGGACAACGACGCCGGGAAGTTCGGCCTGCGCACGTACCAACAGGCTTTCCCGGGCGCGGGTTTCACCGTCTCGTACGGCAAGGCCACGGTGCCGGGCACGGCAGTGCCGACGGACTGGAGCCCGTGGGTCGGCGAGATCATGACGAGCAACAACGGCAAGGCCCCCGATGCCGTGGTCGCGATCATGCAGACGCCCGGCAACATCGGGCTGTTCACCGCCCTCAAGCGAGCCGGCTTCCAGGGGATCCTGAGCGACGCGACCGACTACGACCCGGCGTTGCTGAAGCAGGCCGCGTCGCGAGAGGCGCTTCAGGACGTCCACGTGTTCGTGCAGAACATGCCGTTCGAGTCGCCGCTGCCGGAGATGGCGAAGTTCAAGGAGTACATCTCCAAGGCCAAGGGCTCGCCCGTGACCGAGTGGAACCAGTCGATGATGGTCGGCTGGAATTCGGCGGACCTGTTCGTGGCGATCGCGAAGAAGGCCGGGCCGAACCTGACCGTCGAGTCGTTCCAGGCCGCGGCGGCGAACTTCCAGGACCACTACCCGCTGGTCGGTGACCGGAAGTTCCCCCAGGGCCGTACGGAATCGTTCGGCTGCGCGGCGATGGTGCAGCTCAAGGGCGAGGAGTATTCGATCACTTCGCCGTACAAGTGCTTCCCGACCGTGCCGTTCACATGAGCGAACTCGTCGGCTTCGTCATCAGTGGTCTGGTCACCGGTGCGATCTACGCGCTGCTGGCCTCCGGGTTGGTCCTGGCCTACTCGGCCTCCGGGGTGCTGAATTTCGCCCATGGGGCCACCGCGTTCCTGTCCGCCCTCGTCTTCTTCGAGCTCAACCAGGGACTCGGCTGGCCCGCGATTCCGGCCGCGCTGGTCACGGTCCTCGTCTTCGCACCCGGTCTGGGCTGGGTGCTGGACGTCGTGATGTTCCGGAGACTCGCGAAACTCGGCGAGATCCCGCAGATCGTCGCGACCATCGGTCTTCTGGTCGCGCTGCCGGCCCTCGGCCTGTGGTCGGTGAAGCTGCTCACCGATGCCGGCGTGGACCTCGCCCCGGCGGAGAACCAGTACGGCCTGCCCGGCGTCGGCCCGAACCCGCCGGAGCACTGGGAGATCATGGAAGGCGTCGGCATCGACTCCAACCAACTGATCACCTGGATCGTGACCGCCGTCGTCGCGGTGGGGCTGTGGGTGCTGATGCGCCACACCCCGCTCGGCCTGCGGCTGCGCGCATCGGTCGACAGCCGCACCCTGACCGAGCTGCGCGGGGTCAGCGCCGACCGGCTGTCCGGCTTCGCGTGGATGCTCTCGGCCGGACTCGCGGGCGCCGTCGGGGTGTTGGCGGCACCGCTTCTCGCGCTCAGCTCCGCCGACTACACGCTGGTCCTGTTCGTCTCGGCGGCGGCGGCCGTGCTCGGCCGGTTCACGTCCATCCCGATCGCGTTCGGCGGCGGGCTGTTGCTCGGGGTCGTGCAGAACCTCGTCGCGGGCTACGCGCCTTCGTGGACCGAGAAGATCACCGGGTTCCGTACGGCGGTTCCGTTCATCCTGCTGTTCGTCGGCCTGCTGGTGCTCTCGCGCGGCACCCGCAGCGCGGGAACCGCGGCAGTGGACGCGCCGCCGCCGGACTACCTCGCCGGCATGTCGCCGCTGCGCCGATGGGCCCCGTGGCTGGTCGCGGGGGTGTTCCTCGCGGTCAGCCTCTACACGTGGACCACCGCGTTCTGGATCGGCCTGATCGCGCAAGGGCTCGCGGCGTCACTGGTGTTCCTGTCGTTCACCGTGGTCACCGGGCTGGGCGGCATGGTCAGCCTCGCGCAGGCCACCTTCGTCACCGCGTCGGCGCTGACCGCGGGGCTGCTGATGAGCCACGGCGTGTCGTTCTTCCTCGCCCTGGTCATCGGAACTCTGGTGGCCGCGCTGCTGGGCGTGGTCGTGGCGCTGCCGGCGTTGCGGCTGTCCGGGCGCATGCTCGCGCTGGCCACGCTCGCGCTCGCGTTCCTGGGCGACCAAGTGCTGTTCCAGATGCGGTGGTTCCGCAACGGTGACGTCGGCTGGGAGATCCCGCGTCCGGTGGTGGGGCCGATCGATCTGGCCGACGACCGGGCGCTCGCGCTCTTCCTGCTGATCGTCGTCGCCCTGGTGATCGTGCTGATCCGCAACCTGGAGAACTCGGCGTCGGGGCGCGCGATGCTCGCCGTGCGGTCCGCGCCGCCGGCGGCGATGGCGTCGGGGGTGTCGGTGCTCCGGACGAAATTGGCGCTGTTCGCGATCTCGGCGGGCATCGCGGGCTTCGGCGGTGTGTTCTGGGCGTCGTTCAACACCCGGATCACGGCGACCGAGTTCACCGCCATGCACGGCCTCACCTGGCTGGCGATCGTGGTCGCGGCCGGTATCCGGCGTCCCCAGTTCGCGGTCGTCGCCGGGCTGACCTTCGCGCTCTTCCCCCACGTGATGGAGGACTACGTCACCGAGTCACCGCATGTGCCGGTGATTCTCTTCGGCCTCGCCGGGCTCGCGCTGGCGAGCAATCCGGAAGGCTACGTCGTCCAGATCGCCGAGGGGGTCCACAAGCTTCGCGCGAGGATGGCGGGGGGTGCGGTCGCGGATGACAAGGCCGGTGCCGTGCCCGCGGAGGAAACCGCCCGCGGAGCGCGGGTGGACACCGTACCGGCGCAAGCGTCCGCAGGCGTCGAATCTGGGGGCGCCGAAGCGGGGCACGCCGATCCGGATGTGCTGCTGCGCCTGCGCGGCGTACGTGCGGGCTACGGCGGTGTCGAGGTGCTGCACGGCGTCGACCTCGACGTCCGCCGAGGTTCGATCGTCGCGCTGCTGGGCGCCAACGGAGCCGGCAAGACCACCACGTGCGCGGTCGCCGCGGGCCTGCTCGCGCCGACCGCGGGCACCGTCGAACTGGCCGACTCGGAAAGGGGTTTCGGCGACATCACCCGGTTGTCGGCGGTACGTCGGGCGCGTGAGGGAGTGTTGCTCGCGCCGGAGGGACGCGGCATCTTCCCATCCCTCACCATCGACGAGAACCTGGCGATGTGGCTCCACTCCGCCGACGAACGCGCCGACGTGTACGAGCGGTTCCCCGCCCTCGCGTCCCGCCGCAAGGTGGTCGCGGGTTCGCTTTCGGGCGGCGAGCAGCAGCAACTGGCCATCGCGCCGCTGCTGGTTCGGCCGCCGCGCGTGCTGATCGCCGACGAGCCGTCGCTCGGCCTCGCGCCGCTCGTGGTCGCGGAGATCTTCCGGCTGGTGATCGAACTCCGGGATCGGGGCGTGGCGTTGCTGCTGGTGGAGGAGAAGGCGGCGGAGGTGCTGACGGTCGCCGACACAGTGGCGTTCATGAGTGTCGGGCGGGTGTCGTGGACCGGGCCGCGCGAAGACGTCGACGAGCACCGCCTGACGTCGGCGTACCTCGGACTGGGTGCGGAGGACGGGACCGAAGTATCGGCGCGGTTCGGCGACAAGGGCGAGGTGACGCGGTCGTGAGCGGAACGGTCGCGGAGGTGGAGGCCCTCGAACGCACGGTGCCGTCGGCGGTGTTGCGCGCCGAGCACGTGGGCGTCGCGTTCGGCGGCATCAGGGCCCTGCACGACGTCACGCTGGAGGTGCGCACCGGCGAGGTGTGCGGGTTGATCGGACCCAACGGTGCCGGGAAGACGACGCTCTTCGATGTGATGTCCGGGATCAGGCGGCCGGATTCGGGCGTCGTGCTGCTCGACGGTGCCGACGTCTCGCGTCGCGGTCCGGTGTGGCGCGCCCGGCACGGTGTGCGGCGGACGTTCCAGCGACAGCAGCTGTTCGGACGCCTGACCGTGCTCGACAACCTCGCGGTCGCGGCGGAGTGGCGCGGCGGCGGGGGCGGCGTGGCCGCGGATCTGCTGGCGCTCCCCGGTCGGCGGCGGCGTGCCCGCGAACACCGGGCGCGCGCCGAGGAGATCCTGGACCTGTGCGGGCTCGCCGACCTGCGGGACACGTACGCCGGGACGCTGCCGGTCGGCCAGGCGCGGATGGTGGAGCTGGCCCGTGCGGTGGTCGACACGCCGAAGGTGCTGCTGCTCGACGAACCGGCGTCGGGGATGTCGGCGACGGAGCGCACATGGCTCGGCGAGGTGGTCCGCCGCCTCGCCGACCACGAGCGCTGCGCGGTGCTGCTGGTCGAGCACGATGTCGCGTTCGTGATGGGGCTCGCCTCCCGGGTGGTGGTGCTGAATCTCGGCGAAGTGCTCGCGGAGGGGGCGCCTGCCGAGGTACGTGCCGACCAGGCGGTGCGTGACGCGTACCTCGGCACCGGGTGACGCCGGACCGGCCGACGAGCGCTTCGGGTCAATCTCGGACGCTGATCGCGTCGGCCGGGTTGGCGCGCAACATGAGCCGTGCCGGGAGGACGGTCGCGGTCACCGCGAGCGCGGCGGCGGCGGCGAGGATCGCGGCGCACGCGAGCGGCGGGGCGTACGGCGTGCCGCTGCCCGTCATGCCCTTCGCGTACGCGCTCAGTGTCGCCGATGCGATCGCCGCACCGAACACCGAGGCGAGCACCACGGTGGCCAGCGTCTCCCAGCGCAGCATGCGCATGATCTGGGGCCGGGTCATGCCGACCAGTCGCATCAGGGCGAACTCGCGGCCCCGCGCGGACGTCGCCATCACCAGTGTGTTGACCACCGCGATCGCGGTGAACGCGATGATGAGGCCCATCGCGACCAGGTTGACCTGCGCCTGCGTGCCCTGCTGGTCCTTGCGGACCGCCTCGGCCTCGCTGCGGTCGAGGACGCGGAGGCCGGGGAAGGCCGCGGTCGCGGCATCGAGCGCCTGTTCGGTGGCGGGGCTGTCGGTGCGGACGAGGACCTGTTCGGCGAGCGGGTTGTCGACGTGTGCCGAGAGGAGGTCGTGAGGCATCGTCAGATCGCCGAAGCCCAGGCCGCGTTCGTACACCGCGACGATTCGCAGTCGGACCTTCACCCCGTCGCCCAGCGTCACCTCCAGGTCGTCGCCGACCGAGGCGCCCTTGATGCGCCGCGCGGATTCGCTGATCGCAACGGTGCCTTCGGTCAGATCCGCCAGGCTGCCCGCGGTGGTGCCCAGGTCCACCATGGCGTCGAGACCGGCGGTGGTGACGCCCTGCGCGGGGAACTTGTCCTGCCCGGCGCGCACGGTGGTGCGGACGATCTCGGTGGCTCCCGCCACGCCGGGGACGGCGCGTACGGCGTCGACCGCCGCGGCGGGTACTCCCGGGCCGGCGGAGGCCAGAACGTAGTCGGCGTCCGTGCCGGCCGACACCTGGGTTTCGGCGGCATGGGCCGTCGTGGTCTGCCCGAAGAAGATCGTCGACGTCATCGCGATCGCGAGCGTCAGCGGTGTGACGACCGCGGCGACGTGGCGGGGCCGCGCCCGGGAGTTGCCCGCCGCGAGCCGGCCGCCGACGGGGGAGACCAGCCGCATCGGCACCGACATCAGCGCGAGCGCGCCGCGCGCGAGCAGCGGGCCGAGGACGGCGACCGCGATGGCGGCGAGCACCACCGACAGGAACATCACCGGTGTTGCCGCGGGCTCGATGTGCAGATTGCGCAGGACCACCAGCAGCACGACGTAGCCGATCAGCAGGAGGACGCCGACGAGCGTGCGTGCCGCGCCCACGCGGCCGGGGTCGATCGCCGCCTCGGCCAGCGCCTCGGTCGGGCGTATGCGGGCGGGGCGCCGGACCGCGATGCGGGCGGCGGCCCACGCTGCCGCGAGCGTGGCGAGGACCGCTGCGAGCAACGGGAAGGGGCTGTAGGCGACTTCGAGCGTCCTGGGCATCGCGCCGACGGCGACGAACCGCGTGTGCAGCCAACCTGCCAGCCCGAGGCCCGCGAAAGCGCCGAGCCCGCCGGCGACCAGGCCGATCACGACGGCTTCGATGCCGACCATGCGCCGGATCTGCTGCGGTGTGGCGCCGACGGCCCGGAGCAGGGCGAATTCGCGGCGGCGCTGTTGCAGCGACAGGGCGAAGGCGCCGGCGACGACGATGATCGCGACGAGCAGCGAGGTACCGCCGAGGGCGCCGCCGAGGCTGATGAGAGTCACGCGTGCCTTGCCGGCGTCGAGGAATTCGACCGGGCCGCGTTCGTCGCCGGTGCGGACTTTCGCGGTCGTCCCGGCCAGTGCGGCTTCGGCGGCCTCGGCGAGGTCGCCGGTGTCGGTGCCGGGCAGCGGCAGGAGCCCGAGTGCGGCGACCTGGCCGGGGTGGCCGGCCAGGCGCGCGGCTTCGGGGGCGGCGAAGAACAGTGCGGACTGCCGGGAGAGTCCGTCCCGGCCGTCCGGGGCGGCGATGCCGGTGACGCGGTAGGTCTTGGGTGCGGCGGTCGACTGCACGGTGACTTCGGTGCCCACCGCCGCCCCCGCGCGTGCCGCGAGTTCGGCGTCCAGGACGACGTCGCCGGGGCCGGCGGGCGGTGCGCCCGCGGTCAGCGTGAACGGTGTGAGGACCGCGGAGTCCCAGGCGTGGCCCCAGGACGGGCCGTCGTGCGGGCCTTCCAGCGGGCCGCCCTCGGCGGTGAAGACCGTGGCGGGGAAGGTGAGTTCGGGGACGACCGCGCGTACGCCGGGCAGCCCTTCCAGGCGGCTCGCGGTGGCGGCGTCGAGCCATGCACGTTCGGTGAGGGGCTTCGACTTGGTCTTCTCCTTGCCCTTCTTGTGTTTGGTCCAGTGCAGGTTCTGGTCGGCGGTCACGACGATGGGAGTGCCGGTGTACCGCTCGGTGGGTATGCCGCCGCGGAGCCCGGTTTCCAGGAGGACCCCGCACGCGGCGATCAGCGCCGCGGCGCACAGAAGCGCGGTGAACGCGCCGGCGAACCCGGCTTTGCGGGCGCGCAGGGTGGACCAGGCCAGGCCGAGCATCAGGGCTCCGTGGTGGTTGGGCTCGCGGCGGGCGGGGCGTCGTCGTCCGCGTCGGTGGCGACGTCGGGCGCGGAGTCGGGCGCGGAGTCGGTTCCGCTGTCGTCGTGCGGGTCGGGGAACGCGAGGAATCGGGTCTGGACGACGCGCGCTCCGGGCGGCAGCGCGTCCGGGTCGCGCTTGTAGCGGTTCAGCAGCGCGATGAACTCCTCGAATAATTCGGCGAGTTCATCGACCGTGACGTGCACTGTCCCCCGCGAGTACGGGGCGGCGTCCGCCCACGGGTCGGTCTGGGGGGTCTCGTGCTGGTGGCGGACGAAGGCCTCGATGTCGGCGGCGAACGAAAGCCGGTTCATCTCGTCGAGGGCCGCGCGCATCTCCGGCGTCTGTCGGCTGCGCGGTGGGAAGCGGAGATCCGCACGCACCGCCCGCCACCAGCGCTCGCGCCCGTGCGCGCCCTCCGGCGAGATCTCCTCGACGAAGCCGTGTCGGGCGAGCTCGCGCAGGTGGTAGCTGGTGGCGCCGGTGTTGAGGCCGAGCGCGCGGGCCAGGCCCGCCGAGGTGGCCGGGCCGCGACCGGCCAGGTGGCGCATGATCCGGCCGCGCCGCGGGTGGGCGAGTGTCTTGAGGGCGGCCAGGTCGTCGATCTCACGGGGCGAGGGCGGCGTGTCCTCTGCTTTTGCCATGCGGCCACGCTAGGAGTGCACAAGTTTTTGTGCACTGGGGTGGGCACCCGTTTCCGGGGCGGGGGTTATCCCCCGTGCGCGTGCGTCGGCGACCGTGATTCCGACCACCTTGGTCCGCCGAACCTTTCGGGCGAACTCGGGTCGGAAGTATGGTTCTCGGATTCGGAAGGATGGTTCTCCTTGGTGTACTGCATGGCGGATGGCCCTTCCAGCGGCGGGACCCTGCTCAAGGCGGACACGTGACCCACAGTGATTCCGATGTCGACCCGGCCCGTCTCGTCCACGTCGACGGCATCGCCATGTCGGCCCTGGTGGCCGAGGCCCCGGCACCGCGCGCGGTCGTCGTGGCATTGCACGGCGGCGCGACGACCGCGGCTTATTTCGACTGCCCGAATCGCCCCGATCTGTCGCTTGTGCGGCTCGGTCCCGCACTCGGCTTTACCGTGGTCGCCCTCGACCGCCCCGGCTACGGCGCCTCCGCCCCGTGGGCCGCGGAACTGGCGTCGCCCGAGCGCCGGATCGACCTCGCGTACGCCGCGGTCGACGCGTTGCTGGACTCCCGGCCCCGAGGGGCGGGCGTGTTCCTGATGGCTCATTCGCTGGGGTGCGAGCTGGGTATCCGGATGGCGGGCGACAAGCGCGGGGCGGACCTGCTGGGCCTGGAGCTGGCCGGCACCGGCCGCCGCCACCACGAGAAGTCCGTCGAAATCCTCGCGGCGACCAAGGAGCCGGGGGCTTCGCGGCAGATGCGCATCGCCCTGCGTGACGTCCTGTGGGGAGCACGGCACCTGTATCCGCCCGGCATTTACGGCGGTGCGGCGCTCGCCTCCGCGACACCCGCGTACGAGGCCGAGGCGCGGAAGTTCTCGCAGGACTTCGGGGCGTTCGCCGAGCGCGTGCGGATCCCCGTCCAGTACACGCTCGGCGAGCACGAGTCGGTGTGGAGCCCCGGCCCCGAGGCCCTGGCCGACATCGCGGCGCTGTTCACCGCGTCGCCGCGCGTCGCCGTGAACGAGCAGGCGGACAGCCCGCACAACCTGAGCGTCGGACTGACCGCGAGGGCGTACCACCTGAAGGTGCTGTCCTTCGCGGAGCAGTGCGCGGTCGCCCGCGAGAACGCGGAGTGGGCGCCATCCCGGGGAGCTTGACCTCGGCCCGCGGTGAACGACGCCGCGGGCTGCATCATCTGAACGCGATCTATGGAGGAAGCAGTGCGGGAACCACGCGCCCGACGCTCCGAATTGGCAACTCCGGCCAGCAGCGAGCGCATGTGTGAGAAGGCGGCCGGATCCGGGGCGGACCTGGTCTTCCTCGACCTGGAGGACGCCTGCGCGCCCTCGGCCAAGGAGGCGGCGCGCGGCATCGCGGTCAACGCGCTGACCAGTCTGGACTGGGGGCGCACGGTCCGTGCGGTCCGGGTGAACGGCCTCGACACGCCGTGGTGCCACGACGACATCATCGAGATCGTCACCGGCGCGCGGAACGACGTGGACGTGCTGATCGTGCCGAAGGTGCGTTCGGCGCGCGACGTGTGGTGGGTGGACGTCCTGCTCACCCAGCTCGAAACCAAGCTGCGGCTGCCCCGGCCCATCGGGCTCGAAGTGCTCATCGAGGAGGCCGAAGGGCTGTCGAACGCGGCCGAGATCGCCAAGGCGAGCCCGCGGCTCGAAGCGATCATCTTCGGTGCCGGCGATCTGTCGGCGTCGATGAAGGCGCGGGTGGACGGCAACTTCGACCCCGTCAGCACGTACCCGGGCGACTTCTGGCACTTCGCGCGCGTGCAGGTGCTGGCCGCCGCGCGAGGCGCCGGGATCGACGCGATCGACGCGCCGTACCCGGCCTACAAGGACCCGGAGGGGTACCGCACCTCCGCGGTGCACGCGAGCCTGCTCGGCTACGACGGCAAGTGGGCGATCCACCCGAGCCAGATCGCGATCGCGAACGAGGTCTTCGCGCCGACCGCGCAGGAGGTCGCCGAAGCGCACGAGGCGGTGGAGATCTACCGCAAGTCGGAGGAAGAGGGCGTGGGGGCGATCGGCCGCGACGGCCGGCTCGTCGACGCCGCCCACATGCGTCTTGCCGCCAACGTGCTGCACAAGGCGGCGCTCGCGGGTGTGGAGCCGTCGGCCTGAGCGGCACCCGCCGTTTCGTGACCGCCCCGGGGCCACCGTGCCCCGGGGCGGTCACGCCGTACCCGGGACGGGCGTACGGGAAAGAAGAACCCCCGCGCCGCCTCATCGCACGGCCGCGGGGGTCACGGGCTGTCCTTCTACCGGCCGGCCAGCCGCTCGACGATCGGGGCGAACGACTCGACCTGCGCCTGCTGGACGCTGATGTAGTTCGCGCCGAACGTCTCGCGCCGCGCCTCAAGACGGTCGGCGATCTCGTCGACCGTCCCGACCAGCACGTTGGGGTGGTCGGCGAGGACTTCCGGCGCCACCCGCATCAGGCCCGCCACGCGCTCGATCGCGGCGTCCTTGTCGTCGGTGATCTCGGTGAAGTACGGCGACGCCTCGATGTCGAGGCCGGCGAAGCGGTCCCCGGCCGCGTCGCGCACGTAGCCCAGGCGGCGCACGGCCTCCTCGGCGGGTGTGAGGCCGGCCTCGTTCACGGCCGCGAAGGGCACGTTGTTGATGCTCACGATGTCGGCCTCGCGGGCGGCGAGGGACAACACCCGCTTCTTGCCGCCGCCGATCATGATCGGCGCGCGGGACTGCACCGGACGCGGCAGGCCCGCGTACCCGCTGACGTTGACGAACTCGCCCTTGATGTCCAGGGGTTCGCCCGACCACTGGGCCTTGAGGAGGGCGACCACCTCTTCGAGCTTGCTGATCCGCCGCGGGGCGGTGTCAAAGGTGAGGCCCATCGCCTCGTACTCCGCGGAGCTCCAGCCGGCGCCGATGCCGAATTCCAGCCGGCCGTCGGAGAGCAGGTCGAGCGTGGCCGCCTCCTTCGCGAGGGCGGCGGGCACGTGGTAGTCGATGCAGAAGACGCGGCACCCCACCCGCAGCGTCTCGGTGACCGCCGCAGCGGTCGCCATCGCGGTGATGGGCGCCAGGTGCTGCGGCGGGAGGCTGGCCTCCTTGGCCGCGGGGCCCGGGCCCAGGTAGTGGTCGGCCACGAACAGCGTGGAATAGCCGAGCGATTCAACCTTGCGGGCCAAATCGCGCCACTGCGCCCCCGACGTGGCCTTCGTGCCCTGCACCGCGAAGCGGAAGGGGCGTCGTGTCATCTGTATCACCTCTGAGAATGTCTTACTCGCCAAAGTTAGTATGACGTCCTAGTATCTCGACAACAACGTTCTTCCATTATGCGAAGCAAATTCTCGGTTTGAGCGAAGAGGTGACGCGATGCTCAGACGCACCGGGTTCCCGGAGGACGTGGACCGGAACGCCGACTGCCGGTTCACGTTGTGCGAGGAGGGCGGCCACACGGACCCCCAGGGTCGGCCGCAGAATCGAAACCCCCGGACGGATTGAGGTCATGCACGCTCTCGAAGGCATCAGGGTCCTGGACCTCGGCACTTACATTGCCGGGCCGTACTGCGCAACCGTGCTCGGCGAGTTCGGTGCCGAGATCATCAAGGTCGAGCGCCCCCGCACCGGCGACAATCTGCGCAGGTTCGGCACCGACACGGAGTGCGGCGACACACTTGTCTGGCTCAGCGAAAGCCGCAACAAGCGGTCCGTGACGCTCGACTTCAGCGACCCGCGCGGCCTGGAGATCCTGCGCGATCTCATCAAGACCGCCGACGTCGTGATCGAGAATTTCCGGCCCGGCGTGATGGAGAAGTGGGGCCTCGGCTACGACGCCATCCAGGAGCTGAACCCCCAGGCCGTCCTCGTGCGCGTCTCCGCGTACGGCCAGAGCGGCCCCCTGCACCACCTGCCCGGTTTCGCCCGGGTCGCGCATGGCTTCTCCGGCCTCGCGTACCTGGCCGGCGAGCCGGACCGACCCCCGGTCACGCCCGGCTCGACATCGCTGGCCGACTACACCACCGGTTTGTACGGCGTCATCGGCGTGCTCCTGGCGCTGCGGGCCCGGGAGGCCACCGGCAAGGGGCAGTGCGTCGACCTGGCGCTGTACGAGACGATCTTCCGGCTCATGGACGAACTGGTCCCCGCGTACCAGAAGTTCGGGTACGTCCGGGAGCGGATGGGCGCCGACACGGTCAACGTCGTCCCGCACAGCCATTACGAGACCCAGGACGGGCGCTGGATCGCCATCGCGTGTTCGAACGACAACATGTTCGCCCGCCTGGCCCGCGCCATGGAGCGTCCGGAGCTGGCTGCGGAAGACCAGTTCGGCCCCAAGGAACGCCGGCTGGCCGCGCGCGGACAGGTGAACGGGATCGTCGCGGACTGGGTGGCGTCGCTGCCGCGTGACGAGGTCATCGACCGGTGCCGCAAGGCCGAGGTCCCCTGCGGCCCGTTGAACTCGATCGCCGACATCTTCGAGGAACCGCAGTACGCGCACCGCGAGAACATCGTGACGCACGACTCCCGGATCGGTCCGCTGGCCGTACCCGGAGTGCTCCCCATGCTCTCCGACACGCCGGGCGAGATCCGCTGGCTGGGGCCGGCCCTGGGAGCGGACACCGAGGACGTGCTCACCGGGCTCCTGGGCCGCACGGCGGCCGAGATCGCGAAACTGCGCGAGGAAGGCGTGGTCTGACCGGGCCCGTTCCCGTTCGGAGACGTCAAGAGATTCGAAAGACCATCAGGGATCGAGAACGCATCATGGCAATCACAGTCACCGAGCTCGGGCCGACGACGGGCGTCGCGGTCGAGGGGCTTTCCGGCAGCCAACTGGTCGACAAGAGCGTCGCGGACGAATGTCTGTCGATGCTCGACCGGCGCGGCGTGGTCATCTACCGCGAAGCGAACATCAACGACGACGACCTGGTCGCGTTCACCCGCCTGCTCGGCGAGGCCGTGCCGCTGCCGATGGGCGGTGACCCGGAGCACCCGGAGATCCAGCGGATCACCCGCGACGCGTCGCAGAGCCCGCTCGCGGCCTACCGCGAGGCCACGTTCTTCTGGCACATCGACGGAACGACCGATGAAGTACCCAACAAGGGAACGCTGCTGACGGCGCGTCGGGTGTCGGACGACGGCGGCGGCGACACCGAGTTCGCCAACACCTTCGCGGCGTACGAGGCGCTTTCCGACGCGGAGAAGGCCGAGTTGGAGGGGGTGCGCGTCGTCCACAGCTTCGCCGCGTCGCAGCTCCTCGTGTACCCGAACCCGTCGCCGAAGGAGCGGGCCGCCTGGGACCGCAACCCGTCGCGGGAGCACCCCCTGGTCTGGACGCGCCGCAGCGGTCGCAAGTCGCTTCTCGTGGGCGCGACGGCCGGCGAGATCGTCGGACGGTCGCCCGAGGAGGGCCGGGCGATGCTCGACCGCCTTCTGGAGTGGTCGACGCAGCCGCAGTTTGTGCTGCGCCACCAGTGGCGCCAGGGCGACCTGGTCATCTGGGACAACACGGGCATGCTCCACCGCGCGCTGCCCTACAGCCAGGCTTCGGCGCGGCTGATGCACCGTACGTCGCTCGCGGGTGAGGAAGCGGTCGCCTAAGCCCTCGGTCCACTTCGTGACCCCCGCGTGAAACCCGCGGAGACGGGGCGCGCATGCTGGATCCCATCGCCGTCGGAGTCGGCGACGCCCCTCGGGGACGTCGACCGGTGAAGGCGGCGGCTCATCCTCGAAGGGAGAATCGCCAAGTGTCCCAGCGACGAACGGCAGTTGTCACCGGCGGCGGGTCGGGTATCGGGCGGGCCATCGCCCACCGCCTGGCATCCGACGGATTCGCGGTCGCCATCCTCGACCTCAACGGCGAGGCGGCGGAGCGCGTGGCCGACGAGATTCGGCAGAAGGGGGACGAGGCGGTCGCCTTCGGCGACGTCGACGTCTCGGACCGCGCCAAGGTGAACGCGGCCGTCGACAAGGTCCGCTCTTCTCTCGGCCCGGTACTTGTACTGGTTAACAATGCAGGCCTCACCGCCTCCGACCCGTTCATGAAGATCGGCGACGACCTGTGGGACCGGGTCGTGGCGGTGAACCTGAACGGCACGTTCTACTGCACCCAGGCGGTCCTGCCCGACATGATCGAGGCCAAATGGGGGCGGATCGTCAACATCTCGTCCTCCAGCACCCACTCGGGCCAGCCGTACATGACGCACTACGTCGCCGCCAAGTCCGCGGTCGTCGGCCTGACCAAGTCGCTGGCGCTGGAGTTCGGCCCCAAGGGCATCACGGTGAACACGATCCCGCCCGGGTTCGTCGACACCCCGATGCTGCGCGGCTCCGAGGAGAAGGGCCTCCTCGGCGGCTCGGTCGACGAGCACGCCAAGCGCACGCCGGTTCGCCGCGCCGGCCGGCCCGAGGACATCGCCGCGGCCTGTGCCTTTTTGGTGTCCGATGAGGCCGGTTACATCACCGGCCAGATCATCGGCGTCAACGGCGGTCGCAACACCTGAGACGGCGCCTGATCACGCGCATTTCTCTCGGACCTCGGCAGGATCCTTCCCTGCCGAGGTCCGAGGCATGTCCGGGGCGCGCAGCGGAACCTGAGTCCGGTTGCCTCCAGGGCCTGTTTCCGGGCCGAGGTGTGTTTGTGGGGACCGCGTCGGCGCGCAACGCCCGTAGGGGAGCGGCTTTTGCCGCCTCGTGCTCGCGGCGGCTGCCGGGGCCCTTCTTCGTCGTCTGATCACCCGTTCGGGTGGTTTCGGTAGGAAAAGAGGCTTTCGCTGCTCGAACATCCCTCGAAATGCTGCGATTTCCCCGCTTTGGGACGTTAGACCAAACGGTTACTTGCTGTGATACTTCGGTGACTTCTTGCAAGTGATGTTGTCGCTGGGGAGGGGATCAGCATGGAGGGGTCGGGAGAGACCACATCGCGTCGACGGTTCCTGGGCATGGCCGGGGCCGCCGCCACGACGGCGACGCTGTGGCAGGTCATGACCGGTGCCGTCCCGGCGACAGCGGCAACCACCGGGGTGACCGGGGCGACCAGACAGGTGGGCAACGGCAAAACGGTGGCGATCCTCGGTGCAGGACCGGCCGGGCTCGCATCCGCGATCAAGTTCCACGAGGCCGGTTTCCAGGTGACGGTCCTGGAGGCACAGGGCCGGGTCGGGGGTCGCACGCTGACGGCCCGCCCGGGCGACAAGGTCACCGAGGTCTGGGCCGACGGGTCGGAGCGTACGCAGACCTGCAACTTCGACCAGGGGCTGTATCTCAACCTCGGCGCGGGCCGGATTCCGTACGTCCACCAGCGGGTCATCGACTTCTGCCGCAAGCTCAAGGTGCCGCTGGAGCCGTACATCCACACGACCACGGCGAACCTCTACCAGACGGAGAAGGCCTGGCGCGGGGCGCCGCGGCCCAACCGCCGGATCGCCAACGACACGCGCGGCCACATCGCCCAACTCCTCGCGCAGGTCGTGCAGAAGGGCCTGGCCGAAGACGGGCTGACCCCCGCGCAGCGTGAGCAACTCGTCAACCTCCTCGTCGAGTTCGGTGCTTTGGACAAGACCGACAAGAGCTATCTCGGCTCCACGCGGTGCGGTCTGGCCAAGATCCCGAGCGTCTCCCAGGTCGAGGAGCCGGTCGACTCGCTGCTCCTGAAGGACCTGCTGGCCAGCGAGTTCTGGACCCGTGGCTTCTACCAGGACTCGAACCTCCACTGGCACACCACGTCGTTCCAGCCTGTCGGCGGCATGGACAGCATCTGGCGCCTCGCCGCCGCAGCTCTGCCCGGCGGCACCGTCGCGTACAACTCGCCCGTCCACCGCATCGAGTTGGGCGAAGACGGCGTGACGGTCGGCTGGCGCGACAACGGCACCGACCGCGTCCAGCGGTTCGACTACTGCCTCAGCAACATCCCGGTCTCCGTGCTGCGCAAGCAGGTCGCGCTGGAGAACTTCTCCACCGACTTCCAAAACGCGGTGCGCGACGCCCCGTTCGCCCCCGCGTGCAAGGTCGGCTGGCAGGCGAACCGGCGGTTCTGGGAGTCGGAGAAGTACCAGATCTTCGGCGGCATCAGCCGGATCGACCACGAGATCCAGCAGATCTGGTACCCGTCGAACGACTACTTCTCGCCCACCGACAAGGGCACGATGACCGGCGCGTACAACTCCTACAAGGAAGCCGAAACGCTCGGCGAACGGCCGCACGAGGAGCGGCTGAACGTCGCCCGCGCCGCCGCGACCAAGCTGCACGAGGAGTTCGCCA
This sequence comes from Yinghuangia sp. YIM S10712, assembly GCF_051388935.1. Lineage (NCBI taxonomy): Bacteria > Bacillati > Actinomycetota > Actinomycetes > Kitasatosporales > Streptomycetaceae > Yinghuangia > Yinghuangia sp. YIM S10712. Next base: position 275,699 of record NZ_JBPKBI010000001.1, read on the forward strand.
GCAACGCGATCGTGCCCGACCAGCTCGGGATGTCGATCGCCTGGCACAAGATCCCCTACCAGTTGGGCGCGTGGGCCGACTGGCGCCGGGACGAACCGGAGCACAAGAAGCTCTACTCGACCCTGATCTACCCGCAGGGGCAGAACAACTTCCTCGTGATCGGCGACCAGGTGTCCGCGCTGCCCGGCTGGCAGGAAGGCGCGCTGATGTCGGCCGAGTGGGCGTACGAGTGGGTCACCAACGGCACGCGTGCGCTGCGTGCCCCCGTCCAGCAGGTCCCCGACTCCCGCAGCCTGACCACCGGCGAGGGCTGACGGATCGTCGAGCTCGCCGAGGCGTCGGGGGAGTTCGTGTGAGTGTGGCCGCACGTGGCGCGATTCCGCCGCGTGCGGCCACACCTTGGGGAGACGACGCTGAAGCAGGCGCGGGGGAGAGACGGTTGGGCGAGGTCGTGCCCTTTTCTCAGCTTCCCGGGCGGATGTCGGCTCCGTAGATGTGGTCGACCGGCATTGTCATCAGCACCCTGCGGTCGGACACCATCACCGACCGGTACTCGTCCCAGTCGGGATGTTCGCCGGCGGCTTTGCGGTAGTAGTCCACCAGCGCGTCGACCTCCGGGCCGTGTGGGTCGGTGCCCGGCCCGACCAGCGTCGCCGTGCCTTCGGCGGTGGCCCAGGTCATGCCGTCGGGGCCGGTGACCTCCAGCGCGGCTCGGGGGTCGCGGCGCAGGTTCGCCGTCTTGGCGCGGCCCTCGGTCATGGACACGTGGACGACGTCGGTCTCGGGGTCGTAGTAGGGCAGGACGGGGGAGAGCTGCGGGCGGCCGTCCGACTTGATGGTGGCGAGAACACCGAGCCGGCTGTCGGCGAGCAGCGTGCGCGGGTTGAACGGCGTTTCGGTCATACCCCGGGTCAAGTCGCGGGTGGACGAGGCGTATTCCTGGTGCCCTCGCGACCGGGCCGGTGCCGGGCGTGTTGCCGCGTTCAGGAGGCGTCGTCCGGCGGGGCGTCTTCGGCCAGTGCGGCGTCGCGCAGCGCCTGCCAAGGCACGTCGCGGTGGGCCGGATGACGGTGGAGGGCGAGGACCGCCTCGCGCTCGGCTTCGCGTCGTCGCTCCCGGTCGGCCTCGTCGGTGGCCGCGCGTGTGGCCCGTTGGGCGGCGTACACCACACGTTGCAGCTCGATCAGGTCGGCGGGGATCGGAGCGTCAGGCATGTCCTGAATGCTACGAAGTGTCCTTATGTGCACAGAGAGTGGCGCGCCCGAATGCGTGCTGTGGGGCCGGGGCTGTCGGGGCCGGTGTCCTCGGCGGTGGCGGAGGGCTGCATAGCACCCCGTGGGCCGTGTGGGACGCTGAGTTAAAGATGGGCTTTTTTCCCTTTTTGTGCATTAGTTCGCCTGCCCGGGCTAGGGTCCAAAAAGGGATGTGCGGCGTTGTCGGCCGACGAGGTCACCGAGCACGCACGCGTGCACCCTCGGGGACCATCGGCCGCGCGGCGGCGCGGTCACCGGCCAGGCGAGAGACGCCGTAGAGGCTGGTGGCGAGGAGGAGTGATGACGGGCACGTACGTCTACGCCATCGTCGCGGCGGACCACCCGCTGCCCTCCGCCGCCCGCGGCGTCGGCGCTCCGCCGGAAGGCCTGCGTAAGGTCGTCGGCCCTGGCGGTCTGGCCGCCGTCGTGGGTCCGGCACCCGAGGATCTGCGCGCGCGGCCGCGCGACGTCGCGGCGCACCACGAGGTCCTGTCGGAACTCGCCGAACAGGGAGCGGCGCTGCCGCTGGAATTCGGCCTGGTCGTACCGGATGACGCGGCGGTCGAGAGGCACCTCGCCGAACACGCGTCCGCGTACACCGACGCGTTGGCGCGGACCGCCGGCCGGACCGAGATGGACGTCAAAGCGGTGCTCGACGTCGAGGCCGTGCTTGGCGACATCATCGCCGCGGATCCCCAGGTGCTCGCCCAGCGCGAGTTGGCCCGTTCCGGCGGGGGTTATGACGCGGAAGTGCGTCTGGGGGAGCTGGTGGCTGGGGCGGTGGCCCGCTACGAGGACGAGGTGGCCGCCAGGATCGCCGGTGTGCTGGAGCCCTACGCGACCGACGTGCGGCAGGGGCCGAAGGCCCATGGCGACGCCGCGAATCTGTCGTTCCTCGTCCCGACCGGAGGCGTGGACGCGTTTCGCGCGGCGGTCGGCGGTCTCCAGGGCGACATCGGACCGGGCATCGAACTGCGCTGCGCGGGGCCGCTGCCCACGTACAGCTTCGTGCCGGAGCCGGCCGGCGGGTGAGCGCGCCGCGGCCTACCGACTCAGAGGACCGGAAGGGAACGGACATGAAGGATAAAGCCCTACTGGCCGCCGCGATGGCGGGCGGGTACGTGCTCGGCCGTACGAAGAAGGGTCGCTTCGCACTCGGGGTGGGCAGCTACATGCTGACCAGGCGCCACAACGTGGACCCGAAGCAACTGGCTGTTGAAGGAGCCCGCCGCCTCGGCGCCGCGCCGCAGGTCTCCCGGTTGACCGGGCAGGTGCGCGGCGAACTCGCGCAGGCGGGCAAGACCGCCCTGAGCGCGGCTATGCAACGCCAGGTCGGGGCCCTTGCCGACCGAATAGACCGCCGGGCCGACGAACTGGTCGGCGGCGGGCGGTCGTCCGAAGCGCCTGAAAAAGCGCCGGAAAAGGAGAACGACGAGGGCGGCGACGGTCTGGCCGAGGACTCGGACTCCACCCAGGCGTCGGAATCCGCCGCGGATTCGGAAGCGGAGGAGAAGGAACCTCGTCGTCGGGGGCGGCGCGAATCGGAACGCCCCGCAAAAGTCACGCACAAAGCGCGAGGACCCAAGTCCCGAGCCGAAGGCAAGGCCGCCGCGCCCGAGAGCGGTGCCCGGCAGAAGCCGTCGGGCGGATCTTCGGGGCGCACGGGCCGGACGACGTCGGGCGGTACGCGGCGGTCGTCGTCGGCGTCCGCGGCGCAGAAGAGGGAGGCGCGACATGACGACTGACACTGACGCGCGCAAATCCGGCACGAGCGAGGCCACCGAGCAAGCGAAGAAACCGATGGACCGGCTCCTTGAGGCCGCCGGGCACTACGCCGCCGCACGCGGCGAGCGCGTTGCCGACAGCCTGAGCAACAAAATCACCGGCGCCACCGGCCGACTGACAGACGCGGCGGAGAAAGGGGGCGCGGGGCTGCTGCCGTCGATCGGCATCCGCAAGCTGAAGGGCAAGTCCACACTCGGCGCCGTCGCGTCGGCAGGCGGGCAGAAGGTCAAGGACGTGTTCAAGAAGGTCGGCGAAGCCATGCCCGGCAAGAAACTCGGCCAGGGCAAGGGCAAGAGCATGAACATCACGGAGACCATCGACGTCGGGGTCCCGTTGGAGGTCGCGTACAACCAGTGGACGCAGTACGAGGAATTCTCCGAGTGGGCGAAAGGCGTCACCAGCGTCGACAGCAGTGACGAGACGAGCAGCGACTGGAAGGTCAAAGTCGGCCCGTCGAGCCGCAGTTGGCGGGCGGATGTGCAGACACAGGTGCCCGACGAGCGCATCACCTGGACGTCGGAAGGCGCCAAAGGTACGACCCGCGGCGTCGTCACGTTCCACGAGATCACCGAGCGGCTCACGCGCATCGTGGTGGTCGTCGAGTACTACCCGTCCGGTCCTGTCGAGAAGATCGGCAACCTGTGGCGGGCCGGGGGACGCCGGCTGCGCCTGGACCTCAAGAACTTCCGCCGGTTCGTGATGATGAGCGAGGAGGAGCCGGAAGGCTGGCGCGGCGAGATCCGGGACGGCGAGGTGGTCCGCGGCCCCGACGAGGAACCCGAGGACGAGGAACGCGGGGACGAAGAAGACGAGGAACAAGAGGACGAGGAACAAGAGGACGAGGAAGACGACTACGAGCCGGAGGACGAGGCCGACGACGAGTATGAGGACGAGGAAGACGACTACGAAGACGAAGACGAAGACGAGGAGTTCGACGAGGATTCCGAGGCCGACCAGCCGGCCGGGCGCTGAAGCTCCTGACCGGAACGGAACCCCACCGCCACTCAGGTCCTGGCGGGCATGTGCCACCTCGTGCTGTCCACCGTGACGGCGAAAGGGTGCGGATCGCCGGCCGCGCTGCTTCTCCGGGACGGAGGCGTAGCCGTCGAACGACTACTCCGCCCACCCGTGGACGCTTGGCGAGATCACCGGCGGTGCCGTGTGCACAGCTGCGGTTCTTCGACTTTCGCCACTAGTGTCGTCAGCCGGGCGGAGGCCACGGAGCGCCGTTCCGCGAGCAGGGGAGGGGGACCTGTGTCAGTGATGCTCGCCAAGGGCGGGAACCATCCGTTGGATGCCGTCTCGGTGATCGTGGAGGCCTCCTCCGAGGCGTCGGTGGACGTGTCCGCCCTGCTGCTCGACGCGACGGGGAAAGTCCGGTCCGACGCCGACTTCGTCTTCTACAACCAGCCCGAAGGGCCGGGAGTCCGTCACGAGCCGGGTGCGACAGGCGGCCCCGCGGTGGTACGCGTCGACACCGCCGCCGTTCCCGCCGCTGTCGACCGCGTCGTGGTGGCGCTCAGCCTCGACGGCTCCGGCCCGCGGATGTTCGGGGATGTCCGTTCGCTGGTGGCCACCGTGCGCGACGCCGGTTCCGGCCGTGAGTTGGTCGCCTTCAACCCGTCCGGATTGGGTGTCGAGACAGCGTTGCTGCTGTGGGAGATCTACCGCCGAGGGCCGGGGTGGAAGGTGCGCGCGGTCGGCCAGGGGTACGCGAACGGGCTGGCCGGGATCGCCACCGACTTCGGCGTCCGGGTCGACGACGCGCCGCCGCCGGTCGCCGCGGTGCCGCCGCCCCCGCCGCCGACGGCGTGGGCACCGCAGACACCGCCGCCTCCTCCGCCGCCCGCGGTGCCGGCGCCGCAGGCACCGCCGTCCGGGCCGATCAGCCTCGACAAGGGCCATGTCACACTCCGCAAGAACCAGTCCGTGTCCCTGGTGAAGACGGGGGCGCCGCTGACCCGCGTACGCATGGGACTCGGCTGGGACCCGGCGAAACGCGGAGCGAGTATCGACCTCGACGCCTCCTGCATCGCGTTCGACGCGCGCGGCAGGAAGATCGACACCGTGTGGTTCGTGCACCTGCACGCGTTCAACGGCGCGATCGCGCACTCCGGTGACAACCTCACGGGCGAGGGCGAGGGCGAGGGTGACGACGAGGTGATCACGGTCGACCTCGACCGCCTGCCCGCGGAGGTCCACGGGCTGGTCTTCACCGTCAATTCGTTCCTCGGCCAGAAGTTCACCAAGGTCTCGCGAGCGTTCTGCCGGCTTGTCGACGCGAGGACCAACGCCGAGCTGGTGCGCTTCGAGTTGTCCGAAAGCGAGCCGCGGACGGCCGTCCTGATGTGCAAGCTCGTTCGCCGGGGACCGGCCTGGACCATGACCGCACTGGGCGAATTCGCCAACGGCCGCACCGTACGCAAGCTCATCAATCCCGCCCGCGACGCGCTCCTGCGTCCGTGACCCGGGGCGCCGAGACCCGGCTCCCCCGGTCGGCAACCAACGTGAGTCTCCTCTTGTCAACTTTCCTGACGCGAGCTATATAGATGGTGTGTCGTCAAACGACTCCCCTTGCGGAGCCCCGCCGAAAGGAGTGACCGATGATGCTGATGCGAACCGACCCGTTCCGCGAACTGGACCGAATCACCCAGCAGGTGTTCGGCACCGCGGCGCGCCCTGCGGCGATGCCCATGGACGCGTTCCGCGACGGGGACACGTTCGTGGTCGAACTGGACCTGCCGGGAGTGGACCCGGAGTCGATCGACCTGGACGTCGAACGCAACGTCCTCACCGTCAGGGCTGAGCGCCGTCCCAGCGCCGGCGACGACGCCGAGGTGCTGATCTCGGAACGCCCGGCCGGTGTCTTCAGCCGCCAACTGCTGCTGGGCGACACCCTCGACACCGACCGCGTCGACGCCGCGTACGACGCCGGGGTGCTGCGGCTGCGGATCCCGGTCGCCGAACAGGCCAAGCCGCGCAAGATCCCCATCAGCGGAGGCGAAACGCACCGTCAGATCACGGCCTGAACCAGCGCCCGCCGCGCGGGAGTCGCCCGTGCGGCGGGCATGCCCCGCAAGCCGTGCACGAGACAGAGGGGAACCCATGTCGATGCGCTGGGAGGCGTTCCTCGATCAGGTCGTCGAACGCGGTGAGTACCCCAACCGTCCGGAAGCCGAGCGTGCCTCCCGGGTCGTCCTCGCCCTGCTCGGGGCGCTGCTGGTCGGCGAGGAGCGCAGCCAACTGGCGTCGCGGCTTCCCGAGACGTTCGCGATTGTGCTGCTGAACCCCTTGCACGCCGCCGAGCCACTCACGCCCGAACGCTTCGTCCGCGCCACCGCCGCATGGATCGAGGGCGCCACCGAACAGACCGCGCAGTGGGACGTCAGCGCCGTGCTCAGCGTCGTCGCCGACGCGGCGGGCGGAGAGCTGATGCGGCGCATTCTGCTCCAGCTCCCGCCCGGTTTCGACCTGCTCTTCGGACATCCGCAGCCGTCGTGACCGGGCGCGGATGATCCGCTCATCGCCCGGACGAGCGCGCT
>NZ_JBPKBI010000001.1:282475-349050 GCF_051388935.1 Yinghuangia sp. YIM S10712
CAGCGGCGCGGGGGCCTCGGTTTCCTCGTCGGGTGTCTGCGACATCCCGTCACCGTGGACTGAGGGTCCCGCGCCGGGCGGCTCGGCCGAGATGCCGACAGCGTCGGCGACGGTGTGGAAGACAGGGATACTCCGGTCCAGTTCGGTGATCCGGACCAGGCGCCGGATCGTCCCTCGGCACACCAGGCGCAGCTCCGCAAGGCGCCGTTCGGCTGCCTTGCGCGCGGCGACCAACACCCCCAGCCCGGTGGCGTCGCAGAACTCCAGTCGGGAGAAGTCGACCACCACGACGCGCGCCGGCGCTCCGTTCCGGATCACGTCGTCCAGAGCCTCGCGCAGTTCGTCGCGGCTGTCGATGTCGAGCTCGCCGGCCACCTCGACGATGTCCCAGGTGCCGAACCGGTACGTGGAGATCCTCAGCGGGTTCATCGTGCTCACCCCGTTGAAACGCTCACGACGTGACGACGGCAACGCCGTTGGGAAGTTTTCGGTCCGATGGTGGTGTGGCTGCGCTTGCCCTGTCGCCGTCCCGCCTGCCGCTCCCGGTGCCGGTGCGAGAGGGGAGCCGACGGGTTTTCCGCGGCGGGCTGCGCGGCCGGGTCAGGGGTTCGGCTGGGTGTGCCCGTACGGGCCGAACAGCACGCGGCAGACCTGATTCGGCCCCGCGTAGACGCCGTCCGGCAGTGCGGACAGGGCCGTGATGACTCCCGGACGGGTCCGGCACTGGCGCAACTGGCGGACCAGGTCGCCGGCGCGGGCCGGCCAGTCGACGTCCGCGAGGGCGCGGCTGACGATTTCACGGGTGAGCGGCCCGGCCCCGTGCTCGGCCGGTATCCGCTGACGCGGACGGGATGCTGTGACGGTCATCGTGTCCTCCAAAGTGCGACGGCTTTGGTGACGCGGCATGGGTTTTCCTGAGCCTTGCCTATGCCGGTCATCCTAGGATGTCATCAGTACGATGACAACTACCCTGTCATCACAGTGATGACGAGAGGGGTGAAGGAGATGCGGGACCGTACAGAAAGCGGCGAGCCGGGCGAAGGCGACTCGGGAAGCGCGGGCCCCTTCGGGCTCCCGGAAGCCGCGCAAGCCGTCGACGCCGTCGCCGAAGTGGTGCGGCGGGCAACGGGTTCAAGCGGTCCGCCCGCAACCCACGAGGTCCTCGAAGCGCTGACGAAACTCCGCGTGGTGCGTGCCGAACTCGCGACGTGGGAAACGGAGTTGATCGCCATGGCCCGACGCGGCGGCGCGAGTTGGGCGGACTTGGCCCCCGCCCTTGGTGTGGCCAGCCGCCAGGCCGCCGAACGCCGTTACTTGCGCGGACTCGCCCCCACGGCCGCGGACCCGCACACCGGCGAGAAGCGCGTGCAAGCCGAACGCGACCGGCGCGCGGCCGACCGCGCGGTCGATTCCTGGGCGCGCGACAACGCCGCCCGTCTGCGCACGCTCGCCGGACAGGTCGCGGCCGTACAGGGGCTCGACGCACCGGGCCGTGACCGGGTCGCTCTCCTCAACCAGGCCCTCGGCCACAGCGACCCGGCCCAACTGCTCGGGCCACTCGCCGACACCCGCCCACATGTCGACCGCAGCCACCCCGACCTCGCGGCCGAGATTGACGCGGTCACCACACACACCGCGCGCCTGCGCCACGACACCACGCGCCGCCGCCGCGACTTCCCAGGGCGAACCGAACGGCCGCCGTCGGACGACCGGGTGGACAGTTGAAAAGATTGCAGGGTCAACGCCGAGCTGAACGAGGCGGGGCTCCCGATCGACCTCGGCGAGCTCAAGCCGCAGCACCTTGAAGACCTGATCGAGCAACTCGACGATCTCGCGGTCGACGTCGACGACCCCGGGGCCAAGGTGCAGGTGTTCTGCGAGTGACACCCCCTGGGCGACGACGCCTGCGCGGGGCACCAGGCCAACGGGGGTGCGCACCGAGTCGTATTCGCGGAAGGCTATCCGCGTTCTGAACTCGGCGCGACGGTGTCGCCCGCGGGTGTCTCGGGCTTTGTGAAAAGCACTTCGCGCGCCTGCGCCGCCGCGCGAAGGATGCTCTCGCTGACGAAATCGCTGAAGCGGGCGATGTTTTCCAGGTGGGCGGCGGCCGGACTGTCGCGGCCGAGGATCCCGACGCCCTGCCGGGCGATCTCGGCCACCTGTGCGGCCCCGTGGGCGCTGGCGATCGTCGCCTGGTACCAGACGTCGTCGTCGACGAGGTAGCGCTCGCGCCGTCGTTCGTCGCGCTCCCTGCGGACGAGGCCCTGGCTTTCGAGGAACGCGACCGCCTTGGAGACGGACGCCGGGCTCACCTGGAGGCGCTGCACCAGTTCCGATGCGGTGAGGCTTCCGGTGTCCGCGGTGAAAATGCAGGTCAGCACCCTGGCCATCATTTTCGGCAGGCCCTGTTGCATGAGCAGGGTCGTGAACGATTCCTCGTACTCGCGCATGGCCTCGGCGTCGTGCCCGTGGCCTTGTGCCGGCGATTCCTGTGCTCGGGCCGGCGTGTGCTTGCGTCGGTGGGCGCGGCGTTCGGTCGCGCGGTGGGCGAGGTCGGCGCGGTAGGCGGCGGGGCCGCCGTTGCGCATGACCTCGCGCGTGATCGTCGACGTGGGGCGCTCCAGACTGCGGGCGATCTCCGCGTAGGCCAGGCCGTCGGCCAAACCCTGTGCGATCTGCCGGCGTTCCTGCTGGGTGAGCCTGCCTCCCGGCACGACGGTCTCCCTTCGCGGTTCCTTGGCGCCCCAGCATAGCGTTCACCCCCACTCATTGCAACGCATCGCGAGCTGCCTTGTTGCATTGATTGTCAACCCATTGCAACGATTTTGCGGCTTTGAGCTGCTCTGATGGTGATTCTTTGCAACGAACAACTTGAAGGATTCTTGAACGCAACGTAGCGTTTCCAATGTCAGAAACGAAATCAACGGAGGCCGAGATGCAGACGTTCGACACCCCCGCCCCGATCACCGCCGTCCTCGACATCCCCGCGGGGCTCGTCCGGTTCATCGCCGCCGACCGCGCCGACACGACCGTGGAGGTCCTGCCCGCCGCACCCTCGAAGAGCCGCGACGTGAAGGCCGCGGAGCGAACCGAGGTCGCGTACGCCGACGGTGTGCTGCGGATCGGGGCCCCGGCGGCGAAGAACCAGTACTTCGGCCCCTCCGGGACCGTCGAGGTGACCGTCCGGCTGCCTGCCGGGTCGAGCGTCGAAGGCAAGGCGTCCGGCACCGAATTCCGGGTCGTCGGACGCCTCGGCGACATCGTCTGCGAGGGCGTACACGGCGTGGTCAAGATCGACGAGGCCGCGAGCGTCCGCCTCGCCGCCTCCGCCGGCGACGTGACGGTCGGCCGACTCACCGGCCCCGCGGAGATCAGCACCCAAAAGGGCGACATCACCATCGCCGAGGCCACCTCCGGCACCGTGGTCCTGCGCACCCGGATGGGCGACGTTTCGGTCCGGGCCGCGGCCGGAGTCTCCGCCTCCCTGGACGCCGGAACCGGCCACGGCCGGATCGACAACGCGCTGAGGAACACCGACGGCGCCGCGGCCGGCCTCACCATCCACGCGACCACGGACCACGGCGACATCACCGCCCGCAGCCTCTGACCCGCACCTTCCGACCTTCAGTCTCGAAAAGGAGCCGGCCTCCCGTGACGAACCTGGCCATCGCGGCGTACGGGCTGCGCAAGTCCTACGGCGACAAGACCGTGCTCGACGGCGTCGACCTGGTCGTCCCCGAAGGCACGATCTTCTCCCTGCTCGGCCCGAACGGGGCCGGCAAGACCACCGCCGTCAAGATCCTCTCCACCCTCGTCTCCGCCGACCCCGCCTCCGGCGAGATACACGTCGGCGGCCACAGCCTGGCCGCCGATCCCCAGGCGGTACGTGCCGCGATCGGCGTGACCGGGCAGTTCTCCGCCGTCGACGGGCTGATCACCGGCGAGGAGAACATGCTCCTCATGGCGGACCTGCACCACCTCTCGCGTGGTGAAGGCCGCCGGGTGGCAGCCGAGTTGCTGGAGCGCTTCGACCTCACCGACGCCGCGAGGAAGCCCGCGTCCACGTACTCGGGCGGCATGAAGCGCCGCCTGGACATCGCCATGACCCTCGTCGGCGACCCGCGCATCATCTTCCTCGACGAGCCGACCACCGGCCTGGACCCGCGCGCCCGCCACAACATGTGGCAGATCATCCGCGAACTCGTCACCGGTGGCGTCACCGTCTTCCTCACGACCCAGTACCTGGAGGAAGCCGACGAACTCGCGGACCGCATCGCCCTGCTCAACGACGGCAAGATCGTCGCCGAGGGCAGCGCGGACGAGCTGAAACGGCTCGTCCCCGGCGGACACGTCCGGCTGCGGTTCACCGACCCGCGCGCGTACGAACGCGCCGCGGCGGCTCTGCACGACATCGCCCGCGAGGGCGGTGCCTCCCGCGCGGGCGACGCCGAGAGCGGTGAGGAGTCGCTGACGCTGCAGATCCTCAGCGGAAGCAGCCAACGCGAACTGCGCGCCCTCCTCGACCGGTTGGACGCGGCGGGCGTCGAGGCGGACGAACTGACCGTGCACACCCCCGACCTCGACGACGTGTTCTTCGCCCTGACCGGCTCCGACGACGCCCCCGGCCGGCCGAACCAGCCCAAGGAGGCCGTGCGATGAGCTCCCTGTCCCTCGCCGTGCGCGATTCGTCCACGATGCTGCGCCGCAACCTGCTGCACGCGCGGCGCTATCCGTCCCTGACGCTGAACCTGCTGCTCACGCCGATCATGCTGCTGCTGTTGTTCGTGTACATATTCGGCGACGTGATGAGCGCGGGCATCGGCGGCGGCGGCGCCGACCGCTCCGAGTACATCGCGTACCTCGTGCCGGGCATCCTGCTGATGACCATCGGCAGCACCACCATCGGCACCGCGGTGTCCGTCGCGACGGACATGACCGAGGGCATCATCGCCCGCTTCCGCACCATGGCGATCCACCGCGGATCCGTGCTCATCGGACACGTCGTGGGCAGCGTGCTGCAGGTGCTCGCGAGCATCGTCCTGGTCAGTGCCGTCGCCGTGGCCATCGGCTTCCGGTCCGCCGACGCCACGGCGCTGGAGTGGCTGGCGGCGTTCGGGCTGGTCGCGCTGTTCGCCCTGGCACTCACCTGGATCGCCGTCGGGATGGGCCTGTCGAGTCCGAACCCCGAGGCGGCAAGCAACAGTGCGATGCCGCTGATCCTCCTGCCGCTCGTCTCCAGCGCCTTCATCCCGGCCGAGACGATGCCCGGGTGGTTTCAACCGATCGCCGAGTACCAGCCGTTCACCCCGGCCATCGAGACCCTGCGCGGGCTGCTGCTCGGCACCGAAATCGGCCACAACGGCTGGCTGGCGGTCGCCTGGTGCCTGGGGCTTGCCGTGCTCGGCCACCTCTGGTCCAAGTCGCTGTTCGACCGCGACCCGGCATAGCCGCGATGACACGCGGGTGTTCGTTCCACCCAGGGCGGCGTACTTCCGACAACACGTCGGCGTGCGCCGCCCGCCCGCGTGGTCGCGCCGCTCACCGCGCCGCGATGTCGTATGCGGTGCCGTCGGCGACGGCACGGAGCTTGTCCGGGTTGGCCACGTTGTGGATGGCGGTGATACGGCCGTCGGCGTCGAAGTCGAAGGTGACGGCGGCGATCACGCGTCCGGGCCCGCTGAACACGATGCCCGGCCCACCGTTGACCACGGCGAGTTCGGCTTTCATGTCGGCGGGTTCGACGCCCTCGTAGGTGGCTGTGCCGATGGCCGCGAACCAGGCGGCGACCGTGGCCGCACCCACCACCGGCCGCAACGCCTGGCGCACTTTGCCGCCGCCGTCGGTCCACAAGGTGACGTCCGGGGAGAGCAGTTCCATCAGGGCGTTGACGTCGCCGCCGGTGGCCGCGGCGAAAAACCGCTCGGTCGCTTCACGCTGCCGCGACCGGTCGGCGGTGAAGCGTGGCCGCCGGGCCCGTACGTGCTCCCGGGCTCGGTGCGCGGCCTGCCGCACTGCGGCTTCGGAACGCTCCACCGCCTCGGCGATCTCGACGTGGCTGAAGTCGAAGACCTCCCTCAGCACGAACACCGCGCGCTCCAGCGGGCTGAGCGTCTCCAGCACCACCAGCATGGCCATCGACACCGACTCGGCGTCCGTGACGATCTCGGAGGCATCCCCGCCGGTGAGAATGGGCTCCGGCAGCCACGGCCCCACGTACGTCTCCCGCTTGTGCCGGGTGGAGCGCAGCTTTTCCAGCGCCAGATTCGAGACGATCCGCGTCAGATAGGACTTGGGGTCGGCCACCTGCGAGCGGTCCCCGGCCGACCACTTGATCCAGGCGTCCTGGACCGCGTCCTCGGCATCGGCGGCACTGCCGAGGAGGCGGTAGGCCACGGAGAACAACAGCCGCCGGTGCTCGTGGAAGACCTGCTCGTCGGGGTGGGCGGAATGGTCGGTCACTCGGCCACCCGGCCGCGGGTGAAGCGGCCCCCGCGGGGCCAGAACGCGCCCGAGGAGGGCATCTTCTTCATACGGCCGTACGTCGGCCACGGCGAGGCGGTCACCGTCTCCTTGTACCGGACGGCCGCGCGGCCGGTGAGGCAGACCCGGCGCGGGCTTCCGTCGGGCCGGGTGAACTGCACCACGGCGTCACCGCGTCCCAGGCTCACCGGCGTGTGGTAGTAGCCGAAGCGAAACGGCTTGGGCCGACGGCCCAGGTAGGGGCGGCGACCGGGCGCACCTCGAACCGTGGATCCCGGCGGTCTGCTTTCACCGGCCGGAGCCGGCTTGCACCGCGAGCGGAAGCGGCTTTGCCCCGTACAGATATGTGACGCCGCGCGGCGCTGCCGAGTCGTACCGGGCAGGAACCCGACAAGGGAGTGGCGCATGCGCGTTGTACGAGGAAACTGGCTTGCCGGAGTCGTGGCCGTGGCATTGGCCGGCGGGCTGTCGGGGGTGGGCGCGGCCGGGGCGGCGACGAGTGCAGAGACAGCGCCTTCCGCGGCGTCGGAGCAGGCGGCCCAGGGGTGGCTCGTGGACTCGCCGGAGGTCGGACTCGGGACAGCCGTGCCGGTGGACGTCAGCACGGCGGGGACAACCACCATCGCGGTCGGCTACGCGCGCCCCGACGGTGTGAAGCAGTGGCAGCCGCTCGCGTTGCACCGCGAGCAAGGCGCTTGGGTCAACCGCGCGGTCCCTGTACCGGAGGGCACATCGATGGCCCGCCTGCACGCTGTCCTCACACTGTCCCGCACCGACGCGTGGGCCGCGGGCTACGCGGTGGTCGACGGCGCGATGCGGCCGTGGATCGTGCACTGGGACGGTACGGCGTGGACCACGGCGGACACCTCGCAGGCGGCGGACGGCGCGCTGTACGGAATCTCCGGCGACTCGGGCGGTGTGTGGGCTGTCGGCGAGAGCGACGCCGGCGCGAGCGTGCTGCGCCTTGTGAACGGAACCTGGCAGCAGGTCACCTTGCCCCCTGACCTCCAGGTGAACTGGTTCACGGGCGTTTCGGCACGCGGAGCCAACGACCTGTGGGTCGTAGGGCCGGAGAACATGTCGGCGCACTGGAACGGACACGGCTGGACAAAGGTGCCGGTGCCGGCTGTCGGCGGCCAGGCTGTGTGGCTGGAGAACGTGCGCACGTCTGCGCTGCAGGGCACGTGGGCAGTCGGTTACCGGGTCGGGGAGGAGGGACGTACGCCTACCGCTCTGCGCTGGGACGGGCAGGCCTGGCGACAATCTGAACTCCCGCTTGTGAAGGGCCAATTCGATGATATTGCGTTCACCGCGGACGGCCCCGTCGCGGTCGGCGCGGCCGACGGGGCGGCGACACCGACAGGGGAGCGCGGCTACGCGGTACGGCTCCCGTCCGCAGGCCGCCCGGCCCAGGAAGTGTCGGTGCCGGGTGCGGCGAAGAACCTCCACGGCGCGGCCGTGGGCCCGGCCGGCCTCGGCCTGTGGCTGGTCGGCGCCGAACAGCGCGAGGACATGGCCGTTCAGCCCTTCGGCTCCTGGACGCTCCTGCCGCCGGCCACCTGAAGCTGTGTGAACTACCGTCAGACGCCCGGGCTTTCGGAAACGCTTTCCGGCAGGAACGCCGAGGCGCGGTATACCGAGGGCGGGCATGCTGGACAGTCCGAGCCCCAGTCCGTCGGTGCGGATGCGGGTGCCCTGCCCTCGTACGAACGGCTCCAACAGGTTCACCGGTGACCGGTGTGGGCCGCAGCTCGGTGCGTACGGTGAGTTCGGCGGGCCCGGGCGGTGTCGAGGGCGGGGTGGCTGTGATGGCGGCCAGGTCGGCCGGTTCGCGTGCGGTGAGTCCGGCCTGGCTGCGGGCCAGCAGCAGTCCGTCCAAGACGCGCTGCATGTGCTCGACGGCATCGCGTACGTCGCCTGCCATCGCGAGGAGTTCGTCACGGTCCGGGTGCCCGTCCAAGGTGACGTCGATCGCGGTGCGGGCGGTGGCCGGCGGCGTGCGCAGTTCGTGGGCGGCGTTGGCGATGAACAGCGGTTGGCCGTCCCATGAGGCGCGGCAAGACGATGGACGTGGCCCTGGGAGTGCCAAGTGCGTTGCTGGTGCTGAACGTTCCGGCACCGGCGCACGCCACAGCCGACCGGCCCCTGCTCGGAGACGTTCAGCAGGCGATCGCGGAGGTGGCGAAGGCGGACGGCGTGGTCGTGGCCATCGGCGAGGTGACGTCGACGGCAAGCGGTGGGACAACGGCACGGCGGGTTCGCGTCTGCTCGACGGCAAGGGCGGGCGCATTCCCGCGAGTTCCCGCTACCGTCGCGTCCCAGACCAAGCGCCGTCGGCGACGCCATCACCAAGGCCGCGGAAGCCCGTCCTCTGCCCCACCCAATAGGGCACAGCGGGAGGATGGATCGCGAGCTGACAGGAGGCACGGATGACCTTGACACTGCGTGGCTACGACGACGCGCCGGACCTCCGGAAGTATCCGATCGAGCGCCTCGATCTGAAGTTCTGGTCGGGTATGGCGGAGATTCAGCAAGTCAGCGAGGACACGATCCACGACGTGTTCGGTTTCTACGTCCCAGTGGCCGAGGCTCTTCCCGAGGGTTTCCACGCGGGCGCCCCATGGCCCGTGATCACGCTCCCCGCGGGCAAAGATGCAGCGGTCCTCGTGGTCTTCCGTGATGGTGAATACGACGCCGGCATCGACTACCTGGTTCGGGAAACCCCGGACGCCGAGGCCCTCTTGATCGGCAGCTGCGACACTGCGAGCCCTGCCACGGGCTTGATGTGGACCGAACTCAGCCGGGTGGCGCGGCCGCCTATCCGGCCTGGGAAGAGTCCGAAGGCATCCGCTCGTTCCCTGGGCGGGGCAGCCGACGCAACCGCCACAGCGGCCTGCTCACCGAGGAGCAGCACCGCAGTGTTGCTCGCATCCTGAGCTGAGCCGAAGCGACCATGCGGGCCCGCCGGCGTGCGGCGGGCGCGCGAGACCGGCGTCGTTCGCAGGTGACGCTGTACCCCTATGAACGAAACGCTCGCGACGTCACCGTTAGCCTCAGGAGTGAGGCTGTCGGACGCCCTTTGCAGCGATTTTGACCCGTCGCAACGCGCGGTCGAGCTCGGTTCCCCCCGCCACGACGGTCGTGTTCACGCCGGGTACGTAAGCGGCGGTGTGCTTCCGGTGTCGGGGGTGCCGATCGCGATGATGACCCGGCAGTCGAGCGACTCGTTACCGAAGCGCAGCAACATCAAAGGATCCGGCACCGGCGACCGGGCGGGGTGTTCACGACGCGGCTCCTCACCGCCGTGCTCTCTTCGAGTCCGTTGAAGTCCGCGTTCCGCAACTCGTCGAACGTCACTCTTCGCGGCCCACTCCTGATTGAGCTGGGTGACCTGGAACGCGGTCTGGAAACCAGGAGCGGACGCCAGGCGGGTGCTGCTCATTTCCCAGCTGACCTGCCGTATGTCGCCTGCGGCTTGCGCTGCGGCGGACTCAGCCGGCCGCAGCAGCTCGGGCGTGACCGAAAGCAGGCGCCAGTGCCACATGTTGCCGCCATCTTTGCGCAGAGTACGAACGGGCACTGCCTTCTCGATGCTCTTCGAGCCGGCACCGCAGGCCCATATCGAACAGGGCTGCGAAATGCCCTCGCGCGGACGGCGATTCGCCTGTCATGCGAAGGCATCCACTTGCACGTCGCGCCGAACGCCCGTACCCCTACGGGTGCCCCGATTCGGCCAAAACTTGGACACAGCAGCAACTGAACTGGAAAGCTGGGCGGCCGAAAGGTGGGGACCTTCCGCAACACACCAGGCGCTAGGCGCCTCTCCATCCATGCCCGAAATCTCCTGATCTTCCCGGAGCTACCCGTGCACCCAGCCCAGCCTCACCCGCCCACCACGCCCCCTCCGGCGCCCTCGGGCCCCTCAGCGCGGCAACAGGGCCGCGCAAGGCAGATCTTCGGGAAGCCGTGGGTCCGATACACCCTCGTCGGGGTCGTCTGCTTCGTCGTCGGCGCCGCTGCCGGCGCCGGAGGGTCCGGCAAGAGAGACGCGGAAACGACCACGTCCGTCGCAGCGCCGCAGCCGGTCGTCACCGTCACCGTGACCGTACCCGCGCCCGCCGCCCCCGCCTCTGAGCAGGCCGCAGCAGCGACCCCGGCTGCCCCTGCCCCTGCCGCGCCGGCCCCGGCCTCTCCGCCCTCCGCCGCAGCGCCCACGAACACCCTGCCGCTACTCGTGGGGCAGGGGCTGCAGATGGCTCAGGACAACGCCCAGGCTGCCGGGTACTTCAACCTCACCTCCACCGATGCCCTTGGCCGGGACCGCAGCCAAGTACTCGACCGCAACTGGCAGGTCTGCTCTCAGGACCCCGCCCCGGGCCCGGTCGCGACCGACACCAAAGTCACCTTCGGTGTCGTCAAGATCGACGAGACATGCCCCGCCGTGCCGGTGCCCGCCCCGGCGGCAACCGCGAGCGTCGGAGACGTCACGCCGAACGTGGTCGGCAAGAGCGCCAACGTCGCCCGCGATGCGTTCCCGAGCAACGCCAGTGTGACGGTTCGGGACGTCTCTGGTTCCGATCGAGCGGTTCTCGTCACGAGCAACTGGCAAGTGTGCAACCAGACTCCGAGTGCCGGCACGCCGTACACCGGCCAGCCGGTCACTCTCGACGCGGTGAAGTTCGACGAGTCCTGCCCCTGACGCGACCGCGCAGCCGAGAAGGCAACGCTCCGCCGCGAACCTGGATTTGCCGGCGAGATCCCGTGGACGTCGGAATCCTTCGCCCGCTCTTGCTGCGACGGCATGCGATAGCGACGACGAGAAACATGCGGCGCAGCCGAAAGCCCCCGGCATCGTCACCGCCTCCGCAGAGCCAGGCAGCCCCGAACCGGTGCCCGCCGACCCGACCACGCCGGCCGGCAGCCCGGCCCCACCGCGGCCGGCCGTTGCGAAGGTCGGCGACACGATCACGATCGACGGCGCCAACGAAGGAAATCGCTTCGTCGCGGTGCAGTGGCGAATCACGAACACCGGTGTCGGGTCGATGGACCTCGGCCCGACGTCGGGTTCCGCGATCATCGATGCGGACGGACAGCAGTTCAGTCCGATCTACCAGCACACAACTGCGGGCCCGTTGTATCCGTCGACGGCGACGATCCCGACTGGGAGTTCGAGGCTTGGGTTCGTGATGTACGAGGTGCCGTCCGCATCGAAGATAGATCCAGTTCGACCCGAGCATGGGCCTGGGGTCGCAGATCTGGCAGTGGATCGTGTCCTGAGCCTTGAGACAGCGCGGCCGGCCTTCGGGGTGGCCGGCGGTACGCACGACAACCAGGGCCACCGGCAGCGCATGCCCCGGCTTCGGCCACGCCGCCTTGCCGTACGTGCGATTGATCTGCGGCGTGACGGACGAAGAGCAGGCCCGGCGGATCGGCGAACGCGTACGGTCGGCCCGTCTGTCATCCAGCCGTTCCCGGGCTGCACGAGCGTGCGTGTGTCGAGCTGCCGAACCATTGAGGCCCGTCGGCGCCGGATCAGGTCCGGCCCCGGCTCAGTACGGGAAGTCACGGTGCGACTGGTACTGCTTTCCGCCGAGCAGTTGCACCACGAGGTCTGACGGGTTGCTGAGCGCAGACAGCTGCGCGCGCATGTCCTCTTGCGGCACGCAGAAGGTGGGGGTGTAAGTGACGAGCAGGGCGGACCTCAAGGCCGCGGAGCGGTTCGGCCGTGACGTGTGCCACCAGGCCCCGTCAGCCAAGATCACGCTTCCTCGCGGTCCGGTGAGGATCTCGCCGTCGTCGCACCACGACTCGCCCATGTCCGGCAAGCGGTTCGCCCGGTGCGAACCGCGGATGCCGGCCGTGGCGCCGTTCTCCACGGTGAAGTCGTCGAGAAACCAGATGCACTGTCCGGCGAGCGGGATGCCCGGCCACGGTGGCGTCAAGGTCCAGTACGGATGGTCGGCGTGCCAGTACTGTTCGACCGCGCCAGGCCAAAGGGCGTTCGCGCTGAACGTCGAGCAGATCAGATCTTCGCTGAGATAGCGCCGCCACACCGCGAGAACGAGTGGGTGCACCAGGGCATCGATGAATACGGGATCCTTGGCCAATAGGTGCAGGACCCGCTGGTGCCCGCTGGGGTGCAGATTGCGCGCTTTTTCCGCGTGCAGCAGCCGTTCGAGGGCCTCCCGCATGAGGTCGGTCGTCGGGGCGGGCAGCAGGCTCTCCACGACCGTGAAGCCGCGTTCGCCGATGGTGCGCACGATCGAGTCGGTCTGCTGCGGGATGAGTTCCGTTGTCGTCATGGCGGTCTCCGGACAGAATTCAGGACCAGCGGGGGAGCAGGTCGCGAAGCAGTACGAGTCGGGCGCGTTCACCGGTCGCGAAGGGGTTGTTGCTCTCCAGACCAGGCACGATCACCCGTACGACGTGCGCGGGTTCGGTCTCCGGATGGGTCAGATCGAGCACCGGGACGTGCGCGACGCCGGCGTCACCCACTCGCTGCAGCGTCCACCAGAGGTCGTCGAGGACGTCGTCACTGGTCAATCCCTGCGCCAGGGGGGCCGGCACGATATCCGGATCGAGCCAGAACCAGGCGTCCTCGTGCGCGATGGGACGTGGTCTCTCGTGTCGGCCGAGGCTGCGGGCCCTGATGGTGAGATCCTCGCGGCCTCCCGCCACCGAGCAGGCGATCGACTGCGCGGCCTCCAGCAACGCCATCTCGACTGCCGTTCCTGGATCCGGATGGGTGCCGAAGCCCTCGGCGCGGTTCAGGTCGCGCGCTACGGCCGCCATGAACGTCGGGACCTTGACATCCGAGGTGATGTCCAGGACACGGACAACATGGCCCCCCCGACGCAGCCGCTCCGCCACCTCACGCGCAGCGTCCGGAGCGGTGTCCAGGTCCACGAACCGAAACGGCGGTGCCCCGGTCCCGCCAGGGTTGACCAGAGCGATTTCCGCAAGACGCTGGGCATGCCGCTCCACGTATTCGCACAGCCCGTGCAGCACTGCCTCCTCGCGGGAGAAACCGGACCCCAGACCGTTGGTCGCGATGACCTTCCGCGCTCCGCGTCGGCTGAAGCAGACATCGCGCGGGCCGCATTCGAGCCGCAACAAGTCGAGCGGGACGAGCACTGCCCGGCCCGTGAGGATGTCCGGGCAGCGCACCCACGTCATCGGAAGGTCGGGGGTGTAGACGCTGTCGTAGGGCAGGGCGAGGTCGACGGGGTCGACGGCGTCGCCGGCCAGCTCGCGGTAGCTGCCTTCGACGAGGTCGTCGGCGCGCGGCACCCACCGCTCCTGCGCCCATTTCTCCAGCTCCTCCATGACACTGCCGACGTGCGCTCCATCTTCGGTGAGCCCCTTGCCGCTTCCATACGTGCTGGACCAGGCACCGTCGGGGCGGGCGGCCTGGGCAATGTGGACGCCGCCGATGTCGCCGAGCTCGCCGACCATCCCGATCCGGGTGATTCCGATCGTTTTCGCCAGCCTGGTCGCGTGATCGCGTGCCTCGCCCAGGGGCAGGCAGAAGCGCCGTTCGTCCGGGGGCTTCGGTCGGCGTTGCAGGGGAAGGTTTGGGTTCGGCAGCGGCCGGGCGGCGTGAACGGCTCTCCCCGTCATCGTCGCGGCGAGCGCCCGGCCTCTACGCCGCGCCCGCGCAAGTTTGTGGACGAAGGCGTCCTGCGCGGCGCGATCGCCGTATCCCCACTGCGCCCACCGCTGCCGCAAGGCCTCCCGATCGACGGCCAGGTTCGCCTTGCACAGCACCTGCCACGCTTCGGAGGATTCCTCGACAGATGCCGGCCGGGGCTCCTGTTCGGCGAAGAGGCACAGGGCACCGAGCCGCATCACCTCCCGTTTGAGCGATGCATCGTGCAGGAACAGCGCCGCTCGGAGCGACCGCCGGAATGCGTCAGGGTCGGCATTCGCCCAAGCCATCAGCCCGGCTTCCGCGGTAGCCTCCATCTCGGTCCGGCGGTTCAGAGTCGGCAAGTCGATGCCGAGGTCCGCGAGCGTGACGCGTGCCTCTTCCGAGCTCAGCCACCCCCAGCGGCGCGCGGCGGTCCGGAACAGCGCCTGCGCCGCCGGGGCGTCAACCGGAGGCACGAGCTCGGGTGGGATGGGGTGGGCCGCACGTGCCACCCGGTCGAGCTTTCCGGTGAACGTGAGGAATCGAAACAGCTCATCGTCGTGGATCCGGTCGCCGCTCTCCCAGATCAGCGCAGTATCGGCGGCGGCGGGACCGACGACTGGTTGCGCCGCTGTCCCCCGAGGTCCCGCGCCTCGCGGTTGCGCCTCCCGGGCCGCGCCCACCGCCTCCAGGACTGACCGGGCGTCCCGGTGTTTGAGGTCGTGAACCGCCAACATGGCGACGAGACTCTCGCCGTCGGCGCGCTCCAGGAGACCGGCAGAGCGGGCAATGCGGCGGTAGGTGCGGGCCTTGAACGGCAGCTTGAGTGCCGCCGCGAGCAGGCGATCGGCGGTGGGCGTATCGATCGTGCCCGTTCGATGAAGGCGGTCGACCGCGTAGCGGACGTTCACCGTGGGCACGGTCAGCGGGGCGTTCGTCTCCTCGTCGAACAGCAGCGCGACCTCGTCGTCCCGAGAGACGGCGCCATCGCGGTACCAGGCATGCACCAGCCCGACGCCGATGACACCGGGCACCTCGGCCGCGCGCAACGCGCCCATGCTGCCACCGCCGTATACGACGACTCCTCGTTCCACGGCCGCGCGCACCTCGGTCGGGCTGACGGCGAGGGTCTGCTCGAAGATGCCATCGATGATCCCGACGACCCGGCCGCCGGGGATTGCGTCGAGGTCGCCACGCCGGACCGGACGACGGTAGTCGGCGTCGAGAACCGGGCGTGCCTCGGCGAGGGGCATCGACGGCCCGAGGAACACGATCGGCTGTCGGCTCACCGTGCGAGCTCGATGATCTCAGCCGGCCGCGCGCGGCGCAGCAGCCCGTCGGTCACAAGCTTGCGGACGACGTCCACCGTGGCGCCAGGGCCGAGCGCGCCAGGCAGGTCGACGGCGCGCAGCACGCGTGTCTTCGCGACATGCTCGAACGCGGGCAGGACGCCAATCGGGCCCCGGACCGCGCCCCCCGGAAAGCGGATCGTCGCAAAACCGCCGTCCGTGGTCACATGGCAGTCCGCGCCCCGCGCGCGCACCAGCCACGTGTCCTTGTCGATTTCCTTTGGCCCACCGTGTTCGCCGAGCCCGCCGTCCGCCAGGACAGCCTGACGGACGGTGCGCCGCGCAGCCAGCCTGCCGAGCAGGCCGGGCAGTGCCGTGCGTACCTCCGGCGAACTGAGCAAGTCCGCCAACTCCACGGCGAGAGCGTCGGAATCGACCGCGCGGGCGCCGGGCACCGGCGCGTTCATGCTGGGCAGAGCCGTGAGGATCTCGCCGAGGACATCTCGCCAACGCAGCGGGAACAGCCGGATTGTCACATGGAGGGAGCGCACGGTTTCGGTCCGGGCCGCGTGTCCGCGGTACTCGGGTACGTACAGCACATCTCCCGGCTCGAGTGTGAACTCCCGATGCCTGATTTGCGCCCACTCCTGCAAAGGGACCGCGCACGGCTGCGACGTGCCGGCCGACTCCTCCACCCTCCATGTCTTACGTCCGTCCAGCTGCACGACCAGGCTTCCGTGCTCGTCGCGATGCGGCGCGAAACCCTGTGCCGCGGGCGGCGTGAGGAAGACGTGTGCACCGGCCGATTCCCGGAGGGCGACGCCGTGCTCGGCCAGATCAATTTCGACGCCTCGGCACAGGTCGGCCAGGGACGGTGAAAGCCGATGTGCCTTGGTCAGATAGAGGGTCTCGCCGCCCTCGAACATCTGCCGGACCTGCCGTAGGTCGAGCATTCCGTCCGCGTCGATGAGCGTGGGCGGCAGGCTGCGCCGGTCACCGCCGCAGGCGAGGTGCAGCACACCCTTATGCGCATGATGCAACGCACCGAGCAGCGCCTCGAAGCCGTCGATGTCGAGCAGCGAGACGCCCGCGGCACCGCCGGGGAACAGGCGCGGCTCACGACACCACGTCGTGTCGACAAAGTCGACCACGGTCGCCGGGCTGAGCAGGTCCGCGAGCGTCACGATTCCTCCAGCCCGGGTTCGGACCGGACCGGCTGCGTGGGGTGAGGGACCGGCTGGTAGCGACGGACAAGGAAGCGTCGCCTGCGCAGTTTCTCCTCCGGCGTACATGTGGTGATCAATCTGCTGCCGGTGTGTTTCTCGTCCTCCACGCGGCAGGTCCCGCCGCAGAGGTTGCGCAGGTCGCAGGACCGGCAGCCCTCCCGGTTGTCGACCCCAAAGGCCGCAGCCGTGCGTCCGAGGTACTTCGTGATCTCACTCAGCGGTAGCTGGTCGATGTGCCCGAGCGCACCGGACATCAGGTGGCAGGGGTACACGAGCCCGTCCGACGCGACGACGAGCTGCTCGGCGTATCCACAGCCGCTGATCTTCTGCACCTTGTTGGGCCCGTGCACCCGGTCGTCCTCCGCGCGCAGCCCCCCGAGCAGCTCGTCGACCCATGCGCGCACCTCGTTGGTGTCCAAGTTGTGGTCAAGATCGGTGCCCCGCCCGTGCGCCATGGCGCCGTAGCTGATCCGGAACCTCAGGTCGGTGTCGCGCCACTGGTCGATGAAGGCGGGCAATTCGGCTTTGATCGCCGCCCAGTTGTTGACCATGACGGTGGTGCTGACCCGGGTCTGCACCCCGGCGTCGAGCAGCAGCCGGATGGCGCGCGTCGCCCGGCGGAAGGAGTGGGGGCCGCGGATCGCGTCGTGCATCTCCGCGGTGGGCCCGTCCACGCTGATCTGGACGATGTCGGCGTAGCGAACGATGTCGTCGAGGTGTTTGGGCACGGCCATGCCGTTGGAGAACAGCGTGACCTCCAGTCCGAGTTCGTGACTGCGTCGCATCACCGGGATGCAGCCCTCGTGCAGCAGCGCCTCGCCGCCGGTGAGCAGCAGTTTCTGCCCGCCGTTCGCGGCGAAGTCCTCCACCAGCTGGATCCAGCGCTCAGTGGTCAGTTCACCGTCCTTGGGCAGCAAAGGGCCGGAGCTGGTGTAGCAGTGCACGCATTCGAGCTGGCAGCGATTGGTCAGATGGAAGCGCGCGAACAAGTGCGGTCGGACCTGCTTGATGGAATGGTGGCCGCGGATGCCGCGAATCATCCCGGCGTGTGCGGCCCGCGCGACGAGCTTGGCCATCGCCTCCGCCGCCGCACCCGGGTCGAGGCCGTGGGACCGGTGCAACTCGCGGGCGGCGTCGGCGGGCGTCGTGCCTGCGGCGAGGAGGGTGAGCAGCGCGTGGTCGACGTCGTCGGCGACGAGCAGTTTTCCGTCCTCGACGGCGATCCAGAGATGGTCGTCGTCGACCTGGTGGTGGACGAGTGAGGAGACGAAGGGCAGCGGCTTGGTCGTGGACAGGTCGTAGACGTCGCGGGTGCCGTCCGCAGACCGGCGCGTGGGACGTTCCTCGTTGGGAGGTGCAGGGGGCGCATCGTCTGCCAGACCGACAGCGCCATATGGAGCCCGGTCCGGCGCACCGAACTGCGGGAACGGCTGGGTTTCGTCGGCCCCGGAGAGTGTCGGGCCTCCTTTCCAGGCGCGAAGGGTCAGCAGGGTCTGTTTGCCGCTCATCGTGGTTCCTCTCGGGCCGGACCGGTGATCGGGGTCATCGCAGCCTCGGACCGGCGACCCATGCCACCAGAGCGCGGCGCAGGCCCCGGGTGACGGGCGTGACGCAGTGGTCGATCAGGGAGGGGAACACCAGCACCGAGCCCCGCTCTCGCGGCAGTTCCTCGATATCGACGCCGAACATCTGCAGCACCCCGCCTTCGTACGAGGTGGGATCGGAGAGCTGGATGATGACGGTGATCTTCCGGGGGGAGTCGAGCTGGTCGTGGCTGTAGTCGTTGTGCCGGTGGAAGTGCCCGTTGCCAGGCAGGTATTCGACGTACTGCGGAGAGCGTGTGATGCCTGTCAGGTCAAACCCGTACGCGGTCTGCGCCGCCTCCTGTGCCACGGCCTCAACCAGCCGATAGACCCACGCGGTGCGCGGCTCGTTGGGCACGTGCCGGGTTTCCGCACGCCGATGGCCGGGGTGGCTGGTCTCGTCCACGGTGGTTGGTGTCGTGAGCGGGAGATCCCGACAGGCGGCGATGAAGTCGTCGCATTCGGCGGCCGAGAGGCGTTCGCGCAGTCGCATCCAACCGAGGTGGTGGCCGGCTGCCGGACCGCTGTCGCGCACCAGGGTCAGGTCGCGCGCACGGTCCGCTTGAGCCGTCGCTTGCCCGGCCGGGGCCGGGGCCGGAAGCGCGGCCGGCACCGGGGCCGGCGGTGCCGCTCTCGCTGCCTTTTCCACCGGGCGGAAGATGTTGTGCCGTACCAGGAGCCGTGTCAGTTCGACGGCGTCGTAGTGCTTTCCGACCGCCGGCAACTCCCGAGGCGCGAAGAGCTCCACTTTGGCCACGTGGTCGATGACGGGTTGGAGCCGGCCGTCGAGGCGCAGTGTGCCGCCGGGGAAGGTCAGGCTCGCGAGTCCGTACTCGCTGCCGGATTCGCTCGGCATCAGCGGCACTCTGCGGACGAGGGTGTCCGGCTCGACCGCCGTGGCAGCGGCGTCCGCGGCCAGCTGCCCCCCGGGCAGCGGATCGAGTTCGGCGATGCATCGAATACGGCGGTTCCGCACGTAGCCAGGGACGTCCAGCGCCGGGAGATCGGGCAGGGTGGGCCCGGCGTCACCGTGCCCGGTGACCGAGCGCCGGAACGGCTCGTGCGTTCGGAGCATCTCCGCCATGGCGTCCGCCCAGGACAAAGTGTGCAGGCCGAACGTCAGGTGGAGCGATGCCTTGTTGGTCGTGTGCGCGACGTGGGGGAAGCCGCGCGGGATCGACAGCACATCACCGGGCTCCAATGTCGCGGAGACGAGTGCTTCCGGCTTTTGCGCACCGGGCGCGAACACCTCCCACCGCTTGCTGCCATGCAGCTGGACGACGAGCACCGAATGATCGTCTTGGTGACGGTCGAAGCCTTGCGCCCGTGGGGGAGTGAGGTACGCGTTGGCGCTTACCGGGTCGGCTGGGAGCACACCGCGTTCGAGCAGGTCCAACTCGATGCCGCGGCACAGTTCGCCCACTGCGGGCCAGCGTGTCGCCAGGGAGGAGAGCAGAAGCGTCGCACCGGACCGGTAGGCGGTCAGGACGTGCCGTCCGGGAACCCGGTCGGCGCGCTGCGCGACAACCGGCCGGGCCCGGCCCTCCTGCACGACACTCAGATCGGCGCCACCGCCGCAGGCCAACTGTTCGAAGTCCTCGAGCGTGAACAGCCGCTCGACCAGAGGTGTGGCGGCTCCGCCGAGCAGCAGCGCTTCCCGCTCCCAACTCGTGCGGAGGAAAGCTGTGACGTCCCGGCTGCCGAGGATGACCGCCAGCCCGTGCTTGTCAGAGTCCATAAGGATTAATTTGGAATGGCTCTGGTCAGCAACTCGGCCCACCGATGTTTGATGCACACCCAGTGCACGCAGTAATCATACCGAAGCTCTGATTGTCCATCTCGATGTCAACGGTCGAGAGGGAGATGGACATATTGTCCTCCACCGGCATCGCCCCATCGTCGTAGCCGCCCCGGTCGGTTTGGCCTCCCGCGCCGGCCGCCGCACCTGTGTGCGCCTCGTGGGGGACTAGCTTGAATGAGACCCGGTCGTGGTCGTTCAGCTCCACGTGCGTGGCACCGGCGCCTTCATGCACCTCCACGATGATCTCTTTCTTCGGCAGCTTGGGGTCGGTCAGCTCTTTATCGCACATGGTGCACTCCTGTTGGGCAGCCAGGTCGAGACGAAAGGAAAAAGCGTTGCAGGAAAACATTCGTAACAGTGGCGGAGTTCACAGTCAACTTCACAAGACCGAAGAGCACACGGATGGTGTAACAGACCGGAACTGCCCGCTCGAACTCGCCATCGGATGCGTCTTCCGAAACGAGGCCAGGTTCCTGCGGGAATGGATCGAGTTCCACCGGCTCATGGGCGTGCAACGATTCTTCCTGGTCGACGATCGCAGCGACGACGACTACCGTGATGTCCTGAAGCCGTATCGCGACGAAGGAGTCGTACAAGTCATCGAAAAACCCTCTCCGCAGGAATACTCTGGCCGTCTGTGGATCCAGTACCAGCACCTTGTTCTGCGGGGAATCTGCCGGGAACTCCGAGGCGTCACACGCTGGCTGGCCCTCATCGATGTCGATGAATTCCTCGTACCGACAGGCGATCGGACCGTCGTCGAGTTTCTCCGGAACCACGAGGACGCCGGGGCAGTCCATGCGGAATGGCGAATGTTCGGCACGTCGGGAGTCCGGCGGCTGGCGGAGCGAGAATTGCTCACCGAACGAATGTGTCGACGAATGGTGGCGCGCCCGAATCCAGGGAAGTCCATCGTCAAGCCGCACCGTGTCCGTGAGGCAGGAATTCACCGCTGTGAGCTTGTGTCCGACCGCGAGTACGTCGCAGCGCCCGCCGACCCCGCGCCCGGGTGCAGCGGCTTGCGGGTTCAGCACTACTGGACTCGGGACGAGGAATTCCTTCTCGGTGCGAAGCTTCCCCGTGCCGCCGTCACAAAAGGCTGGAAAATCAAACCAGAGGATATCGAATTCCACCGTACGGCGTACAACGACGTAGCGGACCGGACCATCTGGCGGTTCCTGCCGGGCCTGCGGGAGCGAATGGGGCTGGCCGCGTCAGGCGAGGAGCCGGGGCGTCGATGATTCGCTCGGCCGCTGCGGCCGGAAAGTCGTAGGGATTCCGGCCGCGCGTCCCTCTGGGGCGTCAGCCTCGTCGCGATCATCGCCTATTGGTGGTTCGGGATATGGCTGTTGTTGGCCGGAAGGCTCACCTGGCGCAGGCTTTTTCCCTGGGTCGTCGCCACAGGCGCCTGCTGGGCGGGCATGCAAGCAGTCTTCGCGGTCATCTTTTCCGACATCGTCGCCAATTAGGGACCGCAGATACGGGCGATCGTCTTTGTCTCTTCGTCTTCGTCTTCGACGGCATACGACGGCGGACCCGGGCGGGTGTTCCGTGGCGTGACGTGACGTGCCGGGGCGGCACGGGCCGGGGGAGACGATTTACAGGCTGTTCCGGCGGTGGCAGCGCGACGGCACGTGGGCGCGGATCCTGGAGCAGCTTCAGGCCGAGGCCGACGTCAAAGGCCTGATCACCTGGGAGTTGAACGTTGACCCCCGCAGTTGGCCGCGCGCACAGCACGCTGCCGGGCTCGGAAAGGGCAGCGCGAACCGCCCGCCGGTGTCGCCGAAGATCCACCTGGTCTGCGAGCAGGGCCAGCGACCGCTGGCTCTGCTGATCCGGCCGAACTGCGGGGAGGGTCACCGCAGTTCTTCAATGTGCTGTCGGCGATCCGGGGGCC
The DNA here is from genome assembly GCF_051388935.1 of Yinghuangia sp. YIM S10712. Classification (NCBI taxonomy): domain Bacteria; kingdom Bacillati; phylum Actinomycetota; class Actinomycetes; order Kitasatosporales; family Streptomycetaceae; genus Yinghuangia; species Yinghuangia sp. YIM S10712. The sequence goes on from NZ_JBPKBI010000001.1 coordinate 304,382, forward strand.
CGGGTCGGACCCGGCAGGCCGCGCACCCGTCCGCAGGTGCGCGGCGACAAGGCGTATATTCCTCGTGCGCGAACCGCGCGCCGCTGCGCAGGCGCGGCAGCGCCTGCACCATCCCCGAAGCCGCCGACCAGGTCCGCCGCAAGCGACGCGGGCCAGCGGGCGGACGGCCGCCGGCATTCGACCGCGATGACTACAAGGCCCGCCACGCCGTCGAGTGCGGTATCAACCGCCTCAAACGCCAACGTGCCGTGGCAACCCGATACGACAAACTCGCCGTCCGCTACCAGGCAACCGCCACCATCGCCGCAATCGGTGAACCAAGATCCACTTCTGAAACAGACCCTTAAGTCGAACTACTCCCGGGCGTCAGCATTGCGGTGTAACGCGCCCGCAGCATGCGCCATCTGTCGACGTTGCAGGGATTTCGGGGGCCGCTTGTGGTGACGGCTGGTGGTATCACCGCGCAGGGCGCGAAGGTCCGTCGGCTGTTGGGCGCTGCGGTGGCGTGCTCGAGACGCGACGGCTGGAGTCGGGAGAGCTCGGCGTGGGGCGTGTGCTCCCGGCCAGTTGTGCGTGCCAGTTGTTGATCTGGTCGTGAGTTTGCCGGAGCGTGGCGGGGGTGATGCCGTAGCGCAGGAAGTCGGCGTCCTTGTAGCGATGGATGCCGTCGAGCATGTGGGCGAAGACGGCTTGGTCGAAGCCTCCGTCGCGTTCGTCAGAGCAAGGCCAATCCGACATTTAGGTCGAGTCGATCCAGTTCTGATACGCGTTGTTACCGGTGGAGGGGATCTGCTGAGCGGACGGAACGCTGCGCGGGATTCGCGGTGCACTCGTCCGCTCAGAATCCGCTCGGAGAACGCCGACCGAATCGGTCGAGCGACGCGCCCGTCGATCCTATCTCCGCAGGCCAGAGGCACTTTCGTGCCTCTGGTACGGGTGGGCCGCCAGGGGATCGAACCCTGAACCCGCGGATTAAAAGTGCGTACACCGCGCTGAAACCTTTGCCTTCGCGATTGGCACCGAACCAGTCGCCATGTCCGTGACATAGCGCTTGACCTGCTAATTTGCGATTCTGTGCAGCTCGGGGCACTTTTCGATCAGGTGGTGCTGGACGATTCCAGGAGGGACGTGATCCGTGCCAATCCGGACGCGTCCGGTGTCGTCCGAGGGCGTCCGGCCTCACACTCGGCCTCACATCCCGCATCGGTTTCATGAGGTCACACCACCGGTTCCAAAGGGGTGACGGGGTTTGCCGCTGCCGCGGCGACCGCGTACACCCTTGTCGGTGTGAGTCTCGTGCAGTCTCGATCGATCATCCCAACGAAAGCCCAAACCCGGGCGATACGCAGCGCGTGCACGGCCGACGCAACCGACGCAACCGGCAGGGGCGGTGGCTGACGGGCCGGACACGGGTGGGGAGGCGATGTCGTCGGGGGTGAGCCGTCGGCGGACGGCCGGGTGGAGCGCCGTCCGGGTTACGAGCGAGCTGCGGTGAGGGTCCGGGGGGTTCGGGCGATGGCGACGGTGGTCTGGAGTGAGCGGTAGTCAGGGATCTGTCGAATGAGTGTCGTAGCTCGCGAAGGTCTTGGCGCAGTTCGTGCACGGCTGCGGCCACGGTCGCGGAGTTGCGTGCCGCCCGGACCTTGGCGCGCAGCGCGGTGATCACTCCCGAGGCCGCCCGCACGGACTCCTCGCGGGCCCGGGGAGCCGTTGACCCGGACTGTGTTCGTGCCTGCGGTGACGGCGGGTTCCGCTTCGGCCGCGCGGTGTCGAGGGCGTTCCAGTGCGTCTGCTGCCCGTTGCTGAGCAGCGTGCTCAGCTCCTTTTTCGCGCAAAATCCCTTTTCTCTCCCGTGCGCCGCCCCGCCGACCATCACCAATCGGGACAAAAATCGCCGACTGCAAAGCGCGTGCCCAACCCCCAAGGCGGCTGACAAACCGCGCGTGCTAGAAAGGGGCACTTTCTCTATTCGTATCGCTCCGACAGGGGTTTTCTTTGACGTCTCGCGTGTTCCACTCACGTGTATTCGGTCTTGTCGGTCTGTGCGGTGTTTCGGTCGCCGCTCAACTGGGTTTCGCAGGTGTCGCCGGCGCAGTTGGCGACGACCCGACGATCACCGCTTCCGCCGCCACAGCGCAGCCGGGAGGGCCGGGCATCACGCTGACCGTTGACGCGTCCGCGCCGTTCGAGATCGGGTTCACCGGGAGCGGTAACCAGGCCCTGGGGTGGCAGTTGCCCCAGGAGTGCAAAAGCTTGCCGTACCCGGCGGTGTGCACGCCCGGCGCGACCGGCAAGGTCGTGATCCCGATCAGCGTCATCGGAGGCGACCAGGGCGGCAAGAAGGGTCAGCAGGTCGTCTTCGAGGTCAAGGACGTGGCCACCAAGACGGCGAGCACGGTGACGGTCACGTTCGGCGACCCGGTCACCGCAGCGGACTGGGTTGTGGAGAACCCTCAGGGCATCTCCTTCCTCAACCCCGGGGGCAAGCTCGCCGAGCCCTTCGTCGTCAGCTACTTCCAGCGCCACACCACCACGGATTCCGCCACGTTGACCGTGAACGGTGTCCAAGGCGTCAAGTTCACCAAGGCGCCCGACTTCTGCTCCCTCAACGCCTCCGGCACTCTTGTGACGTGCCAGATCAAGGCTTACAAGGGCGGCTTCGGCCCCCAATACCTGCCGTTGGAAGGCGTGATCTCCGGCAACGAGCAAACCGTCGAGACAAAGATTGTCGGCACGCTGCCGGAGAACACCCCCGGCGACAACACCGTCAGATCCGTCTACAAGAACGCCGTCGAACCGGCGCCCGCGACCCCGAGCGCGTCACCGAGCATCGTCAAGCCCGCTCCCACCGCCCAGGCCACCGACACCCCCAAGCCGGGCGATGTTGCAGCGAGCGAGGCTCCCGAACTCGCTGAGACGGGCGGGGGCGGCGGCGATCAGACGGCCGCGATAGCCGGGAGCGCCGCAGGCCTCCTGCTCGTCGGCGGCGCCGCCGTCATGTTCGCGCGGCGACGTTCCCGCTCTACCAACTGACATCAGCAAGGTTCCAAGGCGGCCCGCGACGTCCGATGTCGCGGGCCGCTGCGCGTGGGACGGAAAGCGTCCCCAAAGTCTGGGCTGCTGACCGAAAGAATGCGCCCCGCGCCCATAAGGACTCTCCACATGTACATCACATATCGGTCACGTGCGGCGGTTAGTAGCCGGTCCGACATAGCGCAGCTCTTCCCCGGAGCCTGAGCTGCTTCACCGGCGACGGCATCCCGACCTGTGGGCCACGGGCAACTCCGGGGGCGCACCTTTATCCGGCAGCCGCGACCACCACGGATCCCGCTCGGACCTCGGCGGCGACTGGATGGACTTCTTCCGCACCTCCCCGGTGCGACCGGCGGGCACCAAGCGGCTGTGCGGACCGATCCCGACCAATACCTCGACCTCGGCGGCCCCGCCGTCGTCGGCATGCCCGCCGCCGACTTCACGCCCGCACCCGACGGCGCCAGGTGCTACAACCACTTCACCACCGAAAGATGAACCCTCGATCACGAAGGAAAATGTTCGATCTGTTCCATGCGCAGCTGCGCGGCGCCACCGGAAATCTGTCCGCGCCAAGGATGTGCTGCTGCAGATGCTGACAGGCCCCAACACGTTCGCCATCGCAGTGGGCGCGCCGGACTCATCTGCCGGCGGAGGCCGTTGACGCTCCGTGGGGCATCCCGAGGTCTCGGTTCGGGCGGCCCTGGCGGACAACCCTTTGTTTCGGATCGGGTGCGTTCGGTGCGGAACGAAAGCCTCGGTGTGCGGCTGACCTTGGCGACCGCCTCGAGCCCTGCTGGTCGACCGCAGGCTGTACTCGGCTCCGGCATACTCGTATTCATCCGTGTCTTCGACGGCTCGCCCCGGGGATCTGTCGGAGGCGAAGCGCCGCAGCCGAGGCCCCGTAGTGCTGGGTGGGGTCTCGGCCGCGAGCGGGCGTGGTGGATTAGTAGGGGTAGGCCGCGACGGCTCCGGTGGCGGCGGTCCAGGTGATGTAGCCGCCTTGGAAGTTGGTGCGTTTGCCGCCAGGGATGTCGAATTCGTTGGTGGTGGGGTAGCCGAGCCAGCTGGTTTCCCAGCCGAGGTGGGCCCAGTGGGTGCGGATGGAGCCGTAGACGGCCCACGCGCCGGTGGTCGGGGTCCAGTAGACGGAGGCGTTGTTGGTGAAGTGGTTGAAGCGGCCTATGCCGTCGGGGGTGGCGGTCTCGTCGGTGGTGGGGTAGCCGAGGAAGGCTTCCCAGCCGAGGAGTGCCCAGCGGTCCTTGATGGAGCCGCCGATCTGGTGGGCTCCGCTGGCGGGTGACCAGTAGATGGACATGGCGGTGGTGAAGTGGTTGTAGCGTCCGACGCCGTCGGGGGTGGCGGTTTCGTCGGTGGTGGGCCAGCCGAAGAAGGAGAGGCCGCCGCGTTCGGCGAACTTGAGGTAGATGTCGCCGAAGACGTAGTACGGCGTTGATCCTTGGCGGGCGTAGAGGCCGCCCCATTGGAAGGTGGTGGACCAGCCGCCGTTTTCGGTGATCTCGTCGCCGGTGGGGTAGCCGAGGGGGCTGGTTTCCCAGCCGAGGGAGGACCACCGGTCGCGGATGCCGCCCTTGATGTAGTGGGCGCCGGTGGTGGGGGTCCAGTAGATGGAGGCGTTGTCGACGGCCTGGCCGGGGTTGCGGAAGTGGGCGAACTTGCCGATTCCGTCGGGGGTTCCGGTGGTGTCGGTGGCGGGGAGGCCGATGACGGCGGGGCCGCCGAGGTCGAGGTATTTGGTCAGGATGGGTCCGCACAGTTGCCTTGTGCCGCCGGTGGCGCCGGGGTAGGTCTGGCAGAAGTCCATGGAGTCGCCGCCGAGGTTGGAGCGGGCGCCGATCTTGTTTCGGTTGGTGGGGTTGCCGGCGTAGAGCCAGCGGACGCCGGCGTTGTCGGTGGCCCACAGGTCGGGGATGCCGTCGGCGGTGACGTCGGGGATGGCGGTGAGCTGGGGCATGGCGGTGGTGGGGAAGCCGCTTGCGGCGTATTCGACGTCGCGTACGGGGGTGCCGAGGGACGCGAGGTCGATTCCGGCGCCGGCTTTGACGCCGGGGCGCAGGGTGAGTTTGCCGGTGGCTGTGTCGCGGATGAGCAGGTCGAACCCGCCGTCGCCGGTGATGTCGGCGGCGCCGTGGATGGTCCGGTTCGTGATGGTGCCGGTGGCGATTTTGCGTGCGGTCAGGACGGTCGCGCCGGTGTAGCCGTCGAACGCCCACAGGTCGGTTCCGGCGACGGCGAGGAAGTCGGCTTTGCCGTCTCCGGTCGCGTCTCCGATCGCGAGGAGCTGGGTGAGGGCGTTGGGCGCGGGTGCGCCTGCGGGCAGGAGGAGTTCGATGCGGGCGGCGGTGTCGATGGCGCCGCGGCCGTTGCCGGGGTAGACCCACAGTTTTCCGTCGGGCATGCGGGCGACGATGTCCTGGAATCCGTCGGCGCCCCAGATGTCGCCGTGGTAGGTGGTCAAAGCGTTCTTGAAGTAGTCGTCGGGGACCTGGGGCACACCCGCGTTGCCGCTGCCGTCGTCGGTGCGCGTCGCGTCGATGGGCTGGTTCAGGCGTCCGCCCGAGGAGGACGGGAAGATCCGGAGTTTGCCGTTCGCGTCGACGTGGGCGAGGTCGGGTTTCTGGTCGCCGGTGAAGTCCATCGGCCCGTCGACCTGGTCGCGGGGTTCGACGAAGAAGCTGTAGACCGTCTCGCGGGACGTGTTGCCGACGTCGTCGATGGCCTTGACGTACAGGTTGACCGGCCCTGCGTGCGCGGGGATGTGCTTGATCGTGGCGGTGCCGCCGGGGGTCGTGGCCCGGACGCGGCCCTGGTAGTTGTTGACGTCGAAGCTGTAGGCGTACTCGATGGTGTCGCTGGTGCCGTTGGCGCCGAAGGTGAAGGTGCCGAGGGTGCCGTATTCGGCGCCTTCCGGCCATGCGGCGTCGTTGCCGGCCGGGTACTGGGCGGAGCTCACCGAGGGGGCGCTCGGGGCGGACTTGTCGATGGTGAACCGGCACGGGTTCTCCTCGCCGCCCGGCGCCCAGACGTCGGGAGCCCAGGCTCCGGACCAGTCGTGCGGGCGCATGCTGTACGCGTAGACGCCGTTGGTCAGCTGGTGGTGGTAGATCCGGAAGTCGAACCATCCGTTGCCCATCAGCGGCGCCCAGCCGTCGTAGACACGCGCGCCGGTCGTCTCGTTCCACACCCGCAGGAACACGTCCCGCAGGTCGCCGTCGGGGTCGGCGTTGTGGGCGCTGATGACGACGTCGTTGTTCGCGATGCTCACACTCGCATCGGTGCGGCACGCCCCGCCCGGGGTGGTCCGGATGGCGCCGGACGGCCAGGGGGGCCGGTTGTAGACGATCTCGATGCTGGGGTTGACCGCGAACTTCTTCCAGGCGTAGGTGTCCGCCTCGTTCGCGGCCTTGAGCACGAACGTGATGTCGCCCCAGCGCCCGTCACGCGCGCGGCTGGCCGCGTCGAGGGTGTTGAACGCGAGGTAGTCCCCGGGGCAGGACGCGTTGTAGCCCTTCGCGGCGTTGATGCTCTGCTGCAGGACACCGGGGGCGGGCTTGTTCGCCCACGTGGTGCCTTCACTGATCGGGCCGGTCAGGTGCAGGTCCACCGGCTTCGCCTGGCACGACCAGGCATGGGTCTCCAGGATCCGGAACGTGGACGAGAAGATCGTGGCTCCGGCCAGCAGGTTCGGGTCGAAGCTCATGCGGAAGAACGACTGCGAGGTGCCGTTGGTGTCGTTCTCGTGGCCGACACGCGCGGTGGTCGTTCCGCCGTTGAAGTTCGCACCCATCCAGAACGACTTGGTCGGGTACGTCTTGTACGCCAGCGTCCACCCGGCCTGGTGCGAGAAGAACGACGGGTCCACGAACACCGGGAACACGGTCTCCGGGCCGGTCAACAGGCTCTGATCCGGAGTCAGCCGCAGCTTGTCACCGTCGAGACGCGCGGCGACCACCGCGTCCCGGGTGCCCGGCTCAGGACCTCCCAGACCCGGCAGCGCCAACGTGCCGGACGTCGGCGGTGCCGTAGGTGCCGGGGACGCGGGAGCCGCCGAGGGGGAGCCCGATGCCGATGCCGATGCTGATGCCGCCGCAGCCGCTGACGCGGCGTCAGCAGCGAGCACTGCTTGGTGCTCGGCCCAGTGGCTTCCCGGCGCGTGGCCGGAGGAATCCCACATGAACGGCGTCGGAGACGCGGCGACCATGGTGCCCGCCGCGTCGACCGCGCGGGTGACACCGGACTCCGCGTCGTGGGCGAACGACAGCTCCGCTGAACTGAGTTGGTACGCGAGCTCGGCGACCTGCGGGTTCGCCGCCGCGTCGCGCGTCTTGACGACAAGGACCTGGGAGAAACCGCCGTCCCGCGCGGTCAACACCAGGTCGACACCCGGAAACACCTCCGGATACAGCGCCTGATCCCCGAACACCTGCGCCTGCGGCAGCGGCCCGTTCGGCCACAACAGCGTGAACGACTTACCTTCCGACCCGGTCATGCGAAGCAACGCGCCCGGTGGCAACTCCGCCTGCCCGTCCGCGAGTTCAGATGCGGACGACGCGGTGGAGGAGGGGGACGGCGTCGCGGCCTGCGGTGTCGACGCGGTCGGGGCCGGAGTCTCCACGGGGATCGTCGGGCTCGCCGCAGCGGCGGGAACCGACGGTTCCGGTGCCGGGGGCTCGGCCGCGGCCGGGAGCCGTCGCGGTGCCTGGTGCGCGGACGGGGCGGCGGACTGTACGGACGTCCCGCCCGCGCTGAAAACCAGCTTCGTCGTGGTCGCCTTCGGAGCGAACCCGCCGGCGACAGGCGCCAGCGTGGTGTCGATGTCCCGCCAGATGCCGTCCACCTTGGTCCGGATCGGCGACACGTGCTGGGTCCAGGTGAAACTGCCGTCCGGATTCGCCGTGGTCGTGCTCGTCGGCGTCAACGACGTCTCGACCCGCACCGGATGACCGCTCTCCCGGGCCTGCCGCTGGGCCTCATCCTCGTTCACCGGCACCGGACCCGCCGAAGCCGGCCGCTTGTGGCCGCCGTCGTCGACCAGCACGACCAGTGTCCCGGCTCCCAACGCGGCGGCGACCGCCGCCGCGACCAGGGACCCGGCCCGCTTGCGCGGCCATTTCCCAAGCCATCGAAAACGCTCGGCCGACTCCGACACCTTTTGCCCCCTTCAACCGCGAACGGTCAGCCGAAAACCAGCCGCCGCCGACCAAAAACCCCACCACCCGCCGCCCCGGGCAACCGGAAAACGGCACAGCCGACCAGCGCCCGGAACTGCACACGGCAAGACGCATCCGGGCGCGGATGTGCGGCAGACAGCATGGCCCACGACAACCGCACCGGCATATCCCTGTGTCGACATTTGATTGGCGATGATGCTCGCGACGGGGGGCGACGGCACCGGGTGGCCATGCGGCCGATCTGCGTGTTTACCGCGCGTAGCAGGAGACGATGGCGTCAATATGTCCCAAATAAAGGAAAAGATGGTGATCAACTTGACCTTTTTTGATTGCTTTGAAGATGCCTGGTGATCTTTGAAAACGTAAGAAGCTGATTTGATGCCTCCACAAGCTGGGCATGCGAGTAACCCTCCATGGCGCAGATCACATCCGCGCCTTTCCCGGCCCCAGCTATTGCTTTCTAATCGACTTACCGGCAAGGATCAGCGCCACTCGGTGGGTGCGGGGACATTCGTTGTGTCCGCGTTTTTTGGGGGCTTATCCACGTGTTCAATCTGGGTGGGGTACGTCGGCGCGGCCTGCGGCGTTTCGTCGACGGAGGCACGCGCGAGGTCAACCGACCGATGCGCATGCTCGCGGTGTCCACAGCGGCGCTGCTGGTGGTGACACTCGCGCCGGCACAGGCGATGGCGGGGCGGGGTGATCCGGCGCGCAGCGACGTCGACCTGCCCGAGCTGCAGCAGGAGACACCGGTTCCCGGCGCTGACAGCACCGAGTCCTTCCAGATGCCGGTCGCCCCGGGCACACAGATCGAGTACGCCCCGGATCGGATCACCCCGATCGACGGCGCCACCGACCAGATCATCCTCGGCGACAGCGGCACTGCCCAGGCGCGCACAGCCGCCGCAGCCGACGAGCCTGCCACCGGCAGGCAACAGGTCGCATCTCTGCCGCTTTGGATCGGGCCCGCGCGGAGCGAAACCCCCACCGCAGCAGAGGGGTTCACTGCTACGCAGACGACGACCGGGGCTTCGGGTACCTGGACCGTTACCGTCCCCACCCGGGCGGAGACCGAAGCCGTCGGCATCGATGGCGTGCTGATGAAGCTGGAACCGTCCCCGGACGCCACCCCCGTCGATCTGACCCTTAAGTACGAGCAGTTCGAACAGCTTTACGGCGCCGGCTGGGGGTCACGCCTGCGGCTCGTGCAGTTCCCGGAGTGCTTCCTGACCACCCCTGACGTTGCCGGGTGTTCGGACGCCACCGAAGTCGACTTCGCCAACAACGCCACCGGCAACGAGATCACGGCCACGGTCGCCGCTCCCTCGGCGCCGGCTGCGCTGCCCCTGACGGTAGCCACTGCCGCGGCGTCTTCAACCGGCGCCGTCGTGCTTGCCGCGACCGGCGGTGAGTCCGGCGACGTCGGCGACTACAAGGCGACCTCGCTTCAACCGACCGGCAAATGGACCGCAGGCGGTTCATCCGGAAACTTCTCCTGGTCCTACCCGATCGACGTCCCGCCGGTCGCAGCCGGTCCGAAACCAGCCGTCTCGCTGGACTACTCATCGCAGTCGGTGGACGGCCGCACCTCGACCACCAACAACCAGGCCTCGTGGGTCGGCGACGGCTGGGACTACCACCCCGGCTTCATCGAACGCACCTACCGAAGCTGCGCCGACGACAAGACCGGAAGCAACACCACCAAGGACACCGGCGACCTGTGCTGGGGCAGCGAGAACGCCGTCATGTCCCTGAACGGCACCACCGTGCCGCTAGTCAAGGACAACACCACCGGGGTGTGGAAACCCGTCAGTGACAACGGCACCCGGGTCGAGCAGAAGTTCGGCGCGGACAACGGCGACGACAACGGCGAGTACTGGCTGGTCACCACCCCGGACGGCAGCAAGTACCACTTCGGCCTGAACCGCCTACCGGGCTGGGCGTCGGGGAACCCGACCACCGACTCGGTGTTCACCGTCCCGGTGTTCGGCAACCAGGCGACTGAACCCTGCCACCAGGCCGCCTACGAGAACTCCGCCTGCACCCAGGCCTGGCGGTGGAACCTCGACTACGTCGAGGACACCCATGCCAACGCCATGGCCCTGTACTGGAAGCAGGAGAAGAACCACTACGCCCAGGCCGGCAAGACCGACCAGCCGAAGGCGTACGTGCGCGGCGGATGGCTGGACCGCATTGAGTACGGCCTGCGTTCCGACTCTGTCTACAGCCGCCCAGCCCCGGCCAAGGTCACCTTCGTCGTCGACGAACGCTGCCTGCGCACCCCGGAGTTTGATTGCTCGGACGCGAAGTTCACCAAGCACAGCACCGACGGCCTGCACTGGCCCGACGTCCCCGTCGACTCGCTGTGCAAGGACACCGGCAAGTGCTACATGGCCGGGCCGACGTTCTGGACCCGCAAGTGGCTGGCCACCATCAGGACCGAGGTCGCCACCGCCTCTGGCGGGAACACATACCGCCCCATCGACTCGTTCGAGCTTAAGCACAACTTCCTCGACTCGCGCGTGGACACCAACCCGCCCGCGTGGCTGGACTCGATCCGCCGCACCGGCCACGCGGACGACGGCGCCATCGCCTCGCTGCCGCCGGTCACCTTCCACGCCAACGCCGTGAACATGCCAAACCGGCAGACCGGCCTAGGTGACCCCCGCCCGCCGTTTGTGCGGCTGCGTGTCGAAAAGATCTTCACCGAGACGGGCGGCGGCATCACCGTCACCTACTCGACGCCCGATCCGGTGTGCAGCCCCGGGGCCACCAAACCCCTGCCGGAGGCAAATACTTCGCGTTGTTTCCCGGCCTACTGGGCGCCTGACAGCGAAGACGACCCAAAGATCGAGTGGTTCAACAAGTACGTCGTCGAGAAAATCACCGAAGAAGACTTCGTTGCCAAGGCACCGCCCGTCACGACTGAGTACCGCTACCTCGACGGCGCCGCCTGGGCCAAGGACGACAATGAGTTCGCCAAACCGACAGAACGCACCTGGAGCGAATGGCGCGGCTACGCACGCGTCCAAACCGTCACGGGCAAGACCAACGCGAACGAAGGGACCACTGCCGGACTGACCGAGAACCGCTACTTCCGCGGCATGCACGGTGATCCGCTGCCCAGCGGTACCCGTAGCGTTCAGGTCAAGGATTCGGCAGGCGTTGTGGTCGCGGACGACCTGCCGCCCTACCAGGGCACAGCCGCCGAAACGATCGTGTACGCCGGAGACGGGCTGGGGATTGTCTCGCGTGAGGTGACTACTCCTTGGTCACGTCTTTCCGCGACGCAGCACCGTGTCGACGCGCCGGATCTCAGGGCGTACAAGAGCGCCACGTCGGGAACCCGTAAGGTCGAAACGGTCAGCACTGGCACAAGGACCGTCGAATCACGGACGATCGAGTTCGACGAGACGCTTGGACTACCGACACGCGTCGAGGCCCTCGGCGACGCCCAGAAGCCGAACGACGAGACCTGCACGGTAACCTCGTATCTGACGAATTCTGCGTCCAACATCGTCGGAGTGGTCGACCGTATTCGGTCGACCGCGACGGACTGCGCAAGCGCTGATTCCGCGACGCCCGACCTGGTGCTCTCGGACAATCGCACGGCCTACGACGGTCAGGCATTCGGCGTTGCCCCTCTGCGGGGGGATGCCACCAGCACCGAGGCGATCAGCGCGGACGGGACCGGACGAGTCCCGGACGGGACCACGGAGTACGACGCGTTCGGTCGCGTCGTGAAGTCCGTGGACGCGGACGGCAACCCGACGACCACGGCATACACCCCAGCGACAAACGACCCGCCGACCCAGATCGTCGTGTCCAATGCCCTCGGGCATGCGACGACCACCACCTTCGATGTTGGGCGCGGGCTGCCGCTGGCCAAGTCCGACCCGAATGCGCGGTACACCACGTCGGCCTATGACCCACTCGGGCGCCTTGTCAAGGTCTGGATGCCCGAGCGGTCGATGGGCGACCAATCGCCAAGCCTTGAGTACAGCTATTCCGTCACAGCCGACAGGATGACTGTCGTCACCTCCCTGGCACTCAAGGACGATGGCACCTACAGCGTCGGCAAGACCTTTTACGACGGGCTTCTGCGCACACGCCAGACTCAGAACGAGGCCGTCGGCCCCGGACGAGTGATCACGAGCACCGAGTACAACGGGAACAACCTGCCCCGTAGGGAGGACGCGAAATACTTCGCTCCCGGGCAACCGAGTGACATCCCGTACCAGCCCACGTCGTTGACGCAAATTCCGATGTGGACGGAGACGCGGTACGACGGCCTCAACCGGGCCACGCAGGTTCAGACCTGGCACGCCGGTCAGCTCTGGACCACTGCGGAACGCCGATACGGCGGCGACTACGTCATCGATATACCGCCAGGCGGGTCGATCTCGACGCGGGTGTGGACCGACGCACTGGGTCGGGACGTCAAGCGGGACCAGTACACCGACGCGGGTCGCACGACGTTCACAGAGACGAAGTACGAGTACGACCGCCGGGGCAACCCATCACGGATGATCGACGCCGACGGCAACGTCTGGACGTACGAGTACGACGCCCGTGCGCGCCGGATCGCAACCACCGATCCCGACAAGGGTCGCTCGACCTACACCTACGACAGCGCTGGACGCACCCTCACATCCACCGACTCGCGCGGCGTGACGCTGGCGCGGACGTACGACGCGCTCGGGCGGCAAACGAGCCTTCGGACGGGCAGCGCGGCTGGTCCCCTCCTCAGCGAGTGGACGTATGACGCGGAAGCGTCGAAGGGTTTGCTGAAAGCGGCGACGCAGTACACCAACGGCTCGCCTTACGTCGAAGAAATCACCGGCTATGACCTCGCCTACCGGGTCACCGGGCGCACGATCAGGATTCCCGCTGCCGAAGGCAGCTTGGCCGGTGACTACAACTACGGCTACACCTACACGGCTGCGGGGGCTCCCAAGGAGGTCAAGCTTCCCGCTGCCGGCGGACTGCCACAGGAGACGGTGGTCTTCAGGTACAACTCCGCCGGTCTGCCGATCAGCACATCGGGGCGTGACTGGTACACGTCCGACATCACGTACGACCCATACGGCAATGTCCTGCGCAGCATGTCAGGCAGCGCGCCCAACCGTCTGTGGACGACGAACTTCTACGACGAGTCCACAGGTGAGCTCACGAAGACGTCGAACCACGTCGAGGCGTCGCCCTACTGGATCGGCGACACGCACTACGGGTATGACAAATCCGGCAACATCACCTACCTGAAGGACCGTTCCCCGGGAGCTTCCGCAGGCCAGGTGATCGAAGACGTCCAGTGCTTCAACTACGACGCACGGCGAATGCTCACGCAGAACTGGACATCGACCAACCAGTGCGCCACCGGACCGGTGCCCGGAGCCGGTGGAACTGTCGGCGGGCCGGACCCGTACTACGTCTCGTACACCTACGACGACACAGGGAACCGACTCACCGAAAAGCGCCACGACCCGGCAGGCAATTCCTCCAAGGACACGCTGCGGACATTCAACTATGCCCAGCCGGGCCAAGGGAGCACCCACCAGTTGTCGTCTGTGACGACGTCGGACGAGCTTGGGACGCGTACTGCGGCGTTCACGTATGATTCTGCGGGCAATACGAAGACCCGCTCGGTCCAGGGCGGCACCCAGAACCTCGACTGGGACGAGAACGGCCGGCTCCGCCAGGTCGTAGACCCGCAGGCCGGGACCAGCGATTTCGTATACGACGCGGACGGCAACCGTCTGCTCCGACGCACACCGCAGGGCACCACCCTCTTTCTCGGCGAGACCGAGGTCACCCGCGCTGGCAACGGGTCGCTTTCCGCTCGTCGTTACTACGCACAGCACGGTGCCCACACCGTCGTCAGGTCGGTCGGCGGCACGAACACCCTCACCGTCATGGTCACCGACCAAGACGAGACCTCGCTAGTCGCCGTCGGGCTCAGCGCGGGCATGCCGGTCGACCGACGCAAGATGACAGCGTTCGGTGAGACCCGCGGCGCGGCGCCCGTCAACTGGCCGGACAACAAGGGTTTCGTCGGTGGTGAAACCGACCAGACGACGGGGCTCACACACCTGGGGGCTCGTGAGTACGACCCCCAACTCGGACGCTTCATATCCGTCGACCCGGTCATTGACTCGGGGGATCCGCTCCAGCTCCACCCGTATATATACGGCTACAACAACCCGCTGTACTTCTCGGATGCCAATGGGCTCTGGGGAATGCCCAAATGGGCGAAGAAGGCTGTCAAGGCGGTGCAAAAGGTAGCGCCTGTCGCACACGTCGTCCTCGACGTAGCAGGAATGGTGCCGGTTGTCGGTGAGGCAGCTGACCTCGCCAATGCCGCACTGTACGCCGCGGAGGGGGACTGGCAGAACGCCGCAATCTCCGCAGCGGGCGCAATACCGATAGCTGGCAACGTCGCAACGACGTATCGCCTTGCCGATAATGCCGTCGATGCCTCGCGAACCGTTGCCGCCAAAGCACCGTCGCCGGCCATGATGCCGAAGAAGAAGTATGTTCGCCCCGCTCCTGTCAAGCGTCCTGAGCCGGCAGAGCGCACGGAGAACGAAGATCCGAAAGATCGGTATGTCTGGCTCTACCACGGCACAACGACGGCAGGGCTCGACAGCATCCTCGAGAACGGCATCGACCCGACATACCAGGAACGCAACCCACCCAAGGGTGGCTTGGACTTCGGTCCCGGGTTCTACGTCACCGAAAACCGAACGCAGGCCGAAGACAGAGCACGTGCGGCGGCACGTTCTGGTGGAGAGCCCGTTGTCCTCGCATTCCGTGTGCCAAAGGCTCAGCTTGAGATGTACAAGCACGAGAGCCTAAAGGAGTCTGATCCTCGGCTGACCGAAATCGTCGACCGCGGGCGAGCCAATAAACCGGTGGGCGGAGGGAACGACTACATAGAAGGCCCAATGCTCGGAAACCCGAGAGAATATGCTGCGGGTGCCAGGGCAAATTGGTGGGGTCACCAAATCGCCGTCCTGACCAGCAGATTGGCAAGCGCGTTGATGAAGTGGTTCGTGGGCTACTACCGGGTGTACTAGAAAACCGTGTGGTAGACCTGCCTGCGGTCCTCGTCTGGGCGCGACCCCGCGCCCAGACGAGGACCGAACAGACTTCGAGTTAGCCTGAATCTTTCGCGATGGGCCGTCAGTGAGCTGACGGCCCATCGGTGTTGTTGTGGGCATTGTGTTTCGACTCTGAACGGCTGTGGCAGGCTTCGCCCTCGGCCTACTCGCCTGAATGCCGATGCTCGCCCGGAGAATCATGGAACCCGGCGTCCACCCGGCACGACAAGTTGGACGGTCGCCAGCCAGACCTGGTTCGGGGCTGTGGTGTGCAACGGAAGGTTGCGCAGGCCAGTGGCGCGCTTGACGGATGCGGTCCTCAGCACAGGCCCGGAGTCGCAACTCCAAGGCGGCGATCGCGGTGTTGGGAATGTTGGTGGCGAAGCAGGTCAGGCGTGCCGTCGGCGTCGGTGATCCGCAACCGGACTTCGGGGCACGGGCGTTCATTGCGCACGATCAGCTGCGTCCCGACAGGCAATCCGTCGAGGACGTCCCCGCATCGTTCCGCGACCCACGCGCCGTCGCTGACGGGTCCATCATGCTCGAATAGATCTTGTCGGTGATGGTCATGCCGACCGACTAGGACAGCCACCGCTCACGTCGGGAGAGCCAGACGACGAACGCGTGGGTGTCACGGCTGGAATCGGTGCGGGCGAGGGTGCTACGGCTGCGGCGGTAGCGGGCGGGAAGTTGGGCGAGGGCGAGGCGAGCGACGGTTATGTGCTCGACGGCGCGTTACCTGGCCGCAGCCATATCGCGGTCGGCTCCCCGGCCCCGCCAGGTCTGTGGTCGACGAACGCGCCAGCGCGTGGTGGCCGAACATCGTCTTCCAGGTAGAGGCGGCGTCCTGCTTGTCGGCGTGCGCCAGGACCAAGACCGCGTCGACGTCCACGGTCACTCGCATCAGCAGACAGGACTGCTTACTGGCCGCGAAGAGATCGACCAGTGCGAAGAGAAGAACTCAGGTCCACGAAGCTCGCAGTTGCGGCGTGGGGCTCGAATAAGAATCCTGGAGACTGGTGTCTACCCTCTCGACGCCGGCCTCCGCAAGACGGAATACAATCTTGCGCAATGCCACGGAAATATTCTGCCAGCTGGTCTGGCTATTCAATTCGCAGTGAATCTCCATCCGGAGAGTATCGGGCGTGACCTGACGTCCTTCGACGAGCACGGCTTTTGTGATCGCGTAGTTGTAATTCTCGCTGCCTAGGGCCTCTTCGCCCAGCGCGTCACCCACAATGTCCCACACGGACTCCGTTTCTCCGGGCCAGTCGAACGCAAGCCAAATCCCCAGCGAGCCCTCTCCCATGGCCCGACCGCCAAAGCGTGGATCGCCTTCTTCCGGGAGCGGGAGAAGGATATTCCCGTCCGTTGAACCGAAACAGATTCGTCTGGCCCAATCCTCCTCATGAGTATCGAAGAGGTTATATTGCATCATCGGCCTGCTGAAATCCCAGAGGTAGGGCCGAAAGTACCTGTCAACTCGCAGAAAGGCTTCTTCTTCCGGGATCCCCAGAAGTTCCGTCATTGCG
Organism: Yinghuangia sp. YIM S10712; assembly: GCF_051388935.1. Taxonomy (NCBI): domain Bacteria; kingdom Bacillati; phylum Actinomycetota; class Actinomycetes; order Kitasatosporales; family Streptomycetaceae; genus Yinghuangia; species Yinghuangia sp. YIM S10712. The sequence continues at coordinate 321,236 of NZ_JBPKBI010000001.1, forward strand.
CTGCAGATATCACCAAGAAACTTATCCTGCGCGTCGTCCAACGCCGCCGCAAACCTCATTAACCCAGCCTTCTCTTCTTGCGCGAAATACACAGAGGGATACAGAAACGCGCGGTACCGGTGAAGACAGCCTCTCGTGTTCACGTTGATCGCGGACCTGCCTGCAACCGAGAAGCCAGGCCCATCTATTGCGTACAGGCCAAGGGTATCGGGGCGATCGCCACCGCGTGCTGCGGGTCGACCCGCAGATACAGAGCGCCGTATGCGGTCTTTCCTGCTGATATTCGACAAGACGCTGTCCACACACCCTCGTTCGTCGCCGACGAGATCGCCTGACACCGAACCGGGCGGTCAACGTGCTCTCGACACGCCGGGTGACGGGGGAGCTGTCGCCGTACGACTAGCGACCGACACCGTGACCGCGTGGTCGTGCGCCAGAGCCCGGCACGGGAAAACCGCTGCTCCATCGATTTCTGAGAGCACGCGAGTCGCTCTTGCTCCAGGGCGTGCGACCATCAGGGTCAAATGGGGCATTTTGGCTGCCCGCTTGCCCGCGAGGGGCCGTGGCAGGGGCTGCCATGAGCCGGCTAAAGGCCGTGGCTGCGGTGGCGCGTGCAGTAATGGCCTCACGCGCGGCCTCACGCCCTCGCGACGAGGTGACGCCACTCGGCCGCGAACGGCACGTTAATGCAGGTCAGAGGCACTTTCGCGCCTCTGACTCGGGTGGGCCGCCAGGGGATCGAACCCTGAACCCGCGGATTAAAAGTCCGCTGCTCTGCCGATTGAGCTAGCGGCCCCGGTGGGCGCGGTGGGTGGTGGGGCCACCGTGTCCAGGAGGAAGCGTACCCGGAACGTCGGCGGGATGCTTCGGGGTATTCGGTCCGGTGGGTGGGGGAGTTGCGTTCGGGGTGCGGGACGGCGGGGGTGCCGCTGCGTTTGGGGGATGCGGTCGATGCCCTGATCGCGAACGGCGCCGACGCCCCCGCCGGACACGGTGGGTGGGGAGGGGGTTGAGCGGTGGCGGGGGAGGGGTGGATCGGGGCGGGGGTGGCGGGGGTTGTGACTCTGTGCGCTGGGGGTGGCTGGGGGAGGGGAAATGTTCGGGTGAATGGGGGGAGATGTCGGAATTTTTGATTTGGCTTGGGGTGTGGAGGTGACGGTCTGTCAGGAGTTGGTAAAAGGTGTGGCGTGGTGCCATGGTCTGGGAATTTGTCGGTATGGCGAGAGGGGGTGTGTCACATTCAGTAGTATGCGACTTTTTTGAATGATCTTGTTTTAATCGCGGTATTGTTCCGGTGATGTTCTTTGGCACGTCGTATTCCTTCTTTCAGACTTCGGATACGTCGGGGGACCAGGGTCGATGGCGGGCAGGCAACGGCGTCACGTGCAAGGGGGCTCAAGGGGACACCGGAGGGTCGGTCCGGGGAATTCTCGGGATCTGCCGCATCGGCCGCCTGAAGGTGTTCCGTGGTCGGCGAATCCGCCTGGGGCGGGGGTACGCGCGGGAGCTGGGGAGCGGGGGTACGACGCGTACGCACAGGCGGACTATCGGCCGACGGTGCGGCAGGGAGCGGTACCGCAGAAGCACCGGGCCTCTGGCCTGGGAGGCCCGGGTGGTCGGGGCGGTTCGGGCGGCCCGAGTGGTTCGCGCAGGCGGGACGGGCGGGTCGACCGGAGGCGTAGGCGTTCGGGGCGTCCGCTGCCGATGCGTTCACGGCGCGGTGTCCGGCGAGGACGGGGGCGGGGGCGGGGGCGACTGTTCGCCGCGGCGGCGTTGTTGGTGGCATGCGCGGTCGGGGCGGCGTACGTCCTGGTTCACCATCGGGCCGACGAAGGCCAACGAACCGCGTCCGGCGGTCCGGTCGCGGCCGGCGCGTGTGCCGGGGAGGCGCCCGTGCGGGTCGCCGCCGTACCGGAGTTCGCGCCGGTGGCGACGGACGCCGCGCGGCGGATCAACGAGGCGCGCGGGTGTGCTGCGGTCGAGGTTCGTGCGTGGTCGGCCGCGGATCTGGTGGGGGCGCTGGGGGCCGGCTCCGCGGACGCGCCCGACGTGTGGATAGCCGATTCGTCCATGCGCCTCCAGGAGGCTGCCGCGGTGCTCGGCGACCGTGCTCCCTACCCGCTGACCGGCGCGTCCGTGGCCTACACGCCGCTTGTGGTGGCCGCTCCCGAGCAGGTCGCCGTCGCGCAGAAATGGTTCGAACGCCCGCCCGACTGGCTGACGTTGCTGAGCCGGATCGACGACCGTACGCTCCCGCGCTTCACCGTGAGCTCGCCCCGGACGACCGAGGGGCTGCTCGGTGTGGTCGCGGTGAGTGCGGCGATGGCCCAGGCCAACGCGGATCCGACGGTCGCGGCGATGAAGACGTTCGCGTTCCGCTCGAACGTCACGGATGCCGAGACCCCCGCGGCGGCTCTGCTGACGCGGTCGACGGAGGTGGCCGATCAGCGCCAGGCGCTCGACGAGATAGGCGCGTTCGTGGCGACCGAGCAGGCGCTGTGGTCCCATGGCCGGGCTCGGCCGGAGGCTGTGCCGTACGTGCCGCTGTACCCGTCCGGCACGCTCGTCGAGGCCGATTACCCCGCCGTCCTCTCGCGGGCCGCAGCCGCTGACAAGGCGACCGCGGCGCGGGCCAATGAGGTGCTCGAAGCCCTGCGTTCACCCGATGGGGTGAAGACGGTGACTGCTGCCGGGTTCCGCGGACCGGACCGGCAGCCGCCGGCGAGCACGCGGCCCGGTGTGAGGTACGCGCCCCCGACGCATGTGGCCGGACCCTCAGGCGGCGGATCCGATCCGTCGCAGGTCGTCAGGATGGTGACGGCGTGGGCGGAGTACCAGCCGATGCCGTTCCGGGTACTGCTCCTGATCGACGGCTCGGGGTCGATGAACGAACCTGTCGCCGGGCGCGCCGGCAAGACCAAAGCCGACATCATGCGCGAAGCAGCCGTCGACACCACGTTGTTGCTCGGCAGGACGACCGAGGTCGGAATTCGGCATTTCTCGGTGTCGCCGACGCAGAAAGGCCCCTGGGTGGAGCAGGTGCCCGCAGGGGCCCTCGACGGGAAGATCGGCGACAGCGCCAGACGGGACGTCGTCGTCCGGACGCTCACCGGATTCAAGGCGGAGAAAGGGGCCGGCACGCCGCTTTATCGGACTGTCCTCGACGCGGTGGTGGACGCGCAGAAGTCGTACGCTCCGGGGACGTTCAACCAAATTTTCCTGTTGACCGACGGAAAAGACGAGGACACTCCGTTCAGCATGCCGAGGGCGCAGTTTCTCGCCGAGCTTCAAAAATTGCAGAATCCGCAGAAACCACTTCCGATCTTCGCCGTCGGGTACGGCGGCAACGCCGACATGGCGACACTCACCGAGATCGCGAAGACGACGGGCGGTCTGGCGGTGCCGTCGAGTGATCCGGCGGACCTGATCAAGGCGGTCGCGCAGATCCTGGTGCATGTGCGGACGGCGGGATGATGCGGGACGCGGCGACACAGGGGCCGGTCAGGCACTCACCGGTCGTCAAATTCCGGGGCCGCCGTATCTTCAGGGGCTGTCCGGTCCGAGAAAGTCCGTTTTGAGGCCGCGGACTGGAACGTTGCCCCTTCCGAGGCCGCGCCGTCCGGCTCCTCGGGCAGGTCCGACAACGGCGGCTCCCGCAGGTCGCGTACGCCGAACCGCCCCGCCGCGACCGCCGCTCGTGCCAAGGGTGCCGGCAGCCCCGGGCCGGCGAGTGTCTCGACGTCCTCCATGCGCAGCGGGTCGCCGCATTCGGCGCACACCACCTCTGCGCGTGTCTCGCGTCCGCATGTGCGGTGGCGGAGGACGACCGGGACTCCTTCTTCGTCCGCGAGCCAGGTGTCGCCCCACGCGAGGATCGCGGTGAGCACGGGGAAGAAGTCGCGGCCCTTGGGGGTCAGGATGTACTCGTGCCGCAGTGGCCGTCCCTGATACGGCACGCGGTCCATCAGCCCTTCGTCGACGAGCCGGTTCAGACGTTGGGCGAGCACATTGCGTCCGATCCCCAGGTTGCGCTGGAATTCCTCGAAGCGGCGGCTGCCGAAGACCGCCTCGCGCAGGACGAGGGGTGTCCACCAGTCGCCCAGCAGGTCGACCGCGCGGGCGATCGAGCATGGCCAGGTGCCGAACGGAGTCCTCTTCATGCCCGAACAGTAGTGCGCCACCACTGGCTACTCGTTGGTAACCAAAGACCTGCTACCGTCGGTTCCTCTAACGAACTGAGCAGGTGGAACGCCAAGGAGGCGATCGTTGTGGCAGGCTTCGCGGCGGCGACTGCGGTGACCCCGGCGGCAAAGTCCGCTGCGGCCGAGACAGCGGAGGCGGACGCCACCGACGCAAGCGGCGTGTACGCGGTCGACCTCGATCCCGTATGGACCATCGGCGGCAAACCCAACGGCGGCTACCTGCTGGCCGCGATGGCCCGCGCAGCGCTCGCCGAGGCCGCCGCCGCGGGCTCGGCGCACGTGCACCCGGTCACCGCGAGCGCGACATATGTCGGTGCTCCGAACTCCGGAGCGGCCGAAGTGCAGGTGGAGTTGTTGCGCACCGGGCGCACGGTCAGCCAGGCCCGCGCGCGGCTGCGTCAGGACGGCCGCATATGCATCGAGGCGAGTTTCACGCTCGGCATGCTCGCCGAGGGCAGCGAGCCGTGGTGGGGGGTGAACCCGCCGGCGCCGCTGCCCGCCCCTGAACACCTGATGCGCATCCCGCCCATCGAACCGGTCAGCGGCATGACGCTGCCGATCATGGACGAAGTCGTCCTCGAACTGGACCCGGCAGGCCTGGGGTTCGCGGTCGGCGCCCCCGGCGGCACCGGCGAGTTCGCGGGGCGCGTCCGCTTCGCCGACGACCACCCGGCCGACCCCGTGGCGCTGTTGTTCATCACGGACGTGCTGCCGCCGGTCACGATGGACTTGGGCGCGTCAGGCTGGATGCCGACGTTGCAACTGACCGTCTACGTCAGGGCGGTGCCGGCGCCCGGTCCCCTGACGGTGCGTCACCACGCCCGCCTCATCGAGGGCGGCCTGATGGACGAGGTCTGCGAAATCTGGGATTCGCGGGGGCGGTTGGTCGCGCAGTCGACACAACTCGCGTCCGCACGGCTGCCGGAGTCGGGTCCGGCCGGCCGCACCGACGGTCAGGTCGCGGAGGAGACGGCGGGGCGGTGACCCGCGCGCTTCTCCCCGCCCGACGCGCGATGTTCCGCGGTCCTGCGGTCGCGAAACGGTCGGATACGCACATGAGGGGCTGTCTCCGGATCATTCCGGAGACAGCCCCTCATCAGCTCAGGCCGACGGGTCAGCTCTTCCAGCGCGGCTTGCGGTCGCCCTCGCGCCGCGGCCCGTCGTGCCGGTCGTGGCGCGGCGCGCGGTCGTACGAACGCTCCCCACGCGGACGGTCGTTGAACGGCCGGTCACTGTAAGGCCGTTCGCTGCGCGGACGGTCGCCGTACGAGGGCCGGTCGCCATACGCGGGCCGGTCGGTACGGTCGGTGCGCGGCGCGCGGTGGCCGCTGTCGTGGCGTTCGCCGCGCGCGAGGCCGGCAGGCCGTCCGCTGTCGCGGAAGCCGCTCTCACGACGCGGGCGGTCGTTGTACGAACGCTCGCCGTACGCGGGCCGCTCCCCGTACGACGGCCGGTCGTCGCGCCGCCGCCCCCGGTCGCCCCGGTCACCGCGGTCGCCCCGGTCGTAGGAGCGCTCCCCGTACCCTCGGTCGCCGTACGGCCGGTCTCCCCGCGCCGGCCGATCCCCGCGCGGCCGATCGTCGCGAGCCCGCTCCCCCGAAGCCCGCTCCCCGCGCTCGGACGAACGCTCCGTCCGCGCCGGCCGTGCCCCGTCCGCTGCCTCCTGCCGCTGCGCCGCCTCGGCAAGCTCCGCCGCCTTGCGCCGCAACTCGGCGGCCTTGGCCTTGAGTTCGACGATGCGGGCGGCGAGGCGCTCTGCTTCCTCCTCGGCCGCGACCGCCGCGTCCGCGACGGACTGGGCCTTGACCTCGGACAACGTGCGCGCGCCCGTGATGCGGCGCATCTCCGGGTCGCTGCTGCCCGTCACCCGCAGCCGCTCGGGCGCGACCCCGGCGGCTTCCATGAGCCGGTCGACGGTGCGCCGCTGGTGCGGCAGCGCGAGCGTGACAACCGTGCCCGCCTCGCCGGCCCGCGCGGTGCGACCCGCGCGGTGCAGGTAGTCCTTCGGGTCGGCGGCCGGGTCGACATGCAGCACGAGGTCGATGCCGTCGACGTGGATGCCGCGCGCGGCGACGTCGGTGGCGACCAGGACGGGCGTCTGGCCTTCCTTGAACTCGGCCAGCGTGCGCGTCCGCGCGCCCTGCGTCATACCGCCGTGCAGCGCCTCGGCACGCACCCCCGCCTCGCGGAGCTGGGCGGCCACGCGGTCGGCGCCGAACTTGGTCCGCACGAACACCATCGTGCGCCCGCGGCGGGCCGCGATCGCCGCCGTGACATAGACCTTGTCCTTCGGCTGCACCGTGAAGACGTGGTGCTCCATCGTCGTGATCGACGACGCGTGCGGGTCGACCGAGTGCGTGACGGGGTCGGTCAGGTAGCGCTTGACGATCGCGTCGACGCCGTTGTCCAGCGTCGCGGAGAACAGCATGCGCTGGCCGCCGCTCGGCACCAGGTCGAGCAGTGCGGAGACCTCCGGCAGAAAGCCCATGTCGGCCATCTGGTCGGCCTCGTCGAGCACCGCGATCTTCACCGAGTCGAGCGAGCACGCGCCGCGGTCGACGAGGTCCTGGAGGCGACCGGGCGTGGCCACGAGCAGTTCGACACCGCGTTCCAGCGCCATGATCTGACGGGGCATCGACATGCCGCCGCAGACCACCTTCATGCGCAGGTCGAGGACCCGGCCGTACGGTTCAAGCGCGTCGTGCACCTGCATCGCCAGCTCGCGGGTCGGCACGAGCACGAGCGCCAGCGGGCGCTTCGCACGCGCCTTCTGGCCACGCAGCCGGGTGATCGTCGGGAGGCCGAAGCCGAGGGTCTTGCCGGAGCCGGTACGCCCCCGGCCCAGGATGTCGCGGCCGCTCAGGGCGTCGGGGAGGGTCGCCGCCTGGATCGGGAAGGCGTGGCGCACGCCGCGGCGCTCCAGCGCCTCGACCAGCGCCTCCGGAACGCCGAGCTCCCCGAACGTCGGCCCGGCGGGCGTGGCGTCCTCGGATTCGGCAACGTCGGCGTCGTCTTCGGAGGCCGCGGTGACCTCCGTGTCGTCCGCGTCGTCGACGTCTGCCGCGTCTTCCGCGGTGGTTTCGGCGTCGTCGGCCGACACGGTGTCCGCGGTGTCGTCGGCGGCCTGCGCGACCGCGGTCTCGACGGTGTCCTCGGCGTTTTCGGTGTCTTCGACGTCGGCCGCTGCGGCGACCGTGACGTCGGTGTCGTTGTCGGCGTCCATGGGCATGGGCGTGACAGAGTCTTGGAACAACGGGGGCATGCAGAACCTTCCGAAAGACGGCACGTCGGAGGTCCGCAGCCCGGAACCGGCCACAATTTGCGACCTTCTGCTGAGCACCTGAACGAGCCTGTGAGGCGCCGCGCTTTCAAGCCGACGCCCTGAGATGAACACGAGTCGATCTATCAGCCTACAGGACATTGCTGCCCCGAATGGCTTACGGCACCGCCGGGACGCTACCGAACCCCCTGTGACCTGGTGTTTCGCAACCCGAAACGGCCCGTGGACCGACCGACGTGAGGTTCAGCGCATGCGCGTGTAGTCCACCCGCACGCCCGCGTCCTCGCGGATCACGACAAGTCGCGGACGATTCCACGACCACCGGTCCGGAAGCAAATACAACTGCCCGTCGTCACGCCGCAGCAGCCGCAGTCCCGCGTACCGGTACTTGTACGCCGAGTCCGGACCGTCGGGAGACTCGACCGTCACGCCCTGCCCGGCGGCGATACGAAGATCCCGCGCCGAGTGGACGACGACGGCGGTTCGCGTCGGAAGCTCCTCCACCATGCGCCGTGCGGTCGCGCGTCCCTCCGCCTCGGCGTAGGAACCGAGCGTCCAGAACAGGGAGAGCACGACCGTCGACGCGGTCAACACGACCGACAACGACCACGGCCGCACGCCCATTCCCGTCTCGCGCCGATGCGCGCCCAACTGACGCGAGATCAGCACGCCGTACGCCGACACCAGCACGCCGACAGTCAGCGCCCCCGGCAGCAGCACAGGCCACCGGTCGGCCCCGCCCGGCCACCCGAAGGCCATCGCCCAAGCCGCCGCGGGCACCGCGAACCAGGCGCACCGCAAGACCCACGACAGGCGGACGGCCGCACGCCGCCGACGACGCAGGCGGACGACCAGGCGGGGGTGGGCCATGCGTACCGCGAGCAGCGCCGCGAAGACCGCCAGCATCGGACGGTCGAGGGTGTCGATGCCGCGGACCAGATACTCCTGCGCACTGAAGCCGAGCACTTCTTCGTCGAACCCCAGGTAATCGGCGATCGCCGCGCTGCGCGCCCAACCGAAATAGAGCACCAGCGCGACGAGCACGAGAGCCGGGGCGCCGAGGAGGAAGGCCGTCTCGAACGGCCCGCGGGCGCGCCGGGGTTCGGGGGCGTCCGACGGATCGAGGCGACCCGCGTCCCCGGTCTCCCGGTCGTCCGCCGCACGGCGTCCTCGTCGGGACTCCGTGGATTCCGAGGGGAGTTGCGCGGCCTCCGGAGCAGCGACCGGCATGGCGGCGATGGCGCCGGGGGAGACGTTCGCGTACGCCTCGAAGCCCGGGTAGGGGGACGGAAACGCCGACGTGCCCGGGAGCAATTGCGGCTGTGCCCACAAGGATTGGCCGACAGACTCGAACGGCTCGCCGACCGGGGGAAAGACAGGTTGGTCGGCGTTCTGCGCCACTGCCTCGACATCGCCGAAGACCCCCGCGGGGCAGCCGTCATCCTCGTCCGCGACGCCGTCATCGTCGTCGGACAGCACGTCCGCGCTCCGGGCGCGCGGCACTGCCGCTCCCGTGACGTACGCGGCCCCGAAGCCCGAGGCGTCGTCGAGAAAGTCGTCGAGGTCGACATCGTCCGGGTCGTACTGCGGAGCGAACTCCGGGACATCCTCCTCGTCGTTCTCCTCGTCGTCTCGCAGCGCATCCGATAACTCATCGCCGATGGCCTCGACTTCCGAGTCGCCTGACGCCTCCTCGTCCACGTCCTTTGGCCCGGCCTCGACCGCGTCCGAGTCACCCCCGACATCCTCGTGCTCGTCCCCGCCGAAAGTGGTCCACGTGCCGACGCGCAGTGGCGGCTCGGCCCGCCCGGGCCGGGCACCTGCCGGTGCCTCGAAGTCGCCCGGCGGCTCAGCGCCTTCGCCCATCGTGGTCGCCCTCCAAGCGCCGCGCCCTGCCCGCACGCGGTGCAGGCGCGTTCTCGCACCCCTGCCCCGCGCCTGATTCCCTGTCAGCCATTTTCGGTGCCGAAACGGGCCGAAAGCCCCGTCCGGCCCCCGCGTCACTCATACGAGCGAGCAAATCGCGCCGAAATCCACCGGCCGCGGTTCAGCCCCACCACACCCGGGCGATTTCCGCCCCGGCGAAGGCCGCGCCGACGCCGGCCACGAGGCTCACCGCGACGTTCGCCAAGGCGTGTGCACGGTGGCCCTGTTCGGCAAGAGTGAGCGTTTCGTAGGAAAACGTGGAATATGTCGTCAAAGCGCCGCACAAGCCGGTGCCAAGCAGCAACTGAACGTCGGACGACGCCGCGCCCGCGACAACGGCCCCCGTCAGGACGCCCAGAACGAGGCTGCCGATGACGTTGACGACCACCGTCCCCCACGGAAGAAGCATGCCGGGACGGGCCGTTCGCACCAGCCGGTCGGTGACGTACCGAAGCGGCGCACCCACGGCCGCGCCCGCGACGACCAGGAGCCACGTCATGCCGACGGCCCTTGCCCGCCCGCGCGCGAGGCCGCCCACCGCGTCAGCACCGTCGCTCCCCATACGCACGCGACGGCCGTGACCGGCGTCGCGGCGAGGTAGGCCGTCGCGAGCCCGACGTGATCTCGTTCCGTGAGGCGCTGGACGCCGACCGCGTAGGTCGAGAAGGTGGTGAAGCCGCCGAGGACTCCGGTGCCGACGAACGGCCGCACAAGGCGGTGTGGCCGGCGAACCTCGGTGGCGAGCACCATGAACGCGCCCATCAGCGCACAGCCCACGGCGTTGACGCCGAACGTCGCCCACGGAAACCCGTCGGCCGCCGTGGGCCACAGGACGTCGGCCGCGCGACGCGCGCAGGCGCCCAGGGCGCCGCCGACGGAGATGACCGCGAGGACGGACCCCTGCCACAGCGGGGGCATCGGATCCGGCCGGAAGTCGACATCGGGATCGACCAGGCCGTCTTCCGAGAGGCCGGGGCCATCCGACCGCTCCGACATCCGCGTCTCCCAGACGACCCGACAAGCGCCGGCACGGCACCCGCCGGCGCGCCCAGGCTACCGACCGCGGGCATGCTCGCCCGGTCACCCGTAGCCGAGCTCGTGCAGCCTCTCGTCGTCGATCCCGAAGTGGTGGGCCACCTCGTGCACGACGGTGATCTCGACCTCTTCGACGACATGTTCGTACGTCTCGCAGATCCGGAGTGTCGGGTTCCGGTAGATCGTGATGCGGTCCGGGAGGACGCCCGCGTACCAGTCGCCGCGCTCGGTCAGCGGGATCCCCTCGTACAGCCCGAGCAGTTCCGGCCCGGCCGGATCGGGGTCGTCCTCGACGAAGATCGCCACGTTGTCCATGAGCGCGGTCAACTCCGGCGGGATCCGGTCGAGCGCCTCGGCGACCAGCTCCTCGAACTCCTCACGCGACATCTCCAGCACCCCCTCATTGTGCTGGCCGCCTCCCGCCGCCGGGGCCGCCGACGGCCCCTCCGTAAACCGTTTTGCCGTTCGGGCCGACGACCCCGTATAGTTCTGACCGTCCCCGACGGCAACCAGACGCCGGAACGGCCACCAAGCCCTCATCGTCTAGTGGCCTAGGACGCCGCCCTTTCAAGGCGGTAGCACGGGTTCGAATCCCGTTGGGGGCACGCACCAAGCCGTACGGCCAGTACGGTGAAGTACGGTAGAGTGAAGCAACACCGAGCAGGGCAGGAACAACCCGGCTCGAACAACTCAATCAAGGTCCTGTGGAGCAGTTTGGAGTGCTCGTCACCCTGTCAAGGTGAAGGCCGCGGGTTCAAATCCCGTCAGGACCGCTGGAGATCCGCCGCAAGGCGGATTTATCCACTCCCAGGCCAGGTAGCTCAGTTGGTACGAGCGTCCGACTGAAAATCGGAAGGTCGGCGGTTCGACCCCGCCCCTGGCCACCATATGAGACGCGAAAGTGGCCTCTGACCTGCGGTTTCCTGAGTCTTGGGATGATCGTCATTGACCTCGAAACTTCCGATTCCAATCGGATGGTTCGAGGTTCTTCTTGCTTGCGCTTGCTTCTGATGGGTTCGCGACGTTCTCAAGTGACCCCATTGGCCTGGGGGTTCGCGTTGCGCGGCAGGCGATACGCGGGTCTGCCCTGCTGTCCGGTCACAACTGTTCGTACGGTGTGCCCGAGGTGTGCCCGGTGGTTCTGACTGTGCGTCAGGCATCGATGTCGAGCACCAGACCCAAGGCCACGGCAGCTTGGGGTTCGGGTGCACTGTAGGGCCACCAGGCGCCGTTCGTTTTGCGGTAGGGGTACCAGAGGTGGTCGCGGCCGAGGCGTAGTTGGGCGTTGTGGCGTTCGACGGTCCAGCGGTTCCTCCAGGTGCGGAGTCGGGGGAGAGGTGCCTCGGCGGGCCAGTCGTCCTTGAGTTGGGCGCGGGCACGCTCCATCTCGCTTTGTGGTGGGTCCCACGGTTCTTCGAGGACCGTGAGGCCGGTCGCTCCGCCGTGGCGCCAAGCGCGGACCGCCTGCGCGAGGGTTTCGGCGCTGCGGCCTGTTCCGGCGGCGACGCGTGCGAACAATTCGACGTCCGGGTGGACGGCGCACATGCGGACGGCGTCTTGCCATTCCGTCAGTTCGGGGGTGGGTGCGCTGTCCGGGTGTGCGTCATCGATGGCGTGGGCGAGCAGTTGCCTGGCGCGCATCGCGGCGTCCGACGCCAATATCTCCAGTCCCGCGGGGATGATCGCGGGACCAGGGGCCTCGATGCCGACGAGGGTGGGAGGGCGTCCCGCGCGTTCCGGCATGGGCGGCAGCTCGGGGACCGGCGGCAAGCCGAGGCGGTAGGCCTCGAACACCGAACGGGCGGTGCGCCCGGTCGGCGCGATGTGAGAGGTGGCCGGGCTCGTCGGGGAGTGTTCCACAGCCGCGTGGGCGGCGTTGCGGCGTTGGAGTTCGTCGAGTAGTTCGCTTTCGCCGCGGCCGCGGATCAGCAGCAGGACGAACGGGTCCTCGTCGAGGAGCCGGGCCACCTGGTAGCAGAGCGCCGCGCCGTGCTTGCAGGGGTAACCCCAGTCGGGGCAGGAGCAGGATGGCTCCAGATCGCTCGGTCCGGGCAGCAGCCGCACCCTCGCCGCTTCGGCGTCCTCGACCAGTTCGGTGGGCATGTCGCGGTCCAACAGCGCGGCGATGTGCCCGGCCTGCGCGGCGACGGTGTCCAGGAACCGGTTCCACTCGGTGTCGGTGAGCTGAGGGAGCGCCACATGGGTGCGGTACGGGGTGCGGCGGCTCCCGTGCACGCGGGCTTCGACACGTCCTGGTGTGACGGTGATCGCGTCGACGTCTCCGCGCCTGGCGTACGTGCGCCCGCGTTGGAGTCGTCCGTTGTCCATGGAGGTGTGCTCCAGCGCGGAGACCCAGGCCCTGCCCCACCACGATGATGCGAACGGCCCCCTGCTGCCTTGGTTCGGTGGGAACGGTGGGAAGGTTCGGAGCCGGCCGTCGGCAGCGCGGCTGCCTCTGCGTGTGGTGCTCATCGTTTCGCCTTGCGTCCAGTGGTCGCGCCGTCTCGGCGGAGGGTGACCAGGTCGGCCAGGTCCGCGTCGGTCAGTTCGGTGAAGGCGGCCTCGCCGGAGCCGAGTACGGCTTCGGCGAGGTCCTTCTTCTGCCCCAGCAGTTGGGCGATCCGGTCCTCGACGGTGCCTTCGGCGATCATGCGGTGCACCTGTACCGGCTGGGTCTGGCCGATTCGGTAGGCCCGGTCGGTGGCTTGGTCTTCCACGGCGGGGTTCCACCAGCGGTCGTAGTGGACGACATGTCCGGCCCGGGTGAGGTTGAGTCCGGTGCCCGCGGCTTTGAGGGAGAGGAGAAACACCGGGGCTTCGCCGTTCTGGAAGCGCTCGACCATTTCCTCGCGCCGCTTGACCGAGGTGCCGCCGTGCAGGAACTGGGTGGGCACGCCGCGGTCCGCGAGGTGGCGTTCGATCAGCCGGGCCATCTCCACGTATTGGGTGAAGACCAGGGCGGACCCGTCCTCGGCGATGACGGTGTCCAGGAGTTCGGTGAGGAGTTCGAGTTTGCCGGAGCGTCCGTTGAGCTTGGGGTCGTCCCATTCCTTGAGGTACTGGGCGGGGTGGTTGCAGATCTGTTTGAGGCCGGTGAGCAGCTTCATCACCAGGCCGCGGCGGGTGATGCCGTCTGCCCTGGCGATTTTCGCCAGCGACTCGCGTACCAGTGCTTCGTAGAGCGACGCCTGTTCACGTGTGAGCGCGACGGGTTGGTCGGTCTCGGTCTTGGGCGGGAGTTCGGGGGCGATGCCGGGGTCGGATTTGCGGCGGCGCAGCAGGAACGGCCGGACGAGGCGGGCGAGGCGGTCCGCGGTGGGCTGGTCCTGGGCGCTTTCGACGGCTTTGGCGTAGTTGTTGCGGAACGCGGTGAGGTTGCCGAGGAGGCCGGGCGTGGTCCAGTCGAGCAGCGCCCACAGTTCGGACAGGTTGTTCTCGACCGGGGTGCCGGTGAGCGCGACCCGTCCGGCCGACGGCACGGCCCGCAGCGCACGCGCCGTAGCGGAGTACGGGTTCTTGACGTGCTGGGCCTCGTCGGCGACCAGCAGCCCCCACACGACGTCGGCGAGATTGGCGGCGTCGCGGCGCAGGGTGCCGTAGGTCGTGAGGACGAAGCCGTGGGATTCCAGTCCGTCCAGGGTGCGGCCGGGGCCGTGGAAGCGCCGTACCGGCGTATCCGGGGCGAAGCGGCGGATTTCCCGCTCCCAGTTGCCGAGCAGCGAGGTGGGGCAGACCACGAGGGTCGGGGCCGTGGTCGCCTTCTGTTCTTGGCGACGCAGGTGCAGGGAGATCAGAGTGATGGTCTTGCCGAGGCCCATGTCGTCGGCCAGGCAGCAGCCGAGACCGAGTGAGGTCATCCGGTCCAGCCAGTTCACGCCGAGGAGTTGGTAGTCGCGCAGGGCTCCGGCGAGCGCGGCGGGCTGGGTTTTCGGCGTGTGGCCGGGAGCCGCCTCGGGATCCGAGATGCGGGCGCGCAGTTCCTCAAGGGCTCCGCTCGCGGCGACGGGGACGAACTCGCCGTGCACTTCCCATGTGCCGGTAAGTGCGGCGCCGAGCGCGTCGATGGCGGTCAGATGCTGCGTCCGGCGCTGTTCGACTTTGCGGATCAGCTGCGGGTCGATGACCACCCACTGGTCGCGCAGGCGCACCAGGGGGCGGTGGGCCTCGACAAGGCGGGCCATCTCCGCTTCGCTGACCGGCTCGCCACCGACCGCCAGTTGCCAACGAAAAGTGAGGAGTTGGTCCGAGGAGAGGAGCGACTTCGCGTCGGATTGCGTCTTCTTGCGCGCGGGCGGTTCCAGGATTCCGGTCGCGGTGAGTTCGCGGACCACTTCCTTGGGCCAGTGCACGTGAATGCCGGCCGCGGCCAGTCGCTCGGTGGCTTCGCCGAGCAGCTCCTCGACTTCCGCGTCGGACAGTTCGACCGCGTCCGGGACCGCCGCGGTGAGGAGCCGGGACAACGGAGCCCAAACGTGCCGAGCGCGGCGGAGGACGAGCAAGGTGTCGATCCGGGTGCGGGGCCCGAACTGGTCCGGCACGGACGAGGACTCCGCCCACACGTCGACGGCGTCCACCACGAGGGTGGGGTCGGCGAGGCTGTGCAGCTGGACGATCGCCCGGAAGGTGTGCCCGGAGTCGTCCGGCCAGTCCGCGTCGTCGGCGTCGTAGCCATCGGCGTCGGGCAGTTCGAGACGAAGGGAGACGCGGACGCCCGCGTCCATGCCGGCGGCGATCCCCGCTGCCCAACCCCGCTGCTCAGGGATTTGAAGGGGCGTGCGGGCGGCGAACGCGGAACCACCGGCCGCGTACGGGGCCGCAGGCGTGCGTGGCAAGCTGTCGGCCACCGCGTCCAGGAATGCGCGTACCAGCGGTTCGGCTGTCGGGAGAGCCGGCGAACCGGCGCCCGGCAAGGGAACGGCACGGGCTTCCGGCGGCATGGCGCCGGCCAACTCCCGCACCCGGTGGATGTCCTCGCCGTCCAGCGGCGCTACACGCCAGGCGTCGAAGCCGTCCGGTGACACTCCGGGCAGCAGACGGCCCCGTGCGACGAGTTGAAGCGCCACCAGCGACGCGGCACCCCAGTACGCGGCGCTGCCGCCCCCATGGCGCGCGCGGGTCAACACCGGCAGAGCACGGTCCACAGGCACGACCACCGCTGGGACGGTCCGGCGACGCGCCCCGGCCCCATGCGGTCGGACGACCGTCAGCTCCTCCGACTCCGCCGCGCACCCCAGCGGCTGACCACCGTCCGCGCGCCAGAACGCCATTCGCCCGGCCCGAGGCGGATCGGCCGGCAAGAACGCCGCCTGACAGCCGACGAGCCCGGCGACCTGCGTCGCGCTCAAGGCCTCCGGTCGCCGGACGTTGTCGGAGGTGTCCGCCTCATTGTCCGTTTCGACACCTCGGTGGACCGTTGCCACAGACATCTCTCAATACACGAGGACAGACGACCACGCCCCGCGAAGACGCGCGGAAGCCCGTCCAGCCTAGTTCAGGGCCGCGCAGCCTTTGGCCGCATCGTTTGAACGCAGAGGAGGTCGACGTCGACTCCGGCCAGAAAGCGGTTGACACCGCCGTCACTGCCACCGGCCGGTGTCGGGGGTCCACGTGTGATTCGCGGCATGACCGGTGAGGAGTGGGTCTGCGAAGTCGATGACTTCGGCCACGACTGTGGTGAACAGCTCCGGATACTCGGCCGCTGCGGTGCCTTGGCGCCTGCGCCAAGCAGTGTAGGAGCCTTGTCGTCGCTGACCGAGGTCGGTGACGGATGCCGACAAGGACTTCAGCGGGATCGACCGGTGTGCGGCGGTGGCGGCGACCGCGTCGGTCAATTCGGCGCCGTCCAGGGTGTTCCGGGTGATGAGACGGTGGAGGTCCGCGTAGTCGCGGTCGCGCGTGTTGAGGTCCCCCAGGGATACGGCGGTCGTGAGCTTTTCCGCGATGACCGTGGCGATCGGGTACCCGTAGAGCTGGAAGCCTTCCTCGGCCAGCTGCTGGGGATACACGATCTCACGTGGTTCCGGAGTGACCGGGTCCCCGAAGCTGACGTCGAGTTGGAGCTTGAGACGGGCGCGGGCGATCGTCGCGGTCATCGACAGCCGCAGCCCGTGGTACTCGTCGTCTTCGCGAATGGGCACGCTCTTGAGCGTGGCGGGGTCGAATGCGACGCCGTCGTCCACCTCGGTGCCGGAGATGCCTTTGACACGGCGGATGATCTCGGCTTCGTCACCGGGGAAGGAGCGTCCGAGGATGTCGATGTCCCTGGTCATTCGGCGGGCTCCGAATTGCGCCAGCAGAAGCCCGCCCTTGAGGACGAAGTGCGGACCGCCCAACGGGGACCGGGCCATCCGGAAGAGGAATCGTTCGAGTACGTACTCGACCATGAGTTCGTCGGTGGACCGGCCTGAACGGCGGGCCAGGTTGCGCAGGTCGTTGTAGACGCGGCCCGCGGTGGTGTCTCGGGTGGGTCCAGGCATCAGGCGAGCACCGCCTCGACCGCCGGGCGGATGGTCGAGAGCGCCCCCAAAGCGCGGGCGATTTCCTGGAGTTCGCGCAGGCCCCCAGGCTTTCCGCTGCGCAGGTAGCGACCGAGCGCGGACAACGCCAAGGTCTCGCCGGTTCGCGCGCGGTGCCGCATGGCGTCCACAACACTGCGGGCGGCGCTGTAGACACGCACCGTTTCCCCGGGGGCCGCCGCGAACGCCTCGATACCCAAGTCGAACGTTTCCGGAGCCAGTTGCGAGACAGCGGTCGGCGGGTAGGCGATGGCGGGGCGATGCGCTCCTCTTGGCACGGCGATGTGGACCTTCGTCGGAATGTCGTCGATCAGCTCGTGCAAGGCCAAGGCGGATTCCCCGTAGATGACGGCGCGCGGTGCGCGCAGGCTGACGGCGAGCAGATCGAGGTGGGCGGTCTCGGCGGCATCGGCGCGCCGATAGACACCGCGCGAGATCTCCTCGATGCGTCCTTCCGAGGCCAGGGCGGCGAGATCCCGGGGGGAAAGCCCCGCTGACCGCCCCCGCCGACTGGTGAACGTGGGCGGTAGGCCGCCGAGCAGTGACGCGGTCCGCGGCGTCTCCGAAGCAGGCATGTATCAAATCCTACCCTTGACTGCCTTGGATGGGGTGGATTTGATACACGGGATAGAACGCCGCAGGTCAGGGGGCTGTTTTGGCCGAGCGCAGCCCCCGAACCGGGGATGCCCTCACCCGCTTCCCCTCAACGCGTGGACGGGTCCCCATCATGGCGTGCCGTTGATACTGCCGCCCTGCTTCCAGTCGCAAGTGGGTTCTTGGTGTGCCCGTGGTGTGCCCGGATGGGATGCAACAGGGGCTTATGGGGGAGCACTAGCGGTCTGAGAATGGGTTGCGACGTGGATAAACTGGGACGGTGGAAGATAGGAAATGACCAGGGCGGAGCGATCATGGTCGACTGAAAATCGGAAGGTCGGCGGTTCGACCCCGCCCCTGGCCACTCGGATCGAAGTATGGACAGCCCCGAAGTCGACGGAAGTCGACTGCGGGGCTTTGTTGTTGGCGGAGTGGGTTTTTCCGAGGCGATCTCGCCGCCGGCGCGGGTCGGGAGCCTCGTGGCGACTGCCGACCCGGCGGCGGTGTTTCAGAGTTTGCGGGCCAGCAGGCCGTATGCGGATACCAGGGCCGGGTCGGGCAGTTCCGCGTCGGGGTTGTCGGGCTGCCACTGGGAGATGATTTCGACGCCGGGGTCGAGGATCTCCCAGCCGGCCGGGACGAGGGCGGCGAATTCCTCGCGTGACCGGGCCTGGCCGGGTATGCCCGACTGCCGGTAGGTGTCGACGATGCGCTCCCAGCTCACCGGGTCGAAGTCGCCGGTGACGTGGGAGAGTCCGAGGTAGCTGCCGGACGGCAGGCGGTCGGTGAGACGGGTCAGGATCTCGGTGGGCTTGTGCTCGTCCGGGACGAAGTGCAGGACGGCGAGCAGCAGCACCGCGACCGGCCGGCTCAGGTCGAGCGTCGATTCCAGGGCCGGGTGGTCGAGGATGGACTCCGGGTTGTGCACGTCCGCGTCGATGTACGCGGTGGCGCCCGACGGATGGCCGGTCAGCAGCGCGCGGGCGTGGGCGAGCACGATCGGGTCGTTGTCGACGTAGACGACGCGCGAGTGGGGTGCGACGTCCTGGGCGGCGTCGTGGGTGTTGCGGCCTTCGATCGGGATGCCGGTGCCGATGTCGAGGAACTGGGTGATGCCCAGGCCGGCCAGGTGCCGGACGAGCCGCAGCAGGAACGCTCGATTCTCCTGCGCGCCGGTGCGCAGGGACGGAAACGCCGCGAGTACTTTCTCGGCGGCGGCGCGGTCGGCGGGGAAATTGGTCTTGCCGCCGAGGTAGTAGTCGTACATGCGCGCACTGTGCGCCCGCGAAACGTCGACCCCGGGCGGTGTCCACCCCTCGATGAGGGCGTCCTGCTCAGGCGTGCGGTCGAATGCGGACCCTGCCATCGTCAACCCCCGTCTCCGGAGGCGCGCCGACGGTCCGGTGCCACGGACGGCGCCTCGCAGTGGATCACTCGTCGCACATGATAACGACAATTATCCGTGGCCAAACGGTAGTTCGAGCCACGTGAAGGGCCGCACACCAGGGTGAACGAAGATGTGCCCCGGGCGGGTCGGCGAATTCGTTCGGCCCGGGGCACATCCGCGTGGGCTCAGCCTTCGAAGGCGGCCGGGTCCATGTACACCAGCTCCCAGTGGTGGCCGTCGGGGTCGAGGAAAGAGCGGCCGTACATCATCCCCATGTCCATGGGGTCCTGGGCCTTGCGGCCACCGGACGAGAGGGCGATGTCGGCGAGGCGGTCCGCCTCCTCGCGGCTGTCGGCGCTCAGGGCGGTGATGGCCCCGGTGACGGAGTTCACGTCCGCGGTCGGCTTGGTGCTGAACTGCTGGAACTTCTCCTTGGTGAGCAGCATCACAACGATCGTGTCGCTGATCTCGAAGCTGGCCGCGGTCTCGTCGCTGAACTGCTCGTTCAGCGTGAAGCCGAGCGCCGAGTAGAAGGCCTTGGACTTGTCGAGGTCGTTCACCGGAAGGTTGACGAAGATCATCTTGGCCATGGTCGCGTTCCTCTGCTCGGGAGACCGGATCGGGATTTTTGGGACGTTTGGTGGCTTTTCGTGCGCCGGTGCCATCGTGTCCCGCTGCCGTGCTGCATTCAAAGATGTAGACGGGCACGCCATCGGAAACTCATCGTTCCCACGGCCGCCATTTTGTCGTGATCCAGGTCACAGGCGAGGAGTGTGCCCGGCCGCCGGTACGGAGCCTCTCCGCATCAAGGTGCGCCACATCGGTTTGTCGGAGGTGGCGGTGGATCAGTTGCGCGAGGCCGAGCAGACCGCGCCGGCATGGCTGCTGCACCGCGCGGAGACCATCGTTCCGATTCCGGGGACCACGTCGGTCGCCATCTGCGCGAGAATATGCAGGCGCTTGAAGTCAGCCTGAACACCGAGCAGTTCGAGCGCCTGGCCGCACTGGAGGACCCGGGGGCCGGCTGATCAGAGCGCCAGGTCGAGGGCGAAGCAGTCCAGTTCGACCGCGCCGTAGGTGGGCCGGTACGGGGGGATCCGTCGGTAGCCGAGCCTCTCGTACAGCGCGACCGCGGCGGTGCGCTGCGGCAGGACGTCCAGGACGCAGCGTGCCGCCCCGGCGGCATGGGCGCGTTGGTGCAGCGCGTGCATCAGCGCTCGGGCGACCCGCGCTCCGCGTGCTTCGGGAACCACGTACAGCCGCTTGACCTCGATGTCCGGTCCGAGCGGGTGGAAGCCGACGCCGCCCACGGGCCGGTCGTCGAGCCGGGCCACGAGATAGCCGCCGGGCGCGGCGTAGTAGGCGCCCGGGTCGTCGTAGTCGGTGCGGAAATAGTCGGGCAGGTCGTCGGGGGAGTCCCAGGTCGGCTGTCCCAGCTCGGCGGCTGTCGCGTTGTAGTAGGCGAAGAGCAGTTGCGGAGCGGCGGCGATGTCGTCGGAGATGGTCAGCACGGGCGACGTGGTCATGCCGACGACTCTACGAAGTCGGCGAACTCGCGTGCCGCCGGGGCCAGCGCGCGCCACTGCCGGGCCGCCCAGCCGACGGTGAGCGGCGGCAGCCCCGATATCGGGATCAGGCGCAGGGGGCCGTCCGGGGGACGGGCCGGGTCGGGTACGTCGGGGACCACCGCGTGGCCGAGGCCGAGTTCGGCGAGCAGTTTGGCGGTGTCCCAGTCGGCGACGCCGGTCGTGGCCGGCGGGCGGATGTCGTGGGCGGCGAGGTGCGCGTCGAGGCGAGCGCGCGAGGTGGAGGTCTCGGGCAGCCGGATGTGGTGGATGCCGGCGAGGTCGCCGAGGTCGAGCCGGTCGCGTTCGGCGAGCGGGTCGTCGCGGCGCACCGCGAGCATCCATCGGAGTGCGGCGACCGGGCGCTGTTGGATGCCGCGTACCGGATCGCCGATCGTCACCCACGCGAGATCGGCGTGGCCCGCGGACACCGCGGCCAGGCAGGTGCGGCTGGAGTTCTCGGTCTGGAACTCCAGCGAGGTGTGCGGATACCGGCGGCGGAACTCGACGATCGCGTCGGTCATGAAGTGGCGCACGGTCGTGGCCCCCGTTGCGATGCGGACCGCGCCGCCGTGGCCGTCGCGCAGGTCGTGCAGTCGGCGCAGCGCCAGGTCGAGCCCGGACAGTCCCTCGGCGGCGGCCGTGTACAGGATGCGGCCGGCCTCGGTGGGCGCGACGCCGCGCGGCAGCCGTTCGAGGAGGTCGAGTCCGACCTCCCGCTCAAGCCGCCGGATGTGCTGGCTGACCGCGGATTGCGTGCAGGACAGCTCGCGGGCGACGGTGCTGAGGTTGCCGTGCCGGCACGCGGCGACGAAGTTGCGCAGGTCGTCGAGGGTCATACGGGGTCGACGGGTCATGCCGCCAATCTGTCCCAAGCTTTCACTGGGGTCAATGCCAGGAACTCCTAGGATTGACTTGGGTGTTGCTTGGGCGGGACCCTTTTCGCGGGGCCCTCGGGGCGGCAACCTCGCGCGTCGTCGACACCGCGCAGGGTGCCGACCCCTCCCACCCCCTTTCCCACCCTTGCCGAACTCCCGTCGCGACCGGGGTCACGACCGCTTGATCAACATCAACTCTCCTGCCGAGAACGGTTTCTGACGTGACGTCAGACACCTTTCACAACTAGTCTCAAGCCTCCGCGCGTACATTGCCGCTGTACGGGCGCAGCCGCCAATAACGACCTCGTCGGACAGGCGATTAGGGAGGCTCCACGTGGAGTTCGGCATCTTCCTGAACGGTTACATCCCGGGCCCGGCTGCGCACGATCGTGCGTCCGAGCACTTGATGCTCCAGCGCGAGATGGAGCTGGCGATCAAGGCCGACAAGCACAACTGGAAGTACCTCTGGTTCGGCGAGCACCACGCACTCACCGAGTACAGCCACATGTCCGCGCCCGAGGTCGTCATGGGCTACGTCGCCGCGAAGACCGAGCGCATCCACCTGTGCACCGGCATCAACAGCCTGTCGCCCCGCAAGGAGCACCCGGTCCGCTACGCCGAGCGCGCCGCGATGCTCGACCACGTCACCGAGGGCCGTTTCGAGTGGGGCACCGGCCGCGGCGCGGGGAGCCACGAGGTCGCGTCGTTCAACATCATGGACACCAACTCGACCAAGGCCGAGTGGGACGAGGTCGCGCGCGAGATCGTGCGCATGTGGGAGCAGTACGACTACTCCTTCCACGGCGAGCACTTCACCGTGCCCACCCCGCACAACATCCTCCCCAAGCCGTACGGCCACTCCCACCCGCCGATCTGGATGGCGTGCGGCAACCCCGGCTCGTTCGCCAAGGCCGGCTCGCTGGGCATCGGCGCGATCGCGTTCAACTTCGAGCCGATCTACAACCTCAAGGGCCGTATCGAGGCGTACAAAGAGGCCGCGGAGAACCCCGTCGAGATCCTCGGCGACTACCAGAACAACAACGTGATGATGACGAACGCGGTCATCTGCCTCAGCGACCGCAGGCGCGCCCGCGAGATCGCCATATCCAAGGGCCGCGGCTACCTGGTCACGATGGTGAACCTCTACCACGACACGATGCCGAAGTCCGCCGACGCCATCACCTGGCCCGAACCGCCGTTCGACCTCTCGCAGGGCGGCGACGAATTCCTGGACTTCGCCATCGAGGCCGGCCTCATGCTCGTCGGCACGCCGGAAGAGGTGTGCGAGCAGATCGAGTCGTACCGCGAAGTGGGTACCGACCAGCTCGTGTTCGGCATCAACGACGGCATGTCGCACGAGGAGAACCTGGAGATGATCGAGCTCTTCGGCGAGCAGGTCATCCCCGAGTTCGACACGAACCCCGAGCACTCCACCGCGATCTACCGGCGCAACGCCCAGGGCCCGAAGTACCCGCCGTTCAACGGTCCGGTCGACCCGGACCTGCGGCACACGGTTCTTCCGGAGAGTGCGATCCTCGGCATCGACGGGTCCCCCCAAGCCTGATCCGACTCGTCCGGCCGGGTGGCGCGGGCCGCGCGGCGAACGCGCCGAGCATCGGCGGGCGCGGCGGTGTCGTACGACATCCTGTACGCGGGTGCGCACGGCGCGTACGCGTACAGGAGGAGATGTATGGCGATCACCGAGGGGCTCGACGGGGTACGGCGCGAGCTGGACAGGTTGGACCGCAAGGTTGTCCACCTGTTCGAGCCGGGGCTGCCGTCCGAGGCGGTGCGCTCCCGGCTCGATGCCGCGCCGGACGAGCTGATCGCGTGGTTCGGCTGGGCGGACGGCACACGCGCCGAGGAGGACCAGACCGTCGACGACGCGTCGTTCATTCCGGGGTATGTGCTGGTCAGCCTCGACGAGGCCATGGAGTTCCGGGACGCGGTCGAGGTCGAGGCGGACGGCGACACCCACTGGCTTCCGCTGCTGGTCTCGCCCGCCGGGGACTTCTACGCGGTGGCGTGGACCGCGCACGAGGGCATCGTGCAGGTGTGGAGCTACGTCGACGGAGCACCCGACCAGACGGACTATCCCGATATGGACCGCATGCTGCGCACCTTCGTCGAGAGCTTCCGCACCGGCGCGTTCGAAGTGGACGACGAGGGCTACCTCGACATGCACCCGGAGCTCGCGGAACGCGTCTACGAGGCGATCAACCGCTCCTGACCGCCTGTCGCCCTTGCATTTCGCAAGCTGAAGCCTCTGATCTGCTACGATTGAAAGGCCTTCGGAGCGCCCGGACGTAGGATCCATGGCCGGGCCCGGAGGACCAGAACGTCACTGCGGGCCCCGGCCACCCGGCCGGGGCCCGCCGCGTGCCAGTCGGGCGCCTCCCGGGCGCATTCCCGCCAGTCTCGCGCGCCCCGCACGCTAGCGTGTGCCGGTGCCCATACCTTCCGCCCGGTGGATCCGGGTCATCGCCGGCGGCGCCGCACTGGCCCTGGCCGCCGGCTGTTCGCTGCTCGACAGCTCCGATGACGCCTCCGACCCCGGCAACTCCCCTGTGGCGCCTGTCGCTTCGGTCGGCCCGCCCACGGGCGCGCCGCCCAGTACGGCCCAACCCCGGCCGCGTGGGACCGTGACCATCGCGTTCGGCGGCGATGTGCACTTCACCGAACGGACGGAAGCCCGGCTGTCCGCCGGTGCGGAGACCGCGCTCGGACCCGTCCACGAGACGCTGGCGCAGGCCGACTTCGCGATGGTGAACCTGGAGTCGGCGATCACCGAGCGGGGCACGGCCGAGGAAAAGCTTTACCACTTCCGCACCCCCGCGTCGTCGCTCGACAGGCTCGCGGAATCGGGCGTCGACGTCGTCAGCATGGCCAACAACCACGCCGTCGACTACGGGCCCGTCGGCCTCCAGGACTCGATCGATGCGGCCCGCACGTCCGCGCTTCCGATCGTCGGCATCGGTCCGGACACCGCCTCCGCGTTCCGGCCGTGGACCGCGGAGGCGAACGGCGTCAAGGTCGCGTTCCTGGCCGCCAGCCAGGTCCAGGACCTCACGAACGCCAAGTACGCCGCCGGCCCGTCCAAGCCCGGCATCGCGTCCGCACTGACCGCGACGCGCCTGGTCAAGGCGGTCAAGGACGCCAAGGCCGAGGCCGACGTCGTCGTGGTTTACATGCACTGGGGCACCGAGGGGCAGAAGTGCCCGTCGGCCGAGCAGAAGTCCCTCGCGAAGAAACTCGCGGACGCGGGCGCGACCGCCGTCGTCGGCACCCACGCGCACGTCATGCAGGGCGCGGGCATGCTCGGCGACACGTACGTGGGCTACGGCTTCGGGAACTTCCTCTGGTACGGGACGTCTCCGTACCCGGACTCGAACGACACCGGCGTGACGACGCTGACCATCACCCACGGCAACGTGGTCGGCGAGGAGTTCACCCCCGCGTTCGTCGACGAGCGCGGCGTCCCGGTGCCGCAGACCGGCGGCGAGGGCGAGCGCATCACCGAGCGGCGCGACGGTTTGCGCCCCTGCGCGGGGCTGACCGCGCCGCCGGCGTGACCGAACGGCTTGTCGCCGACGGGCCCGGCAAGCGCGTCCGAAGCGCGTGACGGCCTCCCGTCAGCCCATGCCGGGGGTCGAGGGCGCCACGTACATGTAGCTCTTCTCCTCGGTGCGCGACGCGATGCGCCACGCACCGTCGACGCGCGCGAACGTGTCCACGTACCACAGGCCGCACATCATCAGGCTCTGCTGCCCGTCGTCGCCGGGCAGCAGCATCGGGTTGTGGCACATCGTGCGGCCGGTCGCCGTGTCGCCGTCGACGGTGACCGACGAGTTGGCCAGGAGGTGCTGGAAGGCCGGGAAAGTCGGCATGACGTCGGCGAGGAACTTCTTCGTCGCCGCCACGTCGCCGACCGGACCGCCCACCGCCGAATAGTCGATGCGGGCGTTTGTGGTGAACACGTCGTCGAGCAGGTCCCACTGCCGGGTGTCGACCGCGTGCGAGTAACGCACCAGCAGATCCTGGATCTCCAGGCGGTCGGAGATCTCTTGCAGCGACAGCATCGTGCCTCCGGAATGCGCGCGTTGCCCTTCGGCGGACGCGGGTCGGCCCGCCGCCCGCGCCATGTCACCCCCGTTCGGCGCAATAAACAAGAGCGACGGCGCCCGGCCCCGCCGCAGGTTTCGCCCACCGCATACGGGGCACCCGCCTGCCGGTTCCGGTCCGGCCGGCGAGGGAGTTGCGGTGACACCGGTGGCACCAGGCGAGCGGTGGGTACGAGGACGCAGGGCGGTCGCATCACTCGCGGCCGTCCTCGTGCTGTCCGTGGGCGCGTGCAGCGACGGCGGGGGTGACGGCGGCGACGGCCAGCGCACCGCGTCCGGCGCCACACCGGTCGCCCCGGGGTCACCGGGCACCGCGCAGGCGGCGCCGTCGGGACCCGACAACGAGCTCCAGGACGCGTACCGCAAAGTGGTCGCCGACGTCCTGCCGTCGGTCGTGCAGATCACCACCGAGGACGGACTCGGCTCCGGCATCATCTACGACACCGCGGGCAACATCATCACCAACGCCCATGTGGTCGGTGGCGCCACCGAGTTCGAGGTGACGCTCGCGACCGGCGTGCAACCCGTCCGCGCCCACCTCGTCGCCGCCTACCCGCCCAACGACATCGCGGTCATCCGGCTCGACGCACCGCCGCCCGACCTGCGGCCCGCGCCGATCGGCGACTCCGCGGCCCTGGACGTCGGCACCATCGTCCTGGCGATGGGCAACCCGCTCGGGCTGTCCGGCAGTGTCAGCCAGGGCATCGTGTCGGCGCTCAACCGCACCCAGAGCGAGTCGGCCGACAGCTCGTCGGCCGTGACGATCCCGAATCTGATCCAGACCACCGCTGCCATCAACCCCGGCAACAGCGGCGGCGCCCTCGTCGACCTGAACGGCAACGTGGTCGGCATCCCGACACTCGCCGCGGCAAGCGGCCCCAACACCCTCGCGCCCGGCATCGGTTTCGCGATCCCGTCCAACACGGCCAAAAACCTCGCCGACCAGATGATCCGGGACGGCCGTGTGACCGACTCCAACCGCGCGGCGCTCGGCATCACCGCGACGACGGTGGTCGGCAGCCAGGGCGGCGCGCAGGGCGTCGGCGTCGTCACCGTGACACCCGACAGCGGCGCCGCCCGGGCGGGGCTGCAACCCGGCGACGTCATCACCGCCGTCAACGGCACCGAGACCCCGACGCAGGCCGCACTGTCCGAACTGCTCGCGGGCCTGAAGCCCGGCGACGTCGTCAAGGTGGACCTCGTCCGCGCGGACGGCAGTACGGCGACAGTCGACGTCACACTCGGCGAACTGCCCTGAACCGTACGGTTTCCACCGTCCCTATAACGAGCAAAACTCGCAATTCGCTTGAAAGGCGCGAGAAAGCTGTATGAGACAGCTTGACGGTGCGGGCAACGTCCCGGCACCGTCCGGTGCATGACGTTCCCTCAGCAGCCCGGGCAGCAAGCACCGGGCCCGTGGCCGCTGCAAGGCCCGCCTCCGCCCGACTGGCGGCCTCCGCCCATGTCCCCGGTGGGTCCGCCGCCGGGCGCGTTGCCGGCGGAACCCGCCCCTGACGAACTCCCCCGCGCCTCGCGATTCCTGCGCCTCCTCGCGCGGACCGTCGACTACGTGCTGGCCACCGCCTTGGTGATCCCGCTGTGGTTCGCGGCGTACAACTACCTTCAGGGCAAAGCCGTCGACCTTCAGAACACCACCTTCGAGAAGACGTTCTGGGCCCTGCTCCGCGGCGACGGGGACAAAACCGCGCGAGCGCCCCTCGATGCGGTCGACGGGTTGTGGGACACGACCAAAATGGTCCTGCTTCTCCTGATCCTCGCCCACCTGCTGCTGCCGACCATTTACGACTGGCTGATGCACGCGTTCTTCGGACGCACCCTCGGCAAGATCATGTTCGGCATGAAGGTCGTCCCCGAGCGCGGCGGATCCAGCCGCCTCGGTCTCGCCCGGTCGGGCCGCCGCACGGTCGTCGCGGTGCTCGTCCCCTGGGCCGCGCTCATGCTGATGTGGTACGAACTCATCCTGCGGGAATGGACGTTGGCCACAGTCTGCGGAATCGTCAGCCTCATCGGCTTCTTCGACCCGCTCGCCGTACTCGGCCCGCGCCGCCGCGCCTGGCACGACCGCGTCGGCGGGACCGTCGTCGTCAACGTCAAACCCCTCGCCCGGGCCGCCGAGCTGGGACGCGGCGCGGGGAGCGCGGCGCGACAGGCGTACCAGGGCTCGGCGATCCCCGGCCAGGTCTCGCGGTTCGGCACCGCGGCGTCGGAGCAGGCCCGCAACGCCCGCGAGCGACTGCGCAGGCGGCGCGGCTGACCTGTGGCGAGCGGCGCGGGCGGCGTGCCGACGGCAC
>NZ_JBPKBI010000001.1:349160-416272 GCF_051388935.1 Yinghuangia sp. YIM S10712
CCGCGCCCGGTCCTGTCGGCCCCGCTCAGTCCGAGAGGGTGATGGCCTGCGTCGGGCAGACGCGGGCCGCCTCCCGGACCTGCGCCTGTAGCTCCTCCGACGGGTTCTCGTCGAGGATGTACAGGAAGTTGTCGTCCCGCACCTCGAACACCTCGGGCGCCTCGGCCATGCACAGCGCGTTGCTCTTGCACTTGTCGAAGTCGACGTTGATCTTCATGCGGACCTCCCGGTCTCTCGGGGCGGCGATCGGTCGATGCGACCGGTCGGTGACGATCGGCCCCCGCACACCTATCACGCGCCCGTGCCGGTAAGGCCAGCCTACGTCGGTCGGTCCTGTGGGTGATGTCCCGCCGACCCGGACGGTTCGGACCTGCCGCCGCCTGCGCCTTCGTCGGCCCCACCTCGACCTGACGCGCCGCCGGCAACCGCAAACCAGACGGTGGCTGACGATGTGTCATGGATCTGTGGGGGCGGTCCGGGACGACTTGCCGCATCGGCGCCAAGTGAGAGGATGCCCCGAACGAGGAGACGGGCGCTCGGGGCCCTCTCCGTCGAGTCAGTGCGCGGAGGCGGTATGGCAGCCGAGGCCGGTACGGGCATACGGCCCCTCGGAGACGCGGATCCGCGGGCCGTCGGGCCCTACCGGCTCACCGGGCGGCTGGGATCCGGCGGCATGGGCTCGGTGTTCGCGGGTCTCGACCAGTTCGACCGCCGGGTCGCCGTCAAGATCGTGCACGCGCAGTTCTCCGACGACCGCGAGTTCCGCGCCCGCTTCACCCGCGAAGTGGCGTTGCTGCGCCGCGTGCGCGGCACGTGTACGACCCCGGTGCTGGACGCCGACGTCGACGCCGCCCAACCGTGGTTCGCGTGCGAGTATGTGCCGGGCCCCACACTCGCCGAACGCGTCGACCGGCACGGGCCGATGTCCGGTGACGAACTCTTCGCGCTGGCCGCGGGCCTCGCCGAAGCCCTTGTGGCCCTGCACGGGGTCGGCATCGTGCACCGCGACCTGAAGCCGCAGAACGTCGTCTGCTCACCGGCCGGACCGCGCGTCCTCGACCTCGGCATCGCCCGGTCGATGGAGGACAGCGGGCTCACCCGCACCGGCATGATGATCGGCTCGCCCGCGTGGATGAGCCCCGAGCGGTTCCGCGGGCACACCAGCACCCCGGCCGCCGACGTGTACGCGTGGGCCATGATGGTCGCCTTCGCGGCCACCGGCGTCATCCCGTTCGGGACCGGCGCCCCCGAGGTCGTGGCCATGCGCGTGCTCTCGGAGGAGGCCGACATCTCCGGCGTGCCGCAGCCGCTGCGCGGCATCGTCGAGCGGTGCGCCGACAAGGACCCGCTGCGCCGGCCCTCCGCACACGACCTGCTCAGCCGGGTCACCTCGGCATGGCGCGGCGCCCTCGGCGCGGCGCAGGCGCCGGCCCTTGACCCGGTCTCCGACGCGACGTCGCTGATCCACATGCACTGGAAGGACCCCGTCGCGGGAGGAACCCACGACGGCGGGGCGGGCTCGGCGCACGCCCACACGGTGGCCGCGCCGCACGTCGTTCCGGGGGCGGTCCCCGGCGGTGTTCCCGGTGGTACACCCGGCCATGGCGGTTCACCCGGTCAGGGCGGGCCGCCGGGGTACGGGGCCGCCGCCGCGTACCAGGCCGGTCCGCAGGCCGCGCAGGCCTACGCGTCGTCCGCCGACACCCAGGCACTTCCGCCGGTCACGGTCCCGGCCCCGCCCGACGCGTACGGGACCGGCCCGGCCGCGTACGCCGCCCCGGGAGCCGGCCGCCAAGCCGCGGACGCCTACTCCCCGGCAGGCCCGGCCCCGGCACCCTGGCCCGGCCACGGCGGGAACGACCGCAACGACCAGACCGACACGATCGTCGGCGGGACGCTCCCCCCGGTGTCCGATCCTTCGCCGGCCACCGGCCGCCGCCGGGCCGGGCGTTCGGCCGCTCCGGCACGCCGGCCCGGCGCGGCGAAGCCGCTCCTGGCCGTTGTCGCGGCCGTCGCGGTGCTCGCGATCGCGGTGTCCGTCGCGGTCGCCATGCGCGGCGACGGCAAGAAGGAGGAGCCGGCCGCGCAACAGCCGAGTGCGTCGCCCGACGTTGCGCCCCCCGGCACGGTCCAGGGCCCGGCGCCGTACGACCTTCGCGGCATCAAACTCGCCATCCCCCAAGGATGGGAGGCGCGTCCCATCGACGAGACGTCGGTGTGCGTGACGCCGCTCGAACTCCCGGCCGCGGACCGCGCCGACTGCCTGCGCGGCGGTCTGCGCGTCTGGGCCAACACGAAGCTCAACAGCAAGACCTTCTTCGAGAGCGCGAACGGCTGGACGCTGGCGGAGCCGGCCACGTCGTGCCCGGGTGAAGTCGGCGCGACGACGCGGCCGACCGGGAAGACGACCGGCAAGACCTTCGCGAAGGAGGGGGAACTGACGTACGAGTACGCGCTCTACACCGTCGAGTGCGGCGACGGGCGGACGATTTATCCGCAGGTGTGGCTGCTGCCGTTGTCGAAGATCTCGTTCAGCACCGCGGGACTGGCACGGACCTACGACCCGGTGGTCAAGAAGATCATCTCGACTGCGGACCGGTCGTCGTACCGCGCCTCGTGAGAGCCGCGCGCGGGCGTCAGAAGACCGCGACGTCGGCCGTCGCGACGAACGGGTTCTCCGGTCCGGCGGGGAAAGAACTCCAGCCCTGTGCCTCGTAGAGGTTCATGAGCTCGTGCTCGTCCTTCTCCTCGGACGGCCATTCGGCGCGGATCACCACATGCACCGAGGGATGCGGGTACTGCTCCCACCACTCCACGATGTGCCCGTCGAGGTCGACGGGCACCGGGTGGTGCTCGACCCGGTGAACAATCATGTACGGTCCGGCGGTCCACGGCCCGACGTAGGCGCCGCCGAGCGGTATCGCCGACACCGAGTCGCCGCTGCGGGGGAGTGCGGGACCGGCGAAGTCGCCGGACAGCAGCGAGCCGACGTACCCCGTCGGGGGCCGGTCCTCCGGGACATCTTGGTAGAAGTCCACCCGGAGTCGGTACCGGATCACGCGCTGCCCCTCCGAGTCGGTTTCTCAGGTCTCCGACGCGCCGGTCGGTTCGGTTCGGCTCTGGGCGGCCACCGACTCCGCCTTGAGTGTCATACGTATACCAGCCATTCGGGCGTGCGCCGAGGGGTCGACGAATACCTGTGTCGATTGTCCGTTTTCTTGTGGTGCAGGGCAGTTGCGGCAGCGTGTCACGGCTTACGGGGTGACGTGCGCGCGCATGGCGCCTGCGAACCCCCAAGGTGTCAGCGGCATTTCACGTTTCGGGCCGGGAAGTGCCCTGATACGTATTACCGTACGGTTGGAAGCTCATCGGGATCCGCGTGGGCGGGCGCGTATGCGCGCGCGGTTTGCGGGCACATATCCGCTTGAGGTACCCGCTTGAGCTACCCGCTTGAGGTATCCGGCGCAGGGACGGGGAAAGGCTGGGAGGAGGCGTCCGATGGGACGGAGCCGACTCTCCGAACGAGCGGGGGACGCCGCGGCGCTGACCGTGGTCTTCTTCGCACTCGTCCTGGTCGCCGGGATGGTGGCGGCCATGGCGGTGGTGGCGGGCTCGTGGCTGTGGGTCGTCGCGGTGCTGTTCGCCGCGATCTTCCTTCTGGCGTGCGGCTGGAGCGCGCTGGAGGTGGTCATCGCGCGGCAGATGGACCGCGAATACGCCGCCCGGGCGCGCGGCGAATACGCGCTGCGGCCGATCGACCGAGGCTCGCGCGAACCCCGCTGATACGTGTCAGCGACGGGTCAGGCCGCGTCCGCTGAGGAAGCCGCCGATCTCGGCGTTCTGTTCGTCGCTGAAGACCCGGTGCGGCACCATGATCGCCTGCGCCGGGTTGAACTCGAAGATCCACTGGTCGTCGACCGACCGCAGGCGGCGGAACGTGTCCCACGGGATCTCCGCCCGGTTCGCGCCTATCGCCGACCGGTAGACCTCGTCCGTCAGGGTCACCTCGCACACATCGCCGTGCATGTGCCGGTTCTGCCGGGCGGCCTGCACCGGGGCCCAGAACCGCAGCGCGAGCATGCCCAGTCCGAACACCAGGAAGATGAACGGCCAGAAAGCGATCGGCCCGTCGAGCGCCTCGACGAGCAGGACCACCAGGCCGATTCCCACCAGGGCCGTGCCGCCGCCGACCAGGGAGCGGAAGAGGCCGCGACGGAACGCGACGACTCCGTCGGCGATATCGCGTTCGGTGGGGATGTAGCTGGTGGTGATGTGCACGGAGTTCTCCAGACGGGCCCCGGGGACGGGCGGGCGGCGAGCGGGGACCATCGTGCCATGCAGTGGGTCCTGTGCGGTGCGTCGCTCGCGTCCCAGCGCCTGCGGCCACGGCAGCGGACGCGCCGGCGGTCCCGGATTGGCCGAAAACCGACGGATATGCGCTGTGGGCAACCGGACGCCGGGCGCGTGCCTGCCCTGGCCCGGGGTGAGTCACGGCGTGTACGCGGGCGGCTCGTGCGCGCTCGGCCGCGTGGCCGGCGGGGAATGCGCGAGCGGCGTGCCCCAACCGTGTCCTCCGGGTTGCGCGGCCGGCCACGCCCCGCCCGGCGGCGCCCACACCATGCCCGCCTGTGGCGGCCGGCCGCGCCCCGCCCAGCGGCGCCCACACCATGCCCGCCTGCGGCGGCCGGCCGCGCCGGACCGCAGCCCAGCGGGGGGTCGGGACCATGTACGTCAGCACTTCGTGCAGGCGCGTGCGAGCCGTCCACAGCCTGTGGAGCAAAACCCGTTCCTGCGGCGTGAACTCGTCCGGAGTGAGGTGTCCGCGCGCGGTGCGATCACGGAGTTCGGCCAGTGCCGTCGCGGTCCACTGATACTGCCGCATGACGTCCCGGCCGCGCTTGCCGTAGCGCGCGAGGGCGGCGGCGCGCTGTCGGCTCCGGTCGGTGATCGAGGCGAGCATCGCCGCTTCGTTCCAGGTGATCCACCCTGCCGCCACGTAGTACGGCAACTGGCGTGACACCGCCGCCAGTTGCTCGCGCCGCAGGCGAACTCCCAGGAAGAGGAGCCCGGTCAGGAGCGGCAGCATGACCACGAGGTAGACGGACAGCATGACGAGCGGCTCGTCTTCGACCGTGCTCTTCCACGCCGCGCCGTTCCACCCCGCGTGCAGACCGACAGCGACCAGGTAGCCCCCGGCCGCGGTGCCCACCGCGTGTGCCCGCCGCCGCATCAGCACCGCGCAGCCGAGCGCGAGCCCGATCGCCGATGTGAACAGCGGGTGCGCGAACGGCGTCAGGACCGCACGCCCCACGAATATCGCCGCGGTCTGGGACGCGGCTTCTCCGTCGTCGCTGCCCTGCCCGAACGTCCGCCCGAAGTACAGGACGTTCTCGGTGAAGGCGAATCCGGCCGCGGTGGTCGCCGCGAGGACCAGGCCGTCCACCGGAGCACGGAACCACGGGCGGCGGAAGACCAACAGGAGCAGCACGGCCGCGCCTTTGGCGGCCTCCTCGACGAAGGGCGCCACGACGGTCAGGCCGAGCAGTTCCGCATGGTGCTCGTCGGAGCGGTCGACGATCGCCTCGATCGACCACGAGTTCGCGTACAGCGCCGCCAGCGCCCCCGCGCCCGCCCCCCACGACAGCGCGAACGCCACATGCGGCCATGGTTGGGGGCGTGCCCTGGCCAGAAGCATGAACGTACCGACCACGAGCGGCACCGGCGCGGCGGCCAGCGGGACGCCGACCACGAGCCCGTCGGGGCCGGTGACCTCGGCGATCTTGGCTGCCGCGGTGCTCCAGCAGACCGCGAAGAGCAGGGCCAGGGCGGTGACGCGGTGGCGCGGCCGTGCGAAGAAGGCGCGCAACGCACCGATCGGGCCGCCGCCGGATCCGACGGCCCGCACGGCGTGCTCGTGTGCGTCCATGTGGTGTGACGATAGCCGGGCGGCCTCGGCCGGTTCGCTGTGTTGACCCGATATGCACGGAGATATGCGCTGCTCCACCGATTGTCGCGGTCGGGTCAGGACGCGTTCGGGGCGGTTTTGGTGAAGATCAGGTCGGCGACGCTGTGACCCTTGGCGAGTCCCTGCTGTTCGAAGCGGGTCATCGGCCGCCAGTCGGGGCGCGGGACGTATCCGCCGCCGGGTCCGGCAGCGTTGGCGAGGGCCGGTTCGGCTTCCAGGACGTCGAGCATCCACGCGGCGTACGGCGCCCAGTCGGTCGCGCAGTGCAAGGTGCCGCCGGGGGCGAGGCGAGATGCGGCGAGTGCGGTGAACCCGGGCCGTATCAGACGGCGCTTGTGGTGCCGGGACTTCGGCCACGGGTCGGGGAAGTAGACGCGTATGCCCGCGAGTGCGCCGGCGGCGAGCATGTTGGTGAGCAGAACCACGGCGTCGCCCTCGGCGATACGCACGTTGGCCAGTTGCCGCGTTTCGATCAGGTGCAGCAGGTTGCCGATGCCGGGCGTGTGGATGTCGGTGGCGAGGATGTTGACGCCGGGCGCGGCCTCGGCCATGGCCGCGGTCGCCTCGCCCATGCCGAAGCCGATCTCCAGGACGACGGGCCTGTCGTTGCCGAACAGCGCGGTGAGGTCGAGCGGCGCTCCGTCGACGGGCACCGCGTACGCCGGTGCCAGCCGGTCGATGGCGTCCCGCTGCTGGGGGCTGAGGCGTCCGCGCCGGGGATGGAAGGTTCGGACGGCACCGAGTGGCGGCCCGCCGAACGGGTCGGGGCTCAGCGTCGACGCGGTGCCGGGCGGGGGCGTTCCCCGGCGGCCGACCGGATGCGCGGGCGCGGCGGTGGGCGCGCCGGAGCGCGTGGCGGAGGACATCACAGGGGGGCTCGTCGGGTCGGGACGGGGTCGGCGCCGGTGGATCCTGGCTGGTCCGGGGGCGCCGGGGGACCCTTTGATGCTACGGGAGCCGTGTCGCGCGCGTCCGCGCGGCAGCCGTCACCGCAGCCCTGACACCAACCGAGACACCGGCTGTGACAGCAGCCGTGGTCGCGGTCACCGCGGCCGTCACGGCAGGCCGGCCAGCCGGTCCAGGACCCGGTCCGCGATCTCCTCGCCGATCGGCAGGGACGCGGTCGCGGCGGGGGAGGGCGCGTTGAGGACGTTCACGATGCGTTCGCCGCCCGTGAACAGGAAGTCGTCGACCAACTCGCCGTCAGGGCGCACGGCCTGCGCGCGTACGCCCGCAGGGGCGCGTACCAGGTCGTCGGCGGTCACCGCCGGGAGCATGCGCTGGACCGCGCGGGTGAACGCGGGCTTGGCGAGGGAGCGCAACATCTCCCCGGCGCCGTAGCGCCAGTGCCGCCGGGCGATGTGCCACATCCCGGGGTAGGTCAGCGTCGCGGCCAGCTCCCGCGGATCGGCCTGGGTCCATGCGTAGCCTTCGCGCCGCAGCGCGAGCACGGCGTTCGGGCCCACGTGCACGTCGCCGCGGATTCCGCGCGTCAGGTGCACGCCCAGAAACGGGAACGCCGGGTCGGGGACCGGGTACACCAGGCCGCGGACCAGGCCGCGCCGGTGCGGCGCGAGCTCGTGGTACTCGCCGCGGAACGGCACGATGCGCACCGGCGGCGGCTCGCCGCCCTCGGCTCGCGCCGCCATCGCCGCGATCCGGTCGCTGTAGAGGCCGGCGCAGTTGACCACGACGCGCCCGCGCACCTCGCCGAGCCGGGTCTGCACGACGACCTCGCGCGGATGCACCGCGAGCGAGGTGACGCCCGCTCCGGTGCGGAGCGAGACACCGTGCCGGTGCAGGAGATCGACCAGCGTGCGGGAGACGGCGGCGTAGTCGACGATGCCGGTGGTGCCCACATGCAGGCCGGCGATCGCGCGGACGTTGGGCTCGTGGTCCCGGATCTGATCGGGCGTCAGTTCCCGTACCGGAACGCCGTTCGCCTCCCCGCGCTGGAACAGCTCCTTCATGCGGCCGAGTTCGGACGGGTCGGTGGCCACGACGAGTTTGCCGGTCACCTCGTGCGGAATGCCGTGTTCGGTGCAGAACTCGCGCATGCGGCGCGCGCCTTCGACCGCGAAGCGGGCCTTGAGGCTGCCGGGCCGGTAGTACAGCCCGGAGTGGATGACGCCGCTGTTGCGCCCCGTCTGGTGGGCGGACCAGGAGGTTTCCTTCTCGCAGACCGCGACGGTGGTGCCGGGCGAGCGCCGGGTCAGGGCGTACGCGGTGGACAGGCCGACGATGCCGCCGCCGATCACGATCACGTCGTACCTGAGCATGGCCTCTCCGCCCTTCACCGCCTCGGAGGAGCCAAGTATCGCGCACCGCGCGCAGGAGGGCGCCCGGCCTGCACGGGTTCGTCCGTACGAGGGGCGCGGTTCACGGGGTCGTCCCGATGGCGGCGCGAACGTGTTCGGTGAACTCCCGGACGGCGGGCACCCGGGCGTGTGTGCTGCGCAGGTCCGTGAGCAGGTCGCGTATGTAGGCGGTGTTGCGTGCGGAGTGCACCCGCTCGGCCACGGCGAGCGCGCGCATCCCGCCGCCGCAGGCCGCGTCCACGTCGCCCGCCGCCAGGTCGGCCTGCGCGCCGACCGCGAGCCGCAGGCCGTGCGAGCGGATGAACGCGTCGCTCCGCCCGGCCAGCGCCGCGGCGGTGAACCGCCGGGTCTGCTCGGGCAGCCGGAGGTCGCGGTAGCACTCCGCGCCGTCCGCGCAGAGCCGGTCGTACGAGAAGAAGTCGATCCACTCGGGATCCTCGTCGCCGGGCAGGGCGCGTTCCAGGTGGGTCTCGGCGGCGTTGAGCGAGCCCGCGCACGCGCGGGCGTCCCCCGCGCGGGCGTGCGCGCGGGCCTCGACCAGGTGCAGGAAGCCGGTCACCTTGCTGGTGGCGACGCCGCGGTTGCGCTCGACGGCGGCCTGGGCGAGGTCGACGGCGGTGTGCGGGTGGCCGCGGTAGGTCGCCTGGAGGCTCATCGTGGCCAGGATGTACCCGCCGAGGGGGATGTCGGCTGCGGCTCGTGCGAGCCGCAGGGCCTGGATGTAGTAGCGCTGCGCGACTTCGTGTTGGCCGGTGTCGAACGCCATCCACCCTGCCAACCGTGACAGTTCGGCCGTCGCACCGAACAACTCGCGGCCCACGGGGTCCTGGTAGGAGCCGCGCAGCAGCGGCGTCGCCTCGACGCGGAGGCATTCGGGGACCATCGACGCGCGCCAGTCGCCGCCGCCGTACTTGCTGTCCCAGCGCCGCGCCTCGGCCGCCGCCTCGCGGAGCTTCGCCACGTCCGCCCGGCCGACCTTGCGGTCGGTGCCGAGGTGTTCGGCCCGTGCGTCCGCCGGGGAGATGAGCCAGCGTGCGAGGGGCGTCGCGAAGGCGGTGACGGCGAATGTCCCGGTCAGGAAGTCCCGGCGGTTCACGTGGTCATGCCTCCACAGGTCGGTGGCCTTGACGACGGCTTCGGCAAGGTCGCGCGGGAAGGACAGGCCCAGGTCGGGGTCGGTGGTGCCGGTTTCGCCGAGGCCGATCTCCTCCAACGGCACCGGCCTGCCAAGGCGTTCGGCGAGGACGGCGGCGATCAGGTGGGGCACGGGGCCCTGAGGGGTCATACCCTTGCCGACCCACCGGGCCACCGACGTTTTGTCGTAGCGCAGCGCGAGGCCGCCGGCCGCACCGAGGTCGTTGACCCGGCGGGCGAGGCCCGCGTTGCTCACGCCGGCGCGGGTGAGGAGGTCGCCGAGGCGTTGGTTCGGCCCGCGGGCGGGCGGCCGGCGCGGCGGAAGGTCGCGGGTGGGCGCGGTCGTTCGGTTGGTCCCGGCGGTGCCGCTGCCGGTGGCGGTGCCGGTGGCGGTCGCGGTGCGGGGCGCGGAAAGCGTTGGCTGGTCGGGGAGTTCGCGTGCGGTCCGGCCGTCGCGGGAGCGGGGGAGCGCGCGCGGGGGCCGGGAAGCCGCCACCGCGGGTCGAAGGGCGGCTTGCCCCGACCCGTCGCGCTTCGGACCACTGCGCATGGCTTGCCCCCAAAGGCGACCTCCGTCCCCCTCAGAGTAGCTGCCGGGGGTGGTGCGGGTAAGCCGATTCGCGCATCGGCGCGAGCCCGAAGAGTGACGGTCGTCGCGTGTACGCCCGGTCTATGGGCGGTACGCATCTAGTGACTGATACGCCATCAGAAACGTTCATTCAAGGGATTTTTCACATCAGATACGAGGAAACCGGACGGAGTGTCCGCGACGTGCGCCGGGCCCATGTGCCCGTGCGCCCGCCCGCGCGCTCCCCACAGGGTTGCCTAACCTTGGTTCAATGACAGGGCGGCGACCGGCAGTTGGCCGCCGGCGCCGTGGAGGACCGCAGTACAGGGGGAACTGACATGCGCTGGTTCGCAGGAGCGAGCGGCAGCCATTCGGCACCGCCGCCCGCCGACTCGACGGCACTTTGGGACGACGCCGAACCCCTGTGGC
The DNA here is from genome assembly GCF_051388935.1 of Yinghuangia sp. YIM S10712. NCBI lineage: Bacteria > Bacillati > Actinomycetota > Actinomycetes > Kitasatosporales > Streptomycetaceae > Yinghuangia > Yinghuangia sp. YIM S10712. The sequence continues at coordinate 359,575 of NZ_JBPKBI010000001.1, forward strand.
TGGTAGGCGAATGGCCGCAGGACGAAGTGCGCGTACTCACCCGCGGGCAGGGCGGAGGCCGGGTCCGGATGGCGGTCCTCGGCGATTGCCGCGCCACGGACGCCGAGTTGGAGGTGGGCCTCGCCGTCGCGCGCGGCGGCGGACTGCGCCCGCTGACCACCTGGCCGGGCAGCTACCACGTCGTGATCCGGCTCGGCCGCCGCACCCTCGTCCTCGGCGACCTCGCGGGCCTGCGGCAGGTCCACTACACCCCCTACGAAGACGGCGTCGTCTACGCTTCGCACGCCCTCCCGCTCGCCGACCTCACCGGCGCACAACTCGACCGCGACCTGCTGGCGGCCCGCGTCCTGTGCCCCGAGATCCCCGAACTGGCCTCCGGCCGCTCGCTGTTCGCCGGCATCGAACGCCTCGAAGGCGGCCACACCCTGGAGCTGACCGGCGCGAAGGTACGCGTTCGGCTGCACGAACAAGGCTCCGCACCCCTGGACTTCCCGGCCGCCGCAGCGGCCCTGCGCGAGGCGCTCACCGCCGCGGTCGACCGCCGCGTGGGGGCCGCGGGCAAGGCCGGCACCGACCTTTCGGGCGGACGCGACTCCACCGTCCTCGCCCTGCTCGCGGCTCGTGCGGCGCAGCGCGAGGTGATCGCGCTGACGTGGGCCGACCCGACCGCCCAGGACGACGTCGAGTACGCCTCGCGCGTGGCCACGTCGTCCGCGCGGCTGCGCCACGTGCTCGTCCCGGCCGACCCGGAGTTCCTGCCGTACTCCCGCCTCGTCGACGCGTTCGACGCGCCGCGCGCCACCGACGAGCCGGCCTCGCCGCTGGTCACCGCCGCCCGCACCCTGCGGCAACTCGACGTCGCGCGCGAGGCCGGCATCGACGTGCACCTGACGGGCTACGGCGGCGACGCGGTCCTCGGCACGCCACTCGCGTACCTCGCCGACCTGGCGATGGACCGGCACCCGATCGCCGCCATGCGGCACGCCCGGGCCTGGGCGCGCGCGTCCGGCGTCCGACCCGGCGACCTGGCCGCCGCCGCCCGCCGCGTCGGACGCACGACCTTCGACCAGGCCCTCGCCGCTCTCGCCGACGTGCTCGAATACCGCACGCCCGACGACCACGGCGCGTACGGCGACCACATCGGCCCGGTCACCGGGCTGGATTCGCTCATCAGTTGGGTCGCACCCGCGCCCGCGGTGGCCTGGACCACCACGGAGGCCCGCGAGCGCGTCGCCGGCGCGCTGCGGCGCCTCGCCCGCGAGACCGCCGACGCCTCCGACCGGCCCGGCGACCCCTCGGTCCACCGGCGCCCGGGCGACCGCGCGTCGTGGGTCGCGGTACGCCGCGCCGCCGACCGCTACCGCGTCATGCAGCAGATGGCCGAGGGCAGCGGCGTGCGCGTGCGGGCGCCGTACCTCGACAACGCCGTGGTCCGGGCCGGGCTCGCGCTGCCGGCCTGGGCCCGCGGACGCGGCGACGGTCCGCGCACGCTCCTGCACACGGCCGTCGAGGGGTTGGTGCCGCGCTCGGCGCTGTCGCGGACCGGCAAGGGCGACTACACCCGGTCGGAGATCCGCGGCCTGCGGCACAACGCCACCGACCTGCGCGACCTCTTCGCGGCCCCGCTCCTCGGCGAGCTCGGGATCCTCGACACCGCCGTGGTCCGGGCGGCACTCGACCGCGCCACCCGCCCGGCCCTGAGCAAGGGCGCGCGCGGCGGCGACCCGGGCGAACTGCTCGGCGGTTTCGCCGACGTCGTCGCGGCCGAGCTGTGGCTGCGCGGGGTCGCCGCAGGCCGGGCGATGCGCTGGGGCACCGCGGCCACCGCCGGGAGCGTGATCGCCGCCGTCGCCTGATTCGCCCCGGTCGCCACCGACCGCCGAAGTCATTGAAGTCACCGAAGTCACCCAAGTCACCGACGACGCCGAAGTCCTACCGGAACCACCGGACCAGGGGGAGCGGGGGCCGAAGGCCCGGTGGCCCGTTTGCAGCGGGCCACCGGGCCTTCGCGACGTTGGCCACACCTCTTGATCCCGCTCCGCACCCGCACCTAGCATCCGACCACAGAGTCGGAATTCCTACCGCTAGGTTGATGATGCCGCCACGCAACCGCCTGATGCGCGACGAGATCCGTGTGACCGCGACACGGCTGTTCGGCGTACGCGGTCTCGGTGCGGTGACGCTCCAGGAGATCGCGGACGAACTCGGCGTCTCGAAAGCGGCGCTGTACCACTACTTCCCGAACAAGGAAGCGCTCGTCCGCGACATCTTCGAGGAATGGGCACGCGTCGCCGTCGACCGCATCTCCGCGGTCGTCGCGCTCGACGAGCCGGCATCCGTCAGGCTCCGGCGCATACTCGAACGCCACGTGCTGGCGCTCACCCGCGACCTCCACCTCTACACGCTCGGCTTCCGCGACCAGGATCAACTCCCCGAAAGCGCACGCGGGGTCTTCGACCGGTTCAAGCGCGACGTCGACACGGCGGTCGGCACGGTGATCCGCGAAGGCGTCGAGAGCGGCGAGTTCACGCCGGTCGACCCGAAGATCGCCGCGTTCGCGGTGATCGGCATGTGCAACTGGATGTTCAAGTGGTACCGCCCGGACGGCAAGTACGAGCCCCACGAACTCGCGGCCATGCTGAGCCGCATGGCCCTCGGCGGACTGCTGCGCCGCGACCACCCCGGGGCCGACGGCGGCGCCCTGGACCGCGCCGCGCTGATCGCCGAGATGGCCGCCGACCTGCAACGCGAGGTGGACACCCTGCGGGCGGCCGTACACCAGCACTCCTGTGCGAAGCCCGCGGATTCCGGGCCGGATCCGGGGGACCTGCCGTGACGGACCGCCGACCCGGCTGAGGCGGCCGGCCCACAGGAGCTTCGACAAGCGCTTCGACAAGCGCTTCGACAAGGACTTCGACAAGGACACTGCACGGCGCTTCCACGGGCGTACGCACCGCGCAGGACCCGACACCGCCGGCCATACGGCCGGCACCGACGACGCGAGGGGACACACGATGGCCTGGGACTTCTCCACCGAGCCGGAATTCGAGGAACAGCTCGACTGGATGCGCGGATTCGTCCGCGACGAGATCTATCCGCTGGAGACGCTGCACCTCGACTACCCGGCCCTGCAGGCTGCGACCGCCCCGCTCAAGGAACAGGTCAAGGCGCGCGGGCTGTGGGCCGCCCACCTGCCGCCGGAGCTCGGCGGCCAGGGCTTCGGCCAGGTCAAGCTCGGCCTCATGCACGAGATCCTCGGACGCACCGCCTACGGCCCGGTGGTCTTCGGCAACAACGCCCCCGACTCGGGCAACGCCGAACTCCTGGCCCACGGCATCGCCGCATCGGGCCGCGAATGGCAGCGCGACAAGTGGCTCCGGCCCCTGCTCGACGGGCAGATCCGCAGCGGTTTCTCGATGACCGAGCCGGACACCGCCGGCTCCGACCCGACGCTGCTGGCCACGCGGGCCGTGCGGGACGGCGACGAGTGGGTCATCGACGGCCACAAGTGGTTCACGTCCAACGGCTCGGTGGCGGACATCCTCATCGCCATGGTCGTCACCGACCCCGACGCCAAGCCGCACAACCGCGCCTCGATGATCGTCGTCCCCGCCGACACCCCCGGCGTCGAAATCGTGCGCGACGTCGTGACCCTGGAGGACCCCGGACGCACCGAACGCCTCCAGCCGGCCGGGTTCGGCGGGCACGCGGAGATCCGCTACCACTCGGTGCGCGTGCCGTACGAGAACCTCCTCGGCAACGAAGGCGACGGCTTCAAGCTCGCCCAACTGCGGCTCGGCCCCGGCCGGATCCACCACTGCATGCGCTGGCTCGGCCAGGCGCAGCGGGCCATGGACATGCTGTGCGAGCGTGCCCTGTCCCGCCACGCGCACGGCACGCTGCTCGCCGAGAAGCAGACCGTGCAGAACTGGATCGCCGACTCGTACGCCGAGATCCAGGCCGCCCGCCTGATGACGCTGCACGCCGCGTGGCGCATGGACCGCGACGGCGCCCCCGCCGCGCGCACCGAGATCTCCGCGATCAAGTTCTTCGGCGCGAAGGTGCTCTACGACGTCATCGACCGTGCGATCCAGATCCACGGCGCCCTCGGCTTCTCCGCCGACCTGCCGCTGGAGCGCATGTACCGCTGGGCCCGCGCGTCGCGCATCTACGACGGCCCCGACGAGGTGCACCGCGTCACCGTCGCCCGCCGCGTGCTGCGCGGCTACGAGCCGGTCGACGTGCCCACCGAGCACGTGCCCACCCGCCGCGAAGCGGCCCGCAAGAAGTTCGCGGCGTACCTCGACGCGGCGGAGGGACAGGCGTGAGCTCGACCGTGCCTCCCGCAGTGCCCACCGGCGTGAACCCGGACGAGATCACCGCGTGGCTCGCCGCGCGCGTGCCCGGCCTCGTCCCGCCGCTGGCCTTCACCCCGGTCGTCGGCGGGCACTCCAACCTCACGTACATCGTCGCCGACGCCGCAGGCACGCGCTGGGTGCTGCGGCGTCCTCCGCTCGGCCACGTCCTGGCCACCGCCCACGACATGGGCCGTGAACACCGCATCCTCGCCGCCCTCGGCGCGGGCCGCACGCCGGTCCCGGTCCCGCCGGTCGTCGGCCTGAGCCCGGACGACTCGGTGAACGGAGCCCCGTTCTACGTCATGGAGTTCGTCGACGGCGCGGTCCTGCGCACCGCCGCCGACTCGGCACGCGTCCTCGACGCCGCCGCCCGCCGGCGCGCGGGCGAGCAACTGGTCGACACGCTCGCCGCGATCCACGCGGTCGACATCGACGCGGTCGGGCTCGACGGACTCGGGCGGCGCGAGGACTACATCGGCCGCCAACTGCGTCGCTGGCACCGCCAGTGGGACGCCACCCGGGTCCCCGGGGTGCCCGGGATCGACGAGGTCCACGCCGCACTGAGCGCGTCGGTACCCGAGCAGCAGGGCGCCACGATCGTGCACGGCGACTTCCGGCTCGACAACTGCCTCATCGGCGGCGACGGTTCCGTACGCGCGGTCCTCGACTGGGAGCTGTGCACACTCGGCGACCCCCTCGCGGACGTCGGCACCACCCTCATGTACTGGGTCGAGAACGGACAGACCGACACCATGCTCGCGTCCGACGGCACCGCCGCGGAAGGCTTCATGAGCCGCGCCGAGTTCTGCGCCCGGTACGCCGCAACGACCGGACGCGACGTGTCGCACATCCACTGGTACGTGGCCTTCGCCTACTGGCGCCTGGCGTGCATCCTCGCCGGCGTCCTCAACCGCTACACCGCCGGCGCGATGGGCGATCAGGCCGGCGACGGCGGCTCCTCCCGCTTCACGCCGGAAGGACTGGCCGACCTCGCAGCCAGGGCCCGGACCATCCTCGAAGAAGGGAAGTTCGCGGTATGACAGCCGACTTCACCGGCGATTTCACCGGCAAAGTGGCGCTGCTCACCGGCGCGAGCCGCGGCATCGGGCTCGGCATCGCCGCCGAGCTTGTCGCCCGCGGCGCCAAAGTGTGCCTGACGGCCCGCCGCGAGGAGGAACTCGACGCCGCCGTCGAGGAGCTCGGCGGGACCTCGGTCGCCATGGCCGCGGCCGGCCGCGCCGACGACGCCGAACACCGGGCCGACGCGGTCGCCGCCGTCATCGACCGCTTCGGATCGCTCGACGTGCTGGTCAACAACGCCGGGATCAACCCGCACTACGGGACGCTCATGGACGCGGACCTGGCGGCCGTGCGCAAGATATTCGAAGTGAACCTGGTCTCGGCGCTGGGGTGGACGCAGTCGGCGTACCGCGCGTGGATGAAGGAGCACGGCGGCTCGGTGCTCAACGTGGCCTCGGTGGGCGGCATCGTGCCCGGCCCCTTCATCGGCGCGTACAACGTGAGCAAGGCCGCGCTGATCCACCTGACCCGGCAACTCGCCGGCGAACTCGGGCCGGGCATCCGGGTCAACGCCGTCGCGCCGGCCGTCGTCAAGACGCGGTTCGCGGAGGCGCTCTACGAGGGCCGCGAGGAAACCACGGCGGCGGCTTACCCGATGAAGCGCCTCGGCGTGCCCGAGGACGTCGCGAAAGCCGCGGCCTACCTGCTGTCCGACGACGCGTCGTGGATCACCGGAGAGACACTCGTCGTGGACGGCGGCGTCACCATCGGCGGTCGCGTCGGCGGCTGAAGAACCGCCCGCGACCGACTTGGCGCACCGGGTGCCCCCCGGCCGCATAGCCGTCATGTGCGCGTCATCTGCTCCTCACACGCGCCGGATAGCCTGCGGTTTCCTCCGGTCGGCAGCGCACGGCCGCGAACCCGTGACTGGCCACGAGAGGGGTCCGCCGGGGGGCGCCCTTCTCGTGGCCGCACAGCTCCCCGCAGGCCTCCGGCCGCCCCGCACCCACGCGGGTGATCATCACCGGCCATGTGCCTGAAATGCAATGATTCGCCGTTTTTGCGGCAAAGGGCCTTCCCAGCCCGCCCGGCACACCGCCGAGCAGGCGACGAGGAGGCCTGACCCATGACACAGGACGAGCCGCGCGGAGTCGTCGTCGGCGTCGACGGATCGGTGCCGTCCCGGCGCGCCCTCGACTGGGCGATGACCGAGGCGGAGCTGCGGCAGCTCCCGCTCTACGTGGTGAGCGCGGCTCCGCCGGCCGGCACGTATGCCGCCATGGCTCCCGGCTCGGTCTACGTCGAGGACATGAACGCCACGCTGGAGGCGGTCCGCGGCGACACCGAGGCGACGGTCGGCGACGTCAACCGGACCCGCGAACGCCCGTTCGACGGCGAACTGCACGTCCAGGTGTTCGCCGGGACCGCGACCGAGGTGCTGCTCGGCATGTCCGAGCGCCACGTCCTCCTGGTGGTCGGATCGCGCGGCACCGGCGGCTTCTCCCGGCTGCTGCTCGGCTCGGTCAGCACCGCCGTCGTCCATCACGCCGCGTGCCCTGTCCTGGTCGTCCGCGACTAGCGCGTCAGTCCTGCGGCACCTGCGGCACCTGTGGCCCCGGGCGTAGAAAGCGGTCGCGGCACACCGCCGCGAACGCGGCGGCCCTGCGGGTGGGGCGGATGCCTCGGGCGTGCGCGAGCAGCAGCGGCAGGGGCGGCAGATCGTCGGTGAGGTCCAGCGGCACGACGCGCCCGCCGTCGTACGTCGTGTCCGTTGCGGGCCGCCGACCGAGGATCGCGAAGCCCTGGCCTGCGGCGACGAGGGCGCGGACCAGCTCGGGGCTGCGGGAGCGGAAGCGTACGGGCGGGTTGATCGCGGCGCGCCGCACCAGCGAGGCCGTGTACTCCCGGTGGTGGGGCAGGTCGAGCACGATCATCGGGTCGTCCGCGAACGCCCGCAGCGGCACGGCCTTCTCGCCGGCGAGCCCGTGCCCCGGCGCGACGACGACGTGCGGCGGGATCTGCGCCAACAGCTCCCCTTCGAGCGCATCGCCGTCCCCCAGATCGTGCATGAGTGCGAGCTCGCAGGCGCCTTCCAGCAGGTCCTCGCGCAGATCGGCGTCGTCCCGCCCGTCGGAGAGCCCGACCTCCACCTCGGGGCACCGGGTGGCGAACTCGGCGAGCAGTGGCGGCAGATGGAACGGCGCGATGGCGTCCGCACAGCCCAGGGTGAGCCGACCGCGCAACGCGCCGCCGAAGGCCTTGGCGGACGCGGCCATCTCGTCCGCATGGCTCAACAGGCCGCGCGCCTCACCGAGGAAGCGCTCACCCGACGCGGTCAGCGACAGCCCTTTGGCGTGGTGCCGTACGAGCAGTTGGACGCCGAACTCGCGCTCCAGGTGCGCGATTGCCGCGGAGATCGCCGACTGCGAGACCATGAGCTCCCGCGATGCCCCGGTCATGCTGCGGTGCCGCGCGGCGGCGACGAAGTAACGCAGTTGCACCAGGGTGAAGTTCATCCGAGAACCCTGTTACGCCCGGGCACACCGCGTGGTTCCTCCATGCCGGCGATCCTAAAACGGCCGCCCGCCGGCCGCCCCCCGAGTGCGGGCAGGCCGACCGGGGCGGCCCCGCGACGGCTGCCGCGGCCGCACCGCGCAGGCCGGGCGACCTCCCGCGATCCGCCCGTGCTGATCAGATGTTTGCGTGAGGGGAGGCGCCGAGCGGACCACCGACGAGGCGAAGCCTCGCCGATCGGCCGCTCGGGCGCCCGTCCGCCTGCGATTCGGTCCGCCCGACCCGGCGTCACCGGGCAGGGCGCAGCGCATGTGGCGGGGAACCGGGCCTGGCAAACCCTTCCCCGCCGGCGAGCTAGCGCGCGCTTCCGCGCAGGAACAGCGTGTCCAGCTCGTCCTGGGTGAAGGGCTCGCCGGGCAGCGGCGAGCACCGCTCGGCGCGCAGTCCGTCGAGGACTACCTCCAGATAGCGCGCGGCGACGGTGAGGCGCTGGGCCTTGGGCAGCCCCGGCGGCGGCAGCAGGCACGACAGCAGCAGGGAGATGTCGGCGTCCGACACGTCCTCGCGGAGGTAGCCCTCGTCCTTCGCCCGGTCGACGAGAAGGCACACCGCGTCGTTGAGTGCCGCGCGGCCGGACCGCATCTCCTCGGTGACCGGGACACGTCCGCTGAGCGCCGGGAACAGGCGGCCGGCCCCGGAGGCGACCGCGCGGCGCAGGTAGCGGTTGAGGGCGGCCCACGCGTCCGGCTCCTCCGCGAGCGCCCCTTCCGCCTCGACGGTGAGCCGCGCTGTCTCAGCGATCATGATGCGCTGGACCAGCGACTCCTTGCCGGAGAACCGTCGGTAGATGGTGCCGACGCCGACGCCCGCGCGGCGCGCGATCTCCTCCATGGGGGCGTCGTAGCCCAGCTCGCCGAACACCTCGCGCGCGGCGCGCAGCACCTGTTCGAGATTGCGGCGTGCGTCGGTGCGGAGTTGAGTCGTGGATTCCGGGTCCGCCGCAGGCGGCGCGGCGACCGCGGTTCGGCGTCGTCCTGGTCGGCGAGCGGAGGGGATCACAGCGGCGGCGCCGGCGGACCTCCCCGTGATGTCGCGTTCCCGTGTCACATCGTTCGAATACGTGCGTGAAGCGCCCATTTGCTTCCCCCGAAGGCAAGTGTTCGTGTCCCCGTGTCCCCGTGTCGGACCGCTCAGTCATTGCCAGTTCGCCGAGCGTACCCGACCTGCCGTCAGGCCAGAACCGGAATCCGACATAACGGTTGTGGAGGAAGTGTGCGGTGTTGACGCTCCGTCAGCGATTGGGGTCGTTCCGCGCGGCGGCGTCGACACTGCGTGGACAAGCCCCCACAGACGCGGTGAGCGGGCCCGTCGATCTGTGACCGGCGTCACGAATGTGCCGCCGGATGTCGCGGACCGGTATCGATCGGTCCCCCGAACGGGGGGTCGGCCGACCCGTCCCGATTCCCCTGGGGTCGAGTTTCGCCCACACTGGTGAGGTCACTAGTGGTAAACCTCACGGCACCTAGTGTGAAGAACTCATCAGGGAAGCAGGCGGTTGAACATCACTCGGTGGGGCGCCCGGCTGTCCGGTGACCGGCGGAGATCCGTGCCCGCGGCGCGGATGCAGGACCGCACCGACACCTTCACGATGCGGGAGGTGCTCGCGCACGCGCCTGCGCTGGTCGCGGTCACCCGGGGGCCGAACCACGAACTCGCGTACGTCAACGAGGCCTACCGCGAGGTCTTCGGGCCTCGCAGGCTCGGCGTCCCGGCCCGCGACATCCTGCCCGAATTCGTCGACCACGGACTCCTCACACTGATGGACCAGGTCTACCGGGCCGGCCAGAGCCGCACGGTGCGGGCCCGCCGTGTCGACCACCGCGCGACCGCCTACCCGGGCATGCCGGACAGCGAACGCCGGCACGGCTACTACACATTCGTCTGCACGCCGGTGCGCACGGAAGGCACCGACGGCGGGCGCGCGGTGCGCGGCGTCCTGGTGTTCGCGGTCGACGTCACCGACCAGGTGCAGGCCACCGACCGCCTGCGCGAGAGCGAACGACGGCACCGCCAGGCCGCCGTCACGCTCCAGCGCAGTCTGCTGCCGCAGAATCTGGAGAACCCGGACGACCTGCGGGTCTCCGCCCGTTACCTGCCCGGCGGCGCGGACGCGGCGGTCGGCGGCGACTGGTACGACGTCATCACGCTGGGCGCCGGGCGCACCGCCGTGGTCATCGGCGACGTCATGGGCCGCGGCGTGCGCGCCGCCGCGGTGATGGGCCAACTCCGCACGGCGGTACGCGCGTACGCCCGCCTCGACCTGCCGCCCCACGAAGTGCTGCAACTCCTCGACGGGCTGGCCATGGAGATCGACGCGACGCAGATCGCCACCTGTGTCTACGCGGTCTACGACCCGAGCGACGCCGTCCTGACCTATTCGACCGCGGGGCACCTGCCCCCACTCGTGCGCGACCCCGAGGGGCATGTGCACCGGCTGGACGACGCCCTCGGCCCCCCGCTGGGCACCACCGGCGGAAACTGGCCGCACGTCTCGCGCAGCGCGCCGCTGGAGCCGGGGTCGACCGTGGCGTTCTACACCGACGGCCTGGTCGAACGGCGTGGCGAAGACCTCGACCAGGGCATCGACCACCTCGCCGGCGCGCTGGCGGCGGCCGTCGGGGCGCCGGACGCGGTCCGCGACCGGCTCATCGAACACATGCACCTCCCCGTCGAACACGACGACGACGTGGCGCTGCTTGTCGTGCACCTGCCCCGGCACGAGGGCCGGGCCGCGCGACTGTTCCGCACGGCCTCGCTCGACCTGCTCGGCGGCAACGAAGTCGCCTCGCGAGCCCGTGCGTTCACGTCCGGAGTGCTGGCGAGCTGGCAGGTCGGCGAGGAGTTGCGCGAGTCGGGCGCGCTGGCGGTGAGCGAGTTCGTCGCGAACGCTCTCACCCACGGAGCGGCGCCGGTACGGCTGCGCCTGCGGCGTACCGACCGGCGGTTGATCGTCGAGGTCGCCGATGCCGACGACCACGTCCCCAGGCGCCGCCGCGCGGCGGCCGACGACGAGAACGGCCGCGGCGTGGCGATCGTCGCCACCATCGCCGACGCGTGGGGCTCGCGCCTGACGGGGTCCGGCAAGACGGTGTGGTGCGAGTTCCGGCTGTGATCACCCGGCACTGTTCCGCCACCGTCGGCAAGACGCCGCGCAGGCCGAAACCCGGTGCTGGGGCAAGGGATTGGTGGGTCGAGTCGACCGGCGGGTGACCTGTCGGCCACGCGGCGGCCGACTCGGCCACGATGGGAACAGTCTTCCCTGCGCGAGAACGGGCGATTCCGCTTTCTGCACGCTATTCACCCGAAGGTGTGGATTCCGGGCCTCAGATCGTCTTCTCCGGCGGTTCGGTGGGCTGCGCCGACTCCACGCGCCCCTCCCCGCGCCGCACTTGACGCAGCGTCAGATTCAGCCAGGCCCACAACGCGAGCCCCGCCAGGCACACCACCAGCGCGATGACGCCCCCGAACACCCACCAGAACGTCGAGGCCGGAGGCAGAGCCTCGGGCGGTGTCTTCGGCCACGCGGCGGGTATGTCGCCCGGTTCCGCCGTGAGTTCGCGGATCGCGGTGCCCGAATCGGAGAACCGGACGCCTTCCGGCCACTCCTGGTGCGACACCAGGCCCGCCAGCCCGGTCGACAGCCACAGCGCTCCGGTCGCACCGATCAGCAGGACCAGCACACCGATCAGCGCACCGTCGGGAATGCCTCGCTGCGGCGCGCGCGGCGGAGTGTCCGCCATGCCACCTCCCCGTGGGTCGTGTCGCGGGCCGTGCACCCGTCACGCCGCCGGGTCGCCCGCCAGCGCGGCTTCCGCGCGCACGCGTTCCTCGACGGCGTCCTCGGTCATCGCGCGGTCGGTGTAGACCATCGGGCGCTCCGTGTCGGTGATGAGGTGTTTGACCACCTGCACATTGCCGTTGACGTCCCAGACCGCGATGCCGGGCGTGAGCGTCGGGATGATCTCCACCGCCCAGCGCGGCAGACCCAACACCTTCCCGGTCGCGCGCGCCTCCTCCGCCTTCTGCATGTAGATCGTCCGCGTCGACGCCATCTTCAGGATCGCCGCGGCCTCCTTCGCCGCCGCGCCGTCGACGACGTCCGACAAGTGGTGCACCACCGCGACGAACGAAAGGCCCAGACGGCGCCCGAACTTCAGCAACCGCTGGAACAGCTGCGCGACGAACGGGCTGTTGATGATGTGCCACGCCTCCTCGACCAGGAAGATGCGCTTGACCCGGTCCGGGCGGATCCACGTGTGCTCCAGCCACACGCCGACGATCGCCATCAGGATCGGCATCGCGATCGAGTTCCGGTCGATGTGCGACAGGTCGAAGATGATCAGCGGCGCGTCGAGGTCGATGCCCGTCGTCGTCGGCCCCTCGAACATGTTCTTCAGGTCGCCGTCCACCAAACGGTCGAGGACGAGCGCGACATCGAGGCCCCAGATGCGCACGTCGGCGAGATCCAGACTGAGCAGATCCGCCGCGACCTTGCTCGGGTTGCGCAGCGCCTCGACGATGTCCGGGAGTATCGGCTGGCGGTCCTTCACCGTCCGCATGACGTGCACGTGCGCCGCCTTGAGCGCATACCCCGCACGCTCCTCCAGCGGGCGGCCCATCGCCACCTCGATGATCGTGCGCAGCAGCGCCAGTTGGCCCGTCGAGGCGATCGCCGGGTCCAGCGGATTCAGACGCACCCCGTCGGATCCGAGGTCCGTCGGGTCGAGGCGGACCGGCTTGATGCCCAGGGCCTCGGCGATGTGGTTCCACTCGCCGACACCGTCCTCGCCCTGGGCGTCCAGCACCACGACCTGGCGGTCGCGGAACCGGAGCTGGCGCAAAACGTACGTCTTCTCCAACGCCGACTTGCCGTTGCCCGACTCGCCCAGCACCAGCCAATGCGGCGCGGGCAGTTGCTGCCCGTACAACTGGAACGGGTCGTAGACGTAGCCCTTGCCCGAGTACACCTCGCGGCCGATGATCACGCCCGAATCCCCCAGCCCCGGGGCGGCCGTGGGCAGGTACACCGCCTGCGCCTGACCCGTCGAGGTCCGCACCGGCAGACGCTGAGTCTCGTGTCTGCCGAAGAGGAAACTCGCGAAGCCGTCGGTCAACAACGACATGATTCCGGACACGACGTCACCTCCTGATCCCGGTGGCGAACGGCAGCGTGTTCACGAACGCCCGGTGCTGCTCGCGGTCGCACCACTCCAGTTTGAGGAAGCATTTGCCGGCCGACGCGCGGATCGTCCGTTTGTCGCGGGCCAGTTGCTCCGGATCACGCGACGAGACCGTGATGTAGCCGACCAGGTTGACCCCCGCCGCGCCGCCCGCCAGATCCTCGCCGCGCTGGTCGACGCGCCCGGTGTGCGCGAGGTCGCGCGGGTCGACCACGCGGTTCATCTTGGCGGCACGCGCGGCGTCGGCGTCGTCGTTCGTCTTCTCGGTGAGCATGCGCTCGATCGCGATGTCGGTCGGCTCCAGGTCCATCGTCACCGCGACGGTACGGATCACGTCGGGTGTGTGGACCAGCAGCGGCGCCAGGAAGTTCACCCCGACGGGAGTCAGCGGCCACTCCTTGATCCACGCCGTCGCGTGGCACCACGGGCGGGACGTCTCCGACTCCCGGGTCTTGGCCTGGAGGTAGTTCGGATGCGTCGCGTCCAACTCGGCGGGCCACGCGTACCGGGCCTGCATGCCGTCGAACTGGTCGATCTGGTGCTCCGGGTCGTACATCGAATGGATGAGCGACGCCAACCGCGCCTCGTTCATCGGCTGCCGCACCCGGATGTCCGCCTCGGCCAGCCGAGCGCACACGTCGGTGAGTTCGCGGGCCATGACCACGCCGAGACCCTGGTCGCCCTTGCCCATCACCGACGACTCGGCGGCCAGGTCGCGGTTGTAGTGCATGCAGGCGACCAGGTACGCGCGGTGCTGCTCGCTGGATGTCGACACCATCGACTGGAGCTGGTCGTACGAATCCTTCACCCAGCGCGGCGCCGACGGGTCGCCGCGCCGCGCGACGTCCTTGGCGTGCGCGTCGGGGTCGGCCGGCATCGTGCGCGCCAGGATCTGAAGCCGTGTCACGAAGCCGTCGCCGTTGGCCACGTGCTTGAGCAGGGTGCCGAACCGCTCGACCAGCGCCTCCTGGTCCTCCGAGTCGCGCAGGCCCACGCCGGGGCCCTCGATCTCGATCGCCGCGGTGACCGTGCGCCGCTCCAGGTGCATCAGCACCGCGAGCTCGTCCGGCCCGAACGGCACACTGAGCCAGGTCAGGCGCCCGATCCCGGGCGGTGTCCCGATCGCGACCGCGGCACCGTTCAGGCGCGTGCCCGCCTCCATGACCGCCGAGCGGTAGCGGGCGCCGCGTTTGAGCGTGCGCTTGTAACTGCGGTTGATCTCGAACCACTTGTAGAACGTCCGCCCCCGGTAGGGCAGATAGACCGCGGCGAACGCGATCAGCGGGAATCCCACCAGTCCGATGATCCGGACCGCCAGCACCGGAATCAGCAGACCCCACAGCAAACCGAGGGCGCCGCCCGCGATGATCAGGAAGATCTCACCCGGCTCGCGGTTCTTCCCGATGACGGCGGCCGGCTTCGCCTTGCCGATGAGGAACGTCCGGCGTCGGTGGATCGGCTGTGACGTCATGCTCGGGCCTCGCTCCCGGTCCTGGCATACGGCGAACGGCCCGGACCGACGCGGACGGGCGTTGCTCCGGCGACGTCCGCGGGCACCGGACTGCGGCGTCGTCCGGACAGCGCGGAACGGTCGGCGGACACCGACCGATGCGATTGCGGCAGTTCGCCGATCATGCACGACCCCCTTTCCGCACCCACGGTCCGGTGGTGCGTTCTCCGGGACGATCCTCCCAGAGAAGCCCCGCCGCGGTTGGTGTGCGCGGGGGAGTCGGGCCGAATTCCCGGTGCACCTCGGGAGTTACGCGCGCACGGGTACGCCACGTGAGCCCCTTCGGGTCGGCAATTCGGAAACAGTCGGCGCTAGATCGCCATCCCGTAGATGATCGTGAAGAGTGTCCCGAGCGAGCCGATGATGAACACACCGGTGAGGCCGGCGATGATCAGGCCCTTGCCCTGCTCCGCACTGAACGTGTCGCGCAGAGCCGTCGCCCCTATGCGCTGCTTGGCCGCGCCCCAGATGGCGATGGCCAGGCAGAGGAGGATGGCGACGGCCATGACCACCTGGACCATGGTTCGGGCTTCTTGACCGAGCGCCCCGAAGGGACCCCAGTCCGGGGCAATGCCACTGATGATCTCATCAATGTTGCCGTTGCCATTGCCGCTGTCTTCGCCTGCGCCTAGGTACATGCCGTTCACCGCCCCCGACTGGGCTCCTCGAAGTGCCCCCGTCGGATGGAGCGGGGGCGTCATACGTCGTGATTATTCTGACGTGACGACACCGTTCGGGCCACCACCCCCGCGAGATGATCTTCTCACTGTGTGTATCACGGGCGGTTGCACCGGGCAATCAAGGCACGCACGCAGGCACGGATGCGGTGTGAATCGTCTTTCCGCGTGTTGCGAGTGGTGGAAATCCGTCCGGAATTTTGGCCGGAAAACGCGTCAGGCCCCGGACCACGTGGGTCCGGGGCCTGACGCGTCGCGCTGTTTCCTGCGGTTGATCCGTGGTGGGGATCAGATGTTGACGCCGTGGGCGCGCAGGTAGGTCAGCGGGTTGATGTCCGAGCCGTAGTTCGGAGTGGTGCGGATCTCGAAGTGCAGGTGCGGGCCGGTCGAGTTGCCGGTCGAGCCCACGAGGCCGATCTGCTGGCCGGTGGAGACCTTCTGGCCGACCGACACGGAGATCGAGGAGAGGTGTGCGTACTGGCTGTACTTGCCGTCCGGGTGCTTGATGACGACCTCGTTGCCGTACGCACCGGCCCAGCCGGCGGACACGACGGTGCCGGTGGTGATCGCCTTGACCGAGGTGCCGGCGGAGGCGCGGAAGTCCTCACCGGTGTGGCCGTTGGACCACAGCGAGCCGGAGCGGCCGTAGCTGCCGCTCGGGGCACCCGGCACGGGGCGGACGTAGCCCGAGGACGCCGTCTGCGACGACGCGGACGACGAACCGCCGGAGGCGGACGTGCCGGTCGAGGAGGAGTTCGACGACGCGCCGGTGGACGACGACGAAGAGGAGGTCGTCGGCTTGGCCGGGGTCGTGGTCGTGCTCTGACCGGCCGTCAGGGTCAGCTTCTGGCCCGGGAAGATGACGTCCGGGTCGCTGCCGACGACGCTGCGGTTGATCTCGTACAGCTTCTGCCAGCCGCCGTTGACCTCGTGGGCGCGGGCGATCTTGAAGAGGGTGTCACCCGCGACGACGGTGTACGCCGACTTGGCGTTGCTCGTGGCGGCCGGGGCCTGCGTCGTCTTGGACTCGGTCTTCGCCTCGGTCTTCGCCTCGGTCTTCGAGGTACCGGCCGACGAAGTGGTCTGCGCCTGCGACTTCGAGGTCGTCGCCTGCGAGGACGACGCGTCGGGGTTGATCGCGGGGGTGCCGCTGTTCTTGGTCAGGCCCGCCTTGACGGAGCAGACCGGCCAGGCGCCGGGGCCCTGGACCGCGAGAACCTTCTCGGCGATCGCGATCTGCTGGTCCTTCGTGGCGAGGTCGGCACGCGGCGCGTACTTCTGGCCGCCGAACTCGACCCAGGTGCTCTGCTGGAACTGCAGGCCACCGTAGAAGCCGTTGCCGGTGTTGATGGACCAGTTGTTCGTGCTCTCGCACGCGGCAACCTTGTCCCAGGTGCTCACCGAGGCGGCGGAGGCGCTGGTCGCGCCCATGATCGGGGCGACGATCGCGGCGCCGGTGACACCGGCGGCGACGGCGATGCGCGAGGACGTGACAAGTCGGGTACGGCGATGACGCCCGGTTCCGGACAGCATGAAGCGTTTCCTCTCCCACGCCTGCGAGGTGAGCTGTCGGATTCGGGCTGGAGTTGCCCGGCCGCGCCGAAAAACCTTGTCTCCAAGGGTTTTTGGCGCAGCTTCACCCCAAGCCGTGACCGAAAATCGGTCCGGCGCATTTCACCTGGTTCCCCCGCTTCTGCCGTGGCTGCTTCTCAGCTGTCCCGTCCGTACCGGCGGCAGAACTAGGCGTTCCGGTCGGAGGGGTCGGTGTGGGGACCGACGCGGAGCAACTTAGGCAGACGGGTCCCGTGATCACAAGCGACTCATCGGATTGGCAGGTTTGCGACAGCGCGCAGAGGGGGAGAAGGTCACCCCTTGTCACAATTCGGCAGCCGAAGGTGTCCGAATTCCTACGATCGGTACCTGGTTACTGACCGGTCGTGAAAGAGTTTCACGCTACGTGCGTAGACGGTTGTCGAGCGTCAGTCCGGTGTGACCTGGACTACATTCCAGAATCGTTGGCCGTTATGTCCGACTTGAGGCTTTGTTCGCCAGGCGACTCGGCGCTTCGTCCCTCGTTCGCAAGGTGGATGAAGCTATTTGCCATGATTTGCCCGAATTGTTGATAGCCGAAGGGGCGGTGGCCTGCTCTTTGTTCTCGGCATCGTTGCCGCGTCAGGGGCCGGGAATGGGGCCCGTCGGAGCCGGAGGAAGCGAGAGGCGTACGACCGGGGAAGCAGGCCCGCCCCCCGTCGCTCCCGCCTGCCGCAGCATCGGACCGTAGTCGCGACAGGACGCTCCGCAGCCCTGGTCCGAGGGTGAAGTGACCCACCGCGTACGCTCCTTGGGACGAGCGGGAGGCGCGGGGGAACCGCGGAGACCACCCAAGCGTGATGTTCAGGGACGAAACCTCGGGAGGTAACCCGCGTGACCGTGTACGCCCCGGCCGCCACCGCCGACGCCGCCATGCACCTGGCCGCCGGCGACAACATCGACGTCGACGTCCTCCAGGGCATCAACGGCTTGGCGGACGACACCACATGGGCGCACGGCTTCATGGAGTTCACCGGTGAGTACGGCCTGCTCGCCGTCCTCGGCCTGCTGCTCGGCATCGCCTGGTTCCGCGCCCGCCGGCGCCCCGACCACGATGTCGCGGTGGCCGGCATCGTCTGGGCGCCGATCGCCGCTTTCCTCGCCGAGTTGGCCAACATCCCGCTGCGCAGCTTCGTCGACCGCCCGCGCCCCTTTTTCGTGCATTCCGACATCCACGTGCTCGTCCAGGGTAAGGACGATCCGTCGTTCGCGTCCGATCACGCGTTGCTGACGATGTCCATCGCCGTGGCACTTTTGCTGGTGGACCGTCAACTGGGTGCGATCGCGGTGCTCGTCGCGGTGTTGCAGGGGTTCGCGCGTCTCTATGTCGGTGTCCACTATCCGACGGACGTCCTGGGCGGCTTCGCGCTCGGGGCACTCGTCGCGCTCGCCTTGTCGCCGCTCGCGCTGCGGGCATTGCTCCCGGTGGTGCGTCGAGTCGAGCAGACTGCCTTGCGACCGCTGGTGGTTGCGGGTCCGGCCGCGTCCTGACGACCTCGGACCCCGGTCACGTCGCCTCCGGGATGTCGGAACACGTACGGGAGTTCGTCGGGTTTGCGGGCGAACGGGCAGGTGGGAGCCCGTGCGACGAGCTGCCAAGCTGCGCATTCCGTGTGGTGTTGGGTACGGTCTGGTGATGGCGCCGCACGCGCAGGCCGACCGCGGGGTGCGGTGCCTCCACGGCGGGTACGGCACGCCGTGTCACGGAGGGACTTGGGTAGCGGCATGGACGAGGCGGACGCTGGGGACGGAGCCGACCCTGTCGGAGACGCGGCGCGCCTGGGGGAGCGGTTGAGTCTGCGCGAGCAGGTGGCCCGGGCCATCCGCGCCGCGCTCGTCGCCGGGGAGATGCGGCCCGGGGTGGTCTACTCGGCCCCCGGATTGGCCACCCGGTTCGGCGTGTCCGCGACGCCGGTGCGCGAGGCACTGCTCGACCTGGCCAAGGACGGCCTCGTGGAACCCGTGCGCAACAAGGGATTCCGTGTTCGCGCGCTGTCCGCGCAAGACGCCGAGGAGATCTACGCGTTGCGCAGTCTCCTGGAGATCCCGACCGTCGCGGCACTCGCGCGTGACGGATGCGCCGACGCGCTGCCGATGTTGCGCCGGCTCGCCGACGACATCGTCGACGCGGGCAAGCGCGGTGACGCATTGGAGTACGTGGCGGCCGACCAGCGGTTTCACACCTGCCTGTTGGAGCTGTCCGGCAACCTGCGCCTGGTCCGCATCGTGGTGGAACTGCGCTCCCAGGCAAGGCTTTACCGGTTGCGCGGCGTCGTGGAGCGCGGTGAGGCGGGCCAACCGGCGGAAGAGCACCACGAGTTGCTGGATCTGATCGAGGCACGTGATCCCGATGCCGTGACGCGGCTGATGGAGCGTCACCTGACGTGGTCGCGCCGGATGGAGCCCGACGGAATCGCGCGGGCCGAGCCGATCGGGCCGACCCGCGCGGAGGAATTACCCCCCTCCCGGCCGTGACTTCGCGCCCTGCCGCTCGTTGCGCCCCTTGAGCGGTGCCGCACATCGTGCGTGCCGCCCGCGGGCCGTACGACCGAAGTGGCTTTCCGCCATGGGACCGGGGAAGCCAGGGCGACCATGGGAGTCATGGGATGAAGTTCCGGATCGTGCTGTCCGGTGCGTGCATCGGCGCGCTGGGCCTGACCGGCTGCGGCGGCGGTGAGGACGCCGGGCCGACGGGCGGGGCGGAGTCGGCCGAGGCCGTGGCCGCGGTCAAGGCGGCAGCCGCGACCACGGTCGAGGCGGGCAGTTCGCGGACGAGGACGACCATGACGATGCAGTCGGGCGACCGCACGGTGGTGCTCACCGGCGAGGGGTTGTTCGACTACCGCAAGCGCATCGGCACCGTCAGCGTCCAGGTGCCCGAGGATTCCGGGGCCGAGGCCAAGGGGCCGTTGCAGGAGATCGTGACGCCGGAGGCGCTGTACATGAAGAACGCCTCCCCTGACGTGCCCCCCGACAAGTGGGTGCGGATCGACATGCAAGGCCTCGCGGACGGCAACCTGGTGAGCGGTGGCAGCACCGACCCGACCACGTCGTTCGAGATACTGCGCGGTGTCAACGACGACGTGTCGTATCTCGGGACGAAGGACTTCGGCGGCACCCAGGTCCGGCACTACAAGGGCACGCTCGACCTGAAGAAGGCCCACGACGCCACGCCCGAGAACCTGCGTGCGCCGCTGGCGGCGGCGTTGAAGAGTTTCTCCAGCGGGACCATTCCGTTCGAGGTGTACCTCGACGAACAGGGTCGGCTGCGCAGGGTGCAGGAGGAGTTCAACCTCGCATCGGCGGGCGCCGGCGGCAAGGCCGGCAAGCAGACCGCCAAGGTCGTCTCCGCGGCGGAGCTCTACGACTTCGGCGTGCCGGTCGACGTGCAGCCGCCGCGTCCTGAGGAGTTGTACGTCTCGCCGACCGCGACGCCCCCGGCGAACGCGGCCACGTCTGCCGCTCCTTCCGGCCGGGCGACCACCACGAGCCCCAAGGGATCGGCGAGTTCGGCCAAACCGACCGGTAAGACGAGTTCGGCAGGTTCGTCCGGTTCGGCAACTCCGACGGCCTCTTCGACTGTCGCCACGCGCAAGCCCTGACCCCGGACTCCGCCGTATGCCGGCCGCAACTTCCCCACACCGCAGGGAAGTTGCGGCCGGTTTGTCATGGTGTGCACGGCACCACGCGCCGGCGCGTGGTGCCGTACACACCATGACAAACCGGCCGCGACTCCCCTACGGTGCGGGGAGGTTGCGGCCGGTTTGTCATGGTGTGCACGGCACCACGCGCCGGCGCGCGCGGTGGCTTCCGCGGCCGCGCGCCGGTGGCGCGCCGGGCGGCGAAGCCGAGCGCCCCCGGCTCCGGGCGGTACGCAAATGGCCCATGCGTGTCATGCGCGTCGAACGCGGCCGACTCTAGTCTGGTTGTGCGTCAGGGGAGTTGCGTACTCTCCGCCCTGGCAACTTCGCCCGAGCCCGAGGAGGTGGTGTGGGTGACACCGTTCTCTGATGTGCGCGTGCACGACCTCGTGGTCTTCGACGAGATCGAGCTCTACGGAGAGCTGATCATCGCGGCGTCGCAGAGCGAAGGCCCGTTGACCCAGGCCGAGATCGACGCCGTACTGGGCATCGGCGCGGCCCGGCAGGCCGCGGGCGCGGCACCGTGGTCCGATGCCGCACACGGGAGTTCGCGCCGCCGTGTCGAGAACAGGCGGATGGGGCAAGGGTGTTCAGGAGCGCACGAGCCGCGCGATCGCCTGTGACGCCTCCTTGACCTTGGCGTCCGCCTCGGGTCCACCTTGCTCGACCGCGTGGGCGACGCAGTGCGCGAGGTGCTCTTCGAGCATGCTGAGCGCGAACGCCTGAAGCGCTTTCGTGGCGGCGGAGACCTGGGTGAGGACGTCGATGCAGTACTCGTCCTCGGACACCATGCGCTGCAGCCCGCGCACCTGGCCCTCGATGCGGCGGAGCCGCTTGAGGTGCTCGTCCTTGCGCGCACTGTAGCCGTGCCCGCTATGCCCGCTGTGTCCGGTGGAATCGGCGGTCGCGGCGGAGGTGTGCGGCGCGGAACCGGCGCGGGGCTTGGCAGGGGGCTTGAGTCGGGCCTCGGGCCCGGGGTCGGGACCGTCTGCCGTCGTGGTGTCCATGGCCCGATTTTACCCCCTAGGGGTATGTTCGGCAAGCAATGGCCCGTCTGGCCGGAGGTGCGCACGGGCTGGTGTGACATGGGCAACATGATCACGCGGAGGGAACTCCGTGACCGGCACGGCATCGAGACCCTTACTCTTCTCTGTGCGACGGACGTTGCCGCCCGGAACGATCGATTCTGATCGGTTCGTTCGCAGGTGCGGTGGTTGCCGCCGTGGTGCGCGTGCGCGTTATGCGTCCGGGTACCAGCACGTCGGCGGCGGTCGCCCCGGATTGCCTTCCGGGTGTGACGAGCGCCTAGCATCGTCAAGACCGCATTCCTCATCCCGGAGACCTCTGTGCGATTGCGTCTGACCCCCAGGGAGACGAGCTTCTACGACATGTTCGCCACCGCGGCGGACAACTTGGTCACCGCCTCGAAGCTCCTCACCGAACTGCTCGGCGCCGAGGTGTCCGGCCGTCCGGAGATCGCGGAGCGCATGCGGGCGGCGGAGCACGCCGGCGACGACGCGACCCACGCGATCCTCCGTCAGCTCAACTTGTCGTTCATCACGCCGTTCGACCGCGAGGACATCTACACTCTCGCGTCGCAGATCGACGACGTCATGGACTACATGGACGAGGCCGTGGATCTGGTCGTGCTGTACCAGCTCGACGAACTGCCGGCGCAGATCGCCGACCAGATCGAGGTTCTGGTGCGGGCCGCCGAGCTGACGTCGGAGGCGATGCCCCGGCTGCGCACGATGAAGGACCTCACCGAGTACTGGATCGAGATCAACCGGCTGGAGAACCAGGCCGACCAGATCCACCGCAAGCTGCTCGCCCATCTGTTCAGCGGCAAGTACGACGCACTGACGGTGTTGAAGCTCAAGGGCATCGTGGACGCGCTCGAAGAGGCCGCGGACGGCTTCGAGCATGTCGCGAACACGATCGAGACCATCACGGTCAAGGAGTCCTGACCGGTGGATCTCGTCCTGTTGAGCACCATCGCGATCGTCGTGATCGCTCTGGCGTTCGACTACACCAACGGGTTCCACGACGCGGCCAACGCCATCGCCACCTCGGTGTCCACCCGGGCCCTCACGCCCCGGGCCGCACTGGGGATGGCGGCCGTGATGAACCTGGCCGGCGCGTTCGCCGGCGAACAAGTGGCGAAGACTGTCGGCAAGGGCATCATCGATGCCCCGCAAGGCAATCAGGGCCTGGTGATCGTGGCTGCCGCACTGTGCGGTGCGATCACCTGGAACATGATCACCTGGTACTTCGGCCTGCCGTCGTCGTCCACACACGCGCTGATCGGCGGTCTGGTCGGCGGTGCGCTCGCGGCGTCGGAGACCGTCAAGTGGGACGGCGTCTTCGAAAAAGTGGTCATTCCGATGATCATTTCGCCGCTGATCGGCTTCGGTGTCGCCTATCTGCTGATGGTCGCCATCCTGTGGGCCTTCCGACGCCGCAACCCGCACAAGGTGACGCGCGGATTCCGCGTGGCGCAGACCGTGTCCGCCGCGGCGATGGCGTTCGGCCACGGCCTCCAGGATGCGCAGAAGACCATGGGCCTCATCGTGATGGCGCTGGTCGTCGGCGGTTACCAGACCGGGTACGACGTGCCGTTCTGGGTCACCTTGTCCGCGGCCCTCGCGATCAGCGCCGGTACGTACGCGGGTGGCTGGCGCATTATGCGGACGCTGGGCCGCCGCATAATCGAGCTCGACCCGCCGCGCGGTTTCGCCGCCGAGGCCACCGCCGCAAGCGTGCTCTACAGCACCGCTTTCGTCTTCCACGCGCCGGTGTCCACGACGCACACGATCACGTCGTCGATCCTCGGCGTAGGCTCGACCAAGCGTCTGACGGCGGTCCGCTGGGGCGTCGCCGGAAACATCGTCAGCGCGTGGGTGCTCACGATCCCGGCCGCGGCGATGGTGTCCGCGCTGTCGTACGGCCTGATGTCCGTGCTGTTCCTCTGAGCCGCGGAGTCACGCACGCACGAGGCAGGGGCGGTACCCGAAGAGCGGGTGCCGCCCCTGCCTCGTGTCTGCACCGAAACCCCGATCCGACCCGGCCGGACTCAGCCGAAGCGGCCCGCGATGTAGTCGGCCGTCGCCTCGACCTCCGGCGCCGAGAAGATCTTCTCGGTGTCGCCGATCTCGACGAGCCGGCCCGGCTGGCCGGGACCGGCGAGGTTGAAGAAGGCCGTGCGGTCGCTCACGCGTGCCGCCTGCTGCATGTTGTGCGTGACGATGACGATCGTGTACCGCTCCTTGAGCAGCGCGATCAGGTCCTCGATCGCCAGCGTGGAGATCGGGTCGAGGGCCGAGCACGGCTCGTCCATCAGCAGCACCTGCGGCTCGACCGCGATCGCCCGCGCGATGCACAGGCGCTGCTGCTGGCCGCCGGACAGACCCGCGCCGGGCTTGCCGAGGCGGTCCTTGACCTCGTTCCACAGGTTCGCGCCGCGCAGCGAGCGCTCGACGACCGCGTCCAGGTCGGACTTCTTCCGCATGCCGTTGAGCCTGAGGCCGGCCGCGACGTTGTCGTAGATCGACATCGTCGGGAACGGGTTCGGCCGCTGGAACACCATGCCGACCGTGCGCCGCACCGCGACCGGGTCGACCTCCGGGCCGTACAGGTTCTGGCCGTCGAGCTGCACCGACCCCTCGACGTACGCGCCCGGGATCAGCTCGTGCATGCGGTTCAGGGTGCGGATGAAGGTCGACTTGCCGCAGCCCGAGGGACCGATGAACGCCGTGACGGTGCGCGGCTCGATGGTCATCGAGATGTCCTCGACGGCCCGGACCTTGCCGTAGTAGGCGTTGAGTGACGAGATTTCGATGCGCTTGGTCATGCCTGCCTCGTGGGGGGTGCCGGAGCCCGGTGCCGGAGTTGCCTGCGAAGTGGCCTGCGGGGTCGCCTGGCCGGGAATTCGGGTGGTCGCCACGGTCATCGTCCTGCCTTCGGGGCCTTCCACCACGCGATAAGCCGCGCCGCGAGGTTCAGCACCATCACGATGATGATCAGGGTCAGTGCGCCGGCCCACGCGCGGGCGGGCGAGAACTGGTTGCCGGCGTGGTTCTGCTCGTACACGAACAGCGGGATCGAGCTCTGCCAGCCCTCGAACGGGTTCGAGTTGATCGACTGCGCGGTGCCCACGAGCAGGAGCAGCGGCGCGGTCTCACCGATGACGCGGGCGATCGCCAGCATGACGCCGGTGATGATGCCGCCCATCGCGGTCGGCAGGACGACCTTCAGCACGGTGCGCCACTTCGGTACGCCCAGTGCCAGGCTGGCCTCGCGCAGCTCGTTCGGGACGAGCTTGAGCATTTCCTCGGCGGCGCGCACCACCGTCGGCAGCATGAGGATCATCAGCGCGAGCGAGCCGGCGAAGCCGGAGGCCTTGAACCCGAGCGCGAGGATCCAGAACGAGTAGACGAACAAGCCGGCGACGATCGACGGGATCCCCGTCATGACGTCGACGAAGAAGGTGATCGCCCTGGCCAGGCGTCCGCGTCCGTACTCGACGAGGTAGATCGCGGTCAGCAGGCCGAGCGGCACGGCCATGAGCGCGGCCAGGCCGACCTGCTCCAGGGTGCCGATGATCGCGTGGTAGATGCCGCCGGTGTCGTCGCGCGGACCGACGTTGCGCATCGAGTGGCCGAGGAAGTACGGCGAGAGCTTTTCCAGGCCCTCGGTGATCGTGTACCCGAGGATCGAGACCAGCGGGACGATCGCGACGATGAACGCGCTGTACACGAGGCTGGTGGCCAGCCGGTCCTGCGCGCGCCGGCGGTCCTCAATGCGCCACGACACCGCACTGACCACGATGACGTGGAACAGACCGGCGTAGAAGGCGCCCAGCGCCCAGTTGCCCTGGACCGCCTTGACCAGCACGCCGAGTGCGACCGCGGCGGCGCCGGTGGCCCACGGGATCCAGGTCGGCATGCTGCGCCGGGTCAGCAGCAGCGGGTGGGAGTCGGCGGGGGTGCCGACGTCCGTCCGGGTGATCGTCATGCGTTTGCCCCCGAGAACTCCTTGTGCCGGTTGATGACGACGCGCGCCGCGCCGTTCACCAGCAGCGTCAGGAAGAAGAGCACGAGACCGGACGCGATGAGCGCGCCCCGGCCGAGCTCGTTCGACTCGCCGAACTGGTTGGCGATGTTGGCGGCGATGGTGTTCCCGCCCACGTCGAGGATCTGGTACACGAGCTCCTGGCTGCTGGACAGCACCATGGCCACCGCGATCGTCTCGCCGAGCGCGCGGCCGAGGCCGAGCATCGACGCCGAGATGATGCCGGGCTTGCCGAACGGCAGGACCGCGGTGCGGATCATCTCCCAGCGTGTCGCCCCGAGCGCCAGCGCGGCCTCCTCGTGAGCGCGCGGGACCTGGAGGAACACCTCGCGGGTGACCGCGGCGATGATCGGAAGAATCATGATCGCCAGGATGATCCCGCAGGTGAACAGCGTGCGCGCGGTGGCGCCCGTGTCGTCCTTGTCGAAGATCGGGATGAAGCCGAGGTAGTCGCCCAGCCACGCGTGCAGGCCGGTGAGCTTCGGCGACAGGAACACCAGGCCCCACAGGCCGAAGACGACGCTGGGCACCGCGGCGAGCAGGTCGACGATGTAGCCGAGGGTCTGCGCGACACGGCGGGGTGCGTAGTGCGTGATGAAGAGAGCCACCCCCACCGCCACCGGGACCGCGAGCAGCATCGCGAGGGCGGCGCTGATGACGGTGCCCGTCACCAGGCCCGCGACGCCGAACGCCGGCTCGCTGCCGTCGGTCACCCATGTGGAGTCGGTCAGGAAGTTGCCGTCGTTCTCGCCGAGCGCATCCAGTGCCTCGGTGATCAGGAAGACCGCGATCGCGGCCATGATCACCAGGAGCAGGATTCCGGCACCGCGTGACGAACCGGCGAACAGCCGGTCACCGAGCCGGACCGTGGACTTCTGGCCGGGGGGCCGAGCGTCGGCGCCGTGGGTCCTTTTACCGGACTTGCCCCGACGCCGACCGGAGTCGCGTTCCGCGTCGTCGCGCGACTCCGGCGTGGTGGAGGTGGGCATCTCTTCTCCGTGACTGTCGATCAGGTCGGATACCGGATCAGGACAGGGCAGCGACCGCCGTGCGGACCTTGCCGGCGATCTCGGCGGGCAGCGGCGCGTAGCCGTTGTTCGCGAGGATGCTCTGGCCCTCCTCGCTCGCCGTGTAGGTCAGGAAGGACTTGACCAGCGGAAGCTTGTCCGCAGGGGTGCCCTTCTCGCACACGATCTCGTACGTGACCAGGATGATCGGGTACGCGCCCTCGGCCTTCGTCGCGTAGTCGAGCTTCAGGCTGAGGTCGTTGCCCTGGCCGGTGACCTGCGCCGCGGCGACGGCCTTGCCGGCCGCCTCGGGGGTGAGCTTCACCGGCTGCGAGGCGCCGGTGTTGATGGCGGCGATGCCGAGGGCGTTGTTCTCGGCGAACGAGACCTCCATGTAGCCGATCGCGCCGCTGGTCTGCTTGACCACGCCCGCGACGCCCTCGGAGCCCTTGGCGCTCTGGCCGTCCTGGCTCGGCCAGTCCTGCGACGCCTCGGCCGTCCAGTCGGCGGGCGCGGCGGCCTTCAGGTACTTGGTGAAGTTCTCGGTCGTACCCGACTTGTCCGAGCGGTGGACGGTCTGGATCGCGGTCGAGGGGAGCTGCGCGTTCGGGTTCAGCGCCTTGATCTCGGCGGCGTCCCAGTTCTTGATCTTGCCGGAGAAGATCCCTGCTATGGTCTTCGCGTCCAGGACCAGGTCCTTGACCCCGGGAAGGTTGTACGCGACCGCGATCGGGCCGGTCACCATCGGCAGGTTGATCGCCGGGCCGGCCTTGCAGACCGCCTGGCCCTTGGCGACCTCGTCCTCCTTGAGCGCGGAGTCCGAGCCGGCGAAGTTGACCTGGCCGTCGAAGAACGCCTGGCGGCCGGCGCCGGAGCCGTTCGAGTTGTAGTTGACCGTGGTGCCGGAGCACTTCTGCTGGTACAGCTTCGCCCACTCGTCGATCGCGTTCTTCTGCGCGCTCGATCCCGCCGCCGCGAGGGTTCCCGAAGCACATGCGAGGTCGGCGGCCGGGGCGCCGCCGCCTCCGCCGCTGCCGTTGGACGTCGCGGCAGAGCTGTTCGACGCGTCCGCTGTGTCGTTGTCGTCGGAGCCGCAGGCGGTGAGCGTGAGCGCGCCGGCGACGGCCACAGCGGCGAAAACGGAGCTGCGCCGAGCAAGTCGGGGCCGAGTGGTCACGGCTGTTCCTTCCGGTTGCTGCAAAGTCGGTCGTGATGACCACGTCGGTCACCGTCGATGCCGACGTTAGGTCGCACGTGTGAAGCGAACAGCGGGTAAAAAGTGAACCCGGCGTGAACACAGGCAGGCCATCAGGGGGTTCGCGCTCGTCGGCCGCGTGCTTCCAACTTGCTCGTCTGCAACGCGCTGACCTGCGGTTTTATCGTGAATTTCGGTCGCAGTTCAGCCGGAGTTCAACATCGCGGAGCTTTCCGTTCCGCCCCCTGTGTCCGTTTCTTGACCGTCCGACGGTCCGAGGGCGGATCATCCCGAGATCGCATACGCGGCGTGACGATCGGCCGCCGCGACCAAGCCGCCCGCGGTGTGCAGCGCGACGAATTCACCGGGCAGCAGCAGCTCGCCGCGGGCACGGCCCGGCTGGGTGCCCTGCCCGACAGCGTCCAGCAGGTCCGGAAGGACCGGCCGGTGGGTGCACACGATCACCGGCGTTCGGTCGGCGACCAGCGCCCGGAGGAGATCCGCGGCCGCGCCCGGGTGCCGGGAGTGGTCGTCCTCGGACAGCGCGGGGACGGCCTCGACCGCGACGCCCGCGCGTCGGCAGTATGGATCGACCGATTCCAGGCAGCGCAGCGACGGCGAGCTGAGGACGGCGGCCGGCCCGTACGCCGCGAGGACGACGCCGAGGGTTTCGGCCTGCACGCGCCCGGCGGCGGTCAACGGTCGGTCCGCGTCGTCGCCGTGGTGCCGGTCCCGGGCCAGCGCCCCGCAGTGCCGCAGGACGATCACCGGCACGGTCGCCCACGGCGCCGCGGTCAGCTCACCGGTCAGCACGGTGTCGCGTCGGTAGCTGATGAGCGCCTCGACTTCCTCGGGCGGCAGCCACGTCATCCGGTCCACCTCACGGCCGGGAGTGAACCGGCCGCCGCGGGCCTCGGCGGCCCAGTAGTGCACCACCTTGAGCCGCTCGCCGACCGGGTACGACTGGACGCCCAGGCCGCGGCCGAGCGCGCAGTCGAAGCCCGTCTCCTCCCGGACCTCACGAACGGCGGCGACAGCCGGGTGTTCGCCGGGTTCGAGCTTGCCCTTCGGAAGCGACCAATCGTCATATTTCGGCCGATGGACCAGTGCGATCTCGATGCCGCCGTGTTCAGCCGTCCGCCACAGCACCGCCCCGGCCGCCCGGACCGGGCTGCGCAGCTCCTCGGGTGTCGGATGCGGCCCCGCATCCGAACGCCGCCCGGGGTCGGTCAGCCGCCCCACCGCGCCACCTCGTCGAGACGACCGCGCAGCGTCGGCCACACGGTCGCGAACGAGTGGCGGGCCTCGGCCACCGCGAAGCGCTGCACGGTGTACAACTCGCCGAGCACGAAAGCCGCCGCGCCGCCCATACGCGGCGACAGCGCGAGCTCCCGCGCGACGTCGGCGGCCAGTGCCGCGTCCTGGTGTGTGCCCAGAGACTCGGTCACCGCCTTCATGCGCTTGGCCAGGTCCTTCGCGGGCGGGCCGAACTCCGGTGCGGCGAGGTCGGCCGCGTACCGCGCGCGTTTGCCCAGGATGCGTACGCGGTGCCACGCCTCGTCGTCCTCGCCGGACAGCGGAACAGGCTGCGCGTACGGCACGGCGGCCTCGGCCAGGGGCAGCGCGTCGGCGCCCTTGGCGAGTTTGCGGAATGCCGCCGCGGCGAGTTTGGGGACCACCCTGCCGACCGGCTGCGCGGCCTTGCCGGCGAAGGTCAACCCCAGCCGCGGCTTGGCGAGTTGCTCGGCCAGAGCGGCGAAGTCCGCGGAATCCAGGGCGCGCAGCGCGGCGTCGTGCCCGCCGGCGAGCCCGCCGCGCAGGCGCCGTTCGACGGCGGCGCGGGCGCGCGGGGTGCCCGACCGCACCGGAAGCCGGTCGAGCGCGTCGAGGAGCCGGGCCAGCAGGACTTCGTTGTCGCGTTCCCCGGCGAGGCAGTCGGCCATCCAGCGCAGTTCGGTCGACAGCGCTTCGGCGGAGGCGGCTTCGACGAGCGGGGCGCACGTGCGCAGTGAGCTGCGCATCCGGCGCGCGGCCACCCGCATGCGGTGTGCGGAGTCCTCGCCGCCGTCCCGGACGCGCGGTGCCTGGGCGAGGAACTCGGCGGCCTCGGCGGTCAGATGGTCGAGCAGCACGTCGCCGGCCGTGCGCCCCGACGCGGAGGGAGCGGCGTCCGTCTCCGGGGCGCGGCGGGGCGGCGCGTCGGAGTCGTCTCGCGGGCGCGGCAGTTTCGCCGCGGCCCTGCCTTCGTCGTCCGCCGTCACCCCGCCGTTCTTGCGCCGCTCACTCCGGCCCACGTCGTCGCCTCCTCAGCTCGATGAGGTGGTCCTGTACGTCCCGCAACGCGCTGCCGTCGGGCGCGGTGGCGTGCCTGGTCCACGTCCCGTCGGGGCCGAGATGCCACGAAGCGGTCTCGTCGCTCATGCCGAGGTCGACGAATTCGGCGATCTGGTCCCGGTGTCGGCCGCTCAGACGTACCGCGGCCTCCACGCGCCGGTCAAGGTTTCGGTGCATCAGATCCGCGCTGCCGATCCACACTTCGGGCTCACCGCCGTTGGCGAAGACCCACACGCGGGAGTGTTCGAGGAACCGGCCCAGCACACTGCGGACCCGGATGTTCTCCGACAGCCCGCGAACTCCCGGGCGGAGCGCGGTTATCCCGCGGATCCACAGGTCGACGGGAACGCCCGCCTGCGACGCGCGGTACAGCGCGTCGATGACGGTCTCGTCGACGATCGAGTTGGACTTGAGGCGGATGTACGCGGGCAACCCCTGCTCGTGGTTGGCCACTTCGCGTTCGATCCGCTCCACCAGCCCGTTGCGCAGCGAGTGCGGCGCGACCAGCAGCCGCCGGAAGGTCTGCGCGCGCGAGTAGCCGGACAGCCGGTTGAAGAGGTTGGACATGTCCTCGCCGACCTGGGGGTCGACGGTCAGCAGGCCCATGTCCTCGTACAACCGTGCGGTCTTCGGGTTGTAGTTGCCGGTGCCTATGTGGCAGTAGCGCCGCAGAGCCTCGCCTTCCTGCCTCACCACCAGCGACAGCTTGCAGTGCGTTTTGAGGCCGATGACGCCGTGCACGACGTGGCACCCGGCCTGCTCCAGCTTGCGTGCCCACTCGATGTTGTTGCTCTCGTCGAAGCGCGCCTTGAGCTCGACGAGGACGAGGACCTGCTTGCCGGACTCGGCGGCGTCGATGAGCGCGTCGACGATCGGCGAGTCGCCCGACGTGCGGTAGAGCGTTTGCTTGATCGCCAGCACGTGCGGGTCGGCCGCGGCCTGCTCCAGGAAGGCCTGCACCGAGGTCGCGAACGAGTCGTACGGGTGGTGCACCAGCACGTCGCGCCGGCGCATCGCGGCGAAGACGTCCGCGGAGTGCGCGGTCTCCACCTCGGCGAGGTCGCGGTGGGTGCCGGCGATGAACTTGCGGTACTTCAGCTCGGGCCGGTCCAGGTCGGCGATCGCGTGCAGGCCCGTCAGATCGAGCGGGCCGGGCAGCGGATACACCTCTTTCTCGCCGACGCCGAGCTCGCGTACCAGCAGGTCGAGCACGTGC
Source organism: Yinghuangia sp. YIM S10712 (assembly GCF_051388935.1). Lineage (NCBI taxonomy): Bacteria > Bacillati > Actinomycetota > Actinomycetes > Kitasatosporales > Streptomycetaceae > Yinghuangia > Yinghuangia sp. YIM S10712. The sequence goes on from NZ_JBPKBI010000001.1 coordinate 390,947, forward strand.
GGGTCGATCGTCTCCTCGACCTCCAGGCGCACCGGCGGGCCGAAGCGGCGGCGCATGAGTTCGCGTTCGAGAGCCTGGAGGAGGTTCTCGGCGTCGTCCTCCTCGACCTCCAGGTCCTCGTTGCGGGTCACGCGGAAGGTGTGCCGGCCGAGGATCTCCATGCCGGGGAAGAGGTCCCCGAGGTGCGCGGCGATGACGTCTTCGAGCGGGACGAACCGGGCGGGGGAGACCTCGACGAAGCGCGGCAGCAGCGGCGGCACCTTGACGCGCGCGAAGTGCTGGTTGCCCGAGCGCGGGTTGCGGACGACGACCGCGAGGTTGAGCGACAGCCCGGAGATATAGGGGAACGGGTGCGCGGGGTCGACGGCCAAAGGCGTGAGGACCGGGAAAATCCGTTCACGGAAGAGCGTGTAGAGCGACTGGTGTTCGCCCTCGGTCAGGTCGTCCCAGCGCAGCAGCTCGATCTCGGCCTCGGCGAGCGCGGGCAGGACGTCGTGGTGGAAGCAGGTCGCGTGCCGGGCCATCAGGGCACGGCTGCGCGACCAGATGAGCTCCAGCACCTCGCGCGGTTGCAGGCCGCTGGCCGCGCGCACTGCCATGCCGGTCGCGATGCGGCGCTTGAGGCCGGCGACCCGGACCATGAAGAACTCGTCGAGGTTGGACGCGAAGATCGCGAGGAAGCGCGCGCGCTCCAACAGCGGCGTGTTCGGGTCCTCCGCGAGCTCCAGCACGCGTTCGTTGAACGCCAGCCAGCTCGCCTCCCGGTCCAGGAACCGGTCGGCGGGCAGGTCGGAGGGCGCCGTGAGCGCCGGTACGACGGCCACAGCGGGTCCCCCGGGAGTCGGCGTGCCGGCGGTCTCGCTCGGGACGGGCGCAAGATGGCGCGGACGGGCGGAGGCAGGCAGATCAGCGCTCATATGATCATTCTTCCTCGCGTGGGTGTATCCACGGTAAAGGCCAGACGACGCCCCGGACACCGGAGGGCCTTCGCCTGCTCGCAGGCCCTGCCGTGACCGCGGGAGCGCGTCAGCCCTGGTGCCGGTACATCACATCCACCGTATGCACACGGAAGCCCAAACGGGTGTAAACGCTGACAGCCGGCTGGTTGTCGCCGTCGACATAGAGGAGGACTTCCGAGAGCGGTTCGCCGTCCACGCGGACCTGCGCCAAATGGGTGAGTCCGACGGCGGTGAGAAGCTTACCGAGCCCGCCGCCCTGGAACGCAGGGTCCACACCCACGACGTACACCTCACCGAGCGCCCCCTCGCCTGATTGCGCCGGGTGCACTTTGGTCCAGTGGAACCCGACCAGCCTCCGGTCCGCGTCCTCGGCCAGGAAGAACCCCGCCGGGTCGAACCACGGCTCGGCGATCCGGCGCCGCAGATCGTCGTGGGTCCACGCTCCCTGTTCCGGATGATGCGCGAACGCCTTCGCGTTGAGCGCCAGCCACGCGTCGTCGTCCCGACCGGGCACGAACGTACGCACGGCCACCCCTGTCGGCTGCGACGTCTCCGGCACCGGCAGACCGACGGCCCGCCGCATCTGCCACAGCTCCCGGAACGCACCGAAGCCCATCCGGCCCGCCAAGTGCTCGGCCGCCGGCAGCTTCCCGTGCGCCCACACCCGCACGCCTTGGGTCTTGTCGCGGCTGCGTGCCTCGTCGATCAGCGCCTGGACGAGAACCCGCCCCAACCCCGCGCCGCGCGCCTCCGGCGCCACGAACAGTTCCCCCGAGGGCCCTTCACCCGGATCCGACAGATCGAGATGCGCGTACCCGACCACCGTCCGGTCTGGCCGCCGCAACAGCAACTCCCGTGCTCCGGAGGCCCCGTGCCGAAGCTGCAGCCACGTCTGCTCCGACAGCGGCCCGACCCCGTCCACCCGCGTGGCCTCGTCGGCCAATTCCGCGACGACAGCCACATCGGCGGCATCCGCGCGATCGACCGCCTCGACAAAACCCTCTGCGTTCGCCATGCGCCAACCGTAAAGCGCGTCGTGCGGGCACCGAGCAGGGACAGCCGACTTCGTGCTCGGGCGACCGACCGCCGCCGGTGTACCGGGAATCACCGGCGAGTTCGGGGTGTCGGAGTCGCCGGTGAGGGTGAACGCCGGCACCGTCCTGCCGTCCCCGATGTCCCAACCGCGAAGCTGGGGAACAAGCCCCAGCGGTGGCGGGGCGCGGCCCGATAGCGTGTCGAGACTGACCGACCTGCCCCCCACGAACAGGATCCGCTCCCATGTCGTACGCGCCTCCGCCGGGCCCGCACGGCGGCATCCCCCACCAACAGCAGTGGGGGGCCGCGCCACCACCGCCGCGTCCTTACCGAGGACCGGCCGCGCCACGGAAGTTCATGGTCGCGGTGGCGGGATTGCTGATCGTCGTCGCGACGCTGTCGGCGATGGCGGTGACGGTGTTGTGGTGGGACAACGCGATCAAGGAGACGGGTTACACGGAGACCGACCTGTATGACGATCTGCCGCCGCCGCGTGGTCTGGGGGCGGAACTCCCGCCCGTTCCCGGCCCGGCCGATGTGCCTTCCGGTCTGACGGGTGAGTGACGCATGACGAACCCCCCTCCTCCCTTTCAGGTTCCGGACGGCAACGAGCCCGACGACAACCAGCAGCAGCCGTACGTGCCGCCCCAGGGGCAGTACGGACCGCCCCAGGGCGACCCGCAGGCGTTCACACCGCCGTACGGCATTCCCGCGGCCCACAACCCGCAGCAGCCGCCACCTCCTCAGGGGCCGCAACAGCAGTCCTGGGCGCCGCCTCCGCAAGACCAGCAGCAATGGCAGCCGCCGCAACAGGACCAGCAGTGGCAGTCCCCGCAGCAGTCCCCGCAGCAGCCCCCGCAGCAGAGCCGACAGTGGGCACCGCCGCCGGCGCAGCAGTTCCAACCGCCGCCACCGCAGCAGTTCCAGCCGTCGCCACCGCAACAGGGCGGGCAGCAGCCGCCGTTCGCGCCCCCGCAGCAGGCGGCCCCGCAGCCGCCCTACGCGCCGCCTCAGCCCACCCCGCCTCAGCCGCAGTGGTCGGGCGGTGGCGGACCCGTTGCGTCGCCGGCGGCCGGCGAGGGTGTCGGTGCCGCCGCGTTCACACCGGCCGGGATGCCGCCCCCGATGGGAGCGCCGACAGGCTTCGATTCAGGGCCGGGCGGCGGCATGCCCGTCGGCGGCCCGCCGAGGAGCCACGACTCGGGGCCGGGCAGCGGCGGTGGCGGCTTCCCGCCGGCGAGCGCGCCGCCTCCGTCGTCGTACGGCCCGCCAAGTCGCCCACAGGCCCTGCAACTCGGCCCGCCGCGCGCGCCGCGACCACACAAGCACAAGCGCTCTGTGCTGCTGCCGACGGCCGTCGGCGCGCTCTTGATCGCGGCCGTCGCCATTCCGGGCGCGGTCAAGCAGGCCGAGCGCGACCCAAGCGGCAGTTCCGCAGGGGAACCGCTGGCCAAGGCGGAAGTCCTCTGGTCCATCAGGGAGGGGCGTGACGGCCCCGAGACGCCGCCGACCAAGGTCGGGGAAGAGAAGCTCAATCGCGCGGGTGTGTGGTACACCGACACGACCGTGGTGATCGCCGAGGCCAAGCGGCTTGCCGCGTACAACCTGGACACCGGCGCACTGGCGTGGGAGTACTCCTCGTCGGACGGCGAGTGGGTCTGCGACGTGGACCTGCAAGGCGGGTCGAAAGAGGCCTTCGTCGCCTTCGGCGGTGAGAAGGACTGCTCGACCCTCGAAGCCGTCGACATCGTCGCGGGCAAGAAGATCTGGTCGACGCCGACCAAGGAGGACAAAGCCGACAGCGGTGTCCCCGACCTCGGGGACCTCGGCTTCAACATGTCCACGGGCATCGCGGTGTCCGGCGGCGTCGCGGTGTTCAACGAGGTGGGCTACCGGGTCTCGGACGGCAGGAAACTGTGGTCGGCGGCGGAGACGCTCGGTGAGGACTGCTCCACCCTCGGCGGCGGTGGTTACTCGGGCGGCGCCAAGCTCGTCGTCGTCGCGTCGTGCGGGGGCGGTCTCGGCAGTGGTTCCACGGTGACGGAGCTCGACCCGGTGAGCGGCGCGCCAAAGTGGAAGTACGAGGTGCCGGGCGGAACCTCCTTCGGAGGCGGCACCGTGGCGGTGGTGTCCACGGACCCGGTCGTCGTCATGAAGTCGGAACTCAGTTTGAACCTCAAAAACCCGCCTCCGCCGGAAATCATCGTCCTCGACGACCAAGGCCGTGAATCTTTCAAGATCAATGACCTCCACGCAGTGGTCGCACCGCGCGGGAGTTCGGAAGCGTTGACCGGCACGGTGCCGATTCTGGCCACGGACAAGGTCATCTACATCCCGAGCACCGACCTGTCCGATTCGTTCGGCGGCCTCATGGGCGGTGCGAATCAGCTCTCGGCATACGACCGGGCGACCGGGCAAAAGTTGTGGACTCAGAGCGTGGCGACCGGTTCCAAGTTGTTCACGATCAAATCGCAGGGTCAGATCTATCCGATCCGCGTCGAGGAATCGGGCGACCTGCTGGTGCTGGTCCAGGACGGTGGGACGACCAAGCTCCGCCCCATGAGCCTGATTCGGGTCTCGGCACGCGACGGTTCGATGACGAACCTGAAGGAGTTTCCGAAGCGCGTCACCGTGGCCAAGGGGCTGATGTACTCGGTGCTGGTGCACGAGAGGGACGGACGTGTCTTCTTGGCCGCTCAGCCGAAGGGTCCGGACCCGGCGATGGAAAACCTGCCCTTCGAGAACCCTCTGGGGCAAGCGGTCCACTACGACATGTCGTCGTACCGCCTCATCGTGATGCAGTAGACCCGCGGAGAGTCGCAAGGAACCGACAACAAACGCTGGGGCTGCCACCGCAATTGGTGGCAGCCCCAGCGTTTTCCGGTGTCCGGTCTACGCCGTCACGGCTGGTTGCCGAACGGGCCGCTGCGGAAGTTGATGCCGTTCCACTTGCCGATGCGCGCGATCTCCCAGAGCGCGAGCACGGTGATCGCGGTGGCTCCGAGGATGCCGAGAGCAGCCTTGACGTTGTCCGGAACGGTGTCCTGGGTGTTCATGACGCCGGCGTCCAACGGGGACCAACTGTCGGCGATACCCAGCCAGGTGTCATTGAGCACCAGCGTCCACGCGAGCCACATACCGAGCAGCGCCGGCAGCAGCGGGTGGCCGTCGATCGCTCCGAACAAGTGTCGGGTGACCTGCCACAGAGCCCCGAGAGCGAACAGCACAGTCCACAACATGACGAACGCGGAGGCCCAGGACAATACGAGTTGGAGTGTCGTCCCGTCTTCGTTGATCATGTACGTTTTGTGCCTGAGCCCCGCTCCGGCGTGCAGCCCCACGTACGCCCCGATGCCGGCCGCCGTGACGACCGCGAACAGGATGATCGTGCGGATGGGGTGCTGGAGTTGGCGAATCGTCGCCGTGCGCGTGTGCGGGGCTGCGAGCAGGGCCAGCAGCATCCCGACCACCACGATGCCGAGCGCGCACAGGATCGGGGCGAGGATGACCCGGTCGATCACCGCACCGGCGAGTTCCTGACCGATGCTGATGGCGTCCGTCATGGTGTCCGCGGTTTTCTGCAGGCCGTTGACCTGCTGCGTGGTGCTTTCGTCCAGGCCCGGAATGCCCCCCGATCCCCCGGTCGGGACCGCGGTCGGGATGTCGAAGGTCGGCATGTTCGTCGGGAGTTTGAAACCCGTCGGCATGTTCGTCGGAAAGTCGAAGTCCGTCGGCAGGCCTGTGGGCACGCGCGTCGCCTGCGGCGCCGGCATGTTGGCCATCGCCTCGACGGACGGCGTGGCCAAGTCCCCCGTCATGCCGAGATTCGTCGGCACGGACGGGGCCGATGGGGTGGTGCCTGTTTGGGGGAAGATCGACGGTTTGCCCGTCTTCTTCTCGTAGAAGACCCGCAGGAAGATTCCGAAGACCACCGCGAGCCCCAGCCACGCGCGGACCCGGATCACCCGTTCCATGACCGGATCCGGTCGCCCGCAGCGGTACTTCGGCTTCAGCAGCTTGCTCGCGAGGAATACCGGCAGCACGACCGCGGCGATGTTGGTCAGCCAGCGGCGTTCGGTTTCGACCGGGGTTTCGCCGCGGGCGTTGCGTGGTGGTTCGGGGGCGAGGGGTGGCTGCTGTCCATATGCGGGTGGTGCGCCCGGCGCGTAGGACTGCTGGTGCGCCATCAGTTGAAGCCTTCCCCGAGAATCCCGTTTTGCCGAACAAGGTAGGGAGGTTAGCAATCCCACCGTTCTGCGGGGAGGTTGCGAAGGGTCGCCGGAGGTGGTTGAGGGCCTTCCCTCAGCATCCGCGACCTTCGTCAGTCGCAGTCGTCAGCAGCCGCAACTGCGGCGAACCACCAGGCGGGCCGGGAAGCTTCGTACGCGGACCTCTCCGGGAGCCGCGGGTTCGCGTTCCAAGGCGAGGTCGACGGCGGCCTGGGCCATGGCCGCGCGGTCGGTTGTCACGGTTGTGAGCGGTACTTCGGCGACGGCCGCCTCGGCGATGTCGTCGAAGCCGACCACGACGAGGTCGTCCGGCACCTTCAAGCCGAGTTCGCGGGCCGCGCGCAGTACGCCGATGGCCTGGTCGTCGGTCGAGCAGAACAGGGCGGTCGGGCGGTCGGCTTCGGCGAGCAGGTCGCGGGCCACGGCGTGCGCGCCGAAGCGGTTGAACGGCGCCCCGCGCACCAATCCTTCGGTGGCCAGCCCGGATTCGTCCATCGCCCGGCGCCAGCCGATGACGTGGTCGGTCACCGGGTCGCCGAGTTCCGGTGTCGAGGGCGGGCCGCCGAGACAGTGGATGCGGTGCAGGCCGTGTGCCTCGATCAGATGGCGGGTGGCGAGGTACGCGCCCTGCACGTCGTCGAGTACGACGGCATCACCGCTGAGCGCGTTGGGTTGACGGTGCATCAGGACCACGCGGACGTCCCGCGCTGCGATCTCCTGTGCCGCGCGCTCCGACGGGCCCTGGCTCACCAGCACGAGGCCGGACACCTGCATGCCCAAGAACGCCCGTACGTAATGGAGTTCGCGGTCGTCGTCGTAGTCGGAATTGCCGATCAGAACCAGTCGGCCCTTGTCGAAAGCAGCCTTCTCGACGGTGTGCGCGAGTTCGGCGAAGAACGGCTGCCGGGCATCCGGCAACACCAGGCCGATCAGATTCGTACGCCGGCTCGCCATCGCCTGGGCGACGCTGTCCGGCCGATAGCCGAGCTGCTCTATCGCGGCGAGCACACGCTCGCGCGTGGCCGGCGCGACCGGCCTCGGGCCGTTGTTGACCACATAGCTGACCACGGCTGTCGACGTTCCGGCGAGGCGGGCTACGTCGTCACGGGTCACCTTGGGCACGCCGCCATTGTAGGGACGCCGCGCACCGCGCATACCGCAGAGGCCCCACTCACCGAGGAAAGCCCGATGGCTGCCTGTGCGGACGATGTCCGAACAGGCATCGGGACAGTCCCGAAAACGCCGGAAAGCGGTCCTACGAGGCCTGTTCCGGCACCGGTTCGCCCACGGCGACCGCGTTTCCGCGGGATTCCGCGTCCGAGCCCCGGTCTGGCACCACGAAGCGGTAGCCCACGTTGCGGACCGTACCGATGAGCGACTCGTGTTCGGGGCCGAGCTTCGCGCGCAGGCGGCGCACATGTACGTCCACTGTGCGCGTGCCGCCGAAGTAGTCGTAGCCCCACACCTCTTGCAGCAACTGCGCGCGCGTGAAGACGCGGCCCGGATGCTGTGCGAGATATTTCAGGAGCTCGAACTCCTTGAACGTCAGGTCGAGCACCCGGCCGCGCAGCTTCGCGCTGTACGTGGCCTCGTCGATCGTCAGGTCGCCGTTGCGGATCTCGGTCGGCTCGTCGTCGGCGCCCTGCGCCGCCTGGAGGCGGCCGATCGCCAGCCGCAGCCGGGCCTCGACCTCGGCGGGACCGGCGGTGTCCAGGAGCACGTCGTCCACACCCCAGTCCGCGGTGAGCGCCGCGAGGCCGCCCTCCGTGGTGACCAGGATCAGCGGGCAGCCGACGCCGGTGGTCCGCAGCACCCTGCACAGGCTGCGCACCTGCGGAAGATCGCGCCGGCCGTCCACCAGGATCACGTCCGCGGGTGGCGCGTCGACCAGGGCCGACGCCTCCGCCGGGGCGACCCGGACCTGGTGCAGCAGCAGGCCGAGTGCGGGCAGCACCTCGGCCGACGGCTGGAGCGCGTTCGTGAGCAGCAGCAGGGCACTCAACTGGGCTCCCCTCGCCCGGCGCGGACAATCGGCTCCGCACCTGTCCGGTGGCAGGCGTACGTGCGCGTCGACGACGTCGTGGGTCTCGGTCCGCGCCGCATCTCACCTCCACGAAAACACGAAAGGACCCGGGGCGTCGTCGCCCGGATCCTCATGTCGAGTCGGCCGGCGTGGCGGCAGCTGGTCCGGAGACATCAGGTCGGCACCTTCCAGCTTGGTCGGGTGTAGCCGACCGTTTCCACACCAGTGGACTCGCGAGTCAGGATAGCCGACATGTCCCGCCTTTCCGATGGAGACGTCGATCGTCCCGCATCCCGGACCCCTTCGGTCGACAGAGCGCACCCGTCCGGTCACCATGAGCTGATCAGCGCGGACGGGATACGTCTCAGCGCCGTCCACCGTCCGGAAAACGCCCGCGATCTCGCCTTCGTGGTCGCGCACGGGTTCACCGGATCCTGGCGCCGCCCCAAGGTGGCCGCGGTCATGGCGACCCTGCACGGCCTCGGCGGCGTCGTCGGCTTCGACTTCCGCGGCCACGGCGCCTCGGGCGGCCGGAGCACGCTGGGCGACCGCGAGGTGCTCGACCTCGACGCGGCCGTGGCCTGGGCCCGCGACCTGGGGTACCGGCGCGTCGCGACGATCGGTTTCTCGATGGGCGGCTCGGTCGTCGTGCGGCACGCGGCGCTGCACGGGGGTGTGGACGCGGTCGTGTCGGTCAGCGCACCCTCGCGCTGGTACTACCGGGGTACGCCGCCCATGCGCCGGTTGCATCATGCGATCGATCACCCGGTCGGGCGCCTGGTGGTGCGTACGGCGCTGCGCACCCGCGTCGCGTCGGAGAACTGGAACCCGATCCCCGAGGCGCCCCGGGACCTGGCCGGCCGGATCTCCCCTGTGCCGCTGCTGGTGGTGCACGGCGACCGCGACGCCTACTTCCCCCTCGATCACGCGGAGCAGCTGTTCGCCGCCGCCCGCGACCCGAAAGAGCTGTGGATCGAGCCCGGCCTCGGGCACGCGGAGAACGCCGTCGCACCGGAACTGGTCGCACGTATCGGCGCGTGGGTGGTTCGGGGAGTTCGGTAGCGGGTGTGGCACCGGCGTACGCGGGCGCGATGATCGGTCGGGATGATGGGGCACTCTGGTTCCCTCAGCGTGCGCGGTGGGGCGATGCGCGGATGACTCCGGAACGGAAGTGGACGTGATGGCGGTCGGCACTATGCGGTATTGGGCCGCGGCCAAGGAGGCCGCGGGGACGGCCGAGGAGGGGTACGACGCGGAGACGCTCGCCGACGCGCTGCGGGCGGCCCGTGAACGGCACGCGGGGTCACCGCGGTTCGGCCCGGTCGTGACGAACTGCTCGTTCGTCGTGGACGGCACGCCGGTCGGCAAGCGCGACCACGGCACGGTGCTCCTGACCGAGGGCGGCACCGTCGAGGTCCTGCCGCCCTTCGCCGGCGGATGAGCGACACGCCCCGGGACCCGCAGGGGCAGCAGCAGTACGGGAGTTGGGATCCGCCGGGCGGGCCGGACGGGTACGCGCCACAGGCCTACGCGGACGAGTCGGCCGAATACGCCTACGGGGTGCCGCAACAGTACGTGCCGCAGACGTACGACCCGGGCCACCCGCAGCCGCCGTATTACGACCACGGCCACCCGCAGATCGCGGAAATCCCGGCGCAGTACGACCCGTTCGCGCCGGGCGTCCACACCGACGACTACGGCGCCGCCGACCACTCGACGGTCCGTGAGACCGACCACGAGGGCCACAAGCCTGGCCACCCGGGCGACTTCCACGACGCGTACGACCCGCGAGCCGCGTTCGAGGCGGGCCATACTGCCAACCTCACACCCGTCCCGGCATCCGAGGCCGACTTCGCACCCGCTCCCGAGGCGCCCGCGAGCCCGGCCCCCGCGCCCGCTTCCGGGCCGGTGCCGCTGCGCGAACGCGTGCCCATCTGGCACCCGCCCGGTCTCGTGCCCGCGCTGATCACCGCCTGCTTCGCCGCCGTGCTCGCGGCCGGTTCCCTCGCGGGTGGTGCCGCGGCCGTCGGGGGTGTCGTGCTCTTGCAGGTGCTGACCGCCGCCGGCTGGTTCCGGCTGCACGGGATGTGGCCCGCCCGCCAGGGCATCGCACTCGCGGTGCTGGCAGCCTTCGCCGCCGACGCGGCGGTCCTTCTCGCGGACGACCGCGGGCTGCGCGTGCTGCCGGGTGTCCTGGCCGCCGTTCTGGGCGTGGTGCTGCTCCAGCAGCTCGCGCGCCGAGACGGCCGCCCCGAACTCATGCCCGCTCTCACGGTGACCCTGTCGGCGGCGATGCTGGCGGCGTTCGACGTGCTGTATGTGCTGGCCGCGCGCGTCGAGAGCCCGGGGGTGAGTGACGGTGCCCTGGTCGCCGCCGGTGCCGCCGCGGCCGCTGCGGCGGTGGTGTGCGCGGCGCTGCCCCTGCCCGGGCCGGTCGGCGCGGTCCTCGGCCTGGCCGCCGCCGCGGGGGTCGGCGCGGTGGCCGGCTCGGCGACCGACCTCGGCAACGCCTGGGTCCTCGGCGCAGGCGCCGGGCTGCTGGGTCTGCTGGGCCGACGGGTCGCCGGATACGACCACCCGTCCCGTTTCGTCCACATGACGGCCGGTGTGGCGCTACCCCTGGCACTCGCCGCCCCGGTGGTCTACCTACTGGGCCGAATGGCGATCGGGTAACTTTCATGACGGCCGGGCGAAGATCGCGGGAGGATTCCGGCATGCCGTGGAGACGCCGCCGGGCCGGTTCCGGGGGACGCGATGAACCGCAGCACCCCCGCGCCCGTGAAGGTCATGTGAGCGGCGAAGCGGGCGTGGCGGGCGTGTTGCCGACGGGGGTGCCGTCCCCCGGGCGAGCCGACGCGTCGTCGTCGGCCCACGCGATGCCGCCGCCTCCGTCCCTGCCGCCGGTGCCGCCGGCCCGCAACGGCGCCGACACGTCGTCGGCCCCGTTGGCGACGGCGGACGAAGCGGTCATCCGCGCGCTGTACCTGGAGCACGCCGGCCCGCTTCTCGGCTATACGCTCCGGCTCACCTCCGGCGACCGTCCGTGGGCCGAGGACGTCGTCCAGGAGACGCTGCTGCGGGCCTGGCGCAATCCGGACGCGCTCGATCCGGCGCGCGGGCCGGTACGCGGCTGGCTGTGCACCGTCGCACGGAACCTCGTCATCGACGGCGGTCGCGCGCGTCGGGCCCGGCCTCCCGAGACCGGTGACGCACCGCTGCTGGCGGTCGCCGACGAGCGCGCGGAGGACGAGTTCGACCGGGCGCTGCTGTCGTGGGAGGTGGCCGAGGCACTGGGGGCCCTGACCCCGGAGCACCGGGCGGTGTTGTTGGAAACGTACTACCGGGGCCGCTCGGTCGCCGAGGCGGCCAAGGTGCTCGGGGTGCCGGAGGGCACCGTGAAATCAAGGACGTACTACGCGTTGCGCGCACTGCGCGTCGCCCTGGAGGAGCGGGGGTTGGTGCCGTGACCGGTGTCAACAGGCCCGGCGTGCCCGACGAGCCGCGCCCCGCCGCCGGTATGCCCGACGCCGAGAACGAGCCGTACGCGTTCCCTCGCCCCGCGGCTTCCGGAGCCGACGACCGCGGAGCCGGCCCGGGCCGCGACGCCGACGAGCCGGGTGCGGACGACCGCGCCGGCGGCTGGACGCCGTTCGCGCCTCCCGCACCGGCGGACGCGGCGGCGGACGACGACGCCGAGCCGGCCTCCGTCCCGCCCCGACCGCGCCAGGCGCCACCCGCCCCGACGGCCGAGGCTCCCAGCGCCGGGGCGCCGCAGGGGTCGTCCGAGTCCTCCGCCGGCCGCCTTCCGGCAGTCCCGCCCGAGCCGGCCGCGCCGCCTCCCGCGCCTGCCGAGGAGAGCGCGGCCGACGCCGCCGCCTACCGACGCCCTTCCGCTTCGAGGGGCCCGCACGAGCCGACCGATCCGGCGTCGGCTGACGTGGGAGCCGAACTCCCGTTGCCGGAAAGCGAGTCGGCCGACTCCGGGGATCCCGCCAAGCAGGTCTGCGGCGCGCTCCGATTCGATCTCGGCGCGTACGTCCTCGGCACGCTCGACGAGACCGAGACGCACTGGATCCGCGCGCACGTCGCGGTCTGCCCGGACTGCCGGGCCGAGTACGACGAACTCGCCGTGCTGCCGCAGTTCCTGGCGCGGTTGACGCCGGCCGAGGCGGAGGCGAGCGGGGTCGCGCACGAGTCGCGCCCCGAGCAGTTGTTCGCCGCCGCCGCGGGACGCGTGCGGCGTGAGCGGCGGCAGCGTACGACCCTGCTCGCCGCCGCGGCGGCGTTCGCCGTGCTGGTGGGCACTCTCGGCTGGGTGATGGGCAGCGAGGAGGAGGGCTCCCCGTCCGCCGCGCCCACCGCGTCCGCGCCGCCTTCCGGGTCGCCGCCCGCGACTGCGCCGCCTCCGCCGACCGCCGACCAGCGCACAGCGTCCGCCGCGAATCTGGATTCCGGCGCCGAGATGTCGCTGGTGTACCGCCCGGTGGACTGGGGCACCGCGATAGACCTCACGCTCGACGGCGTCCCGGGCGGCACGCGCTGTCAGTTGGACGTGTACGGCACCCGCGGTCGGCAGGAGACCGCCTCGTCGTGGGTCGTGCCGAAGGAGGGCTACCAGCAGCCCGGGGCGATGCACGTGCCGGGCGGAACGAGCATCCCGCCGGATGAGATCACGAGCTTCGTGGTGTCGACTGTGGGCGACGAGGATGAGCTGCTCGTTGCCAAAACCGGACAAAGTCCAACAAGATCCCCGTAAGACGGGACTCGATCTCACTATTCGGGCATTTGCGTCTCGAAATATGACACGCGCATGACATCTCCGGTCATACGTCCCTACGATCGACACCGTGAAGCGACAGGCGGACCTCACCAAGCGGCGCGCAGTTGACCTGTGCCGCACCGCGACCTGCCTGTGTTGCCGGCGCTGACGCGCAACCGGGCACACAGGTCGGCGTGACCGACGACCTTGACCGTGTGACCGGCGCGCGACTCGTGCGCCCGCTCGCCCGCGACCGACACCCATGTGTGGTGCGCAGCCGATGCGGACGCCTGCGAGACCGCGGCGCCCCGGACCGACTGCCTTGGCCCGCACCGGAGTTCGCCTCAGGCGTTCCGGTCGGCCCCGCGCGTCGCCGCAGCGCTCACCCCGAGACTTTTCTGCCCGTGCAGTGCCAATTCGCGTGGCTCTGCCGCCCGGTGCGGCGTGCCCACAAACCGGAGGTAATGACCCCATGAGCCGTTCCGACGTCCTGGTAGACGCCGCCTGGGTCGAGGCGCACCTCGACGACCCGAAGGTGGTCCTGGTCGAGGTCGACGAGGACACCGCCGCCTACGAGAAGAACCACATCCGCGGTGCGGTCCGCATCGACTGGCGCAAGGACCTGCAGGACCCGGTCAAGCGCGACTTCGTGGACCAGGAGGCGTTCAGCGCGCTTCTGTCGGCGAAGGGCATCTCGAACGACGACACCGTCGTCCTGTACGGCGGCAACAACAACTGGTTCGCGTCGTACGCCTACTGGTACTTCAAGCTCTACGGCCACAGCGACGTCAAGCTGCTCGACGGCGGTCGCAAGAAGTGGGAGCTCGACTCCCGCGAGCTGGTCGTCGAGGTCAAGGAGCGCCCCGCGACCAACTACGTCGCCAAGGAGCAGGACACGTCGATCCGCGCCTGGCGTGACGACGTCCTGGCCGCGATCGGCACCACCAACCTGGTCGACGTGCGCTCGCCCGACGAGTTCTCCGGCAAGCTGCTCGCCCCCGCGCACCTGCCGCAGGAGCAGTCGCAGAAGGCCGGCCACGTCCCGACCGCCAAGAACATCCCGTGGTCGAAGGCCGCGAACGACGACGGCACCTTCAAGTCCGACGAGGAGCTCAAGGCCCTCTACGAGGGCGAGGGCGTCGACCTGTCGAAGGACACCATCGCGTACTGCCGTATCGGCGAGCGTTCGGCGCACACCTGGTTCGTCCTGCACGAGCTGCTGGACCAGGCGAACGTCCGCAACTACGACGGTTCGTGGACCGAGTACGGCGCCCTGGTCGGCGTGCCGATCGAGCTCGGTTCCGGCAAGTAAGCGCTGAAGCGCGCAGCAGGCAAGGAGACGAAACATGTGCGGCGCTAAGGCCGGCGGGCCGGATCTGGCAGGAGTAGACGTGGCGAACGAGACGATCATCCAGGGTTCCGTGACCAAGGGCGGGCAGCCGATCAGCGGCTATGTCCGGCTTCTGGACGCGGGCGGCGACTTCACGGCGGAGGTGCCCACCTCGGCGACCGGCCAGTTCCGGTTCTTCGCCGCTCCGGGCACCTGGACCGTCCGGGCGCTGGTCCCGGGCGCGACGGTGGACCGCGCGATCGTCGCCGAGAAGGGCGGCGTCGCCGAGGTCGAGATCGCGGTCTGACCGCGGTCCGCGGCGGTGCGGGTCTCCTCGGACGTACACCCACGGTGCCTGACACCGCGTGACCCATGAGACGAGGGCGGTGCTCCTCCCCGAAAGGGAGAGGCGCACCGCCCTCGTCCGTGTAGCGTGTCGGGTGCTGGGCAAGGTCGCAGGTACATGCGGGAACATGCCCGCAGAAACGATTCGTTGGCATGGCAGGGGTGACCGCGAGGCCTGGCGGCGTCGCAGGGGGGAGGCGAGGCGCGGATGGCGTGGGTGCTCGTCATTGTTGCGGGTTGCCTGGAGACCGGCTTCGCGTTGTTGCTCAAGGCCAGTGACGGTTTCACGAAGCTGTGGCCGACGATCGGCTTCGCCGTCTGCGCGATCAGCAGCTTCGGCCTGCTGACCCTGTCCTTGAAAAGCCTCGATGTGGGACCCGCCTACGCGGTGTGGACCGGCATCGGCGCGGCCGGCACCGCGATCATGGGCATCTGGCTGTACGGCGAATCCTCGTCGGTCCTGAAGCTGATCTCCATCGCCCTGATCCTCGCGGGCGTCGTCGGCCTCAACCTCTCCGGCATCAGCCACTGAGGCCACCGGGCCCTCGCTCCGCAGGCAACCCGTCGCCCGCGCACGGCCGTCGGGCACGCCGGCCACCGAATACCAGGGCCTGATCGGGATGTTGCCGTACGCGAGCGACCGGGCCGCGAGAAGCCGCAGCCGCCCGCCGACGGACGGTCGTACCGTGGAGGTGTGCGAAGGCGCCGCAGGCTCTACTTCGCCCTCATGGGCACGTGCCTGACATTGTTTGTGCTCGCGTGGGCCGTGGTCCGGCACGTCTCGATCGGCGCGGCCGTGGCGATGAGCGTCGTGGCGATGACGATCCCGCCGGTCGCGGTGATCATCGCGAACCGCCGCGCGCCGGGGGAGAAGTGGTTCGACGAATGACTCAGTAGACGAGCGCCTGCGTGTCCTCGGCCAGGGCCTCCTGGACGAAGACCTGCGCGCCCGCGATGCGCACGCCCGGGATCACGTCGTCGCCGGTGATCTCCCGCCGTGCGGCGCACTGCGTGCACAAGGTCACCTTGCCGCCCGCGAGGATCGCCTCCAGCAGGTCGGTCAGCGGCGCCGCCTCCGGCAGCGTGAACTCCGCCGCGCGGCCGGGCAGGGCGAACCACGCGGATTCCCCGGTCAGCCACAGGGACACGTCGACGCCGCCTGCGACCGCGACGGCCGCGACCGTGAACGCCTGCGAGCAGCGTTCGGGAGCATCGAGGCCCGCCGTCACCTTCACCACGAGAGAGCGCTTCATCCGGTCCACGGTAGTGCGCGGCGCGAGGTGGGTGTCGTGCGCCACCCTGCCGCCTTCCGTGCCGTGTGCCGGTCGTACACTGATCGGGATTTTGGCCCGGATCGCGGAACGCGCGGCATTCGCACGAGGAGCACCAAGGTGCACGTCTTCTTCATCACGCTGCTGGTCGTGGTCGGCATCATGGTCGCCTGGTTCGCGGCGCTGACCGTCGCGAAGCTCTACAAGGGCCAGAGCTGACCCTCGGCGACCCGCTAGGCTCGGAGCCGCCCGAGTTCCCCGTACCAGGCCGGATGACATGATCGAAATTCCGGACGACATGCACCCCGACGTCGTCCCGCTCGCGTTCCTCCTCGGCACGTGGGAAGGCGTCGGCGTCGGCGACTACCCGACGATCGAGGCCTTCCGCTTCGGCCAGCAGGTCACCTTCACGCAGGACGGACGGCCTTTCCTGGCGTACACGTCGCGCACGTGGCTGCTCGACGACGAGGGCAACCGGGTGCGTCCGCTCGCGACGGAGACCGGCTACTGGAAGTCGAAGCTGGACGGCAGTGTCGAGGTGACGCTCGCGCACCCGACCGGCATCGTCGAGATCTGGCTCGGCGAGACGAACAACGGCCGCGTGGAGATCCGCACCGACGTGGTCGCCCGTACCGTCGACGCCAAGGAGTACACCGCGGGGCACCGGCTCTACGGCCTGGTCAAGGGCGAGCTGATGTACGCGTACGACATGGCCGCGATGGGCCACCCCCTCCAGGCGCACACGTCCGCGCAGCTCAAGCCGGTCGGCGCGGACATCGCAGCGGAGTAGTCGGGAGCCCGGCGGTCAGTCCGCGGTCAGGGGCGTCTCCGAGTACGGATATGTCCGGGCATAGACGTCCATGGTGTCCGCGCGCAGGTTCTCCCACAGGAACGCCGACTGCTCGGGCGCGAGGATGACCGCCTCCTGGCCGTCGATGTTGCGGAACTCGGAGACCGGCGCGGTCATGAAGCGCACGTCGTCGCCGCGCAGGTTGCGCAGTCCCCACACGAGGTCGCGCAGATCGTCGTTGGAGAGCCGGTCGTCGACGCTGATCGCGCCGGTCAGCGCGTCGAGCAGGTCGGGCAGGTCGAGCGGGTCGTCGAGCAGCCCCCCGGCGAGCAGTTTCTCGAACACCGCGCGCATGAACGTGTGTTGGCGCTCGACGCGGTCGAGGTCGCCGCGCGGGAGGCCTTTGCGCTCGCGCACGTACTCCAGCGCCTCGGCACCGTTCATGTGGTGCTTTCCGGCAGCCCAGGCGCGGCCGTCCTCGCTCGCCGGAAGATCCTCATCGACCACCACCTCGACCCCGCCGAGGGCGTCGGTCAGCCGCTTGAAGCCCTCCCAGTCGATCGCCGCGAAGTGGTCGACGCGTATGTCGGTCAGCCGCTGCACGGTGTCGATCAGCAACGGCGGCCCGCCCCACGAGAAAGCGGCGTTCACCTTGGCGTCGCCCCGGCCGGGGACGGCGACCCACGCGTCGCGCGGGATCGAGACGATGTACGCCTGCCGCCGGTCGGCCGACAGGTGGAGCAGCATCGTCGCGTCGCTGCGCTGCATGCCCTCCTGCCACAGCGGGGCCTTCGCGTCGCGTCCCGTGGTGGGCATGTCGGACCGCGAATCCAGGCCCACCAGAACGAAGTTGGTGCCCTTGCCGCGCGGCGGCTGCTGTGCGACAGGGATGTTAGGGAAGGCGTTCTCGATGCGGTCGACCTTGCCAGCGTAGTGGTCGATGAACCACCACACTCCGACGGCCGCCACCAGGACCATCGAGAGCAGCATCACCAGCATGGCGGTGAGGGCGGTCCGTACGCGCCGTCGCCGTCGCCGCTGACGCAGACCCGGCGGCGGGGTTTCGCCCCCGCCGGCGTCCGAGCCGTCCGCGCTGCCGTCCCCGTCTTGGGCCTCGTCTGCGGTCTCGTCTGCTGTCTCGTCCTGGCCCCGGTCCTCGCCGCCGTCGACCGCCGGGGTGTCGACGCGGCTCCCGTCCCGGAAATCCTCTTCGTCGATGCGCAGGCCCAAGGTGTCCGCGTGGTCGCGCCCGGCGTCGGCGCCCCCCGCGCCGTCCCCACCACCCGTGCCGCCCGATATGGCCCCCGCCTGGGACCCTTCGTCGTCCACGAGGGGCATTCTGTCCCGGCGGAACGGCTCCCACGCGGGAATACGCCGAAGCGTGAGGCGCCTAGAATCGGACGGTGACCACCGACTGGAAGCGCGAGCTGCGCGACAAGGGGTATCGGCTGACGCCCCAGCGCCAACTGGTGTTGGAGGCGGTGACGAAGCTCGGCCATGCGACGCCGGACGAAATCCTGACCGAGATCCACAAAACGGCCAGCGGGATCAACATCTCGACGGTCTACCGCACGCTCGAACTGCTCGAACAACTTGAGCTGGTCAAGCATGCGCACCTCGGGCACGGTGCGCCCACGTACCATCCGGCCGGCCGCAGCGACCACCTGCACCTCGTGTGCCGCGACTGCGACAGCGTCACCGAGGTCGAGGTCGGGCTCGCCGAGCCCCTCGCGCACACCGTCGAGTCGCGGTTCGGCTTCGACATCGACCTGCACCACTTCGCGATCTTCGGTCGCTGCGGCGCCTGCACGGCCGCGCGGGCCGGCAAGGCGGCGGGCTCGCCGTCGTCCACCGCGCGGGGTACGTAGGCTGGTCGCCATGGCCACCAGTCAACAGTCGTCCTCCGTTTCGCCCAGCCCGTTGTTGTCGCTGCCCGGCGCGGTCGCCGCCGAGGCGCCTGACGAAGATGTCGCCGCGCACTACGGAGACCCGCTGCGTGAACAGCGCCGGCTCGTCGAAGGCCGCGGTTTCGTCGACCTGTCGCACCGAGGCGTGGTCCGGGTCTCCGGACCCGACCGTCTCTCGTGGCTTCACTCGCTGACCACCCAGCACCTGACCGACCTGAAGCCGGGCGAGGCGACGACCACCCTCGTGCTGAGCCCGCACGGCCACATCGAGCACGCGATGTACGCCGTCGACGACGGCGAGGCGCTGTGGGCGCACGTCGAGCCGGGCACCGCGCCCGCGCTCGTCGCGTTCCTCGACCGGATGCGCTTCCTGTTGCGCGTCGAGATCGAGGACGCCACGGACGCCTACGCGGTGGTCTTCGAGCCGGTCCCCGAGCCGCTGCCCGACACCGCCGGGGCTCCCGTCGCCCGCGTGACCGGCGAGGGCCGCGAGCTGTTCCTGCCGCGCGAACGCCTCGCCGCTTTCGGCGCCGAGCACGCGGACCCGGCGGGGGTGTGGGCGTACGAGGCCCTGCGCATCGCCGCGCACCGCCCCCGGGTGGGGAACGAGACCGACCACCGCACGATCGTGCACGAGGTCGGCTGGATCGACACCGCGGTGCACCTGCACAAGGGCTGCTACCGGGGCCAGGAGACGGTCGCGCGCGTGCACAACCTCGGGCGCCCGCCGCGCCGGCTGGTGTTCCTGCACGTCGACGGCACCGAGGAGAAGCTCCCGGCGACCGGCGCCCCGGTCGAACTCGACGGCCGCCAGGTCGGGTTCGTCACCAGCGCGGCCCGCCACCACGAGCTGGGCACCATCGCGCTCGCGCTGGTCAAGCGCAACACCGCGGTCGACGCCGTGCTGCTCGCGGACGGTGTTCCCGCGTCGCAGGAGGTCGTCGTCCCGGCGTGACGCGCGTCAGGGCAGACGGCGCCGGTTGATGTTGCGGATGCGGCGGCGCTGGGACTTGTCGAGTGTCAGCCACGCGACGACCGGCGCCCCGACCAGCGCGGCGAAAACCAGCCAGCCGATCCAGCCGGGGAGGACCCACACGGCGATGATGCCGAGGACGATCCCGGCGGCGATGTACGGGCCGCGGTTGGACATGGCGTACCCCCTTGCATAGGCCTCGTCCGTCCATTGTCCGCCGCCGCGGCCCTGCGGCCCAGGGGGATAACCCCCGAACGGGTGGCGGCGGATGCCGAGCGGTGGCCGCTACATGTCGATGACGAGGGTGATCGGCCCGTCGTTGACGAGCGCGACCTTCATGTCGGCGCCGAACCTGCCGGTCTCGACGTGTGCGCCCAGCGCCCGCAGCGCGGTGACGACCGCGTCGACCATCGGCTCGGCGACCTCGCCCGGGGCCGCCGCGTTCCAGGTGGGCCGGCGCCCTTTGCGCGCGTCGCCGTACAGCGTGAACTGGCTGATGACCAGCAGCGGGGCGCCGAGGTCGGAGCACGACTTCTCGCCGTCCAGAATGCGCAGGCTCCACAGCTTCGCGGCGAGGCGTTCGGCCTGTTCGGCGGTGTCGTCGTGGGTCACCCCGACGAGCACGCACAGGCCCGGCCCCAGGATCGACCCGACGGTCTCGCCGCCCACGGTCACGGACGCTTCCGACACTCGCTGCACGACTGCTCGCATGCCGCCATTCTCCCCGGCGTGCGGGGGTGCGCGTGCCGGGGACCCGTCCGGGGCGATTGGCCTGCGCGGGCACGCGCCGCCGTCTACTCCGTGGCACGATGCCTGCCATGGCAGATCCGCTGAAGCCGTCCCCGCCGCAGGCCCAGGGGCCGCAGGGCCCCGGCCCGGACGCCCGCGTTCCGGGCGACGCCGCCGTACGCGCCCTCGACTTGGAGGCCGTGCGCAATCTTCGGCGGGCGGCTCAGCGCGAGGAGAGCGACCTGTCGTATCTGCGCCGTCTGCTGCACGGCCGCATCGACATCCTCCGTGCCGAGCTCGGCCGCCGTGCCGCCGACCCCGCGGACGCCGGCACTCCGGCGCCCGTCGTCCAGCAGTTGTCCGAGAT
The DNA here is from genome assembly GCF_051388935.1 of Yinghuangia sp. YIM S10712. Taxonomy (NCBI): domain Bacteria; kingdom Bacillati; phylum Actinomycetota; class Actinomycetes; order Kitasatosporales; family Streptomycetaceae; genus Yinghuangia; species Yinghuangia sp. YIM S10712. The sequence goes on from NZ_JBPKBI010000001.1 coordinate 411,664, forward strand.
CCTGTCCGAACGCCGCGGTCCGGCACGCGGGTCGCGGCACGTGTCCGTGCATCCGCCGCGCACCGAGCGGTACCGCACACGCATCGAACGCATGCTTGCCGACGTCGAGTTGTCCGACCTGACCGCACTGGACGATGCGGAATTGCTCACCGCGATCGATGACTTGACCGATTATGAGCACGAAGTGTCCGCGCGCCGACTGGAGTTGCAGCGTGAGACCGATCTCTGCGGGCAGGAGATCGCCCGCCGGTACCGCGAGGGCGAGGCCAGGGTGGACGACCTGCTCTCCGAGAATTGATCGGAGTCGACCGCTCCCGTCCGCTCTTGTTCGACCACCGTCGCGAACAGCCCCGGAAACGCCCAGGAAAGCAGCCCGCCATGACCCCTCCCTCGCCGGTTCTGGCCGAAGTCGTCCGGTCCGGCTTCGTGGAGGGGCGGCACCGGGGTGCGCTGGTCGCACTCGACGCGGACGGCTCGATCGCCTTCTCGATGGGCGACGTCACACGGCCGGTCTTTCTGCGTTCGGCCGCCAAGCCGGCCCAGGCCGTGGCCGCGCTGCGGGCCGGGCTCGACCTCGACGGGGAGCTCCTGGCCCTGGCCGCGGCGAGCCATTCGGGTGAACCTTTCCATCTGGAAGGGGTACGCAGAATTCTCCTTCGCGCGGGCCTCACCCCCGCCGCGCTGCACACGCCCCCGCAGTACCCACTGGGCGAACGCGCGTACGACGACTATCTCCGCGCCGGAGGGTGCCCCGACCGCGTGGTGATGAACTGCTCGGGCAAACACGCGGCGTGGCTCGCGGCATGTGCGACCAACGGCTGGGACACCGCGACGTACCTCGAACCGGCCCATCCGATCCAGCAGTTGGTCCTGCGCACCGTCGAGGACCTGGCCGACGAGCGCATGAGCCACCTCGGCGTCGACGGATGCGGCGCCCCGGTCCCCGCGATCGGACTCGTCGGGCTCGCCCGCCTGTTCCGCGCGCTGGCCGACCCCTGCGCGGGAACGCCGCAGTTCCGGGTCGCCGCAGCGATGCGCGCGTACCCCGAGTACGTCGCCGGCTCCGGCCGCGTCGACACGCTCCTCATGCGGGCGGTGCCGGGGCTGATCGCGAAGATGGGCGCGGAGGCCGTCCAAGGCGTCGCACTCGCGGACGGACGCGCGGTCGCCTTCAAGGTCGACGACGGCTCGGTGCGCACATTGGCCCCGATCGTCGTCGCGGCCCTGCGCCGCCTCGGCGTCGACGCGCCGGAGCTCGACGGGATCGCCGAGGTCGTCCTGACCGGCGGCGGACGCCCGGTGGGCGTGATCCGCGCGGCGTTCTGAGGCCCGCGCACCGGGGCATGTGCCGCCCCGGCGGGACCCGTGGTCGCTCCGGCGGGCGCCGAATCCCGCTGCGCCGCGTCGCTCAGGACTTGCCACCCCGAGGCTTGGGGCGCCTCACGGACTCGTCTGCAACTGCGCCTGCTCCGCCTCACGCGCCACACGAGCGTCGTACGCGGCCCGTGCCGCCGCGACCTTCGCCTGGTTCGCCTCGGTCCAGGTGACCAGGGCCTGGATCGTGTCGTGCAGCGTCATGCCGAGCGGCGTGAGCGCGTAGTCGACGCGCGGCGGCACGACGGGGTGGACCGTCCGCTCCACCAGCCCGTCGCGTTCGAGCTGACGCAACGTCACGGTCAGCATGCGCTGGCTGATGCCGTCGATCTTGCGGCGCAACTCCGTGAAGCGGAGCGTGCGTTGGTCGAGCAGGGCGATCACCAGCAGCGACCACTTGTCGGCCACCCGGTCGAGGATCTGCCGCACCTCGCAGTCCTCGCGCGTGTCCCACTGGTGTGCGTCGTAGTCGCGGCCGGTTCCGTCGCAGTAACTGTGTGACTTCGAAGTGCCTTCTTCCATGTCAGTCGATGGTTCCCGAAGATGCCTGTACGCACAAGAGGTAACCGTCCCCGGCGGCGCCCCGGGCTCGACGGGCCCATCCGTCCTGTTCTCCGAGGAGCCCCGCCATGTCCGTGCCGACCGCAAACACCGATTCGCCGGAATCGCCGGCCATCCGGCATCCGGCACCCGCCGACGACCGGATGAGTCCCCGGGCCTGGGGCATCCTGCTCGTTCTCTCCGGGGCCATCTTCCTGGAGGGCATCGACGTCGCCATGATGGGCGTCGCGCTGCCCGCCATCCAGGACGACCTGGGCATGTCGACGGCGTCGTTGCAGTGGGTGGTGAGCGCGTACGTGCTCGGCTACGGCGGCTTCATGCTGCTCGGCGGACGTGCCGCCGACCTCCTGGGCCGCCGCCGGATGTTCCTCCTGTGGCTGACCGTCTTCCTGGTCTTCTCGGGCCTGGGCGGCTTCGCCGACAGCGGCTGGGTCCTGATCCTTTCGCGCTTCGTCACCGGCCTCGCCGCCGCGTTCATGACGCCGGCCGGCCTCTCGATCATCACCACGTCCATGCCCGAAGGACCGCAGCGCAACAGGGCGCTGCTCGTGTACGCCGGCATCGCCGCCGCCGGGTTCTCGCTCGGTCTGGTCGTCGGCGGCCTCCTGACCGGACTGCATTGGCGCTGGGTCTTCTTCGCCCCGGTGATCCTCGCCGCGATCATCCTCGTCGCCGCGCTGCGCCTGCTCCCGCACGAGGAACGCCCCGCCCGCGCCTCCGGGTTCGATGTCCTCGGTGCGATCACCATCACTGCCGCGATGCTGCTCCTGGTCACCGCAGTGGTCCGCGCGCCCGAGACGTCGGCGGCCCGGACCGCGTCGACCTCGGCCGCAGGCCTGCTCGTGCTCGCGGTCTTCGTCGCCGTCGAACGCCGCTCGTCCGCGCCGCTGGTACGCCTCGGCATCCTGCGCTCCGCGCCGCTCGTCCGCGCCAACATCGGCGCGGTCGCCCTCGCCGGTTCCTTCGCGGGCTTCCAGTTCATGCTGGTCCAGTACCTCCAGCACCTGCGCGGCTGGAGCGCCACCGAGACGGGCCTGGCCATGCTCGTCGTCGGCATCGACGCGGTGCTGGCCCCCGTGCTGACCCCGCGGCTCGTCGCCCGCTTCGGCAACACGAGGGTCATCGTGGCCGGCTTCGCGTCCGCGTCGGCGACGTACGCCTTCTTCACCGGAATCGGCGCGGACACCGTCTACGCCGCGATGGTGCCCGCCCTGCTCATGCTCGGTGTCGGCTTCGCCCTGGCGTACGGGCCGCTCACCATCGCCGCGACCGACAACATCGCCGAGGCCGAACAAGGTCTCGCGGGAGGCCTGTTCAATACCTCGTTCCAATTCGGCACGGCCCTCGGCCTCGCCGTCGCCACCGCCGTCAACATCGCCGCCACCACCTCGGACACCTCCGGCGGCCTCCTCGACGGTTACCGTGCCGCGTTCGTCGTCCCCCTCGTCACCGCCGCCCTCGGCCTCGTCGTCACTCTCGGCGGTCTTCGCGGTCACCGCGGTCTCCGCGGTCACCGGGCGGAACACGCGGGATAACTCCCGCAAGCGTTGTGCTTGCAATAGTTAGCGCCGAGGGGCACCCTGGTACGCATGGCCGGCCTCAACGTGGGATCCCTCGGGGAGTACATCCGTGAGCAGCGCCGCAACGCGCAGTACTCGTTGCGGCAGCTCGCGGATGCCGCCGGGGTGTCGAATCCGTACCTGAGTCAGATCGAGCGCGGACTTCGCCGGCCGAGCGCCGAGATCTTGCAGCAGATCGCCAAGGCGCTGCGGATCTCGGCGGAGACGTTGTATGTGCAGGCCGGGATTCTGGAGGAACGGCCGGAGGGGGTGCGCGAGGTGCAGAGCGCGGTCTTGTCCGACACGAGCATCAACGAGCGGCAGAAACGCGTGCTGCTGGAGATATACGAGGCCTTCCGCAAGGAGAACGCCGCATCGGACGCCGGCACCGAGCCGGCCGGAGCCGGAGCCACGGTGAACGGCAGGTCCGCGGAAGGCTCGTCGGCAACACCCACCCCCGTCCGGTCGCTTCCCGACCGCAACCTCGATCCCGATAAGTGAGGAAGACCATGGCGAACGCCACGGAGTTCAAGAAGACCCTCACCGACGCCACGCCGTTCTACGCGTTCGTGGGCGCCGGTGACCTCGCGGTGGAGAAGATCCGCACGGTGCCGGACCGGCTGTCCGGTATCAAGATGGACATGCCGAAGTTCGAGATGCCGAAGTTCGAGGCGATCGACATCCCGACCGACCCGAAGGTCATCCGCACCCGGGTCGCCGGCACCGCGGCCGACGTGCAGGAGCGCGTCACCGCGACGTTCTCCTCCCTGACCGCGGCGGGCAAGGAGGCTCCCGCCAAGGCGCAGGACTTCGCCCGCGTCCAGTACGGCAAGGCCGGCGACTACGCGCAGCAGCTCAAGGAGATCTACGAGGACCTCGCCGAGCGCGGGCACAAGGTCGTCGACCGGATGGCCAAGAAGGAGGCGGAGATGGAGCACGCCATGTCCGCCGGGCGTCAGCACGAAGGCGACCGGCACAACGGGCACGAGTCCGCGCGTCCCGGGGACACCGCTGCCGCCGACGCCTCGCCCAAGCCCGCCGCCAAGCCCCGCCCCCCGAAGAAGACCGCGTCCCCGGAGGCGTGACCCGCACCGAGGCTCGGCGGCGACCACCCG
>NZ_JBPKBI010000001.1:416417-419848 GCF_051388935.1 Yinghuangia sp. YIM S10712
ACCCGGCGCGGGTGGTCCCGTGTTCGGGCCCGGCGTGCGAGACTGCACAGGTCACCGGGAACGCGCAGCGAGGAGGAGCGATGCCGGACTTGACTCTGGCCGGCGGGGCGCTGACGAACGCGTTCGGCAGTGCGACGTACTGGGTGGCCATCGCGCTGCTCTTGTTCAAGCTGTTCTGCCTGGTCGACGCCTCGGTGCGTCGCGAGGACGCGTATCGGGCCGCCGACAAGAACAAGAAGATGTTCTGGGTGGTGATCCTGGCCGTCGCGGTCGTCTGGAACTTCTTCTTCCTTTCGCTGATCAACATCCTGTCGATCGCCGGGCTGATCGCCGCGATCGTCTACATGGTCGACGTGCGTCCGGCCCTCAAGCAGGTCGACGGGCGTCGCGGCGGCGGGCGGATGGGACCGTACGGGCCCTGGTGAGAGCCACGCGAGTGTGAGGAAGGGCCGGGCGCACCTCCCGAGGGTGCGCCCGGCCCTTCCGCGTGTCGTGCCCCGGACGTCAGGCCGCCCCGGTCGCCGTCGCTGTTTGTGTGGACGACGGGTTCTGCGCGGAGTCGGTCGGGTTCGGCGTGGTGCCGGGGGTCGTGGTCGTGGTGTCCGTCGGGCTCGGGCTGCCGCTCGGGCCCGTGGGGGTGCCGGTGCCCGGACCGGTCGGGGTTCCCGTGCCCGGGTTCGTCGGCGTCCCGGTGCCGGGGCTCGTCGGCGGGTTCGTCGGCGTGGTGGTCGGCGGCGGCGTCGTCGTGGGGGGCGGCGTCGTACCGGGCGGGGGCGTCGTCGGCGGGGTGGTGGTCGGCGGCGCGGGCGGCGGGGGGACCGGTGGGACGGGCGGGGGCACCGGCACCTGCGGCACGTTCGGGATCGGCGGGGCCTGGACGACGCCGGCGCCGCCGTCGGGGCGGACCACGCCGAGGATCGGCATCGATCCGGCCGGCGCGATGGTGATCGTGCGTCCAGGGCGCGGGGCGTGCACCATCAGGCCGTTGCCGAGGTACATCCCGATGTGGCTGGCGTCGCTGTAGTAGACGATCAGGTCGCCGGGCCGCATGTCGGTGACCGGCACGCGCGGCAGCCGGGCCCACTGCTCCTGCGAGGTACGCGGGATCCTCACACCGGCCGAGAGCCACGCCTGCGAGGTGAGGCCGGAGCAGTCGTAGCCGATCGGTCCCTCACCGCCCCAGACGTACGGCAGGCCGATCTTGCTCAGCGCGTAGCCGATCGCCCGTTGCGCGGCTGATGTGGTGAGTTGGTCGGGGCGCGACAGTATTCCGTGCTGCTCAAGCTGCACCTGCCCGGCCTGGGCGACCTGGGCCTCGAACTGCTCAAGCTGGGCGATCTGTTCGGGGGTGAGCGTGGCGAGCAGCGCCTCGGCCTCGGCGACTTTGCCCTGGATGTCGGCCCGGGCCTTCTCCGACTCGGCCTCCAGGCGGCGGTTCTCGGCGAGTTGCGCGTTCTCCGCCTTCTGCATGTTCTTGAGCTGCTGCTCGGCCTGCTTCTGGCGGGCGATGGTGTCCGCCTGCGTCTGGTTGATACGCGCGAACGTCGGCGCCTTCTGCAGGAATTCGGCAGGATCTGCGGTCAGCATCAGGGTCAGCAGGGGGTCGACGCCGCCTCCGGTGTACTGCAGGCGCACGATGCGGCCGATCTCCTCCTTCTGCGAGGCGATCTGCTGCTGGGCCGACGCGATGCCGGCGCGGACGTCGTTGACCTTGGCCTGCTGCGCGGTGCGGCGTTCGTTGGTGGCGTTGTAGCGTTCCGTCGCCTGCTCGGCCTGCCGGTACAGGTCCTGGAGTCGGGTCTGGACCTCCGTGACGCTGAACGCGATTTGCGGCGGCGGCGGCACCGGGGCGGCGGCCGCCTGCCCCGTGAACAGCGCCGCGCACAGCAGTACCGCCCCACACGTGGTCGCCGCGCGGACCCAACGGCCGCTCCCGCCCCCCAAGATCGCCATGCGCTGACCCTTTCGATCAGTCGACTGCGCCTGCCCCGTGTCGCATTCCGGGTTCCGTACCGCGGGTGGAACCGGCCATCGGGATGGACGGAAGCCGCCCGGAACCGGTTCCAGCGTCGGATCCTGCCACGTTCCGTTGGCAAAAGGCAGGGCGATTGTGTGAGCGTCGCGATACGTCGCAGGGTGATGCGGATGAAAGTTGGGTGAACCACAGCGGGCGCCCAGGTCCGAACACCGGTTCTGAGCTGGGCGTTTGCGGCGTGTCGCAGAGCCGTTTCGGACATTCGATTGACGAACAGTCAGATCTGTTCAGTTGGTGCTCTGTTCGCCGTTCGGAGGTGTGACCGGGGCCACCGCGGCCCAATCGACGGTCACTTCGCCGCCGCGGGCCCGATCCGGCCGGGTGCGAACGGGCCATTCCGCGGCGAGTTCGCGCACCGCCGCCGCCCACCGCTGCCGCGCGCCCAGCGGGTCCAACGCGGCGTGCGTGTCCCACGCCCGGTCGAACGCGGACAGGAACGCGTGCACCGGCTCACCCGGGACGTTGCGGTGGATGAGCGCCTTCGGCAGGCGCACCGCAAGATCCGAGGGCCGCCCCAAATCCGCCAGCCGGGCGGCGAGGGTCAGCGTGCGCGGGCGGGCGTCCGCGCCGACGGCGATCCAGGTCGCGAGGCGCCCCGGCTCGTCGCACGTCCCCTCGACCACCAGGCCGCCCGGGGCGAGGCGGGCGCACATCGTGGACCAGGCCTCGGCCACCTCGTGTTCGCCGTACTGCCGCAGCACGTTGAAGGCCCGGATCAGCACCGCCCGCCGGCGATCCGGGAGCGGCACCTCGAACCCGCCTCGTACGAACGACAGTCCGTCGCCCGCGTGCGGCAGTGCGGCGGCGACGCGCTCCGGGTCGATTTCGATGCCCAGTGTCTCGACGTCCGCCCGCACCGCCCGCAGTCGGCGGTGGAACTCGACCGTCGTCACCGGCGAGGCGCCGTATCCCAGGTCGACCACGAGCGGATCGGGCGCCGCGCGCAGCAGCCGCGCGTGCTCGGCGGTGACCCAGCGGTCCACGCGCCGCAGCCGATTCGGATTGGTCGTGCCCCGCGTGACGACCCCGGTCGGTTTCCGAGGGTTCCTCGGCGCCGGGACCCGGCGCCGGCGGTCGGACGCCGCGGCGGCTGAGGAGACCCCGCGGCTGACCATGCCCACGAGTGTAGGAGGCGCGTCGCGAATGCCCGACGTGCGACCGAAAGGCGTCGGTGTCCATGATCGATGACGACAAAGGGTGGCGCATTCGATGCTGACCGTGATCGATTCATCTCACATCCCGGTCGGGAATCGCGCGACGCACGGGATCGGTTATCACTTGACCGGTGGTCTTGTCGTCTGAATTAACGACAGCGCCCCGGGAGGGGAAGCAAAGCCGGATCGCGCCCGCCACGACGGTGGCCGGCGCCGTACGCCGTGTTCCGCCGCACGCCTTG
>NZ_JBPKBI010000001.1:419963-467753 GCF_051388935.1 Yinghuangia sp. YIM S10712
CCGCACGCCTTGGGCGTGCGGCGGAAACGGGCTGAGGAGGTCTTCGCGTGAGCCATCACGTGTCGCGAACGGCCGTGCCCGCCGTGCGCAAGCACACCCTGGCAGGCCGCCGGGGGGCACCACGCCGTATCGCGACGCTCAGCGTCCACACATCCCCCCTGCACCAGCCCGGGACGGGCGATGCGGGCGGGATGAACGTGTACATCGTCGAGATGTCCAAGCGGCTCGCCGCGCTCGGCGTCGAGGTGGAGATATTCACCAGGGCCACCGGGCGCGATCTGCCGCCCGTGGTCGAGATGGCTCCCGGTGTCCTCGTCCGACACGTGACCGCGGGCCCCTTCGAGGGCCTGTCCAAGGAAGACCTCCCCGCCCAGTTGTGCGCGTTCACCTCGGGCGTCCTGCGCACAGAGGCCATGCGCGAGCCCGGCTATTACGACCTCGTCCACTCCCACTACTGGCTCTCCGGCCAGGTCGGATGGCTGGCCAAGGAGCGCTGGGGCGTCCCGCTGATCCACACCATGCACACCATGGCCAAGGTCAAGAACGCCTCACTCGCCGGCGGCGACAGCCCCGAGCCGTCCGCACGCGTGATCGGTGAGAGCCAGGTCGTCGAGGCCGCCGACCGCCTCGTCGCCAACACCGCCGAGGAGGCCGAACAACTCGTCGCCCTCTACGACGCGGCCCCCGACCAGGTCGCGGTCGTCAACCCCGGAGTGGACCTGGACACCTTCCGGCCCGGCGACGCCGCCGAGGCACGCCGCCGCGTGGGCCTGCCCGAGGACGCGACCGTCGTCCTCTTCGCCGGCCGCATCCAGCCGCTGAAGGCGCCCGACGTGCTGCTGCACGCCACCGCCCACCTGCTGCGCGGCCATCCCTCACTGCGCGAGAAGCTGGTCGTAGCGGTCGTGGGCGGGCCCAGCGGCACCGGTCTCGCGGCGCCCGAGCACCTGCACAAGCTGGCCTCTGCACTGGGCGTGCAGGACGTCGTGCGCTTCCGCCGCCCCGTTCCCCAGGACGTGCTCGCCGACTGGTACCGCGCGGCGACCGTCGCCGTTGTGCCGTCCCACAACGAGTCCTTCGGGCTGGTCGCCATCGAAGCCCAGGCGTGCGGCACACCCGTCGTGGCCGCGGCGGTGGGCGGGCTGCCCACGGCGGTGCGCGACGGCGTGTCCGGAATCCTGGTCGACGGCCACGACCCGCTCGACTACGCCGACGCCATCGGCCGCCTGGTCCGCTCGCCGGGCCTGCGCGAGCGCTACGCGGGCGGGGCCGTACGGCACGCCGCCAACTTCGGCTGGGCCGCCGCCGCCGCGGGCATGGCCGACGTCTACGCCCAGACCCTCGCCGACACCGCCGCGCGGGTCCCGACCCTGGCCGCGGCCCGCGTGGGGACGGGAACGGGCCCCTGAGCCCTGCGGCCCACCGCCGCGCGGGCGCGCGGAGGCCGTGCGCGCAGGATGTTCGTGCCCGCCGGGGCGCGTCATCGCCGCGCCCGGCCGGGCCGGCCTCGCACGCCGAGCACCCGTCCTGCGCCAGTCCCGGCCTCCCGAACGCGAGGCTCTAACGTTGTCCCCGACCCGCACCCCCCGACCGCCGATGCCGAGGTGAACCGTGGAGCAGACCCGGGCCGAGGTCGCCGAGACCATACGGCGTGCCCTCGACGACGCCGAGGTGACCTGGGAGCGCCCGGACGACGCGACGTTCGTCGTCACCCTGCCTGGCGTGCGCAAACTCAAGACCACCTGCGCGCTGGGGCTCGGCCGCCACTCGCTCACCGTCACCGCGTTCGTCGTGCGGCGGCCCGACGAGAACCACGAGGCGTTCTACCGCTGGCTGCTCACCCGCAACGTGCGCATGTACGGCGTCGCGTTCTCGCTCGACAAACTCGGCGACGTCTACCTCACCGGACGCCTGCCGCTGCGGGCGGTCACCGCCGACGAGGTCGACCGGATCCTCGGCGTCGTGCTCGAAGCCGCCGACGAGAGTTTCAACACGCTGCTCGAACTGGGGTTCGCCTCGTCGATCCGGCGGGAGTGGCGGTGGCGTACCGAGCGCGGCGAATCCACCCGCAACCTCGCCGCGTTCAAACACCTGATCGAGGACGACGGCACCGGCAAGGGTGCGCCCGAAGGGCCCTGACACCTCCACTACGCTCGGGCCCATGGCCGACACCCCGTACAAGCTTGTGCTGCTCCGCCACGGCGAGAGCGATTGGAACCTCAAAGGTCTCTTCACCGGTTGGGTGGACGTCGACCTCACCCCGACCGGCGAGGAGGAGGCCGCGCGCGGCGGCCGGCTGCTGACCGACGCCGGCGTGCTGCCCGACGTCCTGCACACCTCGCTCCAGCGCCGCGCGATCCGCACCGCGCAGCTCGCCCTCGACGCCGCCGACCGGCACTGGATCCCGGTCCGCCGCACGTGGCGGCTCAACGAGCGGCACTACGGTGCGCTCCAGGGCAAGGACAAGGCCGCCACGCTCGCCGAGTTCGGCGAGGAGCAGTTCATGCTGTGGCGCCGGTCGTACGACACCCCGCCCCCGCCGCTCGCCGACGACGACGAGTTCTCGCAGGTCAACGATGCGCGCTACGCCGGTCTGCCGGACGAGATCCGGCCGCGCACCGAATGCCTCAAAGACGTCGTCGCCCGCATGCTCCCCTACTGGTATGACGCGATCGTGCCGGACCTGGAGGCCGGGCGCACCACGCTCATCGCCGCGCACGGGAACTCGCTGCGCGCCCTGGTCAAGCACCTCGACGGCATCTCGGACGACGACATCGCCGGCCTGAACATCCCCACCGGCATCCCGCTGCTGTACGAACTCGACGCCGACCTGCGGCCGGTGACCCCCGGCGGCCGCTACCTCGACCCCGAAGCCGCCGCCGCGGCGATCGAGGCGGTCAAGAACCAGGGCCGCAAGTAGCCGAACCAAAGACCCGGCCACCGGTCCGGTCCCCGGGCCGGCTGTCCGAGCCGCCCGTCCGGTGGCCGGATCCTGCGCATGGCACTCGCACGTAGCCGGACCACCGCCGAAGAGGGCGCCCATCACCACAGGATGGGCGCCCCCGCGCGTTTCCGGACTTGCGGCGATCAGCCGCGGCAGTTGCCCCCGCAACTGCACGACGACCCGGACTTGCAGCCGCAGCCGCAACTCGACGGGCAACTGCACCCGGGAAGGGGAGCGGGGGAGGGCCGCCGACTGTCGGCGGCGCGAACCGGGGTGATCTCGATCATCGTGCGTCGGCCGGTCGGGGTGAGGGTGTGCGGATCGTTCATGGGCGACCTCCGTTCACCTGCGTGCACTTGGTGTTCAACCGTGCTCAAGCCGTGCCCGGCAGCGCTGAGTGCGCACTGTCCGCATACGAGTCAACCCATAACGCATCCACGCGTCAACGGGCGGATCCGGCAAACCCTGCAAAGCCTGTTAAGGCTGTGGAAACCGCAAGTCCCGCCCATGCGCGAATCACTGCAAACACCCGCGACCCGGAACACCCGTGCGGTCTGAACCGCACATGGTCGAACGGTGAACAGTCGATGAAGTCATGCGCTTGCCGGCACCCGCGAGGGGTTCACTCGTTCGGGGCAGCTTTACCCTGGGTCCTGTGGACGTGAACGTGGCCGCGGCGGCCGTAGCCGCCCTCTCCGGGTTGGCTGTCGGCGTTACCGGGGTCCTGGCGTTCCGTTGGAGCGAGCGAGCCCAGGCGGCCGGTACGGCCCAGGCTGCGTCCGAAGGCGCGGTGCAGTTGCCGCCCGGCGTGGCCATTGTCCTGTCGGTGCTGCGCTCCTCCGCCGTCGTGCTCGACGAGCGCGACGCGGTCGTCAAGGCCAGCTCCGCCGCGTACACATTCGGCCTGGTGAGGGGCGACCAACTCGTCCCCGACCAACTGCTCCGGATGGCCCGCGAGACGCGCCGCGACGGGGAGATACGCCAGCGCGACCTGCTCCTGACCCGCCGCGACGGGCAGGAGCTGGAGGTTTCCGCCCGCGTCGCCCCCCTCGGCTCCCGCCTGGTCCTGCTCCTCGTCGAGGACCGCACCGAGGCCCGCCGAGTCGACGCCGTGCGCCGCGACTTCGTCGCCAACGTCAGCCACGAGCTCAAGACCCCCGTCGGCGCCCTCTCGCTGCTGGCCGAAGCCGTCCTCGACGCGAGCGACGACCCGGAGGCGGTACGCCGCTTCTCCGGCCGCATGCAGGTCGAGTCCGCGCGTCTGACCAGCCTCGTCCAAGAGCTCATCGACCTGTCGAGGGTGCAGAACGACCACCCGCTCCAGGACATGTCCCCCGTTCCGGTGGACGAGCTCGTCGCCGAGGCGGTCGACCGGTGCCGCCAGCTGGCCCAGAACAAGCAGATCGCCCTCGCGGTCGGCGGCGACCCCGGGCTGGTGATCCCCGGCGACCACAATCAGCTGGTCATGGCGATCGGCAACCTGGTCGAGAACGCCGTCAACTACAGCCCCGAGCGCACCCGCGTCGACATCGACGTGCGCGCTACCGGGCGCAAGGCCGTGATCGCCGTCTCCGACCAGGGCATCGGCATCCCCAGTCGCGAACTCGACCGCATCTTCGAACGCTTCTACCGGGTGGACCCGGCGCGTTCCCGGGCCACCGGCGGGACCGGGCTCGGATTGTCGATCGTGAAGCACATCGTGGCCGGTCACGGGGGCGAGGTCACCGTGCGCAGTATGGAGGGCGCCGGCACCACGTTCACCCTCGTGCTGCCTCTTCAGCCCGCCGACGAACGGGGCGACGCTCCCGACGCGGCGTCCATGCGGCCCGGTGCATCGTCCGCGCCGAGCGGATCGAGTGATTTGGCCCCGTCGTACAACTCCCGGGAGGGTTCCCGATGACCCGAGTGCTCGTCGTCGAGGACGAGGAGTCCTTCAGCGACCCACTGGCGTTTCTGCTGCGCAAGGAGGGGTTCGAGGTCGCCGTCGCGGTCAACGGACCCGACGCGCTGGACCAGTTCGACCAGGGCGGCGCCGACCTCGTGCTGCTCGACCTCATGCTGCCGGGCCTGCCCGGCACCGAGGTGTGCCGTCGTCTGCGGGCGAAGTCGAACGTGCCCGTCATCATGGTGACCGCGAAGGACAGCGAGGTCGACAAGGTCGTGGGCCTGGAGATCGGCGCCGACGACTACGTCACCAAGCCGTTCTCGTCGCGCGAGCTCGTCGCCCGCATCCGCGCGGTCCTGCGCCGCCAGTCCGAGCCGACCGAGGTCGAGCCGACCGCGTTGGAGGCGGGCCCTGTGCGCATGGACGTCGACCGGCACCGCGTGACCGTCGACGGCGTCAAGGTCGAGCTGCCGCTGAAGGAGTTCGACCTGCTGGAGCTCCTGCTGCGCAACGCGGGCCGGGTACTCACACGGATGCAGCTGATAGACCGCGTCTGGGGCGCCGGGTACGTCGGCGACACCAAGACGCTCGACGTCCACGTCAAGCGCCTGCGCGCGAAGATCGAGCCGGACCCGGGTGCGCCCCGCTACCTGGTGACCGTGCGCGGCCTCGGCTACAAGTTCGAGCCCTGACCGGCCCGCGCGGCTGCCGCGCCGCGCCCCGCACGTCGAACGGTCGTCCGTGAACCGAGAGTTCGCGGACGACCGTTTCGCGTATGCGGGCGGTCAGCTCGCTTCGGGGGTGCCCGATGCGGGCGCGCCCGAAGCCTCCCCGGTTGCCGTGGCGGTGGCGGTCGCGTTGCCCGAGGCGGGTGTCGAGGAAGGCTGCCCGCTCGGCTGCCCGGAGGCCGTCTGCCCCGGGGCGGGCGGCGTGGCGGTGGCGGGCGGCGCGCTCGGGCTCGCGGCCGGCGTCGTGGCCGCGAGAGCCGCCGGGGCCGGTGCCGCAGTCGCCTCGGGGGTCGGCTTGAGCGGCGCGTAGTAGTCCTCGGGCTCGTGGACCGGAACGCCGATCGTGGTCTCGCCGACCGAGCTGAACGTGAGGGTGACCTTCACGTACGCGCCATGCTCCACATCGGCGTCCTCGAACACCGCCTTGTCGACGCCGCCGGTGAGGTAGACCGCGCCGCCCGCCGGGATGGTGATCGGGCCGTCGCCGCCGGCGGCACTGTGCAGCTCGGCCGGCGCCGAAACGCCTTCGAGTGTCACCTTGGTCAGCGTCTCGGGCTTGTCGCCCTCGTTGACGAAGGCGCCGCCGAGGGCGACCAGGTCGGTACCGTCGTCGCCGGTCACCAGCGTCAGGTTCTGCACCTGCACGGCGCCGAGCTGCGTGTGCGGGGTGTCGGGCTTCAGTTGGCCGGTCGCGGCGTCCGTGCCGCTGGAGCAGGCGGCGGCAAGAGGGGCCAGCGCGAGGACGAGGGTTGCGGCGACGGCTCCCCGTCGAACGCTGCTGATGCTGCGGCTCACGGCGGGCGATTCTCCTTGGGTCCTTGACAGGTCTCGGCGGTTCCCGGTCGTGGGGACCGGCGACAGCCTATCCAGGCGTGTTCCGCGGCTTGTACGCGGCTTGGGCATCGCCATCAGGACGAGCGAAGTCCGGGCGAAAACGAGCGGAATCCGCGTGCCGCGCGTAAGCGAAACGCGGGAGGAACCCGTACACACGAGCGGGTCGGACGGCCCAGGCGACACGCGCGGGATTCCGGCCGCGGCAAGCCGTATGCGGGGCTGATTCGGCCGATTCGCGCTGCTGTCCAAAAACAGATGGCTGCGGGCGGTGTGTCCGCGAACGCCAATAGTCGCAACGGCGTTCGATGCAACTGCGGGACAACTTGGCCGTTTTGCCCGGTTTATGGATCACTCCAGGCATGTCGCAACCGGGGGACATGCATGCCCGGATAGCCCTTGTCAAGCCCTGACTAAGGCTCTGACCTGCGGAAACGCCATTCAGGCGAGACGTGAGCCGTGTTACCCTAGAAAGCCACGGAAGGGGTACCTGTCACATGACGTTCAAGGTTGGCGACACGGTGGTCTACCCCCATCACGGGGCCGCGCTCATCGAGGCGATCGAGACTCGCACCATCAAGGGCGAGGACAAGATCTACCTGGTGCTGAAGGTAGCCCAGGGCGACCTCACGGTACGAGTCCCCGCTGACAACGCGGAGTTCGTCGGTGTGCGCGACGTGGTGGGTCAGGACGGCCTCGATCGCGTCTTCGAGGTGCTGCGGGCTCCGCACACCGAGGAGCCGACAAACTGGTCGCGACGCTACAAGGCGAACCTGGAGAAGCTCGCTTCCGGTGACGTTATCAAGGTTGCCGAGGTCGTGCGCGACCTGTGGCGCCGGGAGCGTGACCGCGGCCTGTCGGCCGGCGAGAAGCGGATGCTCGCGAAGGCGCGGCAGATCCTGGTGAGTGAGCTGGCGCTCGCGGAGAACACCAATGAAGACAAGGCAGAGGCGATCCTCGACGAGGTTCTCGCCTCCTGACCGCGTGATGCCGGGCGGAACGGGGTGTCCGGCGGCGTTTCCCGTGGAATGTGCGGCATCGCACGCGCCCGGGTGATCCGCCACCCCGTCTGTACCGGCGTTTGGCGTTCGTAGGACCTGTCGGTGCGTTCCGGCGCATCCCGTCGGCACGCCGACAGGTTTCCCTGCGGCTGCTTCCGGGTTCACGCGACCCGGTCCGTCGGCGTGCGCCGGGCTTTGCCCGGCGTGCGCGGTGACGGTTGCACGCGGCTCGGGCTCGGATGCCCCACCCGCGCGGCGGCCCCGCTCCGCGCACGCCGAGCCGAGGCATGCCCGCCGACATCAGACGGATCGGCACCCGACGGGCTATATGGCGTTGCCCGCGTCCACGGAAGGGTGACGTTCTCGGCTCGCTGAGGGCCTTCCCCAGCAGTCCCACGCGTACACCCGGCCCCGGTACCTTCGTCGGAGCGTGTCCGAAAACCTCATCGGATCAGGCCGAGCTCGGGCTCGTCCCGGCGTTCGCGCGTGCGGGTTCGTCCTGGGCGAGTGCCGCGTTCGTCGGCGCCCGGAGACCCGCCGAGGCGTCGCCGGGGGTTTGCAGACACGTCCTGGTATTCGTGCGCGACGTGGTGGGGAGTTCGGTGAGAGCTGCTGTTCTGGTGCCCGCGGCCGGCCTCGGGGTTCGGCTGGGCGGCGGCCTGCCCAAAGCGCTGCGGGAGCTGGGCGACGTGCCCATGCTGGTGCACGCGCTGCGCTCGGTGCTCGCGGCGCCGAGTGTGACGGCCGCGGTGGTGGCGGCGCCCGCCGATGGGGTCGAGGACGTACGCGCTCTTCTGGCCCGCGAGTTGGGGCCGGAGGCACCCGTCACGGTGGTGCCGGGCGGCGCGACGCGGCAGGAGTCGGTGCGGTGCGCCTTGGACGGCCTGGGGGCACCGTTCCCGGTGGTCCTGGTGCACGACGCCGCCCGGCCGTTCGTGCCCGTCGACGTGGTGGAGTCGGTCGTGGCGGCGGTCGAGGCCGGTGCCGACGCGGTCGTCCCGGCGCTGCCGGTGGTCGACACCGTCAAAGAGGTCACGGCGGAAGGCGCGCCCGACGGGACGAAGGAACGCGTCGTGCGCACGGTCGACCGCGCGTCCCTGCGTGCGGTCCAGACGCCGCAGGGCTTTCGCCGCGAGGTGCTGGCCGCCGCGCACGCCGCGTCCCCGGGCGGCGACACCACCGACGACGCCGGGATGGTGGAACGCATGGGCGTGACCGTTGCCGTCGTGCCCGGTTCCGAGGACGCCTTCAAGGTGACCCGGCCGTTCGACCTGCTGCTCGCCGAGGCGCTGCTGAACCGCCGCCGCGCCGAGGCGGGTTCGGCGGAGGAGCCGGGGTGAGCCGCCTGCCGCGCTGTTTGTTCCGTGTCTGTGCGCCGTTGTCGCCGATGGAGCTGTCTGGTGTCTGAGTCGTTGTCAATTCCCCTGCCGCGTACCGGGATCGGGATCGACGTACATCCGTTCGAGGACGGGCGGGAGCTGTGGGTCGCCGGACTGCTGTGGCCGGGGGAGACGGGGCTCGCCGGCCACTCCGACGGCGACGTGGCGGCGCACGCGGCCTGCGACGCGCTGTTCTCGGCGGCCGGAATCGGTGACTTGGGCGCGCACTTCGGCACGTCCCGCCCGGAGTGGGCCGGGGCGTCCGGGACGGCGCTGCTCGGCGAGGCCGCCCGGCTGGTGCGCGAGGCGGGTTTCGCGATCGGCAACGTCGCGGTGCAGGTGGTCGGCGTCCGTCCGAAGGTCGGCCCGCGCCGCGCCGAAGCCGAGAAGGTGTTGTCCGAGGCCGCGGGCGCGCCGGTGTCGGTCTCGGCGACGACGACCGACGGCCTCGGTCTCACCGGGCGCGCGGAGGGTCTCGCGGCGATCGCGACGGCCCTCGTCGTCCGTGCCGAGGCGCGGTAGGCGCGTCCGGATCGGGCGCCCCGGGCGAATCCGCGGGCTTCCCCGGCGTGAGAACCCCTAAACTCGCAGAGTGAGCATGCGCCTATACGACACCAGCACCCGCACGGTCCGCGACTTCGTGCCGCTCGTCGAGGGCACTGTGTCGATCTACCTGTGTGGTGCCACGGTCCAGGCGCCGCCGCACATCGGCCACATCCGGTCCGGGTTGAACTTCGACGTGCTGCGGCGCTGGCTCGCGTACCGGGGCAACGACGTCGTCTTCTGCCGCAACGTCACCGACATCGACGACAAGATCATCGACAAGGCGACGAAGGCCGGTGTGCCGTGGTGGCGCATCGGCTATCCCAACGAGCGGGCCTTCAACGCGGCGTACGACGCGCTCGGCTGCCTTCCCCCGACCGTGGAGCCGAGGGCGACCGGGCATGTGCCGGAGATGATCGAGCTGATGCAGCGGCTGATCACCACGGGCCACGCGTACCCGTCTGACGGCGACGTCTACTTCGACGTGCACTCGTATCCGGAGTACGGCGCGCTCAGCGGCCAGCGGCTCGACTCCATGCGCGACCAGGGTGACGCGGGGCGCGGCGCCAAGCGCGACGTCCGGGACTTCGCGCTGTGGAAGGCGGCCAAGCCCGGCGAGCCGTCGTGGGAGACGCCGTGGGGCCGCGGGCGGCCGGGCTGGCACCTGGAGTGCTCGGCGATGGCCCACCGCTATCTCGGCGAGCGCTTCGACATCCACGGCGGCGGACTCGACCTGGTCTTCCCGCACCACGAGAACGAGATCGCGCAGTCCAAGGCGGCCGGAGACGGTTTCGCCAACTACTGGATGCACAACGCGTGGGTCACCATGAGCGGCGAGAAGATGAGCAAGTCGCTCGGCAACTCGGTGCTCGTGTCCGAGATGGTCAAGCGGTGGCCGCCGATCGTGCTGCGCTACTACCTGGCCTCGCCGCACTACCGGTCGATGATCGAGTACAGCGAGGCCGCGCTCCAGGAGGCCGCAGTCTCGTTCGGCCGCATCGAGGGCTTCATCGAACGCGCCCTCGAACTGACGGGGCCGGTCGAGCCGGACGCCGCGGTGCCCGCCGCGTTCGCCGAGGCGATGGACGACGACTTGGGCGTGCCGCAGGCCATGGCGGTCGTGCACAACACCGTGCGCGAGGGCAACACCGCGCTGGCCGCGGGCGACAAGGACGGGGTGGCGGCGCACCTCGGCGCGCTGCGTGCGATGCTCGGCGTGCTGGGGCTCGACCCGACCGCGGAGCCGTGGGCGTCCGGGGGCGCGTCGGACCGGTCGGGGGACCTGCGGCACGTGGTCGACTCGCTCGTCCACCTGGCCCTCGAACAACGCCAGGCCGCCCGGGCCCGCAAGGACTACCCGGCGGCCGACGCGGTCCGGGACCAGCTCACCGCCGCGGGCGTCGTCGTGGAGGACACGCCGCAGGGGCCGCGGTGGACCCTGGAGCGGCACGCCGACCAGTAATCCGAGTCAGAGAGCACCGACAAGTCGCCGCCCGAGGGCGGTTCGCGTACGACCGTCGCATGCGGCCGGGCCGAGCGCCCGGCCGTACGGTTGTACGTGCCGGACGAGAACACCGAAGGGACACCGTCATGGCCGGCAACAGCCAGCGCCGCAACAAGCGCAACCCGGGGAGCAAGAAGGGGCCCCAGGTCGGCACGGGCGGGCACAGCCGCCGTGCGCTGCGCGGCAAGGGCCCGACGCCGCCGGCGGAGATGCGCAAGGGGCACCCGAAGCAGCGGGCCGCGAACGCCGCCGCGAAACGCGCGGCGCGCGCCGGCGGGCGCCCGGGAGTCGCGCGCGGGCGCGGCGGAAAGGGCACCGCCGAGCTGGTGTACGGCCGCAACTCGGTGGTCGAGGCGCTGCGCGCGGGCATCCCGGCGAGTGCGATGTACGTCGCGCAGTTCATCGACGCCGACGACCGCGTGCGTGAGGCGCTCAAGCTCGCGAACGACATGGCCATCCCGCTGCTGGAGGCGCCGCGCCCCGAATTGGACCGGCTCGCGGAAGGCGGCCACCACCAAGGGCTCGCGCTCCAGATCCCGCCGTACGAGTACGCCCACCCCGACGACCTGGTGGTGGCCGCGAACGAGGACGGCGAGGTGCCGTTGATCGTCGTGCTGGACGGCATCACCGATCCGCGCAATCTCGGCGCGGTCATCCGCTCGGCGGCGGCGTTCGGCGCGCACGGTGTCGTGGTGCCGGAGCGGCGGGCGGCGGGCATGACGGCGGGGGCGTGGAAGACGTCGGCGGGAGCGGCGGCACGGGTGCCGGTGGCACGTGCGTCCAACTTGCGCCAGGTGCTGGAGGCGTACCGGAAGCAGGGGCTGTTCGTGGTCGGGCTCGCCGCCGACGGCGATGTGGAGCTCGGTGAACTCGCCACGGCGGACGAGCCTTTGGTGATCGTGCTCGGGTCGGAGGGCAAGGGCCTGTCGCGTCTGGTGACGGAGACGTGCGACCAGACGGTGGCCATTCCGATGGCCGTCGGGAACGAGTCGCTGAACGCCGGGGTGGCCGCCGGGATTGTCTTGTACGAGGTCGCGGCGCGTCGTCGTCCGTGATCCGGGGCGGGCGCAGGCGCCTGCCCCGGCGCGGTGTGCGGTGGTGCGAAAGGCGCAGCTCCTCGCACCGGGGCACCCATGGGCGCACTTCCGATTTTCGTTTCTTTTGCCTGCCGGGGGCCGACGCGCGGACGGGCGCGGCCTGCCGCACCGGGAATGCCGCACGGCGCAACAGCCCGGGATTTTCGGGGCTTTGCGGTACCGCACGCGCCGATCGGGGATAGCCTCCTCCCGTCGCGCGGTGATGCCTTTGGCGAATGCCCCGGTGAATGGCGGGAGTTCGGCCGTTCATCGCGTCGCGGCCCGTGTGGCGTCGGTGCGACGGCCGCCCGCCCCGGTTGGTCCGCTTCGTTTCCGCGGGCCGCTTCGTGCTGCTCGTCGCGACTGGCGAAGGCCGTTCTCGGGCGCTCGGCAAGGCGCTTTCTTCGTCCGCCGAAGTCGGATAATCGGGGCGCGCGAATATATTTGACCATTTGGCCGCATCCTTCCGGGGGTATCCGCGGTTAGTCATGCGTGGAGACCAGATCTGACGGCTACTTCGGTGGCCCGCGTGATCAGGACCGGCCGACCGGAGGGGACCCGGGGGGTTCCGGGGCGGTTCCGACGCTGCTGTGGGACCCCGTGGACCCGGCCGCGGTGGCGGCACCCACGCGCAGCCTCCGTGTGGTGATCGGCCCGCCCGGCAAGCCCCGGGATGCGCAGGTGCCCGGCCAGCGGGCGCCGCGGGGAGGGGAGCGGGCCGGGCCGACCGACGAGACCACGGAGCTTCCGCGCGTCGCGGCCGCGGATCCGCCGACGCGGGTGATGCCGCGCGTTCCGGAGTCCGCGGCGCACTCCGGTTCCGCCACGCGTCCGGTGCGGCGGACGGCGGCCCGGCCCGTCGTCCGTGGCAAGACCGGTGCGGGGCCGACTGCTTCGCCGGGCTCGACCGCGGCTGCGGCGCGCACGGAGTCGGGGTCGACCCGCCGGGGCGGGGTGGTCCAGTCCGGGGTGATCCTGCTGCCGCTGCGGTTGTTCCTCGGCGTGGCGTTCCTGCTGGAGGGCCTGCGCAAGCTCTACGACCCGGCGTTCCTCGACGCCGACTCGCCGGGTTCCTTCGCCCACCGCATCGACGTGTTGCAGGCGAACAGCTTCGCGCCCTCGGTGCTGGACCTCGCGGCGCAGTTCGCGATCACCACCGGGCTGTTGTTCGCGTTGGGGCAGGTGGTCGTCGGCGTCGGCGCGCTGCTCGGGCTGTGGACGCGGGCGATGGGCATGGTCGGCATGCTCCTGTCGCTGGGCGTGCTGATGGCGGTCGGGAGCAGTTCGTCGCCGTACCACGCGGCGTACGTCGTGTTCCTGGCTGCGTGGAGCCCGCTCGCGCTCGCGGGTGCCCCGATGTATTCGGTGGACTGCTGGCTGTCGATGCGCAACTGGCGTGGCCCGCTGACGATTCCGGTGCGGGCGCGGCGGCGCAAGCTCGGGTACGGCTCCATCATCGCGGGCTCGGCCGTCGGTCTGACACTGCTGGCGGGCGCGCTGTTCGGTAACCCGGCGTCGCCGGACGCGCCGGAGCCGAAGGTCGAGGCGCCGGAGAGCGCGGTGAGCGGCCCACCGGCGGCCGACGCCCCTGCGGCCCCTCCCCCGGCGGGGGCGCCCGCGTCCGCGGGGCCGAGCGCGTCGGACACCGGCGCGGCGGAGCCGAGCTCGACGCGGGCCGGGAACGGCGACTCCGCCTCGTCGACGCCGAAGTCGGATTCCACGTCGAAGAGTTCTTCGAAGACGACGGCCTCGACCCGCAAGCCGGCGAACGCGGGGAACGACGACAAGCCGTCCGCGGAGGCGACGGCGACGAAGGCGGCCAAGACCGAGGCCGCTTCGTCGCCGAAGACGAATGACTCGGCACCGACCCGATCCGCCGGCACACCGCTCGGTGGGCTGTTGGGGGGGTGATCGGAGGCGGACAGGGTGGCTGAGAAGCGGCCGGAGCCCGGAAGGGGCAGGCCGCGGAATACAGGTTCGGATCGGTCGCGTGCGTACGGCTCCATCGGCGGATGTCCGGTGGAGCCGTACGCCGCGGTGTTTTTGACG
Source organism: Yinghuangia sp. YIM S10712 (assembly GCF_051388935.1). Lineage (NCBI taxonomy): Bacteria > Bacillati > Actinomycetota > Actinomycetes > Kitasatosporales > Streptomycetaceae > Yinghuangia > Yinghuangia sp. YIM S10712. The sequence continues at coordinate 433,904 of NZ_JBPKBI010000001.1, forward strand.
CCGACTCGGTATCTTGCCGGTTCGGTCGGCCGGGTCAGTCGGTCAGGCGCTCGCCGGTTCGCGTCGAGAACAGGTGCGTCTCGTCGGTCCGTGCGACGACGTGGACGGTCTCGCCTTTGCCCGGCACCTTGCGGCCGGGGACGCGCACCACGATCGGCGTCGGTTCGTGGTCGACCTGCGCGGTGCCGTAGACGTAAGCGTCCGCGCCGAGTTCCTCGACGACGTCCACCACGATCGGCAGTCCGCTCTCCGTCTTCGCGAGCGCGTCGGGCGCCCGGACCTCCAGGTGCTCCGGGCGCACCCCGAGCGTCACCTTGGCCGCGCCTTCGGCGGACGCGCGTTCCCGGGCCTCGCGCGGGACGGGCAGGACGGTGTCGCCGAACCGCACGCCGTCCGCGGTGAGTTCGGTGTCGACGAGGTTCATCGCGGGCGAGCCGATGAAACCCGCGACGAAGACGTTGGCCGGCCGGTCGTACATGGTGCGCGGAGTGTCGACCTGCTGGAGGACGCCGTCCCGCAGAACGGCGACGCGGTCGCCCATGGTCATGGCCTCGACCTGGTCGTGGGTGACGTACACCGTGGTGATGCCGAGACGGCGCTGGAGCGACGCGATCTGGGTGCGCGTCTGCACCCGCAGTTTCGCGTCGAGGTTGGACAGCGGCTCGTCCATGAGGAAGACCCTCGGTTCGCGGACGATCGCGCGGCCCATCGCGACGCGCTGGCGCTGGCCGCCGGACAGCGCCTTCGGCTTGCGGTCGAGGTAGGCGTCGAGGTCGAGCATTTTCGCCGTCTCCTCGACCTTCGCGCGGATGGTGGCCTTGTCGACGCCGGCGATCTTGAGCGCGAAGCCCATGTTCTCGGCGACGGTCATGTTCGGGTAGAGCCCGTAGTTCTGGAAGACCATCGCGATGTCGCGTTCCTTGGGTTCGAGGAACGTCACGTCGCGGTCGCCGATGCTGATCGAGCCGCCGGTGACCTCTTCGAGGCCGGCGACCATGCGCAGCGAGGTGGTTTTGCCGCAGCCGGACGGGCCCACGAGGACGAGGAATTCGCCGTCGGCGATCTCCAGGTCCAGGGCGTCGACGCTGGGACGGGAGGCGCCTTTGTAGGTGCAGGTCGCCTGGTGGTACGTGACCGAAGCCATGGTCGGTACTCCCCTTCACCGGCAGGAACGTGCCGGACGATCCGAGTGGAGGGTGCGCGGTCCCCGGATTTCCTTCGGGGACTGGGCGGCACGCTATCCGGCGGTGACGGGTCTTGCCCAGAGTCCCGCTCGGCGGTCCCGCGCGGACCGTGAATATGGTCGGTCCGGTGCAAGACTTTGCATCCGGTGCAAGCCCGTACCGAATCCTTCAGAAAGCGTCAACTACGCTGGTCGGCCATGAAGACGAGGTTGGCGGACATCGCCGCCCAGGCGGGAGTCAGCGAGGCGACCGTCAGTCGCGTGCTCAACAGTCGCCCCGGAGTCGCCGAGGACACCCGGCGCGCGGTGCTCACCGCGCTGGACGTTCTCGGCTACGAGCGCCCCGCCCGGTTGCGGCGGCGCAGCGCGGGGCTGGTCGGGCTCATGCTGCCGGAGCTCGACAATCCGATTTTCCCGGCGTTCGCCCAGGTCATCGAGCGGGCGCTGGCACACCACGGCTACACCCCCGTGCTGTGTACGGGGACGCCGGGCGGGGCGACCGAGGACGACTACACCGAACTGCTCCTGGAGCGGGGGGTGTCGGGGATCATCTTCGTCTCGGGGCTGCACTCCGACTCGGGCGCCGACATGTCGCGTTACGTGAGATTGGTGGAGCGGGGCCTGCCGGTCGTCTTCGTCAACGGGTACGCCGAGGGCATCGACGCACCGTTCATCTCCAGCGACGAGTCGGTGGCGGTGGAGTTGGCGATAGGCCACCTGGCGTCGCTGCGGCATCGCCACATCGGGCTCGCGGTCGGACCGGAGCGTTACGTCCCGACCGCGCGGAAGATCGCCGGTTTCCGGCGGGGGCTCGCGGCGGCGTTCGGCGTCGAGGACGCGGAGCCGTGGATCGAACGGTCGCTGTTCTCGGTGGAAGGCGGCCAGGCCGCGGCGGGCACGCTGCTGGCTCGCGGTGCCACCGCGATCGTGTGCGGGAGCGACCTCATGGCGCTTGGTGTCATCCGCGCGGTCCGCGAGCGCGGTTTGGGGGTGCCGGGGGACGTGTCCGTGGTGGGGTACGACGACTCGCCGCTGGTGGCCTTCACGGACCCGCCGCTGACCACGGTGCGTCAGGCGGTCGCACCGATGGGGGCCGCGGCGGTGCGGGCGTTGCTGGACGAGATCGGCGGCGGGCGGGCGCCGCGCACCGAACTCGTCTACCGCCCGGAGCTGGTGGTGCGCGGCTCGACGGGACCGGCGAAGGCGGCGTCGGGGGACGACGCGCGAGCCGTGGCGCCCGGTGTCGTGCCGCCACCGACCGCGGGTGAATCCGCTCCGCCCCGGTCGGAACCGATCCCCTCGGGATAGTGCTTTGCCGGTGCCGGGATCGCCGGCCGGGGGTGCCGCCGGCCGGAAAACGGGCGCGCCGAGGTGGCGCCAATGTCGTGCCGTCAGCGCAGGCGACGAAGGCAGGCGGGGGTTCGGCGCGATGCCGCACGATCATGCACACGACGGCGCACACGACCACGCATGGTGCAGATTTGGGCGTGTCTGGGATCGCCCATCACCGCGCGGACGAGGCGTGGGCGGGCTCGGTCCGGCGCACGGTTCTGGTCGATCTGGCCGCCGGGGCCTGGAAAGCCTTCCCCGGGCGGCGGTTCAGCGCAGCACGGCGGCCGTCGAGAACGCGGAGAACTCCTGGATCTCCGAACGCACTTCGAGCGCCGCACGCGCGCCGCGGAACCGTGGCGCGCACAGCGCGTCGTGTACCCGCCGGGCGCTGGTGACGATCCCGAAGTTCCGCTGCTCGACGGGCAGATCGAGTACGGGCCGGACCGCGTCCGCGGCACCGTCGACCTCGTCGCTCGCGACCCGGGCCAGCGCGAGGTTGGTGTGCGCGCCCGCCTCGTCGCTGAACGCCCATTCCTCCGGCTGCGCTTCGCGGTACGCCCGCACGGCGGCGAGCGCCTGCGTCTCGGCGGCCCGGTGGTCGTCGCCGAGGTGCACGGATGCCTCGGCGGTGTAGTAGAGCTGGCGGGGCGTGGGGAAGGTCATGATGCCGCCGTACGCGTCCAGGTCGTCGAGCCGCAGTGCCGATCGGGCGTCCTCGGCCCGCGCGGCGGCGGCCTTCGCGGCTTCCACGTCGCCGAGGATGGCGTGTGCGCGTGCCGCGAGGCAGGCGAGCCACACGGTCGTGGTGCCGCGCAGCCCTTGCGCCGTCGCGGTGCCGAGCGCCGCGTAGCGGGCGGCTTCGTGGGGTTGGCCGGACCAGTAGGTGATGAGCGACTGGAGGCCGCGCGCCCATGCCCGGAGTGCCGGGTGGTCCGCGTTCTCCGCACAGACGTACGCGGTGCGTGCCTGTGTCATCGCGGACCTCGGGTCGCCCAGGTCGTGGCTGGCCTTGGCCAGCATGCCCGACGCCATGCCCGCCAGCATGTACAACTCGCGTGCCTGTATGGGTCGTATCCGGCCTTGTTCGAGGAACCGGAAGGACGTGTCCTGGAGTTCGACCAGGTCGCCGAGCAGGGTGGGCAGCGGGAGCTGCGGGTAGACGGCCGCGATCCGGCGTACCTCGTCGCCGAGTTGGTCGAGGGTCTCGGCGCCGACCGAACTGCCCTCGATGCTGCTGCTGAAGCGGAACGCCCGGCGTGCGGCCATCGCCACCTGCCGCTCGCGTTCACCCACGCCGAGGTCGGCCCACGGCCCGTCGACGCCGGTGAACACCGACGACCGGGGCTCCTCCACGGACAGCGGTGCGGGGCCGAGGAGTTCGTCGACGGGTATGCCGAACATCGTTTCCAGGACCCGGCATTGGTCGGGATACGGGCGGGTTTTCAGCTCGCCGCCGTACCAGCGCTCGAACTGCCGTTTGGAGACGGTGAGTTTGCTGATCCGCTGGTCGCGTTCGCGCTCGGCGAGCGTTGCCGCGGCGCGCTCATAGTGGTGCCGGAAGGTCTCGTACACCTGCCAGTGCCGCCGGGCCACCAGGACGCGGAGCAAGGTGGGTGCCGTCGGCTCGGTCGTCGCCGTGGTCTCTGTCGCGTCTGTCATCGCAGTCATCGAACCCCCGCATGGGCGGTGCAGCTCGTTCCTTCCCGACAGTAGTCGTGAAACCTGTCGGCGACAGTCCGCGATGCGCGGAAAACGGCTACCGGAAAGTCCGGATGACGCCGGCGTCGGTGCCATGACGGAAGGATGACGTGGCGACGACGCTATCCAGGCGTGCCGCCCTCGACGGACGCTCGGAACCAGGCACCGAAGGCGGTGCCCAGGAGGTGGCAACCGTGACGGCGAGGAGCGGCCGGTACCCCGGTCGCCGCACGTGTGGTGCCGAGCAGTGGTACGCGAGCGACCGGACGGACGCGCCAACGACGCCGCGTCCGTCCCCGCAACTCAGTGACCCTGCGCGCCGCTTCGTATCGCCCGTCGCATCGGCCACCGCCGCGGCGCCCCGAGCGCCGGGCGGCGCGTTGTCCGCCCGGCGCCCGGGTCCGGTCCCCTCAACCGGATTNTCAGTGACCCTGCGCGCCGCTTCGTATCGCCCGTCGCATCGGCCACCGCCGCGGCGCCCCGAGCGCCGGGCGGCGCGTTGTCCGCCCGGCGCCCGGTTTCGGTCCCCTCACCTGGATTCATCGGGGCAGGCGCGCAGGGTGGACGGCTCCGCAGACCGGGGCCGTCCGCCCGGAACCACGGCACACGTCGGCGTCCTCATCGCCGAACTCTTCGCCGAACCGACCGGCGGAGTCGACATCACGTACCGGAACCGGAGGTTCTCGGCATGCACGGCACAACCCTCAGCCACGCGACGCTCGCCACCCCGTCGCCGGCCCGACCGGGCGTGCGATCCCTCGACGAAGGCGGCGGAAAGAGCCCCGTGCCGCTCGGCTTTCGGCGGGCCGGACGATGAGTGCGGCGAAGACCGGGCAGTCCCGGGCGGCTTCGGCGCGCAGACGCGACCGTGCGGCGGGCGCGGGCAAATCCGACGGCGCCCCGCGCGGCGCCCCTACCCGAGCGCCGGAGAACCCGCGCCGGGCGCGCATGCTGGCCGCCCTCGAACTTGCCACCGAGCGCATGAACGCGGCAGCGGCGGGCCCGGTCGCCTGGGGCGCCGGCGATCGCACGGTCGGGCGCCTGACCGACCGCGCCGACGGGGGCCGCGCGTGGCTGCGCCTCCAGGCCAGTCCGGTCGCGGAGGCGGGCGGCGAGCAGTGGCAGGGCAACAAGACCGCCGAGTTCGCGTTCGGCGCGCTTCGCGGCCACCGGCCGCGGCTGCTGGGGCTTTTGGACTGGACCGACCCTGAGCCGCCGACCGCCGACGAACCCGACGCGGTCGCCTACCGTGCCGAACTCACCGAATACGTGGGCGACCTGGTCTGCTCGCCCACTCCTGTCCTCCATGAGCCTCTCGACCTGCCCGACGCGTGGTGGGACGGCCTGCACGCGGGCCTCGACACGGTGGCCGAGGCGCGCACCCAGCGCTTCGCCGTCCGCCAGGACGTCGTCGACCGGATCGTCCCCGAACATCTCGGAGTTCCGGCACCGACCCTGCGCACGATGGTCCCCGCGCACGGCGACCTGCACTGGGCCAACATCACCCGGGAGACGCCGTACCTCATGGACTGGGAGCGCTGGGGCCGGGCCCCGCTCGGCTACGACGCGGCCACGCTGCACGCCCACAGCCTCCGCACCCCCGACGTCGCCGCCCGCATCCGCGCGGAGTTCCCGGTGCTCGACTCGCCGGACGGCCGGATCGCCGAAATCGTCGTCACCGCCGAGTTGTTGCACGCCGTCGACCACGGCGACAACCTCGACCTGGCCGACGCCCTCCGCGCGCAGGCACGGCGCCTCACGACGCCCGTGAAGCGCGCGGTCCGGGTACGGCTGCCGCAGCCGAGCCGCCCGATGACGACGGTGGCCGACCGCCGCCTGTGACCGACCGACCGCACGAGAAGGGCCCGACCGGCATCCGGTCGGGCCCTTCTTTTCGGATTTTCCTTACTCTTCCTCGGGGCAGTTCATTTCGAGATACGGCCACGTGTCCGTCTTGACGACACTTGTGGTCCGCTTCGCCGCGTCCGCGTCCCGCAGCCAATGCCCGGTGCACACATAGGTTTTGGCGTCGGGGGTGAGGACGACTCTGATTGTGAAGTCCCGCACTTCGGCCTTCAGAGTCTCGGCGTAATTGCTTATGGCAAGGCGTGCCTGTTCGGTGGTGGCATTGGCAATGAGCAGGTCCACGCTGCCGCCGCCGAGATAGCTTTCCTCGTTGATCACCTGATACTGCGGAGCGGATGCGGATCCGCCCGCAGCCGGATCGGATTCCGCGCTTTCGCTGCCGCAGGCCGCGGTGAGGAGTACGGCGGCGACCGCCGCTGTCGTGCCGAGATAAACGCGTCGCACAGGAGCTCCCAAAGGTCGCGTGTGGTCTTGGTTGGACCGGCAGAACGGCGAAAGGGTTGCACACGACGCGAGATTCCGGGCCCCAACAAAGCGGATTCCGCATGCCGCTTCCGGCGCTCAACCGCCTCCCAGGAGGTGCGCGTTGGTGCGTTTGGCCAGATCCGCGTATTGCGGCGCCTCGATGACCTGCACCCCCGCCGCGCGCAGCAGCTCGGCGCCCTCGCAGTCCACGAACAACGTGGGCTCGCGCCATGCGAACACCACGGTGCCGATTCCGGCGCGCAGGATCCACTCCGTACAACTCACCGGCCGCGACGCCCGTTTCGAGCACGGTTCGAGCGAGCTGTACAGCACGGCCGTCGCCAGCCGCGGATCGTGGGGGTCGACCTTGCGCAATGCCGCTTCCTCGGCGTGCTCCTGCGGATGCTCCTCGCGGGAGAAGCCCTCCGCGAGCAGAGTCCCATCGGCGGCGACGATGGTGGCTCCGACCGAAAACGCTGTGCTCGAAGGCGGACACAGGTGCGCGAGGGCGATGGCGCGCCGCAGCCGCATCTCCTGGTCGGCACTCAACAGTGATTCAGACACCCGCAGATCGTCCCAGGTCACACCCCAAAAGCACTACCGGGTCGGCGCGATCGGGCACGCTTTGGACGCATCCCGCGAGCGGTCGGCCCCAGGGGCGGAGATCAGCCATGTGTTTGGTCGGTGCGACCGGCCCGGCGGCGCGTGTCACCGCGCCCCTATAACCTGCCCTCATGACCCCGCAAGACCTCGCCAACCTCGCGCACCTGCGGCGGGCGCGGGATTTGATCGACCGCGAGTACGCACGTCCGCTCGACGTTCCGACGATGGCCGCCCGCGCGCTCATGTCGCCGGCGCATTTCTCCCGGCAGTTCCGCGCGGCGTACGGCGAGACGCCGTACAGCTACCTCATGACCCGCCGCATCGAGCGGGCGATGGCGCTGCTGCGCGCAGGCGTCAGTGTGACGGACGCGTGCATGGCCGTCGGCTGTACCTCGCTCGGCTCGTTCAGCTCGCGCTTCACCGAGCTGGTCGGCGAGACGCCGAGCGCCTACCGCGCCCGGGAGCACGAGGCGCTGGCGGCGATGCCCCCGTGCGTGGCCAAACTGCGCACCCGGCCCAGCCGGGAGACGCCGAGCAGGCTTCGAGAAGCGGCCGGCCGGGTGGCCTCCTAGCGTTGACGGCATGACCATCGCACTTCAGTACTGCCACATCACCGTCAACGACGTGGACGAGGCGCTCGGCTTCTACCGGGACGCCCTAGGCCTGGAGGTACGCAACGACGTCGCCTCCGGCGAATTCCGCTGGGTCACGCTCGGCAGCGCGACGCAGCCGGGCCTGGAGATCGTGCTGTCCGAACCGCACGCCGGCCGTTCCCAGGCCGACGGCGACGCCCTTCAGGAGCTCCTGACCAAGGGCGTCCTGCCGATGATCGTCTTCCGCACCGACGACCTCGACGCCACCTTCGAGAAGGTGCGCGCCTCCGGCGCCGAGGTGCTCCAGGAGCCGATCGACCAGCCCTGGGGCCCGCGTGACTGCGGCTTCCGGGACCCGTCGGGCAACATGGTCAAAATCTCTCAGGAGCAGAAGGCCTGAAGGCCCGGCCCCGAGGACGGAGAAGATCCCCAGGTCAGGCGGGGAGCCGACCTGGGGATCGGCAGAGCCGACGGCCGGGCGCGGAGCGACGGTCCGCGCCGGATCCGACGGGCGGGTCCCGTGGTCCGCGGTCCGACGTCGCCGCGATCGCGGCTCGACCGGTCGGCAGCGGTGGACGCCGCTGTCATCCCCAGATGATGATCCGGAACGTGACCGCCTTGAAGCTGACGCGGGTCGGCTCCACATATGCGGTGCGGCCGCCGGTGGTCTTGACGCAGTAGCGGTTGCCCGGAGCCAGTTCACCGCTGTCGCTGCCCCGCTTGGACACGGCCTCCGCGCACTCGGCCGCGGTGGGGTCCGCACCTCCGGCGGGCAGTGCCGCGATCGTCTCGGCGTGGTCCGTCGTGATCATGCTGACGGGCGGGACGTTGAACAGGACGTTCAGTTCCGCGCCTTGCTCGCCGGACTGCGCGATCGGAGCCTCGGCGTCCAGGACCACGTATTGGCTGTCCGGGTCCACGGTCAGCTCACCCGGGCCGTACAAGACTTTCGCGGGCGCGTTGTTCTGGGCCGCCGGGGGCGCGGAGGTCGGGGCGCCTGCGCTCCCGCCGGCTCCCCCCGTCGTGTCGGCGGGCGCGGTGGCCGACACATCCGCCTTGTCGTCGGAATCCGACTTGCCGGCGACCCAGATCGAGACGCCGATGCCGAGGAGCGGAATCAGGATCCCGACGACCCACCAGGCCCATCGCGGCTGGTTCTGAGTACTCACGGTTCTCCCCGAATCGCGGCTGTGCCGAAGCGCGGCGACTCTACCAAGACCCGGATGCCGACCGCGGAGGTCGACATTCCGTCTTCGCGGGCGGAGTCGGCCGTCCACACCGCGAAGGACGGCGAGCGGCCGGCCCGGATCCGAAAGTTACCCACACGCTGCGCGGGCACTTCGCGGCCGCGGCTGCCACCACCGGCGTGCAAATCAGTCGTTTCACGGGAAAACCCCAGGTCAGACCGTGTCTGCCTGGGGTTTTGCGGAGCCCCGAGTCGGGTTCGAACCGACGACTTTCGCTTTACAAGAGCGACGCTCTGGCCATCTGAGCTATCGGGGCGCTGCCGGTGCGGCGAATCCATTGTGCACGTTGGCCGACACGCTACAAGGCACCGGTCGGTCGAGGCCAAGGGATTGTCCCGGCGGCGCGGCGGTGTGGCGGGTGTACTCCAAACGTGGGAAGCTCAATTTGTAGCAAAAAGTCCGCTTTGGCACGACCGGCGCGCCGGTCTGGAGGCGACACATGGGGTTCTGGGACGTCATCGGTCTCATCTTCGCGGGGATCATCATCGGTGCCTTGGCCCGGCTGTTCCTGCCCGGCAAGCAGTCGATCGGCATGCTTGCGACCATCGGCGTCGGCATCGTGGGCACGCTGGCGGGATACGGCATCGCGGCGGCGATCGGGGTCAAGGAGACCGCCGGTGTGGACTGGATCCGCTGGATCATCAGTATCGCGATCGCGGCGGCACTGGTGTCGTTGGTGGCGGCGTTCATGGGGAAACGGGGGAACGCGCGCGTTTAGCCGGGCGCGGCGGCAAGTGAGGGGCGGAGCCTGAGGGTTCCGTCCCTCACTTCTTTGTGTCGTGCGGCGGGCTGCATTCAGGCAAGCGAGCGGTACCGGCCGCGGAAGTGCAGCAGCGGGAGCCCGTCGGGGCTCGGCAGGTTCGCGGCGAGGACTTCGCCGATGACGAGGCAGTGGTCGCCTGCCTCGACGATTTGGTGCGTACGGCATTCCAGGGTCGCCAGGGCGCCCCCGACGAGGGGGGCGCCGGTCAGCGGCCCGGCCCGGTGGGGGATGTCGGCGAACATCAGGCGGTCGCTGACGCGGCCGGGGATCGCGAAGCGGCCGGCGATGTGCCGCTGGCTCTGCGACAGCAGCGAGACCGCCCACAGCGGTTGGTTGTCGAGGACTTCGCGCATGCGGGCCTGGTGGCGAATGCTCACCAGGACGAGGGGCGGTTCGAGGGAGACCGACAGGAACGCGGTGGCGGTCATGCCGACGTCGTCGCCGCTCGCGGTGTCGCTGCTTTCGTCGGTCTCGCGCGCCGTGACGACGACGACTCCCGCGGTGAACCGGGACAGCGCGGCCTTGAAGGCGTCCGGGTCGACGTGGCCGAGGACGGGCGCGGTCGCCGGTCCCCCGTCGCCGACGAGCGCACCGGGAACGGCCGGATCCGCGGTCGGCGGTGGTTCGGACGCGTCGGCGGCTTCGGCCTCCGGGTCAGGGGGTGCGGTGTTCGGTCGGACGGGTCGCGCGGCGGGCTCGGGTGTTTCCACGGGCTCCAGCCTAAGAGCCGGGGCGGGACACGCGTCCTGAGCGCGTCGTGGGGAGTCCGCCAGTCCGCCACCCAGGCATACGTGCAGGCCCTCGGCCTCCCGATCTGTGCCAAGGCGACGACCGCTCCCCGAACGCTGAAGACCTTCGGCCGGCGACACCGAGGCCTGCTCCTTTTCGGCACCGTGCCGCTGTGGCGGGGCGTCGACGCCTCTTGGGGTCGTGTGCCGGCCGGCTGTCATAGGCGATGTGTCGGGGACGCGACGGCGTGCCTTTTCGGGATCGTGCCGCTGTGGCAGGGCGTCGACGCCTTCCCGAACTCGTGTGCCGGCTCGCCGTCGCGGACGACGCGTCCGGGAAACGCGATGGTCGCCTGCCGGGCGGTCCGCTTGTCGTTTCCGTCTTCGTTGCCGGCCGGGACGGTCACGTGGGGTGGGAGGGCTTGTGGCGGCGCCTGCCTGGCCGCCTCCCGTCCGGCACGGCTGCGGCGGACGTGCGGCCCCGTCCGGCGAAGCCGCATGGCCGCGCTGGAGCGTTCGGCTGCCGCGGATGCGCCCGGGCGTCGAGGGGTCGCCGTGCGTGCGCGGTTTTCGGCCTGGGATGGTGGTGGCGTCGCCGGGTGGGCTTGAGCGGTCCACGTGCTGGTGGTCAGCCGTGGACCCGGCTCGGATCCCAGGGCGGGCCTCGGGGAACGGTGGCTGAAAACAATCGGTCGATTCCGTTCCCGCGCGAAACGTCGACCCGGTAACTTCGTGAGCCCTCAATGATCCAGGCGAAGGATTCACCGTGGACAGCTCGGCCACCGAACACGCGATGGCCCAACGCCCGCGCAGACGCGACGCCGCCGCGAGCCGCAAGGCGCTGCTCGACGCCGCCCGCGCGCTGTTCGGCGAGCGCGGCTACGACCGTACGACGCTGCGCGACATCGGTGAGCGGGCGGGCGTCGACGCCGCGCTGGTCGCGCGCTACTACGGCAACAAGGCCGGGCTCTATCTGGCCGCGATCGAGGAGGACGGCGCCGACGCCGTCGCCGCCCGCCGCGATCTGGCCCGCATCGGTGCGCTGGCCGATTTCCTCGTGGCCCGCATCGACGACTTGGGCGGTCCAGGGGCGATCTTCCGTCTCGCGCTCGGCGAGGAAGGCGACGACACGGCACGCGCCGAAGGTGCCGCCGCGGTGCGGCGCGCGATGGTCGACCCCATGGTCGAACGCATCGGCGGCGACCCGGACGACGCCCGGCGCCGTGTCGAGATCGCCGTGGCCTCGCTCATCGGTGTCGCCGTGACTCGCTCGACCGGCTTCTTCCCCGAGCTCACCACCGTGCCGCGCGCGGAACTGGTCGCCTTGGTCGAGCAGGCCTTCGGTGGCTTCCTGTCCGAGTAGCGCTCTCCGCGGGGAAAGCGCGAGAACATCGACAATAACTATGAGAACACTGTTCCGGACGATAGCGTTCCTTGTTCCGGGTCATGGAACCGTGGCTCGGGCGGCCGGTCGCGGGGGTCGGCCCGCACAACTTCGGGCGGCAGAACCCGAGCCCGCGGCAGTGCGGGGCTCCGGGGCGGTGCGCCGGGCCCGGCGGCGGGCCGGTCGGTGCGGAGTGGAAGCCGGAACAGGGAGCGGGGGCACATGAGCGAGCAGACGCCGGTCGGCGCGGACGAACTGCGGTCGGGCGCGGGCAACGACGCCGGCCGGGACGCCGCCGACGCCCGCGGCAACGGGCGCCCGGCCGCCGTGCCGTCCGGTGCGGACGCCGGCACGGGCACCGATCCGGAGGCCTTCCCCGGTGTCGACGAGGTTGCCGGGGCGGAGGCGGCCGGCCGGGCCAGGGGGCTGGTGCGCGAGGCTGTTCGCCGTCCGTTGGCCGCCCGGTGGGCCGTGTATGCGGACGAGGTGAACCGCCTTGTCGACGCGACGTACCGCGTCGTCGAGCGCACCGGCACTTTCGACCCGACCGTCCGGGAGATTCTGCGCGAGTCGGGCCTGTCCAATCAGGCGTTCTACCGGCACTTCCGGTCCAAGGACGAACTGCTGGTGGCGCTGCTGGACGACGGCCGCCGCCGCATGGGGCACTACCTGGAGCGGCGCATCGCTGCGGCCCCGGATGTTCCCGGCAAGATCCGCGCGTGGGTCGAGGGTGTGCTCGTGCAGGCGGCCGATCCGGCGATCGCCGCGCGCACCCGGCCCTTCCTGGCCCACCAGGACCGCCTGGCCGAGTTGTTCCCGGCCGAGCACCGCAGTTCGGGCGAGGCGCTGATGGCCCCGCTGGAGGAGGTGCTCCGTGCGGCGTACGCCGACCTTCCGGAGAGTGATTCGGACGGCGTCCCGCGCGATGTTTCCGCCGATGCCCTGACGCTCTCCAGGCTCACGCTCGCGTGCGTGAGCGATCACTTGCGTTCGCGTACCGCACCAAGTCGTGAAGAGACCGATCACTTGGTGCGCTTTGTGTGCAAGGGCTTGGGCATCACCGCTCCCTGACGGGTAGTCAGGCCGCAGGTCGGCCATCGCTCCGCCCATCGGAACGGTTTGTGAGGGCTATCCGGTGTCGTGCGTGAGGTAGCTCACAGAACGGGCTCAATCGATGACGGAACGTCGCCGTTTCTGAGCCCGCTGTGATTCAGTTTCCCTGGCAATCGGACGATATCTGTTCAGAAGACGCTCGCGAACGAGCCACGGACGAACGAGAACCACCCCAGAAGCACTGTCGCCGACGCTCGGGGAGACCGATGACCGCCGAGACGGAAACCCACGTCCGGTTGGCGACCCTGCGCCTTCTGTACCGGGTCGTCGCGGACCTCAACGCGACCCGCGACCTGCACGACACGTTGCAGGCCGTGGCGGACGGCGTCGTGGCCGGGCTCGGCTTCGGCGCGGCCGCGGTCAACCTCGTCCGCGACGACGGCGACCTCGAAGTCGCCGCCGTCGCCGGCAGTGAGGAGTTGGCGGCGGCGATGGCCGGCCAGGTCGGCCCGCGCACCGACTGGGACCGCCTGCTGGAGTCCGCCGAACACTGGGGCCCTCTGCGCTTCCTGAGTCACCGTCAGGGCCCTGCCGACCCGGGCCGCGTACCCAGCTGGGTGCCGGACATCCCGGTGAGCGACCATCCCGACGCGTGGCATCCGCACGACGCGCTGCTCGCACCGCTGACCACGCCCGAGGGGGAGCTCGTCGGGGTCTTGTCGGTGGACCTGCCGGTCGACGGCCGCCTGCCGGGCCCGTGGCGCTGCGAGGTGCTGGGCATGTTCGCCGCGCAGGCCGCGATCGCCGTCGACAACGCGCGGTTGCGTTTCGAGATGCTGCGCGCGGTCGCGCGCCTTCAGGACGAACAGCACGCGCTGCGGGCGAGCGAGGAGAGCTTCCGGCACGCCTTCGAGTACGCCCCGAGCGGCATGGTGATGACGGGTGTGCGCGGTCCCGAGCGAGGGCGCCTGTTGCGGGCGAACGACGCGCTGTGCCGCATGCTCGGCTATCCCGCGCCGGTGTTGCGCAGGCTGGGGCTGGCCGCGGTCGTGCACGAGGAGGACCGCGAGCTGCTGGCCGGCCACTTGGGTGGCAGCGCGCCGGTGGAGGGGTGTACCGAGCTGCGGCTCGCCCGCAGCGACGGGACGTACCGCTGGGTCTCGCTGCGGACGTCGCACGTGGGCGACGGCGACGGCGGCGCGCGGTTTCTGCTCACCCACGTCGAGGACGTCGAGGACCGCCGGCTCCGTGAGCAGGCGCTCGTCCACCAGGCCAGCCACGATCCGCTGACCGGGCTGCCCAACGGTCGCGAGTTGCGGGCGCGGTTGGACGCGACGTTCACGCGCGTGCCGCGTCTGGCGGGGGTCGCGCCGGAGCTGCCGCACGTGGGCGCGGCCGCGGGCGACGGCCGGGGGCTGGCGCTGCTGTTCTGCGACCTGGACGGCTTCAAGCGCATCAACGACGACTATGGCCACCATGTCGGCGACGCGGTCCTGGTCGAGGTCGCCCGCCGCCTGACCGCCGCGGTCCGCGAGGGCGATACGGTCGCGCGGCTCGGCGGCGACGAGTTCGTCGTGCTGGCCGACGGCATCGGACGTGACGAAGCCCACGATCTCGCGGTACGCCTGCGCCGGGCGCTGTCCGTGCCCATTCGCGCGGAGGGCGAGTCGGTCCCGCTGGACGGCGCGAGTTTCGGTATCGCGTGGGCCGATTCGGCGGAAAAACCGGAAGACCTGCTGCGTATCGCCGACGAGCGCATGTATCGGCAGAAGCGCGGACGAGAGCGCGCCCAGCGCCGCGCGGGCTGAAGCGGTCCGTCCCGGGGCCCCGAACGGGCGGTTGCCGGCGGTGATTTGGCGTGGCGTGCCGGGTTCCTCCGGCGGCGATTTGCCGTCCGGGCGATGGACTGTGGCCATCCCGGAGCCGATAGCCCGTTAGTGTGATGCACCAGTCTGTCGACTCGAATCGATGCTGTGTGCACTGTGTGCCCGCGGTGTCGCCTCGGCGGCGGGCGTCGGCCGAGCAGCCGCGCACAAGGACGCGCAGGGACTCACAGGAAGGGCGAACCCGATGACGGTGGGTACCGAGGGAGAGCCGGAGGACCCGTACGGCTACCTCTACCGCCCCGGCCCGGGTGAGGCGCAGGGCAGTGGCCAGGCCGCGCCCGCGGGATTCGGTACGTCGCCGTACGTCCAGGTGGGCCAGACGCGTTACGGCCCGCCACCGCCGCAGTATGCGCCGCCGCCGGGTTCGGACGCGCAGACCCAGGCCATACCGGGACCCGTCCCGGGCGGTCCGCCGCCTGGTGACGTGCCGCCGCCGCGCCGCGGGGGAGGCGGTTCGCGCGGGGGGTCGCGCGGCAGCCGGGGGCCGGTCGTCGGCGCGGTCGTCGCGCTGGTGGTGGTGATCGGTGTGATCGCGGCGGTGGTCGCGATGAACGGCAGCGGCGACGACAAGAAGGACACGGCGGAGTCGCCGACGCCGACGGCACCGGCCAGTTCGGCCCCGCCGAGTTCCGCTCCGCCGAGTTCCGCTCCGCCGTCGTCGGCGAAGCCGACGACGTTCGGCGAAACGGAGGCGGAGGAAGCGCAGTTGCAGGGCGGCGCGCGCATGGAGGCCACCGCGGGGAACTTCAGCGGTGCCGGTTACGTCGGCGGGTTGAACAGCCCGGGGGCGGCGATCACGGTGACGTTCGACGCGCCGGAGAAGGGGACGTACTCGCTGTACGTCCGGTACGCCAACCCCGAGCCGAGTTCGGACGCGAAGGACCGGCCCAAGCAGATGATGACGGTCCTGGCCAACGGTGAGGCGAAGTACGGCCAGCTCAACATGTACGGGACCGGTGGCGTGGACAAGTGGTGGACCACCTACCGCACGGTCGAGTTGAAGAAGGGCGAGAACACGGTCTCGCTCGCTTGTCAGGCGGGCGACACCTGCAATGTGACCGTCGACAAGATGTGGGTCGCCGAGAAACAGAACTGACGTCTCGGGGCCGGCCGGCGCGGTTCGGTGACCGAGGACGGTTTCCGGTCAGGTTCTTGCTCGTCGCGTGACGGTCATGAGTTCGCCGGACCGTACGTGTGTCAGTGCCGCCGCGTCGCCGCCGTGCACCGCGAGCGCGAGGTGGCCGGCGGAGTCGACGTAGGCGACGAGTGTGCTCGGGGTGACGTCGCCGAACGTGCGGGCGAGGACGGCGTCCCACGCGACGTCGGCGGTCCGGACGGTGAGGATGTCGCCGAGCGTCGCGGGGAGTTCGGCGAGCTGCTCGCGGGTCAGCGAGGTCTGGACGTTGCCGAAGCGGTCGATGGTGAGGACTTCGCCGTGCGCGGTGCCGTCGCTGATGTAGGCGACGGGCTCCGGGAGTCGTACGAGGGTCGCGGGGTCGACGGCGGGGCCGACGGCGTCGATGGCGGACCCGGCGTCCGCTTCCCCCGCCGGATCCGGTGACCCGGTCGCCGATGCAGCCGCGCCCTCTGCGAGCTGTGCCGACCGAGCCGCCAAGTACGCGGCGACCGGCGCGAACACATCCCTCCCGTGAAACGTTGAGGACACAAGGGGGAGCATCAGATCACGATTGGTCAATTCCCGCGCCCCCACCGCCCCTCCCAACGCGTCCGCCGCCCACATCAGCACCCCGTTGTCGGGCCCCACGAGCAGTTGCCCACCGGCCTGTACGACCACCCCGCGCCGTGCGGTCCCCACTCCCGGGTCGACCACCGCGATGTGCACGCCCGCCGGCAGGTACGGCACGGTCTGGGCCAGCACGAGCGCGCCCCGGCGCACGTCCCCGGGCGGGACCTCGTGCGTGATGTCGAAAATCCGTGCGTCCGGCGCGATTCGCGCGATGACTCCGTGGCACGCGGCGACGAAGCCGTCCGAGGTCCCGTAGTCGGTCAGAAACGAAATGGGCGCGCTCATGGGCGCCACGGTACGGGTTGTTCGCCGCCGGGCAGGGCGATGGCTTGCGGTGACGCCGGTTTTCCTCGGCGCCGGTCCGCTCGGGGTGCGGCTCACGGTGTCGCGCACGGGGCTCGTGGCGGCCGAACCACAGCGCTCGTCCGCGGGTAGTCCCCTGCCACAAGCCGCACTTGACGGGCCGTTACGTTCCGGGTCGTCAGATGACCGGTTCCGTCCGTGCCTTGGTGCGGAACGCCGCCGCCATGGCCCCCGTGGTGGCCGAATCCGGGTCGGGTGACGTCACCATGTGGAAGAGGTCGCCGAGGAGCGCGGGGCCGGACGCGTGCTGCGACACGCCTTCCGCCGACCAGCGGTGTTCGCCCGAGACCGCGTCGATGCCGATGGCGACGGCCTTTTGTCCGTCGAGTCCGGAGACGCCGACGCACACGACGTCGCCCACCACCAGCGGCTGCGTGATGTAGCCGGGGCGCGGGACGCTGTACTCCCACCGCAGGGTGCCGTCGGCGGTGTCGTAGGCGTAGATCGTCCCGCTGCCGAGGAATCCTCCGGGAGGCGGGGACGGTGTGGCCGTGGGGCTGGGGGTCGCCGTCGCGCGGGCCGCGGCGGACTGCTTGTCCGAGGGCCGACAGGCGACATAGAGCGTGGACTCGTGGATCGTGGGAGCGGAGAGCTTGAACTCCTTGGGCTGCTTCTCCCAGCGCGGGAGGCCGGTTGTCGCGTCGAATGCCTGGATCCACGGGCCTGTCGGATCAAAGCCGCCGTCGTCTCCTTCGGTCAGGACGACGACCGTCTTCGTCGCGGGATCCACGACGGGATCGGGCCCCCAGCCGGGAGGCAGGGCGTCCGTGCGCCACAGCAGCGGCACGGTCGGGCCGGGTGCGGTGGCGGACAAGGCCACCAGCGTGCGGTATTTGTCGTACGACTCGCCCACGGACGACGAGCCGGATCGGACGATCACGGTGTCCAGAGCGGACACGGCGGGCCAGCACCACCGTTCCGCGGGTGCCGTCCACGACCACTGTTCCCGCCCGTCGCCGTAGAGGTCGAACCCACGTACGACCGCCAAGTCCTGGCTGGACGGCGGCGGCTGACACGAGATCAGGACGCGTTGGTTGTACAGCGAGGCGGATGTGGGGTAGGGCGCCGTCGACGGCAGCGCGTACTCCCATCGCGCGACACCCGTGGCGGCGTCGAACGCGACGACTCTGGCGGTGTCCAGGTCCGCTGACGACTCGCTCTTGGGGCCGATGGCCGTCACCAGGACGTCGGCGACCTGTTGCGGCAGGTAGGCCTGGGTCGACGGGAACTCGTGCTTCCACAGCTCCCGTCCGCTCGCGGCGTCGAACGCGTGCACCGCGCATTCCCGGCTGTCGTACTTCGATCCGTCCGCGTCGGTCCAGGTGAGGACGAAGACAGTGGTGTCGTTGGCGATCGGCTTCGAGACGTGTGGGGCCGCGGTCCTGCCCTGCCACAGGAAGCGCCCGGTCACCGCGTCCATCGCGGTGACCGTTCCCATGACAGGCGACTCGTCGTCATCGCCGGTGTCGTTCTCGCCGACGACGATGAGGGTCTTGCCGACGACCAGGGCATTCGTCGTGGTGACCTGGCCCACGGAGAGCGTCCACGTGCCGGGCGGCGTCGGTGCGGCGTCGTCGCGGCGCGTCAGCAGCCATCCGGCGGCCCCGCCGATCGCCCCGACGCCCGCGACCGCGCCGCCGATCAGGAAGCCGCGCCGACTGAGGCCGCGCCGGCCGGTGGGTTCCGGCGTGGTCGCGGCGTCGTCGCCCTCGGCGTCGAGAACGTGTGTGCCCGCGGGCGACGCGGCGGCGCCGTCGGACGTCGGTTCCCCGCCGTCGTGCAGGACTTGCGTCCGCGGCATCGGCGCCGAACGGGGGCCGGGCAGCGGCGTCGTCACCCCGTCCCGGTCGGCGGCGAGGACTTCGGTGACCCCTTCCGGGCCTCCGCGCGGTGCGTCGGCCGAAGTCCCGGCCGGGCCGGGGGCTCCAGCCCCGGGAGGAGGCGGTATGGCGTGTGCGTGTTCGCCGGAAGGCGGTGGCAACGCCCCCACGGGGTCCGCATTGTGACGCCGTGTCAGTTCCTCGGCCAGCGGGGCCGGCAGCCACGTGCCGCCCGCCGCGTCGGCGGCGTCCGCGTCGCCGATCGTGCTGTGGAGGATGTCGGCGAGCGCCGGCCGCTCCTCGGGTTTCTTCGCGAGGCACTGCGCGAGCAGGTCTCGCAGCCCGGCGGGGACGTCGTCGAGCCGGGGTTCGCCCTGGATGATCTGGTACAGCAGTTGCATCGCGTTCTGCGGTGTCGCGCCGAACGGCGTGTGCCCGGTCGCCGCGTACACGAGCACGCCGCCCAGAGCGAAGATGTCCGTGCGCTGGTCCACGTCGCCGCTGGTCGCCTGCTCGGGCGCCATGTAGCCCGGCGAGCCGATCGCGCTGCCGGGCGTGGTCAGCGTGCGGGTCGCGAAGTCCATCGCCCGGGATATGCCGAAGTCGATCACGCGCGGCCGGTCCCGGCCGAGGATGACGTTGGACGGCTTCAGGTCGCGGTGGACGAGTCCGGCCCGGTGGATCGCCATGAGTGCTTCCACCAACTGCGCGGCGAGCACGCGTACGGCCCGCTCCGGCAGCGGCCCGTACGTCGCGACCGCGTCCTGCAACGAGATGCCGGTCAGGTACTCGGTCGCGAGCCACGGCGGGTCGGAGTCGGGGTCCGCTTCGGCGATCGGTGCGGTCCACGCGCTGTCCACCCGGCGCGCGGCGGCCACCTCGTGGCGGAAGCGCTCGCGGAAGCCAGGGTCGTGTGCGTACTCGGGCCGCACGGTCTTCACCGCCGCACGCAGCCCCGACGGGGACACACCGAGGAAGACCTCGCCCATGCCGCCTTCGCCGAGTCGTCCGCGCAGCCGGTAGGGTCCGAGCCGCGGCGGATCACCCGGACGAAGCGCTTCCATTGCCACCTTGTTCCCCGCGTCGACGACACCCTCCGCCGAGAAGCGGCCGACGGAGATCGAGCGTCAGCGTAGTGGCCGCCGCGGCCTGGCGGAGGGGGCGCCCGGTCGGCTCCGGCACTTTGCGGGGCTTCCCTCAGCTTTGGTGGCGCCTGCCGCGGCGGTCCGCCACCGCGGTAGGCGCCGGTGGGGTGAGGCCCTTTCGGCCCGGAGGCGGACCTATTCGTCCTGCCCCACTCCCAGCGCGTCGCCCGAGGCGATCGTCGGCCCGGACTGGGCCTGCCGGCGTGCGGGTTCCCGGCCGGCGGGCTGCGTCAGGCGTTCGAGCGGGACGGGCCGGGGGATCGGAAGGCTCACCGGCTTCTGGGAGGTGACCAGCACTTCCTGTTCGTCGTGCACGAGCCTCAGCCTGTCGCCCTCCCGCAGCGAGTACGTCGCCTCGGCGTTCGTGATCTCGATGTGCAGCACGATGTTCTTCCGCAGCCGCATCGAGAACGCGACCCGTGAGAGGCCCGACGGCAGCCTCGGCCGGAACATCAGCCGCTCGTTGTGGTCGCGCAGCCCGCCGAAGCCCGCGACGAGGGCGATGCAGGCACCCGCGAGCGAGGCCATGTGCAGGCCGTCGCGGGTGTTGCCGCCGAGGTCGTGCAGGTCCATGAGAGCGGCCTCGGCGAGGTAGTCGTACGCGAGGTCCAGATGCCCGACCTCGGCGGCGATCACCGCCTGGGTGCACGCCGACAGCGACGAGTCGCGCACGGTCAGGCGCTCGTAGTAGGAGAAGTTGCGGGCCTTCTGCTCCGCGGAGAAGGCGTCCCCGCGCACCTGCATCGCGAGCACGAGGTCGGCCTGCTTGACCACTTGCTTGCGATACAGGTCGTAGTACGGGAAGTGCAGGAGCAGGGGGTACTTGTCCTGCGGCGTGTTGTCGAAGTCCCACATCTCGTGGTTGGTGAAGCCCTCCGCCTGCGGGTGTACGCCCAGCTTCTCGTCGTACGGGATGTACATCACCGCGGCGGCGTCCCGCCACCCGGCCATTTCCTCGGTGTTCACGCCCAGCGCCGCGGCTTCGTGCAGGTGGCGCCCGGCCGCGTCGGCCGCCGCGCGGAGGTTCGCCTGCGCCATGAGGTTGGTGTAGACGTTGTTGTCCGCGATCGAGCTGTACTCGTCGGGCCCGGTGACGCCGTCGATGCGGAAGCGGCCCTCGGCGTCGTGGTGGCCGAGCGAGCGCCACATGCGCGCGGTCTCGACCAGGATCTCCATGCCGTAGTCGCGTTCGAAGTCGATGTCGCCGGTGGCGCGCACGTAGCGTTCGACCGCGCGCGCGATGTCCGCCCCGATGTGGAACGCGGCGGTACCGGCCGGCCAGTAGCCGGAGCACTCCTCGCCGCGGATCGTCCGCCACGGGAACACCGCGCCCGCCAGGCCGAGTTGCGCGGCTCGCTCGCGGGCCAGCGGCAGCGTGGAGTACCGCCAGCGCAGCGCCTGCGCGACGGCGTCGGGCAGGGAGTACGTCAGCACCGGCAGCACGAACGTCTCGGTGTCCCAGAAGCAGTGCCCGTCGTAGCCCGGCCCGGTCAGGCCCTTCGCGGGGATGGCCCGCTCCTCCGTGCGCGCCCCTGCTTGCAGCACGTGGAACACCGCGAAGCGGATCGCCTGCTGGAGCTCCACGTCGCCGTCGACCTCGATGTCCGAGTGGCTCCAGAACGCGTCGAGGTACGAACGCTGTTCGGCGACCAGCCCGTCCCATCCGGTGAACCGCGCGGCAGTGAGCGCGGCGGCCACCTGGTCGCGCACCGCGGGCAGTGAGCGGGCCGCGGACCAGCCGTACGCGAGGTACTTCACCAGCCGCAGCTTCTCGCCCTTTTTCAGGACCGTGGTGACGCTGAAGCGCGCCTGGTCCTCCTCGGTCTCCGTGGCGGCCTCGAAGTGCCCGGTGTAGTCGATCTCGTGGTCCATCATGGCCGCGACGCGCAGGCCGCTGAACCGCGTTTGGTGCACCAGCACGGCCTTGGCGTCGGTGCACGAGTGGTGTTCGGCGACCAGCGGAGCCTCCAGCACCGCCGCCGCGCGCGGATCGCCGTCGGCGGACGGCAGTTGCTCGTTGGCGACGAGTTCGGACTGCAGGACGATGCGTGCCGCGCCGTCGACCGGTTCGACTTCGTACTCGATCGCCGCGACCGCGCGCTGGGTGAGCGAGACCAGGCGCGTCGAGGTGACCCGGATCGTGCGGCCCGCCGGCGAGGTCCACACCGCGCGGCGCCGCAGCAGGCCGTCGCGGAAGTCCAGGCGGCGTTGGTGCTCGACGAGGTCGCCGTAGCGCAGGTCGAAGGGCTCGTCGTCGACCAGGAGCCGGATGATCTTGCCGTTCGTCACGTTGATGACGCTCTGCCCCGACTCCGGCTGCCCGTAGGCCGCTTCGGCGTACGGCAGCGGCCGAAGCTCGAACACGCCGTTGAGATAGGTGCCCGGGAGCCCGTGCGGTTCCCCTTCGTCGAGGTTGGCGCGCAGACCCACGTGGCCGTTGGACAGCGCGAACACGGATTCCGCGCGGGCCAGCACGTCCAGGTCCAGCGACTGCTCGGTCAGCCCCCAGGGATCGATCGTGTAGGCCTCGTGCGCTGTCATGCCGTGCCACGCTCCTCGTGCTTTTCCGTCAGGAGTTCCGCCAGGTCCTCGACGACCACGTCGGCGCCGTGCTGCCGCAGCGCTTCCGCCTGTCCGACCCGGTCCACCCCGACAACGCGTCCGAAGCCGCCCGCGTGCCCGGCCGCCACGCCGGCGAGCGCGTCCTCGAACACGACCGCCTGCTCGGGCGCGTACCCCAGCTTGCGCGCGGCGGCCACGAAGGTGTCCGGCGCGGGCTTGCCCGGCAGGTGTTCCTCGATCGCGACGAGGCCGTCGACGATGACCTCGAACAATCCCTCGTAGCCGGCCGCCCGCAGGACGTCGCGGCAGTTGGCGCTCGACGAGACCACCGCGCGCGGCACGTCGTGCTCCGCGAGCCGGCGCACGTAGTCGAGCGACCCCTCGTACGCCTCGACCCCCTGCTCCTTGATCATGCGTAGCACGGTCCGGTTTTTGAGGTTGCCGAGCCCGTACACGCTTCGGGTCCCCGGCGGGTCGTCGGGGCCGCCCTCGGGCAGCGTGATGCCGCGCGACG
Organism: Yinghuangia sp. YIM S10712; assembly: GCF_051388935.1. Taxonomy (NCBI): domain Bacteria; kingdom Bacillati; phylum Actinomycetota; class Actinomycetes; order Kitasatosporales; family Streptomycetaceae; genus Yinghuangia; species Yinghuangia sp. YIM S10712. The sequence continues at coordinate 456,856 of NZ_JBPKBI010000001.1, forward strand.
CGAGGAAAGCCCGGGTGCCGTCGAGGCGGGGTCTGCCGTCGACGTACCGGTCGTAGTCGCGGCCGGCGTCGAATGGCACGAACGGTGTTCCCTCGCGCTGGGCTTCGGCACGCAGGAAGGAGTCGAACATGTCCTTCCACGCTGCCGCGTGCACTTTCGCGGTCTGGGTCAGCACCCCGTCGAGGTCGAACAAAAAGGCGTGGATGGAGTCCGGCAGTCCCAACATGGCCCGACTGTTACCCGAGTGGGGGACGATCATCCGTCATTGGATCATCTCGGTCCCAAGCGGATACCCGCTACGTTTGTCCCCTGATTCGGGGAACTTCGGGGAAGGGGGGCACCCATGGCGCTGGTCGAGGTCACGCTGTCGCTGCCCGACGATTTGGTGGCCGCGGTGCACGAGGCCGCGGGGGGCGACATCTCGGCGTACGCGGCCAAGGCTCTGCGCTCGGCCCTTCTCATGGACGCGATGCGCGAAGTCGCCGACGCCGGACCCCCGGACCCGCCGCCGGACGACGTCCTGCACGCGGCCGAGACGGACCTGCGATGAGGCGCGGCCAGGTCTGGCGCATTCCGACGGTCGGCCGCGAGCGCACCGTGCTGGTGGTGGGTGCCGACGAGGTGACGGCGATGTACGGGCAGGCCCTGTGCGTGGTCGTCCACGAACCGGGGACCTTCCCCGAATCCCTGGTCACCGTGCCGCTCACCGAGCCGGTGCAGGGCGTCGTCGGGGTCCCCGACGTCGCGGGTTTCCGCCAGACCCGCTTCGACCACGGCAAGCTGCTCGGACGCGTGGACGCCGACACGATGGAGCGCGTCGAGATGGCGCTGCGGGCGATCCTGGAGCTGTGAGGCGGACGCCGGTTGTCGGCGGGCCCCGGCACAATGGTCTGCGGCGCCGCCGACCGGGACGGCGGGCGGGTGCGACGAGGGAAGGGCGGACCATGGGCGAGAACGACGACGTGGCACGCGTACCCGGGCCCGACGCCGCCGCGGCATCCCAGGAGGCGGACGGCGCCGAGTCGACGCGGCCCGCCGACGGATTGAGCGAACGCGACCTCGGCATCCTCGACTTCGAGCGCCTGTGGTGGAAGCACGCGGGCGCCAAGGAGCGGGCGGTGCGCGACCGTTTCGGCTGCTCGCCCACGCGCTACTACCAGGCGCTCAATTCGTTGCTCGACCGCCCCGAGGCCCTTGCCCACGACCCGGTGCTCGTCGCACGCCTGCGCCGTCTGCGGGACGCGCGGCAACAGGCGCGCTCGGCGGTCCGGCGGCCGGGCGGCTGACGCGGGCGCGCCGCCGCAGACGGATGCGGGGCCGATGCGCGGATCCGCGTGCGGGCGCCAGGTCGCGACTGCGCGCGGCGGGTGCTCGGTGACAGGGCCAACTGCCGGTCCCACGTCGGCATTCGGCGCTCGTCGTCGCATTCGGCAGTGGGCGGTGCGCGGTGCCGCCGGATGGATCCTGCGCTGCGTCATCCGAATTCGAGGCTCCCGCGCACGTCACTCGCGTGGTGCGGGGCGGTGGACGAGGACGACAGCGCGTTCCGCGTGACTTTCCGCACCGCATGATGCCCGCCGCCGGCATCCGCGCCCACGATCACCCGGCCGGCATGACGCGCGTCGCCCTTCCCACGTTTGCGTGGGCCGCGGACCTGTGTACAGGCGGTGCGGGACGGCCGAGCCCGGACGCACGCCTTCGGGGACACGCCGGGTCGACCGACCGCCGTCGCACGCCACGCCTGCCGGGAGTACGTCCATGCCGAACCGCCGCCACCGCTCGCGCCGCCGTTACTCCGCGGACTTCGTCGAAGGCGGCGCCACCTTCGGCGGTTTCGAAGTCATCGGCGGCGTCGGCCGCGCGAAGGCGGTGTGGAAGCGCCCCGACCACCTCGACGCCCCGGACGCGGAGGCGCCGCTCGGGCCGCTCGAACGCCTCGGCCCTGTGGGTGCCTCGGTGACCGCGGTCGCGCTGGTGGCCGCGCTCGTCGGCGGGCTGGTGGCCGGGTTCGGCCGTTCGGCCGACGAGTCGGCGAGCGCGCGCGATCCGCGCCCGGCCGTGACCGAACCCGTCGCCGCCGCGGTTCCGCAGGCAGCCGAGGCCCCGCCGGTCCCGCTCCCCCCGGCAGCCCCTGTGACCGTGCAACCCCCCGCGCCGCCGCCGAAACCGTCGCGCGGTGACGTCGTGGTGCTCGATCAGGGCCGCGCTCCCGTTGCTGCCCGTGCTCTGGCCGACAAGCTCACCGCGGGCGGTTGGCGGGTCACGGGAAACGCCGTGTGGCGCGGCCGGGTTCCCGCGACCACCGTCTATTACCCGGCGGGACGCGAGGCCGAGGCCCGCAAACTCGCCGAGGCGTTCCCCGAAATCCGCCGCGTGAAGCGGTCGTTCCCCGGTATCACGCAGGCGCGTCTGGTGGTCATCGTCGTCGACGGGCCGGGCCTGCCGCTGCCTCCGCGCTAGTGCGGAGACCGGCCGCGTTTCCGGCCTCACCGCCCGGTCATGCCTCGTTCCCCCCACGCGGGCGCGCGGCCCCGGATGGGGCCGGCTCTCCGACCCGTGCGGGCCCGGCGTCACCGAAACCGGGAACCTCCCCCGCCACCGCACTAGGTTGGTCGTATGGACATCCCGCAGCCGACAACGCCTTCCGGGAAAGCCGGGCTCTCAGCGCTTCTCGGGGAGCCGGGCCGTGCCTTGGTGGCGCTCGACTTCGACGGCACCCTCGCGCCGATCGTCGACGACCCCGAGCAGGCCCGCGCCGAACCCGCCGCCGTCGAGGCGCTGGCCCGCCTCGCGCCGCACTTGGGCGCGGTGGCGATCGTGACAGGGCGTCCCGCCGCCGTCGCCGTCGAGTACGGAGGCTTCAGTGGCGTGCCGGGCCTCGAACGCCTCGTGGTGCTCGGCCAGTACGGCTTGGAGCGCTGGGACGCGGCAACCGGCCGGGTGAGCGCGCCGGAGGTGCCCGCGGGGGTCGAGGCCGTGCGGCGGGCCCTGCCCGGAGTGCTTGCCGAGCTCGGGCTGCGTGAGGACGCCTGGGTCGAGGACAAGGGCCGCGCGGTCGGCGTGCACACAAGGCGCGCGCCCGATCCGCAAGGCGCGTTCGACGCGCTGCGCGAGCCGCTGGGTGCGCTCGCGGCCGAGCACGGCCTGGTCGTCGAACCGGGGCGCTATGTCTTGGAGTTGCGTCCGCCCGGCATGGACAAGGGTCGTGCGCTGACCACTTTCGTCGCGGAAGTCGACGCCGGTTCTGTCTTGTTCGCCGGCGACGACCTGGGCGATCTCGCGGCGTTCGACGCGGTCGAGCGTCTGCGCGGCGAGGACGTCGCCGGGCTCACGGTGTGCAGCGCGTCCGCCGAGGTGGACGAACTCGCCGAGCGGGCCGACGTGGTGGTGCCGGGGCCGCCCGGAGTCGCCGCGCTGCTGGCCGCGTTGGCCGACGCGCTGGGCGGCTGAACACCCGGCAGGCGTCCCGAAAGGTCAGCGCAGGCCGTCGAGTTGGTCGAGGAACCACTGCTGCGGGCTCAGCGCGGTCGCCGCGGCGGCCAGGCGCTTGGTGCGCTCGACGCGTTCGGACTCGTCCATCGACAGCGCTTCGTGCAGGGCCTCGGTGGTGGCGCTGACGTCGAACGGGTTGACCACGATCGCGTCCGCGCCCAACTCCTCGTACGCGCCCGCCTCGCGGGACAGGACGAGCGCGCAGCCGCGTTCGGAGACGACCGGGATCTCCTTGGCGACCAGGTTCATGCCGTCGCGGATCGGGTTGACCAGGGCGACGTCGGCGAGCCGGTACGCCGCGAGTGAGCGTGGGAAGTCGTCGTTGACGTGCAGGATCAGCGGCTGCCAGGTGTCGGTGCCGAACTCGTCGTCGATCTCCTTGGCGATGCGCTGCACGGCCGCGGTGTATTCGCGGTACTCGGGCAGGTCGTGCCGCGACGGGTAGGCGAACGCGATGTGCACGACCTTGCCGTGCCACTCGGGTCGTCCGCGCAGCAGGTCGCGGTAGGCGAGCAGGCCGCGCACGATGTTCTTCGACAGCTCCGTGCGGTCCACGCGCACGATCACCTTGCGGTCGCCGACGGCTTCCCGCAGAGCGGCGAGCCGCGCGTCGACGTCGGGCCGCGACGCGCGTTCGCGCAGGAAGTCGGCGTCGGCGCCCAGCCCGTGAACGCCGATCGCCGTCGTGTGGCCCTGGTGGGTCACGGTCATCGCGGTGCGGTCGACGGCGGCGCCGAGCACCTGCTCGCAGCAGTCGAGGAAGGCTCCGGCCCAGCGCCGGGTCAGGAAACCCGCGCGGTCGGCGCCGAGGATGCCTTCGAGCACGGCCGCCGCGATGTCGTCGGGCAGCAGCCGGAAGTAGTCCGGCGGCGCCCACGGAGTGTGCGAGAAGTGGCCGATGCGCAGGTCGGGCCGCAGCCGCCGCAGGAGTACGGGGGTCAGCGTCAGGTGGTAGTCCTGCACGACGACCTGGGCGCCTTCGGCGGCTTCCTCGGCGAGGGCGTGGGCGAACGCCGAGTTGTAGGCCTCGTACGACGCCCATTCCTTGCGGAAGCGGCCGTCGAACACCGGCTTGCCGGGGGTGTCGTAGAGCAGGTGGTGGATGAACCACAGCGTCGAGTTCGCTATGGCGTTGTAGGCGCGGGCGAAGGTGCCCGGGTCGATGTCGAGCATGCGTACGGCCAGGTCGCCGGTGTCGTGGCCGGCCAGGTCGATGCGGCCCGAAGGGGAGTCGCGGGCTGCTGTGCGGTCGGCCTCGGAGAGTGCCGCGCACACCCATACGGCGCCGGTGCCCTGGCCCGCCGCGGAGAGCCCGGAGACGAGTCCGCCGCCGCCGCGGTGGACGGAGAGTGAACCGTCGTCTTCGGTGCGGAACGACACCGGACCGCGGTTGGAGGCGACGAGGACCCGGGCGGCTGCGGCTGTGGGGCTCATGGTTCCAACCGTAGCCATCGGTCCGGTGGGACAAACACCGCGGCGCTGTGAAGAGCGGTTTTGCGCCCCGCATGTCCTGGCGGCCACCGACTCCGCAAGGGGGCGGTTTTCGGAAGGCCCGCCCGTCGGCCCGGCGCGGATCAGCCGGCCAGGGCGTCGCGTGTGCGGTACTCGGGGATGCCGATCATCGGCGGGCGCTCGTGTGCGGCGACGTCGTGGCTGCGCACCTGGAAGCCCGCGGCGTCGCGTTCGAATTGCGCGAAGACGGTGTTGAGCCCGCCGGCGCTCTTGGGGATGCGGCCGTCGCGGTGCAGGCGTTCGAGGACGGCCTGCCATATCTCGCCGGCCATGCGCCCGAGGCCCGCGTCGTCCTGGTGGTTGTGGCGGCGCACCCCTACGTCGACCTGGGCCATGGCGTCGAGGCCGACCAGATGCAGCGCGTCGATGAGCATGGCGGTCTCGACGCCGTAGCCGCACGGGAACGGCAGGCGTTCGAGGAGGCTGCGGCGGGCGGCGTATTCGCCGCCGAGGGGCTGGACGAAGCCGGCGAGTTCGGGCCAGTACATGTTCAGCAGGGGCCGCGCGACCAGTTCGGTCACCCGGCCGCCGCCGGCCGGGACGACGGTGTCGCCGATCTCCAGCGGCCGGTCGTACATGGCCTTGACGAGCTGCACGGACGGGTCGGTCAGCATCGGGCCGAGGATGCCGGACACGAAGGCGGCGGAGAAGTCGCGCAGGTCGGCGTCGATGAAGCAGACGATGTCGCCGCTCGTGACCAGGAGCGACCGCCACAGCACCTCGCCTTTGCCGCGCAGCGCGGGCACGCGCGGGAGGATGTCGTCGCGGTGTACGACGCGCGCGCCGGCCCGGGCGGCGGCCTCGGCGGTGCGGTCGGTGGAGCCCGAGTCGACCACCACGAGCTCGTCGACCAGGGGGTACCGGTCCATGAGCTCGGAGCGGATGGCGTGCACGATGGCGCCCACGGTCCGCTCCTCGTCGAGGGCGGGGAGGACCACGCTGACGCGGCTTGCCGGGGCGGCGCGTTTGGCCTCCCACAGCATCGGCACCGGCCAGTCGGCGGCGGTCGAGGACCGGCGGTCCAGCCAGCGGCTCACCTCGGGCAGCACTTTCGGGTTCCCCTGTCGTCTCGTTCAGTTGCCGTGCACTGTGTCATGTGTACGTTTCGTACGTGTTTTCGTGCACGTGCGGTGCCGTGGCCTCTGACGTGCGCGTCTGCGGGACTCTGCGGGACATCGTCTCGCGGGTCGGACGCCGATGATCGACCGGCTACCGGTTCGGTTACAGTCTTGGTCACGAGATACGACGATCGCATGTCGGCTCGGACAAACGCGGCGCGGCTGCCGGGTTGCCCTTCGGGGGGCCGGTGGCGCTCTGCCGCCATAGAGCTCATCCAGAGGGGCAGAGGGAACGGCCCGTTGAAGCCCCGGCAACCATCCGATTTCGGACACCCATGTGCGTCGCACGCGGGGCCCCCGACGGACTGGTGCCAAGTCCGGCCTGCGGGGACCCCCGTGGGGAAGATGAGGAGAGAGGCCTCGCTCACATGGCTGTGATCGCACAAACCCTGACCCTCGCGCCCGGCGCCTTCGGCCCCGCTGTCGCTTTGTCCTGCCGCGAATGCGGCGAGCGGTACGACCTGGGCCCGAAGTTCGCGTGTGAGGTCTGTTTCGGGCCGCTGGAGGTCGCGTACGACTTCTCCGGCGGCGTCACGCGCGAGCAGATCGCGGCCGGTCCGAACAACATCTGGCGGTACGCGCCGCTGCTTCCGGTACCGGCCGACGTCGCGGCCAAGCCCAACCTGAACCCCGGCTTCACCAAGCTCGTGGAAGCCCGCAACCTGGGCCGCGAGCTGGGCATCAAGGACCTGTACGTCAAGGACGACTCCGGCAACCCGACGCACTCCTTCAAGGACCGTGTCGTGGCGATCGCCGTCGAGGCGGCCCGCAACTTCGGCTTCACGACCCTCTCGTGCTCGTCGACCGGCAACCTGGCCGGCGCGGTGGCCGCGGCTTCCGCGCGGGCGGGGCTGCGCTCGTGCGTGTTCATCCCGGCCGACCTGGAGGCCGGGAAGGTCCTGACGGCCGCGGCGTACGGCGGCAACCTGGTCGCGATCGAGGGCACCTACGACGACGTCAACCGCTTCTGCTCGGAGCTCATCGGCGACACCGCCGGCGAGGGCTGGGGCTTCGTCAACGTGAACCTGCGGCCGTACTACGGCGAGGGCTCCAAGACGCTGGCGTTCGAGATCGCCGAGCAGCTGGGGTGGCGCCTGCCCGAGCAGATCGTCGTGCCGATCGCGTCGGGATCGCAGCTCACCAAGATCGACAAGGGCTTCCGTGAGCTGATCAAGCTCGGGTTGGTCGAGGACACCCCGTACAAGGTGTTCGGCGCGCAGGCCGAGGGCTGCTCGCCGGTGTCGGCGGCGTGGAAGGCCGGGCACGATGTGATCCGCCCCGTCAAGCCGAACACGATCGCCAAGTCGCTGGCGATCGGCAACCCGGCGGACGGCCCGTACGTGCTGGACGTGTGCAAGCGCACCGGCGGCGCGGTCGAGGACGTGGACGACGGGCGCGTGGTCGAGGCGATCAAGCTGCTCGCGCGGACCGAGGGCATCTTCGGCGAGACCGCGGGCGGCGTGACGGTCGGCTGCCTGCAGAAGCTGGTCGAGACCGGGCAGCTCGACCCGGAGGCCACCACGGTCGTCCTCAACACCGGTGACGGCCTCAAGACGCTGGACGCCATCGAGTCGACCACGGGCGTGTCCGCGACCATCCGTCCGAGTCTCGACGCGTTCCGCGAAGCCGGGCTGGCCTGAACCGGCGTACATCCGCTCCACGCAACCCCGCCGTCTCCACAAGAACCGCCGACCCGGCGGCCGGCCGCTGATCGCCGGGGGATCACCCGAAAGGTTGGGTCAAACCATGAGTGTTTCCGTCCGAATCCCGACGATTCTGCGCACGTACACCGGCGGCGAGGCCGAGGTGACGGCCGACGGCGCCACGCTCGCCGAGGTCATCGAGTCGCTGGAGAAGTCCTACCCGGGCATCGCCGCGCGTGTGCTTGACGACCAGGGCAAGCTGCGGCGGTTCGTGAACGTGTATGTGAACGACGACGACGTGCGTTTCGCGGACGGCCTCCAGACGGCCACCCCGGACGGCGCGAACGTCTCGGTGATCCCGGCCGTCGCGGGCGGTTGTTGAGAGCTGTCCGTCGCCGGAAAACGCAGAAGTCCGCCGCGCGAAGTCGCGCGGCGGACTTTTTTCATGATCGATAGTCGGGGGCCGGGAACGCGGGCGGGAAGCGATGAATCGGAAGGACCGATTCCGTGGAAGCGGGATGAAGCGTGGCCTCTACAACCGCATTTACCGGAGATGTCGCGGCAAGAGCCGCACAATCCCGTGGTCGAGATCACATCCGATATGTACCTTTTATTGCTTTCCTCCAGTGGTGTAATGCGCCATTACTCACGTGATAGGACTATATGTCTCTTTTATTCTCGTGGGATTTCTCGTCCGTTTGACCTGTTGCGTCGACCGCCCATGCGGATACATTCAGCCGCGGTCGGACGGTTCCACGTACTGCTCTGGTGCGCGGCAACAACTCGCGAACCTGCTTGCCCTGTGCTGACTTCACTCAGTGGGTCAAGAAGTAAGCGAACGACCCGGAGCTGCGGCGCGCAGTTTCCGTGAAAGGGCCAGTAACAGGGGAGTTAGGAATGGCTCAGGGCACCGTCAAGTGGTTCAACGCGGAGAAGGGGTACGGCTTCATCGCGGTCGACGGTGGTGCGGACGTTTTCGTCCACTACAGCGCGATCCAGATGGACGGGTACCGGACGCTTGAGGAAGGACAGCGGGTCGAGTTCGAGATCTCGCAGGGGCAGAAGGGCCCGCAGGCGGACATGGTCCGAGTGACCGGCTGAGCCTCAGACGCGTTCTGACCGGCTGAGCCTGTTCACCGCTCTTCTGGGACTGCTCTTCTTCTTGCGCGTGTGCGCCGAGGCCCGGTCTCCCGGTTGGGGAGGCCGGGCCTCGGCGTGTCCGACCGCAGGTCGGAGGGGGTGGCGCGGGTGGCCGCTTGCACTCGACCTACCCGAGTGCTAATCATTGGCGTTAGCACTCTGGATGTGAGAGTGACAAAGGACCGGGCAGATGAGGTCCGGAGGCCGTGGGGGAAGGATCCCCGCGGAGCCGGATCGGCCGTCGCGGGCGTCGGCTCGGGTTCTTCAGCATCCACCCCGTTCTGGGAGGACCTCACCACATGGCCAAGATCATCGCGTTCGACGAGGAAGCGCGTCGCGGCCTCGAGCGCGGGATGAACCAGCTCGCCGACGCCGTCAAGGTCACGCTGGGCCCCAAGGGCCGCAACGTCGTGCTCGAGAAGAAGTGGGGTGCGCCCACCATCACCAACGATGGTGTGAGCATCGCCAAGGAGATCGAGCTGGAGGACCCGTACGAGAAGATCGGCGCCGAGCTGGTCAAGGAGGTCGCGAAGAAGACGGACGACGTCGCCGGTGACGGTACGACGACCGCGACCGTCCTCGCCCAGGCGCTCGTACGCGAGGGTCTTCGGAACGTCGCCGCCGGCGCCAACCCGATGGCCCTCAAGCGCGGCATCGAGAAGGCCGTCGAGGCCGTCTCGGAGCAGCTTCTCAACCTTGCGAAGGACGTCGAGACCAAGGAGCAGATCGCTTCGACGGCCTCCATCTCCGCCGCCGACCCGCAGATCGGCGAGATGATCGCCGAGGCGATGGACAAGGTCGGCAAGGAAGGCGTCATCACCGTCGAGGAGAGCAACACCTTCGGTCTGGAGCTGGAGCTCACCGAGGGCATGCGCTTCGACAAGGGTTACATCTCGCCCTACTTCTCCACCGACCCGGAGCGTATGGAGGCCGTCCTCGACGACCCGTACATCCTGATCGTCAACAGCAAGATCTCGTCGGTGAAGGACCTGCTCCCGCTGCTGGAGAAGGTCATGCAGGGCGGCAAGCCGCTCGCGATCATCGCCGAGGACGTCGAGGGCGAGGCCCTGGCCACCCTCGTCGTCAACAAGATCCGCGGCACCTTCAAGTCCGTCGCGGTCAAGGCCCCCGGCTTCGGCGACCGCCGCAAGGCCATGCTGGGCGACATCGCCATCCTCACCGGTGGCCAGGTCATCAGCGAGGAGGTCGGCCTCAAGCTGGAGAACGCCGGGCTGGAGCTGCTGGGCCGCGCGCGCAAGGTCGTCGTCACCAAGGACGAGACCACCATCGTCGACGGTGCCGGTGACTCGGACCAGGTCGCGGGCCGCGTGAACCAGATCCGCGCCGAGATCGAGCAGTCGGACTCCGACTACGACCGCGAGAAGCTCCAGGAGCGCCTCGCCAAGCTCGCCGGCGGCGTCGCCGTCATCAAGGCGGGCGCGGCCACCGAGGTCGAGCTCAAGGAGCGCAAGCACCGCATCGAGGACGCGGTGCGCAACGCCAAGGCCGCCGTCGAGGAGGGCATCGTCGCCGGTGGTGGCGTGGCCCTGCTCCAGGCGTCCCAGGCCGCGTTCGAGAAGTTCGACCTGGAGGGCGACGAGGCCACCGGTGCCGCGATCGTCAAGCTGGCCGTCGAGGCCCCGCTGAAGCAGATCGCGGTCAACGCCGGCCTTGAGGGCGGCGTCGTGGTCGAGAAGGTGCGCAACCTCACCCCGGGCCACGGCCTCAACGCCGCGACCGGCGACTACGTCGACCTGGTCGCCGAGGGCATCATCGACCCGGCCAAGGTCACGCGCTCCGCGCTGCAGAACGCGGCCTCCATCGCCGCGCTCTTCCTCACCACCGAGGCTGTCATCGCCGACAAGCCGGAGAAGAACGCCGCTCCGGCCGGCGGCGCGCCGGACATGGGCGGCATGGACTTCTGATCCCGCCAGGACCAGCGGTCCCGCGTCGGCCCCTCGGGGCTGACGCGAGCCTTGTGCCAAGCCGAGGG
>NZ_JBPKBI010000001.1:467919-497332 GCF_051388935.1 Yinghuangia sp. YIM S10712
CCGCCCTCGGTGTTTCGTATGCGCAGCACACATATGCGTGCGGTGAGTGCGGCGCCGGCCGGCCGCCCGAAAACCTGTGGCCCGGGTGGCGGGGTGGGGCCTAGGGTCGTGAACGTGCCTGCGGGAACTACGAGTTCCTTCCGTCTTGGTAGACACATCGCACCTCAAATGCGAAGCAGCCGGGTTCAAATCCCGAAACCGGGACCCGTCACCTGCCCGCAGGCACCTTCGTACCGCGCCCGGGGAACTGCGCGTCCGTTCAGTGGTCTCCACCTTTCGGGGACGCTCCTTTCAGGTAGGAAAACACGGACCCGCGAACTGCCCCGGGCGCCCCTTCGGGAGCCGCCTCGTGACCATCGCTTCGATCCAGAACCATGCCGTCGACACGCCCGACTCCGTCCGCACCATCGCCCGATTCCTCGATGTGGCGACCGGTGCCACCGGGCGCGCGACCTTCTACAACAGCGCCGACGAGCAGGCCGCGCTGGAGCGGGCCGCGCACGCCGACATGGCCGCGCTCGACCGGCGCGCCTACACCGGGCTGATCTGCGGGCCCTACGTCCTCGACCGGGCTCGGCAGACCGGCGTCGTGCAGTTGCTGTCGACGCCGTCGGTCGATCCGGTCGGCGAGGCGTCCGACGCCTTGGTGCGGGCCGTGGCCCGGCTCAGCGTTCCGCGCATGCTCAACCTGTACGCGATGCTCGCGGCCGGCCGCGTCAACAACGCCCGGGCCCGCAAGCTGATCCTGCGGACGATTCTCGGCTCGCCCGCGTTGGAGCGGTGGTCCGTGCGCTACCGGCGCAAGCTCGCCGCCGCGCTCCGGCACGCCTGGGGTGCGCGGCGCGTCGGCATCCTGCGCTCGATCCTCGTGCGCGAGCGCGCGGGCGAGGAGTTGGAGCCCAAGGAACTGCGTTTGCTCGCCGCCGAGATCGACCGATTCGCCCAGGGGCGTTCCCGAGCCGTCGTGCACGAGTGCGTCGCGTTCGTGCTCGGCGCTCCCGGGCCGTACACGCGGCCGCTGTTGAGGGCGTACACCGACGCGCGAACCGATTTCGACGCGGGGCGAGTGCTGCCGTACGAGACGCTGGAGGGTTTGCGCGGGCGCTTCCACCCGAACGAACCGGCCGCCCGCGTCCTTGAGTTGACGAAGTCGCGGCTCACCGCCGGGCAGCGGCTGGCCAAGCAGGAGCAGGCCGAACGCGCGGGCGTCGAGGTCGATGTCGACTTCACGCGGTACGACGCCGTGCGGCTGTACCTGTACGCGTTCCGGCGCGGTATGACCGACGAGGTCGCTCGCGCGCTGGCGTCCCGCGCCCGGCAGGCGGCGGCGTCACTGGACCTCGGCTACCGCAACGTCGCGCTGCTCCTGGACGGTTCGGCCTCGATGGCCGGTGCCGACGAGCAGGCGCTGCGCCCGATCGCGGTGACTCTCGCCCTGCGGGACGCGTTCCGCGCGGCGGGTGGCGGAAACGCCGACTCGTCGGTGACCGAGACGTGGTTCGGCGGCCGTCCGGACAATGGCGGCCTCGTGCACCCGGCCGGTGCGACCGCGCCCGCGGAGGCCCTGATCGAGGTGCTGGCCCAGGGGCCGGACATCGTGGTCGTCGTCAGCGACGGCTACGAGAACGCCCCGGCGGGCCGCTTCGCGGAAACCCTCGCGGCGGTCCGCGGTTTCGGGATCCGTACGCCGGTGGTCCAGCTCGCGCCGGTCCTCGCAGCCGAGTCCGGCGGCGTGCGGTCGTTGGTTGACGAGGTGCCGGTGGCCGCTCTCCAGCGCCTGGAAGGCCTCGAACTGCTCGCGTGCAGGCTGGTGTTGGATGCGGAGCCGGAGGTCGGGCTGCGCATGCTGGACCGGATTGCCGCCGCGGGCGGTGAGCCGGGTCGCAGGGAGGTCGGGGCCGCGGACGTCGGCGACGACTCCCGCTCAGTGCCCGCGGCCGTTCCCCGATCCGTGTTCGAGGCCATGCCCGAAAACCCGTCCGAGTCCGCACCCGAGGAGGTGTCGTCATGAGGAAGTTCCTTCGAACCCTTCGCCGTTCCCCTGCCGAGTCGGCCACGGTCGGCGACCTGCTCGCGGGTGCGCGCCCGGGAAGCGTGCAGAGCGTCGGCCGCATGCAGGTGCTCCCGCTGCTCGCGGGTGACGCGCCGACCGCCGACCTCGGCGACCCGTCCGCGCTCGGCATCTCCACCGGCGACTACGGGACTCTCTTCTTCCGCAACGAGTCACCCGGGCCGGTGCTGGTGCCGAGCCACCTCGCGGTGATCGTGTCGCAGGCGGCACAGGACCACGCGATGCCGCGCGCGGCGCTGGTCGCGGCCGGGGCGGAGCGTTCGTACACCGCCGCGATGTGCATTCAGCAGTCACAGGGCGGGCTTATCCGGCACGGACGGCACCGGCTGGCCGTGCTGCCTCCCGCGCTGCGGGAGGCGGCGTCCGACCTGCCCGCCGAGCCCGGGTACAACCGGCTGTGGCCGGCCGTGTCGCAGTTCAAGAATTCGGCGCGGGTGACCGGTGCTGCGAACCTTGTGCAGTTCCTGAAGCGCTTCGCCACCGAACTCGACCAGTTTGTCGCCGAGTTCGAGTGCGTCGACGACCAGATCGGCGCGGTCGTGCTGATGGACGACCGGGTCATCGGCGTCGAGCGCGCTCCCTCGCACACCTACTGGCAGGCGTTGTGGGAGCCGCTGATCAGGTTCTGCTACGGCGCCGAGGCGGTACGCCGCGACGCGGCCGGCGTCCCCGTCGACCTCGGCGGCCGGGTGCCGCTCGGGACCTCGCGCGGCGGCGACGGTGCCGACACCCTCTCCCTGCTCGCGGCCACCGTGCGCGACGCGAACGCCCGTGAACAGGCCCATGCGGAGACGGCCGCCGAGGAGATCGGCCGTGCGTCCATCCTCGTGGGCGTCGACGAGGCGGAGCACGACATCGCGGTGGGCACGGTGGTGAGCGACACCCTGGTCGGTGCGTACGCGCTCGATGGTGAGACGCCGGTGTACGCCTCACTCACCGCCCGCGGCACGCTCTGACGCACAGGCTGCGGGAGCCGACCTCAAGATCAGACGTGCGCACGAGATGCTCGAAAACCGGTGCTGTGCACGGGTTCGAGCATCTCGGCCCGCCCGGCCGCAGCGCTTACCGCGCCGGATCCAACTCCCCGAGCGGCGCGACCGCAACGGCGTCCTTCTCACACACCCACACCGGGTCCGGCCCGAGCTCGGGTTCGATGTAGAGCTGGTGGTCGTCGCCCGTGCCGTGGTGGCGCGGGCACGGCGGCCACCGGGTGCCGCGTTCCTCCAGCGCCTCCTGGACGTCCTGTGCGACCAGGCCGGGAGCATAGGCAGCGCCGTCCGGCCACTCGCGCACCCACCACCGGCGGCCGGCGACCGCGTCCTCGACCACCGAGACCACGTCGGCACTGGCCGCGCCACATGCGCTCAGATCATGCAGCACCAGCGCCCGGGCGGTGTGCAGAGCGGCCTCGGTCACGCCGGTGATGTCGTCGTCCATGCCTCGATTGTCCGTCAGGCAGTATCGACGGGTGACAGTTCTCATCGATCTCCCGACCTGGCCCGGCCGTGGCCGCATGTGGTCGCACCTGGTCAGCGACACGTCGTTCGACGAACTCCACGAGTTCGCCCGCCGCCTGGGCGTCCCCGAACGCGCTTTCGACCGAGACCATTACGACGTCCCCTCGGACGTCTACGAGCACGCACTCGCCCTGGGCGCCGAACCGGTCGGCGGCAAGGAGCTGGTGAAGCGCCTGACCGCCGCGGGCCTCCGCCGCCGCAAGCCCCCGCGCGCCCAAGTCCCCTGATTCCAGCGCATGGACGTCTCTGCGCGCCGGTGCCCGACCGGGCAGGCGGGTTCCCCGCCCGGTCGGTCCGCGTCCATCCGTCTACCGCGTGCCGGCTTCCTCGTGCCGGTACAGCTCGGGCACGGAGACCTTGATCGGCTCTTGCGTCGTCCGCGCGATCACGACGACTGCGGGTTTGTGCGGGTCGGGGTTCTCCTCCCGGTGCGGGACGAACGGCGGCACCAGGAAGAAGTCGCCCGGCGCGCCGGCGAGCCGTACTTCCCGCGTGCCGTCGTGGTAGACGAACACAGGGTGTCCGCTCACCACGTAGATGCCGGCTTCCGAGTCGCCGTGGTGGTGGTTGTCCGTCGAGCTCGACGGCGGGTTCTCCACCCGGCCCATCCACAGCGTCCTCGAACCGACGGTGCCGCCGCTGATGGCGGTGTGGCCGTCCAGTTCTCCGGATCGGACGTGGTGGACCCGGTTGTTCGGCGGAGCGTCGCCGGCGCCTGGTGCGGTGTCGGTGTGTGTGTTCGGTGTCATCGTGGGGCCTCCCGGTTTCGATGGCCTTGACCGGGACCAGACTGCGATTCCCTACGCGGAACGGCAAACATCGTTGCTGTTTCCGCAACAACGGAAAGCACGCGGCGCCCATGCCGGACGCGCGGTCGTCGGGCTCTCGCCCGTATCAGGCCCGCGGAGTGCGCAGATGGATGCGTTTGCCCTGTTTGCCGAAGAGGCTGAGGACCTGGACGCTGCCGCGCCCGGCGGCGCCGAACCAGTGTGGAATCCGGCAGTCGAACTCGGCCGCCTCGCCGGGGCCCATCACGAAGTCGCGGTCGCCGAGCTTCACCCGGAGCCGTCCGCGCAGTACGTACAGCCATTCGTGGCCCGCGTGGGTCCGTAGGTAGGGCTCCTCGTCGTGCGCCGGAATCGTCATCTTGTAAGCGCGCGGCTCCCCCTGATGCCGCGACAGCGGGATCAGGACCCGGCCGTCCTTCTTGGTTGTGGGCTGTTGCGGTACGCGCGGGTCCACGATCCGTGGTGCGGCGACGATTTCGTCCAGGGGAATGCCGAGCGCCGCGGTGACCGGCAGGAGAAGTTCGAGGCTCGGCTTGCGCTGCGCCGATTCGAGGCGCGACAGGGTGCTGGTCGAGATGCCGGTGGCGCGTGCGAGCTCGGCCAGGCTGACGCCCTTCCTCTCGCGGGCACGCCGCAGACGAGGCGCGATCTGCTCGATCACGGCGTCGACGCTGGGTTGTGGCTCCATGAACAAGTTCAACCGAACGCGTACGCACTTTCTGCCCCGCAGACCTGCCACGGCGTGCGGCCTCGCATCGCCTTGGAGGGGCTGGAGAAGGCGCGTGGGCCCAGTCTTCGGCCCCCGAACCTCAGCCTTGTTGGCGGGGGATCGCGGTCTCCAGGCGCTCCAGTTCGGCGCGCAGGTTGGCTCGGGCGGTTTCCTCGTAGCGGGCGAAGCCGGTCGCGGTGTGGAAGAGCTTGGGCAAGGAAAGGAGCTCGCGGAGTACGGCGGCGCGGGCCGGTCGGAAGGCCTCGTCGGGGACGAACGAGTACTCCTCGCGCACGGCCGCCGCGTACCGCTCGTACGTCGCGCGGTCGGTGCCGAGGATGGCCAGGTCGGCGTCGCACAGCACCGCCGCGTTGCGGTCGCCCTCGGTGGGGGCGTGTTCGGCGGTGACCCGGACGAGGCGTGCGGTCTCGGCGACCAGGGGCGCCGCGACGCCTGCTTCGGTCAGTGCTCGCTCGGCGAGACGCGCGCTGCGTTCCTCGTTGTCGGCGCGGGCGGGGTCGTAAACCGCGTCGTGGAACCACGCGGCGAGGCGCGCCGCGTCCGGATCGTCGGCGTCCGGGGCCAGTTCGTCGATCAGTTCGAGGACGGCCAGCAGATGTGCGGTGCCGTGGTAGCGGCGGTGCGGCTGCGAGTAGCGGTCGATCAGGTCCTCGCCGACGGCGGTGACTGTCGCGTCGGAGTCCCCGACGAGCCGGGCCCAGCGTTCCTGCAACGTCATGGTGGCGGTCTCCTGAGTACGTTCCACGCCCTCAGCATGCCAGTCATTCGGGCGAATTCGGGTACGACGTGCCGTCGTCGGATGTCACGAGCCTCAATCCGTTGCCGTGTCGGCAAGTTCGGTCGGAAGTGGACGGCTGTGGACGACGACCAGAGTGGAGACCGCACGTGTGAGGACGACGTACAAGCGGCGCAGGCCTCGGAGTTCGGCCTCGGCGATGGCCGCGGGCTCGGCAACCGCGATGTGGTCGAACTCCAGACCCTTGGCGAGACTCGCGGGGACCAGGTTGAGTCGCGCGTCGTCGCCATCACCGAATCCCAGGTGACGGTACGGCAGTTCGGCAGTGTCGAGGGCGGCGGCCAGCCCGGGAATCGCCGAGTCCGCAGCGATGAGGCCGACGGAGCCCTCCACGGCGAGGAGTTCGCGTACACGCGCGACGATCTCGATATCCACAGCCTGTGGACGAACCGCCTGCACCACAAGCGACCCGGGCGCCTCGCGCACCGAACTCGCCGGTGCCAGACCGGGCGCGATGTGCGGCAGCAGTCGGCTCGCGAAGTCCAGGATCTCGCGCGGCACCCGGAAACCCCGCGTCAGTTCCTCGAACCGGGCGTCCGCGCGCCCGAGATGCCGCAGCGTCGTCGCCCAATCGGCCGCCGCCCACGGCGTCGTGCCCTGCGCGATGTCGCCGAGCACCGTCGCCGAACCCGTCGAGCAGCGGCGGCCGATCGCCCGGCACTGCATCGCCGAGAGGTCTTGAGCCTCGTCGACCACCACGTGTCCGAGGCTCGGCGTCCGCGCGACCAGGTCGGCCGTCTCGTCCACCAACACCGCGTCCGCGACCGTCCACTTCGCCGAGCCGACACCGCGCGGCGGCTTCGCCCAGCGGATCACCGCCTGCTCCTCCGCGCTGAGCAAACCGTGCGCACACGCTGCCAGGAACTCCGCGTCGGAGAGCAAGCGAAGCACGAGCTTCGCCGGGTCGACGGCCGGCCAGACCGCGTCGGCCATGGCACGGACCGGCCGCGAGCGGGCGACCGCATCCTGCACCCGGTCGTCCGGCGACTCACCCGCGCGTTCCATCTGCACCAGCACCGCGTGCGCGAGCCGTTGGCGGAGCATGTCGCGCGCGGCACCGTAGCGGACGTCGCGGGCGCGCAGCGCGTCGACGATCTCCTCGACCTCGTACGCCGGCACCCGCCACCGCCGCGAACCCCGCACCACGAGCAGCGACTCCTCCGGCGCGCGCACCCCCGACCACACGGCCCGCCGCAGGATTTCGGCCATCCGCGCGTCGCCTTTGATCCGCCCGGCCTCGTCGTCGTCGACGGCTTTGATGGGCACGTGTGCGACCAGGTCCTCGACGGTGGTCTGCCCCACCTCGACCTCGCCGAGCGCGGGCAGCACCTGCTGGATGTAGCCGAGGAACGACCGGTTCGGGCCCACGACCAGGGTGCCGCTGCGCGCCAGGCGCTCGCGGTGCGCGTACAGCAGCCAGGCGACGCGGTGCAGGCCCACGGCGGTCTTGCCGGTGCCGGGCGCGCCCTGCACGCAGACGGTCCGGCCGAGGTCGGCACGCACGATCTCGTCCTGCTCCGGCTGGATGGTCGCGACGATGTCGCGCATCGGGCCGACGCGTGGGCGCTCGATCTCGGCGGCGAGGATCGCACTGGCGGCGTCCTGCTCGCCGACGTCGGCGAGGTGTTCGTCCTCGAACGCCGTCAGCCGCCCGCCCTCCCAGCCGAATCTGCGACGCAGTTCCACGCCGCGCGGGTCGGTCCGGGTGGCCCGGTAGAACGACCGTGACACCGGCGCACGCCAGTCGACGACCATCGGATCGCCGAGGTGGTCGTGCACATGGCGGCGGCCGATCCAAAAGCTCTCGACCGGACGCGAGGGATCGGCGGCCACTTCGACCGGAGCGGTGCCGGTGGACACGTCGGGCGCGTCCGCGAACCGCCCGTCGATGCGGCCGAAGAACAGCGGTGCGTCGCGGAAGTCGGCGAGTGCGGCGATGCGCTCCTGGATGAGGTCGGCGACCAGCTTGTTCGAGACCTCGTTGCCGCCCACATCGGTCAGGTCGAGGGCCTCGGTCTCCTCGCGCATGCGGCGCAGAGCCGCGCGGGAGGCCTCCAGATGCGCCCGCTCGGCGGCGTACGCGGTCATGCGGAACTCCGGAGGCTTGGGCGGCGGGTACGGAGAACCGCCCGATTTCCGATCGGACGGCGTGGCCGGCGCCCAACCCCGTGCGGGGCAGTGCGGTAACGCGGCAGCGGAAGTGGGTCATCTTAAAGGGCATCGTTGAGATCGCAAAATCCCGTGATGCGCGCGGGATTTTGCGATCTCAACACCCGGCTCCGTCAGCGAACGTCGCTCGCGTCCATGATGCGGTAGGCGTAGCCCTGTTCGGCCAGGAACCGCTGCCGGTGTGCCGCGAACTCCTGGTCGATCGTGTCGCGCGCGACGACCGAGTAGAACCGGGCCGCCCGGCCGTCGGACTTCGGTCGGAGCACACGGCCCAGGCGCTGCGCCTCCTCCTGCCGGGAGCCGAAGGATCCCGACACCTGGATCGCGACGGCCGCCTCGGGAAGGTCGATCGAGAAGTTCGCGACCTTGCTGACCACCAGGACCGACACCTCGCCCTGCCGGAACGCCTCGAAGAGCCGCTCGCGTTCGGTGTTGCGTGTCTCGCCCTTGATCACCGGCGCGTCCAAGGTCTCGCCGAGCTCGTCGAGCTGGTCGATGTACTGCCCGATGACCAGTGTCTGTTCGCCCCGGTGCTTCTCGACCAGCTCCCGGGTCACGCGCGTCTTGCTCGGCGTGGTCGCGCAGAAGCGGTAGCGCTCGTCCGGTTCGGCGGTGGCGTACGCGAGCCGCTCGGAGTCGGTCAGTGTCACCCGCACTTCGACGCAGTCGGCCGGTGCGATGTAGCCCTGGTTCTCGATCTCCTTCCACGGCGCGTCGTACCGCTTGGGGCCGATCAAGGAGAAGACGTCGCCCTCGCGGCCGTCTTCGCGCACCAGCGTCGCGGTGAGGCCGAGTCGCCGCCGGGCCTGGAGGTCGGCGGTGAAGCGGAAGATCGGCGCGGGAAGCAGGTGCACCTCGTCGTAGACGATCAGGCCCCAGTCGCGCGAGTCGAACAGCTCCAGGTGCGGATAGACGCCTTTGCGGCGCGTCGTGACGACCTGGTACGTCGCGATCGTGACCGGCCGGATCTCCTTGCGCGTCCCGCTGTACTCGCCGATCTCGTCCTCGGTCAGCGAGGTCCGCTTGACCAGCTCGGCTTTCCACTGGCGCGCGGAGACGGTGTTGGTGACCAGGATCAGCGTCGTCGCCCGTGCGGTGGCCATCGCCGCCGCGCCGACGAGCGTCTTGCCGGCGCCGCACGGCAGCACCACGACGCCGGAGCCGCCGTGCCAGAAGCCCTCGACGGCCTCCTTCTGGTACGGGCGAAGCGCCCAGCCGGTCTCGTCGAGGTCGATCGGGTGGGCCTCGCCGTCGACGTATCCGGCCAGGTCCTCGGCCGGCCAGCCCAGCTTGAGCAGCACCTGCTTGATCTGCCCGCGCTCGGAGGGGTGCACGGCGACCGAGTCGTCGTCGACGCGGGCACCGACGAGCGGGGCCATCTTCTTGCTGCGCAGCACCTCTTCGAGGACGGCCCGGTCGGTGGTGGTCAGGACCAGGCCGTGCACCGGGTGCTTGGCGAGCGAGAGGCGGCCGTAGCGTCCCATGGTCTCGGCGACGTCGACGAGCAACGCGTGCGGGACCGGGTAGCGCGAGTAGCGCAGCAGGACGTCGACGACCTGCTCGGCGTCGTGTCCGGCCGCGCGGGCGTTCCACAGGCCGAGCGGCGTCAGGCGGTACGTGTGCACGTGCTCGGGCGCGCGTTCGAGCTCGGCGAACGGCGCGATCGCACGGCGGCACTCGGCCGCGGCCTCGTGGTCGATCTCCAAGAGCAGCGTCTTGTCGGACTGCACGATGAGGGGGCCGGTTGTCGGCTCTGCCACGCGGGGCCTCTCTCGGGGGAAGGGTGATGTCCCAGTGTGAACCACTGCGCGGGGGCGTATGTTCCGGTCGCGCGGGTCAGAACCAGACAAGCCCGGCGAACATCTGCGGATTCCGGATTGCGCGTCCGGAGAGCAGGCCCTACGGCACCGTACTGCGCAGGGATGAGCGCAAGAGCCCTCCTTGAGGAGGAACCACGTTTCGGTCCGCCGCTCCTACCCTGATATTTCCATGGCGATTTTTCCGCCGCAGCCGGACGCTTCCGGCACCGTTGCGGCCCCCCAACCCGGCCCCGCGCTCAGCACCCGCGGGCTGACCCGCGACTACGGTCGCGGCACCGGCGTCTTCGACGTCGGCCTCGCCGTGCCCCGGGGCAGCGTGTACGGCCTGGTCGGGCCCAACGGCGCCGGCAAGACGACGCTGTTGTCGCTGATCGCCGGAGTGCGGCGCGCGGACGTCGGCGAGGTCGTCCTCGGGGTCCCGCCCGCGCGCGTCGCGGTGTGCACGGACGTGCCGGAGTTCGAGCCGTGGCTCAGCGCCGCCGAGGTGGTGGAGCTGGCCGGGAGGCTGGTCAACCCCGATCTGCGGCCCGAAAGCGTCAAGACGGCCCTGCACCGGGCGGGGCTCGTGGACGCCGCCGACCGCAAGACGGGCTCGTTCTCGCGCGGCATGATGCAGCGCCTCGGCATCGCGGCGGCGCTGGTCTCCGAGCCGGAGCTGATGATCCTGGACGAGCCGACCTCCGCGCTCGACCCGCGCGGCCGTGCGGAGATGCTGGACCTGGTGGCCGGCATGCGGGGGCGGATCACCGTCGTGTTCTCCAGCCACATCCTGGCCGACGTGCAGCGCGTCTGCGACCAGGTGGGGGTGCTCCGCGCGGGACGCCTGCTCTACCAGGGCCCGGTCGCCGAGCTGGTGGCCGAACACATGCGCCCGACCTGGCTGATCCGGGTGCGCGACGACGGCGCCGCGCTGTGCCGCACGTTCGCGGCGGAGACGTGGGTCGCGCGGGTGTCGTCGGTGCGTCCGGGCCTGGTGCGGGTGCAGGCCCGCTCGGTGGAGGAGGGCGAGCGGCACATCCTCGGCGTCCTCGACCGCAGCGGGGCGCGGGTGATCTCGGTCGGGCCGGAGGAGTCCGACCTGGAGAGTGCCTTCCTGTCGATCACCGGTGCGGCGCGATGACGACGCACGTCGAACGAGGCAATACGCGGCGGGGAGCGGCTGCCGTCACGCGTCCGACCGTCTGCGGTGGGGTGGGCGCGTGAGTCGCTACGACACGGCCGCCGAGCTGCGGGCGGAGACGCGTGGCGTGACCGACCGGACGGATCGGACGACGCGTAGTCCGGCCGCCGCGGTGCGCGGACGCCGCCCTGTCGGGCTGTGGCGCCTCGAAGTGCTGCGCGTGACGCGTACGCGGCGGTGGTTCCTGCTGATCCTGGGGTTCCCGGTGCTCGGCGCGCTGGGGCCGTTGATCGTCCGAAACCTCGACCGGATTCTGGACGCGCTGGGCGCCGACGGGGTGACGCCGCCGGACAATCTCGGTGCCGCCGACGCGATGGCGGCGTACCTGGAGGTTTCGGGGCAGATCGGGATCCTGGTCGCGCTGGGGATGGCAGCCGCCGCGCTGGCAGTCGACCACCGGCCGGGGCTCGCGGCGTTCTATCGAACGCGGACACGCCGCGCGTGGGAGCTGGTGCTGCCGCGCTGGATGGTCTGCGCGGCCGCCGTGTGCATCGCCAACGCGGTCGCCACCGGCATTGTCTGGGCGGAGCTGCGCGGCATGTTCGGCGCGGTGTCGACCCGGCTCATCCTCTACAGCGCGTTGTTCAACACCCTCTACCTCCTCATGGCCCTCGGCCTGGCGGCGGGCGCGGCGGCGTTCCTGCGGCGCCCGGTGGCGATCTTCGGCGCGGCGCTCGTCTCCTTGATCCTGCTGCCGCTGCCGCGGCTGTGGAAGCCGATGCGGGACTGGGAGCCTTCGTCGCTGGGCGGCGCGGGCGTCCGGTTGCTCGAAGGCTCCGCGAGCCCGGGCGACTATGCGGCGGCGTCGCTGGTCGCGGTGCTGCTGACGGCCGCTCTGCTGTGCCTGGCCGTGTGGCGGATCGGCCGCCGGGAGATGTGACGGCGGCCGCAGCCCGGGCCGGCTACTCGGCCGGGTCGTCGGGCACGTCGACCGGGGCGACGCCGGTGATGCGGTGCAGCGGGTACGTGTGCAGCTCGCCCCCGGCGTGCTCCTGCGCGGTGACGTACCCGCCCTCCAGGCCGATCGGCACGATGATGTGCTGGGTCGCGCGGCCCTCGCGCGTCACGTGGCCGATCCAGACCGGGCGGCGGTCGGCGAGGGCGGCCTGGAGCGCGAGCAGCGTCTCGGCCGGTGAGGTGCGCGGCAGCTCGGCCGGCTGTCGGCCGTCCCCGGTGGTTTCGGCGTCGCGTGGGCGGCTGGTCGCGGCCCGGTCGCCGGCCCGGATCGCGGTCACCGCCGCGTCGAGCAGGCTCGGGCTCGGCACGGGCGGCTCGCCGGTGACGCGCGGCGGCAGCGAGCGCGGCGGCGTGCGGCGGGCATCCGGGCGGGTCACCACGACGTCGCCGGTCGCTGACTCGGCCATCGGCGCGTAGCCGATCGACCGCAGCGCCGACAGCACGGCGTCCGGGGCCGCCTCCGCGGCGAGCACGGTCGGCGCCAGGCGGCGCATGCGCAGGCCCGACGCGCGGCGGTCGGCGAGGAGTTCGCTGAGGATCGCTTCGTCGTCGCAGCGCAGGTACGCCGACGCGGCCCCGACCCGCAGGCGCCCGTGGCGTCGGGCGATGTCGTCGACCAGGTACGTGAGCGGCTGCGGTACCGGGGTGCGCGAATGCGTCGCGAACAGCCGGTGCAGATCGGCGGCCGTGCGGCCGGAGTCCAGGGCGCGGCGGATCGACGGCTCGCTGAAGCGGTAGACGGTCGCTCCGCCGGTCGACTCGATGTCGGCGGCCATGTGCAGTTCCTGTGCGAGCTCGACGACGAGCGGCCCGGGCGCGATCGCGGTCAGATCCGCCTGGAGCAGGACGTGGTCCAGCGGTGTGGGCAGCAGCGGTGCCAGCAGCTCGGCCGCGGTGCCGAGGTCGCCCGTCAGCACCGCGCGGCCGGCGCGGCCGAGGGCCCCGCGCCCGGTGACGCCGAGGAGTTCGGCTTCGACGAGGGTGCGGTCGACGAGTTCGGGGCGCAGGCGCGCGGTGCGCACCGGGCGGTGCCATGACAGGTCGGCCAGCAGGTCGGCGGCGGACGCGGCACCCCCGTCGGGGAGGGCGGCGAGGCGGGCGAGCAGGGCGTGCCGCACTTCGGGTGCCGTGGTGCGGTCGATGCCGGGGCCGAGCGCGTTGACCGGCCGGTCCTTGTCGTCGCGGGTGCCGACGAGTCCCGGCACGCGCGTGGTCTCCAGCCAGACCCCGGCCAGCGCCACCCAGCGTTCCGCGACGGGCCGGGCCCGCCACGTGTCGTACGCCGGGGTGGGCAGCCACTGCTCGTCGGCTTCGCCGTCGCCGGCTGTGAGGCCCGCGGCGTACGCCAGTTCGAGCCACAGTGCGGCCTCGGCCTCGCCGACGTCGAGCCCGGCGGCGACGCGTTTGAGGTCGCGTACGCCGAGTCCGCCCGCACGGAGCACCGGCGGGCCGCCCGAGCTCCATAGTTCGAGCAGTTCCTCGATGCGGCGGACGGCGGTGAACGCGGCACCCGCGGCGGCGGCGTCCACAGCTTGTGGATCACGCGGCGTCGGGGCGATCTCGGGCGGCGTCGGCGCCAGGTCGCGGTGGACCCGGCCGCCGCGCAGCGTCAGGCCGAGCTCGCGCGGCAGGACGACGGTCTGCGGCCCGGCCGCGACCAGCATCGCGCGGGCGAGCAGCCAGGCGACAGGGGTGTCCGCCTCGGCGGCGCGCACCGGGCGGTCGGCACCCCGGACGCTGCCGGTCGGCGGGCCCCACACCAGCTTGTCGAGCACCTCGACTGCGGCCGACGGGGCGGCGGCGAGCAGTTCCGCGACCGCCTTGCCGTCGCGGAACAGCGCGGCTATCGCCCGGATCGCCCCGACCGCGTCGGCGGTGGGCGCGAGGCCCAGGTCGGCGAGCATCTCCTGAAGCCGCGCCGGGCCGGTCGCGCCGAGCGCCGAGGCGAGGGTGGGACCGAGCCCGGCGGGGGACGCGCCGGCCAGGTCGCGCACGGTCCGGACGACGCGCAGCGCGTGTTCCGGGCCCCACATCAGCGCGCGGGTGCGCAACGTGTCGACGGCGTCGGGGAGCTGCGGAACGTCGCCGACGAGTTCGCGCAGCTCGTCGTACGCGAAGCCGTCCGGCAGCACGACGGCGGCGTCGACGACCTGGAGGGTGAAGCGGTCGAGGCGTTCGAGGGCGCGGGCGACGGAGGCGCGCGTGGTCGCCCGGGTCGCGAGCTGCGTCAGGTCGACCGGGACGGGTGTGGTGAGGTCGGGGCGAGCGCGGAGCAGCCGGGCGAGTTCGGTGTCGCCGCGACCGCGCAGGTCTTCGGCGAGGGTTCGCGGCGCGGTGCCGCCGTTCGCGGGACCGGCCGGATCGCCCTCCGGTCTCTGCGTCATGGTCATCCTCACAACGTTAGCCGCTCGGGTGCGGCGCCCTCGCGGGGAGCGGACGCTCGCTCGCACGCATGTTTGATCGATCCGCGGGAGACCGGGTGGGTGCCCTCGCCCGATCGGGGGAAGGCATCGTCTCGGAGACCCGGCTCCTCCTAAGCTGGTGAGCTGGTCCGGTCGAGTGAACGAGCGCGGCAAAGCAGCCACTTCGCAGCGCACGGATCGCGAGACCCTCCGCTAGCCGGGGCACGAATCACAGCACGCAAGAGCACGTCAGAGCACGTCCGCATGGGTCGAGAGGCCGGGCATGGATTTCGAGTGCGACCGTCTGGTCCTGCAATACCTCGGTGAGGTCGGCGACGCCGCGCAGCGCAAGTTGCGGCCCGCCGACCGCGCACGCCTGGTCGAACGGCTGCGGACGCAGATCAACACCGAGCGCGAGCGCGGCAACGCCAACACGCCCGCGGCGGTCAAGGGGATACTCACCCGCATCGGCAGCCCCGACGCGGTGGTGGCGCAGGAGGCCTTCCGCGTGCCCGACCCGGGCACGCGCGGCGCGCTCGCCGGGGCGGGCCACGACGATTCCGGCGGGGCCATGCTGCGCGGCTCTCGGACCGCGACCATCGCAGCCCAAATCGGCTTTCGCCCCGACGCCAGCCCCATTCCCTCCCAGCGCGACGGGTCCGACGAACAGTCCCCGGCGCCGGTCCCCGTCCAGCCGATAGGCGACGGCCTGATCGGGTGGCCGGCGTACCCGATCGGCATCGCGCCCGACGGCGCGTCGGATTGGGAGGGCCCCGAGGAGATCGTCGGCCCGGAGCCGGTGCGGCGCGTGCCGCTGAAGGCGTCGCTGCGCGAACTCATCGTGATCGGGCTGCTGGTCGTCGGCGCGACGGTCGGTTCGGCGGTCGTCGTGGTGATAGGGCTGCTGGTCGGCTTCACGTCCGCGCTGTGGTCGCCGAGCGAGAAGCGGATGGCCGGTTTCTGGATACCCGGTGTGACGATCGCGGCGTATCTGACGGCCATGTGGCTCCGCGCGAACGACTACGCGGGCGTCGACCTGACGCGCTCGCAGGCGGTCCAGCGATTCGAGGAACTGCTCCCGACCATGCCGCGGATTTTCGGCACCGCGGCTGCGATCTACCTGCTGTTCCGCCTGCTCCGCGCCCAGGCACCGGCGGAGGACGGTTGAGGAGGGCCACCATCACGGTGAGTGAGCACGCCGCGTACAAGCTCGGGCCCGCACCGGGCGCTCGCACGCGGCCCACCGCGCGGGCTGACCCGAGGAGACTCGGCAGGCAGGCCGCGGCCCGTCACGGGGTCAGTTCGCGCAACTCGTCGAGAAGAAATTCGTGGGGGTCGGTGACGGCGCCCTGCGAGCAGGAGGTCAGGCGCGGGCAGCCGGTGAGGGACGTCCGCACGCTGACCTGGAACAGCCGGTCGCCGGTGTGGAGGTCCACGGTCGCGCCGCCGTCCGGGCGGTCGACGTGGGACAACGCGCGCACGGCGTCGACCGCGACGGCGCCGACGTGGTTCCGCACGAACCACTCGGCGGCCTGCACGGCCGACGGCACGCCGGTGCGCCCCCGGTAGTGCGCGAGATCGACCTCGCCGCGCAGGCAGGCCGCGCCGATCTCGACGGCCACGGGCTCGGTGACCAGCCCGTGGTAGGTCCCGTATGGGAGGGTCACCAGGTTGGCGGCGTAACGGTCGCCGCCGACGTGCGTGGTCTCCCACACCGGCTCGCCGTACGCCGCGTGCAGCGCGCGCACGGTCGGGCGCCCGAACTGCGCGCAGCACGGCTCGCGTTTGCCGTGCGTGCACACGAGCATCACCGGGTCGTGCCGAGGGGTACCCCAGCCGGGGCGGACGCCGCGTGACACGGCGTCGAGGTCAAGGTCGAACAGCTCGCGCAGATCGGCGATTTCGCGCTGTTCCATCCACGGCTCGCCGCCGCGGGCGCCGCCGGAGAACGCGACGTAGACCTGGTGCGGGGGCACCTGGCGTCGCGCGCCGGGGCGGCGGATGAGCTGGGGGCGGATGCGGTACGCGGGCAGTCTGTCGAGGAAGTCGACGACGTCACGCGGCATGCCGGGCGGCCTGTCGTACGCGGGCCACGGGCCGGGGTGCTCCAGGATGAGCCACGCATCACAGGTCTCGGGAGCGCTCCCGAGAACGGACTCGCCCAAGGCGCGGGCCACGACGGCGCAGCGGTTCGAGCCGCGGGCTGCCACGCGGGCAGGGGCGGTCTCTTCCACGGGGTTCAAGGCTACCACGAGATTAGGTTAGGTTAACCTAAGTGGCTACGCAAAGCCCCTGCGTGCCAATCCCCGATCGGACCACCCGATCGGACGCAGAATGCCGCGCGGTCGTGCGGTGTGACGGCGGGTACCTGGTGCAGCTTTGCTCCGATTCGGTCCGGATTTCGGCCCGGTGTAGGGGGATTCGGTGCATACCGGGATCCGCTCCGGGCTCCCGGCGCGGGATCTCAGTCCTGGATGCTGCGGCGCTGGCTGCGTGCGGTGGCCACCAGGCCGCCGATCGCCACACCGAGGCCGACCGGCATCAGCAGGCTGAGGAGGTAGACCGTCCGCGGCAGCGCGTCCGCACCGATCAGGAACGGGGTCAGGGTCGCCAGCGTCGCGATGGTGCCGACGACGAACACGACCGCGCCGATCCGGACCGCGACGTCGCCTCGGCCGGCCTCACGGCCCGCTGCGGGGGAGGAATCGATAGTGCTCACCCGGTCCACGGTACTTGGCCCGTGCGGGTGTTCCCGGCCGGGTATCCCGGTGTGCCACGTCGGTCCCGACCGTTAGCCTGGTCGGGTGAACGGGGGCGTCTCGCGTACCCGGTCACGTACCGGTGCCGTGTCAGGGAGGTCCGCCGACTCGGCACTCTTCCGGCTCCGACCGTCCAGATGGCGACGTCCCGACACCAAACGAGGTCTTCCGTGCCTACCGGCAAGGTCAAGTGGTTCGACACCGAGAAGGGCTTCGGCTTCCTCTCCCGCGACGACGGCGGCGATGTCTTCGTCCACTCCTCCGCGCTGCCGCAGGGTGTCGACTCGCTCAAGCCCGGGATGAGGGTCGAGTTCGGCATCGTCGAGGGCCGACGGGGCGAGCAGGCGCTGTCGGTGCGCGTTCTCGACCCGCGCCCGTCGGTCGTCGCCGCGACGCGCAAGAAGCCCGACGAGATGACCGTCATCGTCGAAGACGTCATCAAGGTGCTCGACGGCGTGTCGAACACCCTCCGCCGCGGCCGTTACCCCGACAAGCAGACCGCCCACAAGGTCGCCGAGCTGCTGCGGGCGGTCGCCGACCAGATCGAGACCTGACGCGGCCGGGCGGCGGGGAAGCCGGATCCGTGCCGTGATCCCGCCCCGGTGACCGCGCGGTCGGCGGTTCGTGTTGCCGGACGCCGGCGGGGCCCGGCTGCGCGGTCTGCGGCGCCGCCGGGTGACGATGCCGTCCGGTTCGCACCTGCGTGTGCCGTGACCCGGTCGGCCCAGGGCTTGTCTGGTGGCTCCCTCCGGATTCGCCCGGCGTGGCACGACGGCTCTCGGCGTTGCGGGCCACAGGGCCTCCTGGTCCGGCGAGCGAGCACGCCGTGTACCGCCGCCACACCCTCAGCGGCCGGGGAACGCCAGCGCCTCGCGCGACACCCTTGGCACCAGGCCTTCGTCAGCGGCGCGGTCGAGCAGCGCGTGTACGGCGGCGTAGCCCTCGTCGCCCAGCTCGCGGGTGAACGCGTTGACGTAGAGCGCGATGTGCTGCTCCTGGACGGCCGGGCTCATCTCCTGGGCGTGTGCGTGCACGTAGTCGCGCGACGCGGCCGGGTCGGACCACGCGTGCTCCACCGACGCGCGCGCCGCCGCGGCCAGGGCCGGCAGGTCCAGGGAGCGGCGGGCGATGATGGCGCCCAGCGGGATCGGCAGGCCGGTGTCGGCCTCCCACGCCTCGCCCATGTCGGCCAGGCTCACAAGCCCGAACTCGTGGTAGGTGAACCGCGCTTCGTGGATCACTAGGCCCGCGTCGACCACACCGTCCCGTACCGCGGGCATGATCGTGTGGAACGGCATGACGCGGATCTCGCCCACGCCGCCGGGGATCTCCCGCGCCGCCCACAGACGGAACAGCAAGTACGCCGTGGAGCGCTCGCTCGGCACCGCGACCACGCGGCCGGCGAGGTCCGCCGGGGTGTGCGCCTCGCGGGCGAGCACCAGCGGGCCGCAGCCGCGTCCCAGTGCCCCGCCGCAGGGCAGCAGCGCGTACTCGTCCAGGACCCACGGGAGCGCGGCGTAGGAGATCTTCAGGACGTCGAGGCCGCCGCGCTCGGCGAGGCCGTTGGTGACGTCGATGTCCGCGTAGGTCACGTCGACCTCGGGGGCTCCGGGCACCAGGCCGTGCGCCCACGCGTGGAAGGTGAAGGTGTCGTTCGGGCACGGCGAGTACGCCATGCTCAGTCGCGCAGGTGTCATGCCCGTTCCTCGCGTAGCGCCGGCAGGATCGCGGCGGCGGCCACGCCGAGCACGCGCAGGGCGTCCGGGATGCGCCAGGCCTCGCGGTCGCGCGGCCCCACGAGATTGGAGACCGCGCGGAGTTCGCAGACCGGGACCCCGGCGTCGGCCGCCGCCACGGCGACGCCGAACCCTTCCATTCCCTCGGCCGCCGCCCCCGGATGACGCTTCGTCAGCTCCGTCGCGCGCGCTGCGGAGCCGGTGGCGGTGGAGACGGAGAGAATCGGCCCGACCACGACATCCGGGACGACCTTCCGGGCCGCGTCGGCGGCACATTCGACCACACCCGCCTCGACATCGAACGCACCGACGCCGAAGCCGAGTTCGTCGATCGTGAGGAACCCGTCGGGGGTCTCCGCACCGAGGTCGGCCGCGACGATCCGCCCGGCGACCACGAGCGACCCCACGGCCGCGACTCCCGCGAACCCGCCGCCGATGCCGGCGCTGACGACGAGGTCGTACGCCGACCGAGACAACGCCGCAGCGGTGCTCGTAGCCGCGGCGGCCGGACCGACACCGGCGGCCAGCACATCGACCCCGGGGAGCGTCCCGCGCCCGAGCACGGCGTCGCGCTCGGCGGGGACGGCGGTGACGACGAGGATGCGCACGGGCGCGTCGGCTATTTCTTTTCGAGGCTGAAGAGCCAGACGTTGTGGATCTGTTCGTTCTTGTACTCGACGACGCGAAGCGGGAGGGAATCCGCTTCGTCGAAGGCGCCGAGCGGCACGCGGAACCCGGTGTAGAACGTTTTGTCCTCGATCAAAGGGCCGGCATTGTCGCCGACGAAGATCTTCCAGCCGTTGTCGCTGACCGAAGGCTCGACCCCGACGCCGAGGTCGCCGCCCTCCGACACCTTGACGACCTTGGGCTTCTTGTCGGACGCCGGTCCGAAGCACGCGTCAAGGGCTTGTTCGGTTGCTTCGATGTCCTTGCACTGCGCCTCAGTGTGTTCCGACTCGCTGCCGTACACGACCGTCACCAACGCGCTGGGCTTCGTGTCGAGGTTGCAGCCGACGAGGGCGAGGGTGCCCAGAACGGAGGCGCCTGCGACGGCGGCGCTGCGGCGGATCTTCATGGGCCGAAGATTACCGGGCGCCTCGGAGCCGGAAGCCGGGGGATCGGGCAGGGCGCGATCGGCGCGTGGTGAGGCGGCGTCCGGTCAGCACCAATGTCAGGAGCAGGACGGCTGCCGCTATCCCCATTCCGAGGGTTCCGTTGAGCGGCAGCGCGATGCCCACGCCGCCGCCGGCCACCCACGCCAACTGAAGTGCGGTCTCGGTGCGCGCGAACGCGGAGGTGCGGACCTCCTCGGGGATGTCGCGCTGGATCATCGCGTCGAGGGACAGCTTGCCGAGGGCCTGCGCCAGGCCCGCGACCGCGGCGACCGCGACGACGGTGGTCAGGCCGTAGAACAGGGCCGCCGCCACGGCCGACGCGGCGGCGACGGCGACGACACCCACGATGATCGCCTCGGGGGCCTTCGACTTGAACCACGCGCCGAGCATGGTGCCGATCGCGTTGCCGACCGCCGCCGCGACCACGACCACGCCCAGGGCCGTCTTGCTGTCCATGTCGCCGACCGGTTCCTCACGCAGCAGGAACCCGAGGAACATGATCAGGAAGCCCGAGAAGGCACGCAGCGAAGCGTTGGCCCACAGCGCGAGGACGACGGACGGGCCGACGCTGCGCAGGCGCCGGGTGGTCTTTTTGGGCTTGCCGTCGGGTCGTGCGTCGGCGGCGTCGGCCTCGGTGCCCGAGGGCGGGGGGCCGGTCCCGGCGTCCTCGGACACCGCAGGGGCTTCGGCGGTTTCGGCAAGCGCCGCGCCTTCGGGGTCCTGGGCGTGGCGGCGCCGCGCGTGCACGAAGCCGTGGTGCTCGGCTCCGGGGGCCTCGCGCGTGAACGCCGCGCGGTCCTCGCCTTCGGGTGAGTCGACCTTGGACGGCAGGACGAACGCCAGTATCGCGCCGAACAGGAACACGGCGGTCGCGGCGTACATGATCCACGGCGTGCCGGCGGTGACCTTGAGCGCGCCTGCGACCGGGGCCGCGAGCAGCGTGCCGATCAGGCCGAACATGGTGATGCGCGAGTTCACCTTGACCAGCGACATCGACCGGGGTTGCAGGCGTGGTACGACGGCGCTGCGGGAGACGCCGTACGCCTTCGACGTCATCAGGACGAGGAACGCCTCCGGGTACAGCTCCAGCCCGCCGTCCTCCACGGCGGCCGCCATCATCCACGCGAGTGCGGCCCGGACCAGCATCGTGACCGCGATCGCCACGCGCCGGCCGCGTCGCAGCCGGTCCAGCAGCGGGCCGATGACCGGGGCCATCAGCGCGAACGGGGCCATGGTGATCAGCAGGTACAGCGCGACGCGGTCGCGGGCCTCGCCGGTCGGCACCGAGAAGAAGACGGTGGTCGCCAGGGCGATGGTGACCAGGGCGTCGCCCGCGTTGTTGATGGCGTGCAGCTCGATGAGTTTGCCGAGGCCGCTTTCCTTGGCGCCCTTGGAGTGCGCGGCGTCCCGGAATCGGCCGGCGATCGCCTTGGGCAGCATGCCGAACCACCACATGCTGCGCCGGAACCGCCCGCTGCCGGCTGCGCTGCTGCCGCGCACCCGTACCGCGCCGCTCCGTGAACCGCTTCGCGTCCGCAAGGCTCCCACCTCTTGGATCCTGCCCTTCCGCCTGGGGGATACGTCGGTGGTGACACGCCGTAAGGGCGCGTCGGTTGCGCGCCGGGAACGGGATTGCGTGCTTGTTGAGGGTAGCCCTCGCCATCCCACCCGGTGCTTGAGGGACAATCACTCTCGTGAGTGCCCCGATCCGTAGTCGAATCCCCGACCGCCTTTGCTCGGAGGCGGTCCAACTCGCCCTTGCCGCCGCCGAGGACGTCGCTGGCCCGGGCCGGGTCGGCGAGCACCTCGGCGTCGAAGTGGACGGCGACCGTGTCGTCACCCATCTTTTCGCGTGCCGAGAGGACGCGTACACCGGTTGGCGCTGGGCGGTCACCGTGGCGCGCGCGCCACGCGCCAAACTCGTCACCGTCGACGAGGTCGTTCTCGTGCCCGGCCCCGACGCGCTGCTCGCGCCGCAGTGGGTGCCGTGGAGCGAGCGGCTGCGTCCCGGTGACCTCGGGGTGGGCGATCTGCTGCCCACCAAGGAGGACGACGAGCGCCTGGAGCCCGGTTTCACCGAGGTCGACGTGCGTACGGCGCACGAGCCCTTGGGCCTGGGTGCCGCAGCGGTCGCGCACGAGCTGGGGCTCGGCCGGGCGCGGGTGCTCTCGCCGCTCGGTCGTGATCTGGCCGCGGAGCGCTGGGAGGAGCACTTCGGTGTCCGGACGCCGATGGCGCAGGCCGCGCCCGCGCACTGTGTGAGCTGCGGGTTCCTGGTCCGGATCGGCGGCCCGCTGGGCCAGGCGTTCGGTGTCTGCGCCAACGAGTACGCTCCGGCCGACGGCCACATGGTCTCCCTCGGCTTCGGCTGCGGCGGTCATTCCGAGGCTGCGGTCATGCCCGCGGTCCCGCCGGCCGCCGAGCCCGTCGTCGACGACTACGACGTCGAGCCGGTACGCGTGCACCACGAGGGCGGCTCGGTCGACGACACGGAACCGGCCGAGGAACTGGGACACTCCTGACGGACGCGGCCTTCCCGCCCGGCGCGATTTGCCAAGCGGGGCCTTGATGCGATGAGAGTTGGGGCCATGGGCACCGAGGACATCTTCGCGACGGCAGGGCTGCGTCGGGCCGTTCTTGACGCGTGGGCGGCGCAGCCCGCGCGTTTCCGGGAGGACGCCAACGCCGAGGAGGAGCTCGCGCTCGGCGGATACCGTGACCGGTTGGTCGTCGAGCTCGCACAGAACGCCGCCGACGCCGCCGTGCGCACGGGGGCTCCGGGGCGGCTGCGGCTGACGCTGCGCGACGGTGTCCTGACCGCCGCGAACACCGGCGAACCGCTGCACGCGGACGGGGTGTTGGCGCTGTCGACGCTGCGGGCGTCCGCGAAGCGCGACGAAGACCCGGGCACGGTGGGCAGGTTCGGCGTCGGCTTCGCCGCCGTGCTGGCGGTGTCGGACGAGCCGGCGGTCGTGTCGCGGACGGGCGGCGTGCGGTGGTCGCTGCGCGAAGCGCGGGCACTGGCCGCCGAGGTGCCCTCGATCGCGGACGAAGTCGCCCGCCGTGACGGGGCGGTGCCGGTGCTGCGGCTTCCGCTGCCCGCGGAGGGCAAGCCGCCGGAGGGCTACGACACCGTCGTCACCCTGCCGTTGCGCGATGCCGCCGCGACCGACCTGACGCGGCGCCTGTTGGACGAGATCGACGACGCGCTGCTGCTGACCCTGTCCGGTCTCGGCGAGATCGTCGTGGAGACGGACGGCGAAGTCCGCACGCTGACACGGCGCGACGATGGCGGCGCGGTCGTCGTGACCGACCGGGGGCGCGAGACGCGGTGGTGGGTCGGAAGCGCGGGCGGAGCGCTGGACGCGCACCTGCTCGCCGACCGGCCGACGGAGGAACGGCGGCGCGGCGTCTGGTCCGTGCTGTGGGCGGTTCCCGTCGACGCCGCCGGCGCGCCGCTGCCGTTGGGCGGCAACGGGCCCGAATGGCGGGCCGGGGGACCGGCGTTGAGCCTCGACGCGGCCGACGAGGACGGCAACCTGCGCGGTCCTGTGTCGGTGCGTCCCGTCGTGCACGCTCCGACCGCTTCCGACGAACCGCTGGGCCTGCCCGCCTTGTTGATCGCGTCGTTCCCGCTCGACACCACACGCAGGCACGTCGCGCCGGGCCCGCTGCGGGACTTCCTCGTGGAGCGCGCCGCCGAGGCGTACGCGGCGCTGCTGCGCGACTGGCCGACGCCCTTCACCCGGGCGCTGCTGGGCCTCGTGCCCTCCGGAGCGCCGGAGGCCGAACTCGACGCGCTGCTGCGGCGTGCCGTGCTCGCCCGGCTCGCCGAGACACCGTTCCTGCCCACCGCCGTGCCGCCGGAGGACCGTTGGACGGACGGCGAACTCCCGGTCGCCGCACCGGAGGTCGGCACCGCCGAGCCGTCGGCCCTGCGGCCCCGCGACGCCGTCGTGCTCGACGGCGCCGGTCCCGGCCTGGTCGCCGCGCTCGCCCC
The DNA here is from genome assembly GCF_051388935.1 of Yinghuangia sp. YIM S10712. Taxonomy (NCBI): domain Bacteria; kingdom Bacillati; phylum Actinomycetota; class Actinomycetes; order Kitasatosporales; family Streptomycetaceae; genus Yinghuangia; species Yinghuangia sp. YIM S10712. The sequence continues at coordinate 491,960 of NZ_JBPKBI010000001.1, forward strand.
GGTGCTCACCGGGCTGCTGCCGGCCGGCCTCGACAAGTCGCCGGCGTTGCGGGCTTTGGGCGTACGGCGCCTGCCGCTTGCCGAGGTGGTCGACCAACTCGCCTCGCTGGAACGCGAACCCGAGTGGTGGTACGGCCTGTACGCGGCCCTCGACCCGGCCGACCGCGACGCGCTCGGCGCGCTGCCGGTGCCGCTCGTCGACGGGCGCCTGGTGCGCGGCCCGCGCCATCTGCTGCTGCCGGGCCCGGACACGCCCAAGCCGGCGGTGCTCGCGCCGCTCGATCTGCGCATCGTGCACCCGGACGCGGTGCACCCGCTCCTGGAACGCCTGGGCGCGCTTCCGGCGGTGCCGCGTACCGTGCTGGCCGACCCGGCCGTGCGCGCCGGGGTGGCGGCCGTCGACGAGCACGAGGACCCGGACGCCTTCACCGACGCGGTGCTCGAACTCGTCCGTGCCGCGGTCCTGGCCCCCGGCGAGGAGCCGTGGCTCGCCGAGCTGCCGCTGCCGGACGACCAGGGCGATCTGCTCCCGGCCGGTGAACTCATGCTGCCGGACAGCGCGTTGGTCGCGCTGGTCGAGCCGGGCACGCTCGGTGTCGCGGACCCGGACCTGATGGAGCGCTGGGGCGCGGACGTACTGCGCGCGGTCGGGGTGCTCGACACCTTCGGTCTGGTGGTCGAGGAGGACGTGGTCCTGGACCACGACGCGTGCGACCACGACCTGGACCTGGAGGAGGACTGGCTCGACGACGTCCTCGACCGCCTGCCCGATCCCGAAGTGCCGCCGGTGCTGGCCGTGTTCACGGCGGTACGCGACCTCGACCTGGTCGCCGACGAAGCGTGGGAGGACGCCCTCGACCTGTTGGCCGCACCGCCGCTGCGGGCGGCCGTGGTGGAGCCGGCGCGGGTGCTGCTGCCGGACGGCGGGCGTGCGGAGATCCCGTCGTACACCGCGTGGTGGCTGCGCGGGCACCCGGTGCTGGACGGGCGCCCGCCGGCGGGGCTGCTCGCGGCCGGTGCGGACGCCGCGCTGCACGGGCTGTACGACGAGGTCGACTCGCACCTCGACGACGTCTTCCTGCGCGCGCTCGGCGTGCGCACCACGCTGGCCGCGCTGCTCGCCGACCCGGGCGGGCCGGACGAGCTCCTGGACCGCCTCGCGAAACGCTCGCACGAGGTCTCCCGCGACCAACTTCGGCTGCTCTACACCGCGTTGGCGGAGGTTGACATGGACCGCGTGGACGCGCCGCACGAGGTGCGCGCGGTCGTCGCGGGCCGCCTGACCGTCGTGGACGCCAGTTCCGCGGCCGTCGCCGACGCTCCCGATCTGGCCGCGCTGCTCGCGGAGTCGCCGGCGTGGGCGCTGCTGCCGGTGCGCCCGGACCGCGCGACCGCGCTCGCCGAACTCCTCCAACTGCCGCTGGTGTCCGAGGTGGTGCCCGGCACGGTGGTGTCGGAAGGAGTGCGGCACGAGGTGCCCGACGCGGTGCTCGCGGCGCTGGCGGGAGCCCCGACCGAGTACGTCGAGCACGGCGAACTGCTCGTCATGGGCCCCGACGGCGCGGAACTCGAAGCCGAATGGCGTTTCGTGGACGGCGAGGTGCACGCGACGACCTTCGAGGGCCTGGCGCGTGGACTCGCGTGGGCGGCCGGCGAGTGGCACCGCCGCTTCGAGGTCGCGCAGCTTCTCACCGATCCGTCCCTGGCCCATGTCCTGGACGCGGAACGGGACTTCGACGCGCCGCTGTGACCTGCGGGTGCCTGCCCGGGTGACCGTTCGGGCAAGCGCCGTGCGCCGGGCGGGGGTTCGTGAGGGCGCGCTCAGTGCTCCCGAGCGGGTGGTGCCTGCTCGGCGCGGCGGCGCAGTGCGTCGCGGCGGCGGCGTACGTACCACAGGCCCACCACGCCGAGGCCGGCGCCGGCGAGCGCGCACCACGGCCACCACTCGCGGTCGTGGCGTTCAAGGGTGTCGAGGAACGGCAGCGAGACCAGGAAGAGGACGAACCACACGACGGTGCCCCCGGCGACGATCTTGACGTCGTCGGCTTCGAGTGGTTCGGGGGTGGGGCGCCGCACCCGGCCCGAGGGCGGGGGGACGGGCTGGGAAGGGGTGCCGGTCACAAGGCCACAGGGTACTGGCCCGTTCTCGGCCCGGCGGATCCGGCGCCGCGGGCCAAGGGCCGTTCCTTGTGCCGGTATTGCCGCGCCTTCCCTTATGGGAGCGTTCGTCCTGGTCCGCTCCGCGCGGGGGTTGTGCGGACGCGGCCGGGGCAGTCAGGATCGGCCGGGTGGGCTTGGAGCGCGGGACTATCGACGACGTTCCTCTCGCGGTGCTGTTCCCTGGTGCGGCGGCACACGAGCTGGAGCACATCCACCGGGTCGCGGCGGCCGTGGACGCATTGCGTCCGCCGGGTGATCCGGCGGAGTGGGAGTGGTTCCGCGACCATGCCGTGTGCCCCGATCCGATGCCGCGCGACATCACACCGCTCGTGCTCAGCACCGCGATGGGCCTGCACTCCGACGAGGCCGGGGTGGACTGGCTCGACCTGGAACTGGACATCGCGTGGGTCGGGCCGGGTGCGCTGGGCGCGCTCGCGGCGGTGAGTGTGGCGTGCTGGTGCGACATCGACCACAACACGCACTATCCGGTCGAGGACGTCGTCGCGATCGCGCCGGGGGTCGGCTTGGGTGACGCGTTCGAGCGTGCGGCGAGCCGCCTGCCGCGCTGGCTTGCGTGTCCGCACGACCCGGAGTACTGGCGGGCGCAGGGGCTGCTGCCCGCGCGGCCCCGTGAGCGTGTGCGGTAGCCGGCGGCCCTGCGGCGGCCGGGCCCTCGGGGTCTCGCGTCGTCCTGGCGTTCCGCGATGATCACGGTGATTCGACGGGGAATAAGCACCTCGCCGGAATCGGTTACCCGTTAGCGAAGGTAATGATCTAAGCTAACGAAGGTGTCGTTGTCCGAAGCCGACCGTGCCACGGTCGCCGTTCTCCGCGCGTCCGTGCTCAAACTGGCCCGCCGCCTGCGCAACCAGCGCGCCGACGAGTCGCTGAGCCCCACGCAGTTGTCGGTGCTGACCATCCTGGTCGCCCGAGGTGCCATGACGCCGGGTGAACTCGCCCGGCACGAGAAGGTGCAGCCGCCGTCGATGACGCGGGTGATCGCCGGGCTTGAGGAGCGCGGTCTCGTACGACGCGATCCGCACCCCGAGGACCGCCGGCAGATCACCGTCACCGCGACGGAGCCGGCCGCCGAGGTCGTCGCGGAGAGCAGACGGCTCGGGAACGCGTGGCTCGCCGCGCATCTTGAGGCGCTGACCGAGGAGGAGGCCGCGGCGCTGCGCGCCGCCGTCCCGGTTCTGGAGCGGCTCGCGCAGCTCTGAGCGGCCCGGGCTCGGGCCCGCCCGCATCGAGGGCGGTCGCGTGTCGGACACGGGGACCACATGTGGTCCCGGCACACCCGACCGACCGCTCGAAGAAAGGGGCGTCTTGACGGCCACCGCACCACCGGCCACTGCCCGAGCCTCGATGTTCTCCTCGCTGCACAACCGCAACTACCGCTTGTTCGCCGCCGGGCAGGTCGTCTCCAACACCGGCACGTGGATGCAGCGCCTCGCGCAGGACTGGCTGGTCCTCAAGCTGACCGGCTCCGCGATGGCGCTCGGCATCACGACCGGGCTCCAGTTCCTGCCCATGCTGCTGTTCGGACTCTGGGGCGGCGCGATCGCGGACCGCTACCGCAAACGCCGCCTGCTGGTCGCGACCCAGGCCGCGATGGGCCTGCTCGCGGCCGTCCTGGCGGTCCTCGACCTCACGGGCGTCGTCGACGTGTGGCACGTGTGGCTGCTGGCTCTCGGCCTCGGCCTCATGACGGCGATCGACAACCCGACCCGGCAGACATTCGTCGTGGAAATGGTCGGACGGTGTGACCTCCCGAACGCGATCAGCCTCAATTCGGCCAACTTCCAGCTCGCCCGGATCACCGGGCCGGCTGTCGCGGGCCTGCTCATCGCCGCGATCGGCACGGGCTGGGTGTTCGCGGTCAATGCGCTGTCGTACGCCGCCGTCATACTCGGCCTGCTGGCCATGCGCGAGAGCGAACTGACGCCCACCGAACCGGTGAAGCGCGAGCCCGGCCAGTTGCGGGAGGCGCTGGGCTACGTGCGCGCCCGGCCCGACCTGCTCGCGATCTTCGCGCTGGTCGGATTCGTCGGCACGTTCGGCTACAACTTCGCGGTCACCCTCGGGGGCTTCGCGAACCAGGTCTTCCACGCCGGACCGAGTGCGTTCGGCCTGCTCAACACCGTCTTCGCGATCGGTTCGCTGGGTGGCGCGCTCCTGGCCGCACGGCGGGGGGCGCCGCGCATGCCGATGCTCGTCGGTGCGGCGTTCCTGTTCGGCGCCCTGAGCGTCGTCGCGGCGCTGATGCCTGCGTACTGGAGCTTCGCGTTGCTGCTGGTGCCGATCGGCATCGCCGGGATCACCTTCAACACCGCCGCGAACGCCACGGTGCAGCTCGGCGTCGACGCGGCGCTGCGCGGCCGGGTCATGGGGCTCTACATGCTGGTGTTCATGGGCGGCACACCGGTCGGCGGGCCGCTGATCGGCTGGATCGCGCAGGCGTACGGCCCGCGCGTCGCGCTGATGTTCGGCGGCGGCGTGGCGGCGCTGGCCTCGGTGGTCGTGGCGTCGCTTCTTGTGCGGCACTCGGGGCGGCGGATCCGGTTGCGGGTGCGTCCGCTGCCGTCGGTGCGGCTCGTCCCGGCCGCGTCGGGTCCCGCGAGCGCAGGCCCGGAGGCGACATCGCCGCGGAGGCCGCGCGATCCGGTTGCGGCGTGAGACCGCGGCGTTTCCGAAAGCATCCGATCAGCATCTGACAAGACGTCAATATCGTTTTAACGTACGCCAATTCTTTCTTCTGCTGAAACCCGTACGGGTGACCGAAGTCATCGACATGGCTCGTTCCCGAGTGGAACGATTCCGATATGGACTATCTGCGGCTCCAGAATCTGTTCCAGGCGGAGGGACGGCGCCTGGCGGAATCGGCGGCGGCGGGCCTGGACACCCCGGTCCCGTCGTGCCCTGGTTGGACGGTCGCCGACGTGGTGGGACACACCGGATCGGTGTTCAGCACCGCGGCCGAATGGCTCCGGCTCGGCCGTCGGCCCGAGGGATCGGGCGACACGGCCCTGATCACCGGCCCCACATCGGGCGTCACAATCGCCTCCGACCCCGTCCCGAAATCCGACGTGCTCGCCTGGTACGGCGACGCCCTCGCCCGTCTCCGCATCGAATTCGACCGGCGCGACCCGGCCCGACCGCACTTCGCCGGCGAGGACGACGGAGCGGTCGACTTCTGGTACCGCCGCCTCGCCC
>NZ_JBPKBI010000001.1:497467-535227 GCF_051388935.1 Yinghuangia sp. YIM S10712
GCCGCCTCGCCCACGAGGCGGCGATGCACCGCACCGACGTCGAACTCGCGGTCGGAACCCCCGCGCCGATCGCCGTCGACCTGGCCGTCGACGGCATCGACGAAGCGCTGCGCGTTCTCCTGCCGCTGCGCTACGACGCCTCGGGCTTCGACGCCGCCGTGGGACGCACCGTGGGTGTGCACGCACACCACCACAACTGGCGACTCACGCTGCACCGCGACGCCGTCGAGGTCTCCCGGCTGCCGGGCTTCACCGACGCCGCGGTGCGCGGCGAGCCGGAAGACCTGCTGCTGTATCTGTGGGGGCGGCGGCCGGGCACGGTCGTCTCGCGCACCGGCGATTTCACCGTCCTGGCGGCGTTCCGGCGCTGTCTCGCGCGCTCGATGGTCTGACGCGGTGCCCGGCCGGCCGCGCGGCGGGGTTAGTTTGGACGGGTGAACCCGCGTACCCGTACCCGCATCGTTTCGGCCACGCTCGTGATCCTGCTGCTCGCCGTCGCCATCGGCGCCGCGCTGAGCTGACGCGGGCACCGCCGCTCAGGAAACCCAGGCGATTCGGGGAGTGCGCACGCCATTATGTGGCGTCCGCGCTCCCCGGATCGCTTTGCCCTGTGTGCTTCTCCTCTCCGGCATCGGTCGCGGCTCCGCCGCGAGCCGCTTGATCGTGCCGTTTTCGCCCGTGATGCAACCGACCGTCCCGCCCATCGGTAGTTGGGGTGGGTGTACTACGGCAAACCGGACCGGGCGACTGTCCCGGGCGGGGTGGGAAGGCGGACAGGGATGGCAGCGCGTACAGCCTCGCCGACCTCGGCGGCGGACGAGGTGACTGTGGGATCATCGGGCCTTTGGCCGACCACCCCGCGGCCGACCCGTGACACAGACGCGCCGGTGCCTGCCCAAGTCCGCGCGCTGGTCGATGCGGGCCGGTCAGCCGATCCCGAGGGGCCCCGCATGACCGAGGAGGAGTTCGATGCGTTCTACCACGCGTCGTTCTCCCGCCTCGTGCACCAGCTCTACGCACTGACGGGTGACTTCTCGGAGGCCCAGGACGTCGTCCAAGAGGCCTTCGTGCGCGCGTGGGACCGCCGCGCGCAGTTCTTCGCGGCCGAGGCGCCGGAGGCGTGGATCCGTACCGTCGCGTGGCGGCTCGCGGTCAGCCGCTGGCGCCGTGCCCGCCGGGGGTGGGACCTTCTGCGCCGCAACCACGTCGAGCAGTCGGTCGACGGCCCCGACCCGACGCACGCGGCGCTCGTCGCCGCGCTGCGCAGGTTGCCGGAGGCGCAGCGGCAGGCCATCGTGCTGCACCACCTGTGCGACATGACGGTGGATCAGATCGCCGCCGAGGCCGACGTGCCCACCGGCACCGTGAAGGCCAGGCTGTCGCGCGGTCGCGCGGCCCTCGCGAAGATCTTGGGAAACCGTGAAGGCGAGGGGGAGCAATATCGTGCCCACTCCTGATGATTCGGCTCGTGATCGGACCACCCCGGCTGACGTGTCCGACGAGCACCTTCAGGACCCCGCGCTCGCCCGCGCGCTGCGCGAACTCGACCTGCCCGGCCCGGTCGTACCGGTGTGGTCGCCGGCCGAGGTGCGCGATCGGGGCAACCGCCGGCGTACGCGCAGGCGTGCGACCTGGGCCGGGTCCGGCGTCGTCGCGGCGGCGCTCGCCGGGGCGCTGGTCATCGGCCCGCTGACGCCGTCCCCCGGCGACGACTCGGCCGCGCGAAGCGACGCCGCGTCGTCCGCGCCCGTCCGGACCGCGCCTCCCACACCTTCGCCCACAGTGCAGTCGCCGAGTGCGAGTACGCCGCCGTCGCCCAAGGCCGACGCGGTCACGCTCGACATCACGCGGCAGACCCTGACCACACATCGGGGCGGCGCCGACCAGCAGATCCAGGGCGTGGTCAACAGCCAGGCGGCCAAGGTGCTCGCCTCGGTGACGACGCTGCGCGTGGCCGCGAAACAGGAGCAGCAGCCGGTGCCGTCCGCGATCGCGGGGCTGGGCGCCTACAACATGCTGGTGGTCTGGGCGGTGCTGCTGGAACTGCCGGACAAATCCATGGTGTACGTCGGTGCCTTCCCGACCTGCGCCGAATGCCCCGAGGCGCATTCTGATCACCCGATGGTCGGGCTCCCCGACGACGGCTCGGCCAAGGTGTTCTTCGACGCGGTCGAGGTCGACGACACGGTGAACGTCGTCGGCCCCCCTGCCGCCGGCCGCGCCACCACGGCGCCCGGTCAGCCGATGGCTCCCACCCGCCCGACGTCGGTTGCGACCACGCGCACCCCCGCGACGTCGGTCACGAAGACGGCTGCCCCGGACGAGACGTCCACGCAGACCACGTCGCCGCAACCGCCTTCGAAGACGCCGCTGCCGACGGCCTCGGGCACCTCGACGGCGTCCGTGCCGCCGACCTCCGGATCGCCGACGGCGACCACCACCGGGTCGTGAACGGCGTCGGACCCGCCCGGCCTCGCGGGCTTCGCCGGTGTCCTTTGGTACGGCGGAACCCCGGCGTCGGCGCGCGGCTCCTGGCAGGGTTTCCCGCATGAGCTTGCGGGCATCGACAGCGACCGCCGCAGTGGTTGCCGTGCTTTCGGCGTGTGTCTGGGTGGTCTTGTCCCTGGGTCTGACGGCGGCGCCCGCGAGCGCGGGCGAGGAATCGGAGCTGCTGACGATGCGCGACGACCGCATCACCGAGTCGAGCGGCCTGGTCGCGAGCCTCCAGCACCCGGGCGTCTATTGGACCCACAACGACAGCGGCGACCAGCCGCGCCTGTTCGCCGTCGGCTCGGACGGCGAGACCAAGGCGGTGCTCACGCTCCAAGGCGTGACCCCGCGCGACTGGGAGGCGCTTGCTCTCGGCCGCGGCGCGAACGACACGACGGCGCTGTTCATCGGCGACATCGGCGACAACCAGAACTCGTGGCCCGAGGTGTGGATCTACCGCGTCCCGGAGCCTGCGCAGCTGGAGGACGCGACGGTCGAGCCGGTCAAATACCGCGTCACCTACGCGGACGGCCCGCGCAACGCCGAGGCGCTGCTGATCGACCCGCGCCGCAACAAGCTCTACATCGCCACCAAGGAGGACGACGGGGGCCTGTACGAGCAGCCCGCCAAGTTGACGACCTCGGGCGTCAACATCTTCACGCGCGTGGCCGCGGCACCCGGCACGGTGACCGACGGCGCGTTCGCCCCCGACGGCAGCCGCTTCGTACTGCGCGGCTACCTCGGCGCCACGATGTTCTCCGCCCCCGGGCAGGTGGTCGGCGAGGTCCCGACGCCCCTGCAACTCCAGGGCGAATCCGTCGCCTTCACCCCCGACGGCGGGGCCCTGTTGTTCGGCAGTGAGGGCTCCCACAGCAGCGTGCGCCGCGTGGTCCTGGAGGGCGCCAACCGGCCGGACTCGGTGGTGGCGCGGGAGGCGGCGGCGAGTCAGCCCGTGACGAAAGGCGCCGGCGACCAGGAGGGGGACAGCGGCCGACCCAAGACGACGGCGTACGGTCCGGGGTTCCTGGCGGTGTTCCTCATGGTGTTGACGGTGTACGGCTACCTCAAGTTCCGGCGGCGCTCCAAGTCGAGATCCGAATGACCGGCTCACGGCGCACGGCCCATGACGCACAGACCGATGACGCACGGCCCATGACGCACGGGCCCATGACGCACCAAAACGCAGGGGAGGGGAGCGCCGGGTGTCGGCGCTTCCCTCCCCTGATCGTGTCCTGGTCTCCTGACGCTTCCGGCGCCCGGCGGCCGGTCAGCCCAGGCGCTCGACCACGTAGTCGATGCACGCGGTCAACGCCTCGACGTCGCCCGGCTCGACTGCCGGGAACATCGCGACGCGCAGCTGGTTGCGGCCGAGCTTGCGGTACGGCTCGGTGTCGACGATGCCGTTGGCGCGCAGCACCTTGGCGATCGCAGCGGCGTCGACGCTCTCTGCGAAGTCGATCGTGCCGATGACCTGCGACCGCTGCGCCGGGTCGGTGACGAACGGCGTCGCGTACGGCGACTTGTCGGCCCACGCGTACAGCCGCGACGACGAGTCGGCGGTGCGCGCCACCGCCCAGTCGAGGCCGCCCTGGCCGTTCAGCCAGTCGAGCTGCTCGGCGAGCAGGAACAGCGTCGCGAGCGCGGGGGTGTTGTACGTCTGGTCCTTCGACGAGTTGTCGATGGCCGTCGGCAGGCTGAAGAACGGCGGGATGTAGCGGTCCGTCGCGGCGATCCGCGCGGCACGGTCGAGCGCGGCCGGGGAGAACACCCCGAGCCACAGGCCGCCGTCGGACGCGAAGCACTTCTGCGGCGCGAAGTAGTAGACGTCGGACTCCCGGACGTCGACCGGCAGGCCGCCCGCGCCGGAGGTCGCGTCGACGAGCACGAGGGAGCCCCCGTCGGCACCCGGCACGCGCTTGATGGGCATCGCGACGCCGGTCGAGGTCTCGTTGTGGGTGAAGGCGTACACGTCGACGCCCGGCTCGGCGACCGGGGTCGGGTGGGTGCCGGGCTCGGACTTGACCACGCTGGGCTCGTCGAGCCACGGCGCGGCCTTGGTCGAGGCGGCGAACTTGGAGGAGAACTCGCCGAACGAGAGGTGCTGCGACTTCCTGGTCACCAACCCGAACGCGGCGATGTCCCAGAACGCGGTGGAACCGCCGTTGCCGAGGACCACCTCGTAGCCCTCGGGGAGGCTGAACAGGTCGCGCACGCCTTCGCGCACCCGACGCACGACGTTCTTGACCGGCGCCTGCCGGTGGGAGGTACCGAGCAGCGAAGTGCCGGTCGCCGCAAGGGCGGCAAGCGCCTCCGTGCGCACCTTGGACGGGCCCGCGCCGAACCGGCCGTCGACGGGCTTGAGCTCTACGGGAATCTGGATCTCGGCCACCTGTTGAGCCTAGCCCGGGCCGGGTTGCGGGAACGCCAAAATCCACGAAGTGAGACGTTCCGGACCATGATGTGGTCGCGCGGGCGACAGTGGGTGAGACGGCACCGGACGACGCCGGTTCGCGACGGTTGATCATCGCACGTCGACGGGTTTGTCGGTGATGGGCTCTCCCCTGACGGCGAGCAGCACCTGTGGGGACGACCGACCGGGCGGCGACGTGCATCGGCGACACGCGCGGTCGGCGCACAGGTTCATCGGCGGGCTTCGGTGACCTGCCGCGTCTGCGGCGTGCGTCCTCCTCGCACCCGGCCGACCGGGCGCGGCAGACTGGCGCCGTGGTGGATCGTGTTGAGGCCTCGGCGGTGCGGGACGGCTCGTTGGCGCGGGCTTTGCGTTCGCGGGTGCGCGGGGGCGTGCACTTCGACGCGCAGACCCGGGCGCTGCATTCCATGGACGCGTCGAATTACCGGCACGTACCGCCCGGCGTGGTGGCGCCCCGCGATGTGGAGGACCTGGTCGCCGCGGTCGCGGTCTGCCACGAGCATCGTGCGCCCATGACCGTGCGCGGCGGCGGCACCAGCATTTCCGGGCAGGCCACGGGCAACGGCATCGTCCTCGATACGTCCCGGCACCTGACGCGGATCCACGACATCGACCCGGACGCACGCGTGGCCGTGGTCGAGCCGGGTGTCGTGCTCGACCAACTGCGTTCCGCCGCGGCCCCTTTCGGGTTGACCTTCGGTCCCGATCCGTCCACGCACAGCCGTTGCACGCTCGGCGGCATGATCGGCAACGACGCGTGCGGCGCGCATTCCGTCGCGTGGGGGCGCACGTCGGCCAACGTCGCGTGGCTGGAGGTGCTGACCTCGGACGGCGTGCGGCTGCGGGTGGGCGAGGGGGCGGCACCCGCCGTGGGGTCCGAGGTCGGCGCGGAGCGGATCCGGGCGGACCTGCACGCTTTGGCCGACGACAACCTCGCCTTGCTGCGGCGCGGTTTTCCGCAGCTGCCACGCCGGGGTTCGGGGTACGCGCTCGACCGGCTGCTGCCCGAGCAGGGCCGCGATCTGGTGGGGGCGCTCGTCGGGAGCGAGGGCACGTGCGCGGTCATCCTGCGCGCCGGCGTGCGGCTGGTCGCCGCGCCGCGGGCCCGCGCCCTCGCGGTGCTCGGGTTCGCCGACGACATTGCGGCGGCCGAGGTCGCTCCCGCGCTGCTGCCGTACGGACCGCTCACCGTCGAGAGCCTGAGCGCCGAACTCGCCGCGCTCGCCCGGTCCGCGCCGGGTGTCCGGCTTCCCGGCGGCGGCGCCTGGCTGTTCGTCGAGACCGGCGGTGACACTTCCGACGAGGCCGCCGCGCGGGCGTACGCCGTCGCGCGCGAGCTGGGCCTCGCGCCCGGCGCGTTCCGGGTGGCCGTGGACGCCGCCGAGCAGCGCGCCCTGTGGCGGATCCGCGAGGAGGCGGCCGGCACCGCGACCCGGCTCGGCGACGGCACCGAGGCGTGGCCGGGGTGGGAGGACACCGCTGTGCCACCCGCCCGGCTCGCCTCCTACCTGCGCGAACTCCACACCCTGATGGGCAGGTTCGGGCTGCGGGGGCTGCCGTACGGGCACTTCGGCGAAGGCTGTGTGCATATCCGCTTCGACTTCGACCTGCTCAGCCCGGGCGGCATCGCGTCGTTCCGCGGATTCTCCTCCGAGCTCGCCGAGCTGGTGATCGCACACGGGGGCTCGCTGTCCGGCGAGCACGGCGACGGCCAGGCCCGCGCGGAGTACCTGCCGCGCATGTACGGCTCCGAAATCGTCGGCCTGTTCGGCAGGTTCAAGGACGCGTGGGACCCGGCGGGCCTGCTGAACCCGGGCGTTCTCGTACGGCCGCACCCCGTCGACGCCGCCCTGCGCTTCGCCGGTCTGCCGCGCACCCCGGTGCCGGTCACATTCGGTTACCCGAACGACCACGGTGACTTCGCCGCCGCCGTGCGCCGCTGCGTGGGGGTCGGCAAGTGCCGTGAGACGACGGAGACTTCATCGGGCGCCGTCATGTGTCCGTCGTTCCGCGCGACGGGTGACGAGAAGGACTCCACGCGCGGACGCGCACGCCTCCTCCACGAGATGCTGATCGGCGACGTCGTGAGCGACGGCTGGCGGTCGGAGGAGGTGCGCGACGCTCTCGACCTGTGCCTGTCCTGCAAGGGCTGCCGCAGTGACTGCCCGGTCGGCGTCGACATGGCCACGTACAAGGCCGAGTTCCTGCACCACCACTATGCCGGGCGCGTGCGCCCGCGCGCCCACTACGCACTGGGCGCCCTCCCACTCTGGGCGCGCGCCGCAACCTCGGTCCCCGCTTTCGCCTCCCTTCTCAACGCCGCCGGCGCCCGTCCGCCGGTGGCCCGCGCCGCCCTGCGCGCCGCGGGTCTGGACCCCGGACGCGCCGCTCTCCCGGCGTTCGCCCGCGAGCCGTTCACGCGTGCGTGGCGCATGCGGCGACCGGCGGACCTCAGGCGGGACCGACTCGGTGACGGCAGGCCACGGGTGGTCCTGTTCCCCGACACCTTCACCGACCACTTCGCGCCGGAGACCGCGTGGTCGGCCGTCCGTGTGCTCGAAGACGCCGGGTTGACCGTCGTCGTGCCGCCGGGCCCGGTGTGCTGCGGCCTGACGCGGGTCTCCACCGGCCGCCTCGACGCCGCCCGACGGGTCATGCGCCGCACGCTCGCGACGCTGCGCCCGGCGATCGACGCCGGAATTCCCGTCGTCGGCCTGGAGCCCTCCTGCACCGCGGCGTTGCGCAGCGACGTACCCGAACTCCTGGGCCGGGAGGCCAGGCAACTGCCGGGCGTTGTCAGGACTTTCGCCGAGGCCCTCGACGAACTCGCTCCGGATTGGCAGCCTCCGGCCGTCGATCGCCCCGTCGTCGGCCAACTGCACTGCCACCAGCACGCGGTGCTCGGCGACACCGCCGATCGCCGCCTGCGCGCGAAGGCCGGACTCACCGGAGAACTCACCGGCGGCTGCTGTGGCCTGGCCGGCAACTTCGGTTACGAGCAAGGCCACTTCGCGGTGTCCGCGCGCATCGCACAGGAACGGCTGCTGCCGGCTCTCGGCTCGGCGCCGGACGAAGCGGTCGTGCTGGCGGACGGGTTCAGTTGCCGTACACAGATCACGCAACTGTCCGCCCACCGCCCGCGCCACCTCGCCGAAGTGCTTGCCGAGGCCCTGCCTGACCCGCCGGCCGCGCCGGACCGGGAGCGGTGACGGCTCGGCACGGGCCGTGTCACGTCACCGTGTTCGCGTGCCGATGACCACGGTCGCGTCGAGTTCTTCGCATTGGGCGACCTCGACACACAACCCGCCGTCCGCGAACGCCTGGGCGCTGGAAGGAGCTTGGCGTCGGCTCGTCTCGACGAGCAGGTGCCCGCCGGGGACCAGCCAGTCGGCTGCCGAGCGGGCGACGCTTCTTTGGACGTCGAGGCCATCGGTCCCGCCGTCGAGGGCGACGAGTGGTTCGTGCTCGCGGGCTTCCGTCGGCAGCAGACCGATCGCGGCGGTCGGCACATACGGCGCGTTGGCCACCAACACGTCGATGTGGCCGCGTAGTCGGCTCGGCAACGCGGCGTAGAGATCGCCCTCGTGGACGTGCGCGCGCGGCGGGACGAGGTTGCGCCGCGCGCAGCGTACGGCGGCCGGGTCGATGTCGGCGGCGTGCACCTTGGCGCCGCCCAGCGTCGCGGCGAGTGCCGCCGCGACCGCTCCCGAGCCGCAGCACAGGTCGACGACGACCGGGGCACGGAGGGGCCGGCACAGCGCTGCGGCCCGCCGGACGAGGAATTCCGTGCGGCGGCGCGGCACGAAGACACCGGGGTCGACCGTGATCCGGAGGCCGCAGAACTCGGCCCAACCCACGACGTGTTCGAGTGGATGCCCGGCGGCGCGCCGCTCGACCATCGCGGCGAGCTCGGACGGGGTACGCGCGCTCGCCGTGAGCAGTTGCGCCTCATCCTCGGCGAAGACGCAACCTGCCGCGCGCAGGGCGGCCACGACGTCGGGCTTGGCCACCGGAAAGGGTGGGGGAGGCGCGAAGGGCGCGGCTTCGAAGGCCTGCGCTGTGGAAGGAATCGGCGACGAGGACGGCGGTGTGACCGACATGAGGGCCTTTCGGAATGCCGAAGGGCGCTCTCCCGGTCCTACGCGTGCGCGCGGACCGGCCGTTGACGAGGCGAGAGCACCCGGACTGCCTGAGCGGTAATGGGTCTCACCTCCTCGTTCCATCACGATCCAGGAGCTCGTGGGAGCTCCGATGACCGACTCGTCGACCGGATGCGGCCGGTCCCCGGGTCGATCTCTTCCTGCGGCCACCCTATCCCAGCCCCGATGCCGTGCGCCGCGCGGCTGATGGTCCGAGGTCGGACGCCGCGTGTGTCCGCACCGGAATCCGAGCACGCGCCGATACAGGCTCAGTATCATGACAAAACATCATCAAACGGCAGCAACTAGCCATAGCCGCACAGGAGTTCGCATGGCCGTTCCGCGTGAACCAAGATGAGCGGGAACACTCGCACGGTTGCGCCGACAATCTGATTGATTGCGGCGTACGGCCGTTTCTCAGACCCCGATTGAGGATGGATCGCCCGGTTTGCTCCGTGGGGCGATGGGCATCCATGGGCGCGTACGGCGAACCGGTGAGCGGAACTTGACGGATAGATGTGGTTCTGACACTAATAGTGACTGATGTCCGATATATACAAGGGTAGTTAAGCCTCGGCGGGGGGCCTGTCAAGAGCCAACCAGGCGTCACGGTCGGCGAGTTCCCCGGCGAACGCGCCGACGAAGACGGAGTTATCCAGTCAACTCGGGACAGATGAGTATTCTTCCGTCTGAATCCGGATCGACCCGACGCCACCGAACCGCGAGCCACGCGGACGGAAGTGCAGGTCGGTCAGGAGGCACCAAGAGCGTCCGACCGCGAGCCGGGCGACTCACAGCTCCACCGGCCGCGGCCTGTCACCCCGGCCGGCACCGCCCTCCCGCCTGCCAGGGAGGGCGGTCGGCTGTCCGGACCGTGTCGGCAACCGCCGTGACGTACAACAGAGTCCGCCGTCGCCCCGCCTTCGCAGGTCCGCGACCGCCGCACGCACGGCAACGGCCCGCCTCGTGCTGCAAGGCGGGCCGTCCGAAGGCCGGGCGGGCCGAGAAAAGCGGACCGGTCGGCGGGGTTGCGGATGCGAACGCCGAGGTTCCCGGTCCTCGGCCGCGGCCTACCCCAGCACCGACACCGTCTCGTCGTACCCCGCCACCTCGGAGACCGGGCGTGAGCCCGGTCCGATGTAGCGCGCCGACGGGCGGACCAGCCGCGACGTGCGCTTGTGCTCCAGGATGTGCGCGCTCCAGCCTGCCGTGCGCGCGCAGGTGAACATCGAGGTGAACATGTTGGCCGGGACCTCG
Source organism: Yinghuangia sp. YIM S10712 (assembly GCF_051388935.1). Taxonomy (NCBI): domain Bacteria; kingdom Bacillati; phylum Actinomycetota; class Actinomycetes; order Kitasatosporales; family Streptomycetaceae; genus Yinghuangia; species Yinghuangia sp. YIM S10712. The sequence goes on from NZ_JBPKBI010000001.1 coordinate 507,785, forward strand.
GCGAAGTCCAGCATCACCGCGGCCCAGAACTCGACGTTGGTGGCCAGCACGCGGTCCGGGCGGCGGGCGTGCAGCTCTTCGAGCGCCGCCTTCTCCAGCGCCGCGGCCACCTCGTAGCGCGGCGCGCCGAGCTCCTTCGCGGTACGCCGAAGCACGCGCGCCCGAGGATCCTCCGCCCGGTAGACGCGGTGCCCGAAGCCCATCAGCCGGTCGCCCCGGTCCAGGACACCCTTGACGTACGCCGTGGCGTCGCCCGTCCGCTCGATCTCCTCGATCATGTGCAGCACCCGCGAGGGGGCACCGCCGTGCAGCGGTCCGGACATCGCGCCGACCGCGCCGGAAAGACACGCCGCCACGTCGGCGCCGGTGCCCGCGATCACACGCGCCGTGAACGTCGAGGCGTTCATGCCGTGCTCGGCGGCCGAGGTCCAATACGCGTCGACGGCCTTGACGTGCTTCGGGTCCGGCTCGCCGCGCCAGCGGATCATGAAGCGCTCGACGATCGTCTCGGCCTTGTCGACCTCGCGCTGCGGCACCATCGGCTTGTCGAGACCACGCGCCGACTGGGCGACGTACGACAGCGCCATGACCGCCGCCCGGGCCAGGTCGTCACGCGCCTGCACGTCGTCGATGTCGTGCAGCGGTTTCAATCCCCACACCGGGGCGAGCATGGCCAGCGCGCTCTGCACGTCCACGCGGACGTCGCCCGAGTGAATGGGGATCGGGAAGGACTCCGCGGGCGGGAGGCCGGGGTTGAAGGCGCCGTCGACCAGGAGCCCCCAGACGTTGCCGAAGGAGACACGACCGACGAGGTCCTCGATGTCGACGCCGCGGTAGCGGAGCGCGCCGCCCTCCTTGTCGGGTTCGGCGATCTCCGTCTCGAACGCTATGACTCCTTCGAGTCCCGGTACGAAGTCGGACATCAGGCGGCTCCTCATGCGGTCTCGACTGACTTGTGGTGACTTTTGGTCGGGTCCTTCATACCCCGCGTCTCCACAACCTGTCTTCCCCTGGAGAAGCCCGAAAACTCGGCGCAAGATCGTTCCTGCGCGGGCTCGCGGATACCGCTCCGGGGTATGGATCGGCGGGTCGGGCGAAACGCTGTCGTTGTGGCTTCACCGGTGTGGTCGTAAGCGACGGTTGTCGAGACGCCACAATATCTCTCGATATCGAGATGTCCTAGGCGTGCGGGTTGACGGGAGCGTGAACTCCGGCACACCGGAGCAGGTGAACGCCTCGATACGCACCAATCAATTCACCCGTTCGGGCTCTGTGCCTGCCGGTTTCGGTCGGTATCGGGGCGGAGTGCTAACAAGGAACCGTGGACCTCAACGACCTCATGGCCATGCGCCGCCAATACCGCAACGAGGGCATCGACGAAGCCGCCCTCCCCCCGGCGCCGTACGCGTTGTTCCGCCACTGGCTCGCCGAGGTCGTCGCGGCCGACCTGCCGGAGCCCAACGCGATGATCGTGGCGACCGCGACCCCCGACGGCCGGCCCAGTGCGCGCACGGTCCTGCTCAAGGAGTACGGCGAGGACGGTTTCGTCTTCTACACCAACTTCGAGTCACGCAAAGGCCGCGAAATCACCGCCAACCCGGCGGTGAGCCTGCTGTTCCCCTGGCACGCGCTCGACCGCCAGGTCATCGTCACCGGCACCGCCGAGCGCGTGCCCGAGGCCCGCACCGCCGCCTACTTCCGCTCCCGGCCGTACGGCTCCCGCATCGGCGCCTGGGCGAGCGAGCAGTCGAGCGTGATCCGCTCGCGCGAGGATTTGGACAAGAGGTACGCCGAGGCCGAGGCGCGCTTCCCGGAGGACGCGGACGTGCCGGTGCCGCCGTTCTGGGGCGGCTTCCGCGTCGTGCCGGACACCATCGAGTTCTGGCAGGGCCGGGAGAACCGCCTCCACGACCGCCTGCGCTACCGGCGCGAGCCCGGCCCGGCCGGCGACGAGACCATCTGGACCGTGGACCGCCTGAGCCCCTGACGGATCCGTCACGGGAACGACCGGGCGCACGGCCCGCTAATGCTCGCGGTGCACCTTGTGCTGCGCCGCCTGGGCGAGTGGGCGCAGGACCATCAGGTCCACGTTGACGTGCCGGGGGCGGGTGATCGTCCAGACCACCGCGTCCGCGACGTCCTCGGCGGTCAGCGGCTCGGCGACGCCCGCGTACACCTCGGCCGCCTTCTGTACGTCGCCGCGCATGCGGTTGACCGCGAATTCGTCGGTCTTGACCATGCCGGGCGCGACCTCGATCACCCGGACCGGTCGGCCGCTCAGTTCCAGCCGCAGCGTCGCGGCGATGGCGTGGGTGCCGTGCTTGGCCGCGACGTACCCGCCGCCGCCTTCGTACGCCTGGTGCCCGGCCGTCGACGACATCACCACCACCGTGCCCGCACCGCTCGCCACGAGCGCAGGCAGCAGTGCCTGCGTCGTGTGCAGCGTGCCGAGCACGTTGACCTGGTACATCGACAGCCAGTCCTCAGGATCGCCCGTCGCGATCGGTTCGGTGCCGAGCGCGCCTCCCGCGTTGGCGACGAGCACGTCGCAACGCGGCAGCGAGGCGGCGAAGGCGTTGACCGCGGCACGGTCGGTGACGTCCAGCGGGTACGCGGCGGCCGACTGCCCGGCGGCGCGCAGCTCGGCGGCGATCGCCTCGATCCGCTCGGCCCGTCGCGCACTCAGCACCACATGGAACCCGGCCGCGGCCAAGCCGCGCGCACTGGCGGCCCCGATTCCGCTGCTCGCGCCGGTGACAACAGCAACGCGTCGCTCATCGCTCACCCGCGCACGCTACCGCGTCAACCGCCCGCGGATTCTTCGGGCATGAGGACCGTGTCGACCTCGGCTGTACGTCCGGTTCCACTCCGCCGCGGCCGTGACAGGAAGTGCGGGGGCGACCCGGGCGACCCGGTTGGTTCATCCGCGTTTGGTTCAAGGGCGCACGCCGCCGCCCGGGCCGAGCAGCGAGCGCTGCTGGGCAGCGTGTTTGTGATTCCCGCCGCGAGGTGCGAGCACGACGTCCTGGCCTATCCCCGGCATACCGGGTTCGGTGGGCCTTTGGGGCGCCGGTGCCGCGGTCACGGGGCGCACTGGTTGGAGCCCGGCTGTTGCTGCGGCCTGCCCCGGCAGTTTGCGGGGTGTCGGCGCCGCATCAGGCGTGAGCGACTGCTGCGGCGGAGCTTGGGCGTGGCCCTGCTGCCGGGTGAGGTGTACGTCGGGCGGATGGACCGGCATCGGCGGGATTCGCGGAGGATGGCCCGTTGCGGCGAAGGTCGCAGGGCTTGCGCTCAGCCACGGATTGCCTGGTCGGGCCGCGTTCGCGCGCTGCCTCGTCGCGTTTTCGGCCGCCTTTTGCGCACGGTTGTCCACCACGATGCGTTCGTTGTATTTGTGGAAGTCCTTCGGCCGGTCGTTCGCGGGACGCCCCAGATTCTGCATCACAAAGGCGTGAGTCGCTCTGCTTGCCGCATCCGCGCGTGGGCCGTCCACGACGACGGCCATGATGCCTTCGGCTTCCTGCTCGAACTGATTCTCGGCGGCGTACGGCCCCGAGTGCCTGTGGACGAGAGCCTTGCTGAGCTCGTTCATCGCTGTCGGCCCGTAGTACTTGCCCGGCAGGCCGGCAAGCTGCTCCGCTCGGACGTCGGCGGCCGAGGGGTCGGCGGCGACGTCTTCCGGGTTGCCGGCCTTCTCCAAATTCTTCCGGTGCCACTTCAGGACTTCGTTGTCCGGTGCTTTGCTGAAGAAATTGAAATCGGCCTTGTATCTTGCCGCGACGTCGTTCTGGATCGCATGGGATTCTGAGGTGTGCGCTACTTGACGGATCACTTCGCGCGCGAGTGAGCCGTCCTTCCCGCGTTCCGCAGCCGATCGCCGGGCGGCATTGCCGATCAGGTGACCGATCTCATGGGCGACAACTGCCGCCACTCCGAGCCGACTGGATCGGTTGGCCGCCCCTTCTTTCGCGGCTTGGGCCAGCCAGCTTGCATGGGAGTCCCCGGCTTCGGTGCTGAAGAGGCGGGAGTTGAACCAAAGCTTGGAGCCGTTCTCGCCGGTGCGCTCCCGGACACTCCTGGCGTTGGGATACACCGCGCCGGGAGTCCCGCTGGTGAGAGTGCCGGCGTCCCCGGTTCTGGAGAGTTCGCCGAAGTCGCTGATCGTGACTTCACGGAGATCGGTCACGCGATAGTGGCGCAGCATGACCAGCGTGTTCATGGCGATCTGCTTCGCCGCGTACAGATCCACCCGGTCGTCCATGTCCAGATGGACCGTGCGCCTGGTGGCCTCGTTGAGCCCGGCGCCGAAGATCCGCCGAACGTCCTCATGCGTCGTGGCATGGCGGAGGGCTTGGTGGGTGGCGTAGTTGCGCACCCGGTCGGTGACCAGGGGCATGGAGGCGAACACCCGCGCCAGGCGCCCGCCACCGCTCGCCACGAGACTCCTGCCCAAGAACCGATCTTGACCATAATCAGTCGATGACGCGCGTATCCGCCATCCGGTACACGCGGTCTGTGGATCGGAAACCGACAGGTGTCGCGGCGCGCAACGGCCTTGGGAGTGCGTGGACGGCACACGTGGTGAGGCGCATGCCACATCCGGGGGGCCAGTGGCCGTCATGAGTCGATCGGCCCGTGCTCAACGTGACGGGGCGGTGGGCGGCTGCGGTGGCATGGCCGCGGCGGCATCGCGAATCGTGGGCGACAGGTTGCGCGGTACGAACATCGAAGTACAAAGTCGAGATTCGCGATGTCGGTCGTCGGCAGCGGGCATGTCTCGGTGGCCGGCGGGGCGTTCGCCCGCGGCCCGGCGGCTGCCGCCGTCCACCGGGAAGCGGCGGCAAGCCATCGGCGGTTTGTTCAGCCCACGCGTTCCCACCCCCGCCGGGGCGCGCGGGCGCCGAGTTGGTCGTCTCGGCTGCGGTAGACGATGTACGGACGTGTCAGATAGCCGAGCGGTGCCGTGAGCATGTGGACCAGGCGGGTGAACGGCCAGAAAGCGAACAGGGCGAGGGCACTCAGCGCGTGCAGTTTGAACAGCACGGGTGCGTCGGCCATCAGTTCGGGGTCGGGGTCGGCGTAGAAGATGCCGCGGAACCACGGGGAGATGGTCTCGCGGTAGTTGTAGCCGCCGCCGACCAGGTTCGCGGCGACCGTGGCCGAGAGGCCCAGGATGATGACCGTGGTGAGCAGCGCGTACATCGCCTTGTCGTTGCGCGTGGTGGCGCTGAAGACCGGGCCGACCGTGCGGCGCCGGTAGATCAGGATGGCCAGGCCGCCGAGGGTGCACACCCCGGCGATGGTGCCGAGGACGACGGCGACGACGTGGTACGCGTGTTCGCTGACGCCGGCGGCTTCCGTCCAGGACTCGGGGATCACCAGACCACCGACGTGGCCGAGCAGCACGATGAGGATGCCGAAGTGGAACAGCGGGCTGCCGATGCGCAGCAGCCGGTTCTCGTACAACTGGGACGACCGCGTGGTCCAGCCGAACTTGTCGTAGCGGTAACGCCAGATGTGGCCGAGGACGAAGGTGGCCAGGACCAGGTACGGCAGGATCACCCACAAGAACGTGGACCCGCCGCCGGCCGCCGCCAACGTCGTTGATTGGGGGGGTGGTTGGGGCGTCATCGGGAACCTCCTGGCGTGCCGGGCGGGCGGCTGACCGCTGCTGGTGCGGCCGTGGGGATGTAGGGAGCCAGTCCGACCTGCTCCTCGGGCGGTCCCTGCGCGGCGAGCCGGGCGACGGCGGTGCGCTCGTCGCCGCTGAGCGCCGGCAGTGTGGCGGAGACCGACGCGAGGACGTCCGCCCAGGGTGAGCCCGAGTCCCGCAGCGCGATGCGCAGCAGTTCCAGTCCGGCGCGGTGTTCGACGAGGATGTGCGCGTCGTCGGCGGCGGCGGCGAATTCGAGGACGACGGCGAGGTGGTCGGAAAGCTCGTCGTCGCCGAGTCGCCAGCCCGCGCGGGCGTACGCCTGCTTGAGGCGCAACAAGGCGACGCCGCGCTTCCGTGTGTCGCCGTGCGCGTAGTAGGTGAGGAACAGGCAGCAGCGTTTGCGGTGGTCGAACGTCGCGACGTAGTCGGCGGCGAGGACCGTGCGGGGGGCCTGCTCGGCATGGTCCGCGAAGCGCAGCAGGGGAGCGCCGACGGGGTCGGGGAACGCGGCGGCGGCGCGCCGTACCAGCGGCAGTTCGGCATGGAACCGCTCGTCGGGGTAGGCGAGAAGCAGTGATTGCACCTGCCACGCGTGGCGCCACGAGGTGTCGTCGGCGCGGTCCTCGCGCGGCTTACGCCGGAAGCGCAGCCCGCCCCGCCTGCCCGGACCACGCAGCTTTCCGAGACCACCGGGACCACTCGGACCGCCGGGACTGCCTGAACCCTCCGGCCCGCCCGGCTCGCTTGGCCCGCCGGGACCAGCGAGACCGCCGGAACCGCTTGGCCCGACTCGCCCGCTCGGCCCGCCTTCCACGTCCACTGCGTCACGTGCCATGGCCGCCCTCGCTTCGGTCGTCGGTGGGGTGATCGCCTGGGCTGCCCGCGCCCGCCGGTTTACCCGAATTTTCTGGACTGTCTGGATTATCGGGATCGCCCTCGCGCGTGGGAAAAAGCCCCGGCGGGCGGCCCTTGCCGTCCCAGTTGAGGAGGTTGACGCGCGTGGCCCGGTCCTGCGGGACGGCGTGCGTGTCGGCGGTCTGGCGGTCGCGCAGCATGCGGAAGTTCTCCACCGCGACGGGCGCGGGGGCGCCGGACGCCTCGCCGAAGGGACCCGAACCGCCCATGCCGGGGCCGCCTTCGAAGTCGAGGCTGCATTCGGTGGCGAGTTCTTCGAGGGCGTGGGCCTGCTCGGCGTGCGCGGGCGGGATGACGTACCGCTCGTTGTATTTGGCCAGGGCAAGCAGGCGGTACATGTCGTACGTCTGTTCGCCGGTCATGCCCACGGCTGCGGGGATCGCGTCGTCGGGCTCGCGGCCGAAGTTGATGTCGCGCATGTACGAGCGCATCGCCGCGAGGCGCTTGAGCACCGCCGTCACCGGTTCCGGGTCGCCGGCCGTGAACAACTGGGCCAGGTAGTCGACGGGGATGCGCAGCGTGTCGATGGCGGCGAACAGGTTGCGGCGGTTCTCGGCGTCGTGGCCGGTCTCGCGGACGGCGTCGACGACGGGGGAGAGCGGCGGGATGTACCAGACCATCGGCATGGTCCGGTACTCCGGGTGCAGTGGCAGGGCGACCTTGTAGGTGTTGATCAGAGCGTGGATCGGGGACCGCTGCGCCGCGTCGATCCAGTCGCGCGGGATACCCGCCTGTTCCGCCGCCGCGACCACGCGCGGGTCGTGCGGGTCGAGGAAGACCCGGCGCTGGGCCTCGTACAGGTCCGTGTCGTGCGGCGTGGAGGCGGCCTCCAGCACGCGGTCGGCGTCGTAGAGCACCAGGCCGATGTAGCGCAGGCGGCCGACGCAGGTCTCCGAGCACACCGTGGGAATCCCGACCTCGACGCGCGGGAAGCAGAACGTGCACTTCTCGGCCTTGCCGGTGCGGTGGTTGAAGTACACCTTCTTGTACGGGCACCCCGACACGCACATGCGCCACCCGCGGCAGCGGTCCTGGTCGACCAGAACGATGCCGTCCTCGGTCCGCTTGTAGATCGCGCCGGATGGGCAGGACGCCGCACACGACGGGTTGAGGCAGTGCTCGCAGATCCGCGGCAGGTAGAACATGAACGTCTGCTCGAACTCGAACCGGATCTTCTCGCCCAGCCCGGCGAGCAGCACGTCCTTGTCGCCGTGTTCGAGGGAACCGCCCAGGTCGTCGTCCCAGTTCGCGGACCACGAGATCTTCATGTCCTTGCCCGAGATCAGCGATTTCGGACGGGCGACCGGCGTGTGTTCCTGGAGCGGCGCGTTGGTGAGGGTGTCGTAGTCGTACGTCCACGGCTCGTAGTAGTCGTCGAGCGACGGCAGTTTGGGGTTCGAGAAGATCGTGAGCAGCTTCCTGAACCGGCCGCCGCCCTTCAGCACGAGTCGGCCGCGCTTGTTGAGCTTCCAGCCGCCCTTCCAGGTCTCCTGGTCCTCGTAGCGGCGCGGGTAGCCCTGGCCGGGGCGGGTCTCGACGTTGTTGAACCAGACGTACTCGACGCCGCTGCGGTTGGTCCACGCCTGCTTGCAGGTGACCGAGCAGGTGTGGCAGCCGATGCACTTGTCGAGGTTCATGACCATCGCCATCTGGGCCATGACGCGTCCGATGACGGGTTCGCCGCGCGGCATCAGTACGCCACCTCCTGCGACCGGCGGCGGATGACGGTGACCTCGTCGCGCTGGTTGCCGGTCGGGCCCAAGTAGTTGAAGGCGTACGACAGTTGCGCGTAGCCGCCGATCAGGTGCGTCGGTTTGACCAGCAGCCGGGTCAAGGAGTTGTGGATGCCGCCTCGGCGCCCGGTGGCCTCGGCGCGAGGGACGTCGATCAGGCGGTCCTGCGCGTGGTGCATGTAGACGGTCCCCTCCGGCATGCGGTGCGAGACGATGGCGCGCGCGACGACGACGCCGTTGCGGTTGACGGCCTCGATCCAGTCGTTGTCGCGTACGCCGATCTTGGCGGCGTCCTTGCCGCTCATCCACACCGTCGGCCCGCCTCGGGACAGCGACAGCATGAACAGGTTGTCCTGGTATTCGGAGTGGATCGACCACTTGTTGTGCGGCGTCAGGTAGCGGACCGTCACGCCGAGTTCGTCGCGGTGGCCCACCTCGGGCTCGCCGAAGAGCAGATGCATGTCCAACGGCGGCCGGTAGACAGGGAGTTGCTCGCCCAGCTCGGCGATCCAGTCGTGGTCCAGGAAGAAGTGCTGACGCCCGGTCAGGGTGTGCCAGGGTTTGAGGCGTTCGACGTTGACGGTGAACGGCGAGTAGCGCCGCCCACCGGTTTCCGAACCCGACCACTCCGGAGACGTGATCACCGGTACCGGCCCGGCCTGGGTGTCGGCGAAGGTGACCCGCCTGCCCTCGTTCTCGCTTGCCAGATCGGCGAGTTCGGTTCCGGTGCGCTTCTCCAGGGTGCGGAAGCCCTGTGTGGCCAGGCGCCCGTTCGTGGTGCCGGACAGCGCGAGGATCGCCTCGCATGCCTGGACGTCGCGGGCGATGGACGGGCGGCCGTGGGCCGGTCCGCCGCGTACGGTTCCGTTCTGGTGCCGCAGGTGGTCGAGTTCGCGGTCGAGGGTGAACGTGACGCCCTTGGTGGTGGCGCCGAGTGTGTCCAACAGCGGTCCGATCGCGGTCATTTTGTCGGCCACCGCACCGAAGTCCCGTTCCACGACGACCAGTTTGGGCATCGTGCCCCCGGGGACCGGCTCGCATTCGCCGGTCTTCCAGTCCCGTACGCGGCCGTGCGGGGTCGCCATCGCGTCGGGGGTGTCGTGCAGCAGCGGCGCCGCGACCACGTCTTTGCGGACACCCAGGTGATGCCCGGCCAGACGGCTGAACTCCCGTGCCAGGGACTGGAATGCGTCCCAGTCGGTACGGGTCTGCCAGGGCGGGGCGATCGCCGGGTTGAAGGAGTTCACGAACGGGTGCATGTCCGTGGTGCTGAGATCGTGTTTCTCGTACCAGGTCGCGGCCGGCAGCACCACGTCGGAGTAGACGGTCGTGCTGGTCATCCGGAAGTCCAGCGTGAGCAGCAGGTCGAGCTTCCCGGTCGGCGCCTCCTCCCGCCACACGACGTCGCGCGGACGCGCGTCGGGCGGTGCCTCCTCGGCGCTCACCGACGACTCGACGCCGAGCAGGTGCCGCAGGAAGTACTCGTTGCCCTTCGCCGACGAGCCCAGCAGGTTGGCCCGCCAAACGGTCAGCACCCGGGGGAAGTTCGCCGGGGCGTCGGGGTCCTCCCCGGCGAAGTGCAGCGAACCTTCCGTGAGTTGCCGCACGACGTGTTCGCCCGCGCTGCGTCCCGCCGCCTCCGCCTCGTCGGCGAGGTCGAGCGGGTTGCGGTCGAAGGTCGGATACGACGGCATCCAGCCCATCCGCGCCGACGCCGCGAGCACGTCGGCGGTGCTCATCCCCGCGAAGCGGCTGCTCTCGCTGCCGGCACCGCCCGGGCTCCCCGCACTTCCGGCGGCGAGCGTCGCGGCGGAGAAGGGGTCGTACCGGAATTGGTCGGTGTGCAGGTACCAGTACGCGGTCTGGATCATCTGCCGCGCGGGGCGGTTCCAGTCGGACGCCGTGGCGAGTGCCGAATACCCCGTGATGGGACGGACCTTCTCCTGCCCGACATAGTGGGCCCAGCCGCCGCCGTTGACGCCTTGGCATCCGGTGAGGGTCGTCAGGGTGAGGAACGCCCGGTAGATCGTGTCGGAATGGAACCAGTGGTTGGTGCCCGCGCCCATGATGATCATCGAACGGCCCCGTGACTCCTCGGCGTTCGTGGCGAACTCACGCGCGATCCGGGCCGCCTTCCCCGCGTCGACGCCGGTGACCGTCTCCTGCCACGCCGGCGTGTACGGCTGGTCCGCGTCGTCGTAGCCGGTCGGCCATGCGCCCGGCAGCCCCTCACGCGCGACGCCGTACTGGGCGAGCAGCAGGTCGTAGACGGTCGTCACCACGTGCCCGGCGACACGTCGCACCGGAACTCCCCGGCGCAGTACGCCCGCCGACCCGTCCGGGCTGTCGAAGCGCGGCAACTCCACGGCCAGCGGGGCCTCTTCCGAGCCGAGCACCGACAACAGCGGGTCGACGCCTTCGAGATCGAGGTTCCACCGTCCCGCGCCCGACTCGCCGAACCGGTGCCCCAGCGTGCCGTTCGGGACGACCGGCCGGCCCGAGGCCGCGTCGAGGAGCACGGTCTTGAAGGCGGCGTTCTCCGCCTCGGCTGCGGGAGCCCCCAGGTCCGCGGCGGTCAGGAACTTGCCCGGGCGGTACTGTCCCGGCCCGTGCTCCTCCAGGGTGACGAGGAACGGCAGGTCGGTGAAGCGCTTGACGTAGTCCGTGAAGTAGGGCGTCTGCCGGTCGACGAAGAACTCCTTGAGGATCACGTGGCCCATGGCCATCGCCAGCGCCCCGTCGGTGCCCGGCTGCGCCGCGAGCCATTCGTCGGCGAACTTGACGTTGTCCGCGTAGTCGGGTGAGACCGCCACCACCTTCTGCCCGCGATAGCGCGCCTCGGCCATCCAGTGCGCGTCGGGCGTGCGGGTCACCGGCAGGTTCGAGCCCCACATCACCAGGTAGCCCGCGTCCCACCAGTCGCCCGACTCCGGTACGTCGGTCTGATCGCCGAACACCTGCGGCGAGGCCACCGGCAGGTCCGCGTACCAGTCGTAGAACGACAGCATCACGCCGCCGACCAGCGAATAGAACCGCGCGCCGGCCGCATGCGACACCATCGACATCGCCGGGATGGGGGAGAACCCGGCGAGCCGGTCCGGGCCGTACGTCTTGATCGTGTGGACGTGCGCCGCCGCGACCATCTCGATCGCCTCGTCCCAACTCGCCCGCACTAGGCCGCCCTTGCCGCGCACCGACTTGTAGCGGCGGGCCTTCACGGGATCGTCGGCCACGTCGGCCCACGCGAGCACCGGATCGCCGAGACGGGACTTGGCCTCGCGGTACATCTCCAGGAGGACTCCGCGCACGTACGGGTAGCGCACCCGCGTGGGCGAGTATGTGTACCAGGAGAACGCGGCACCGCGCGGGCAGCCGCGCGGCTCGTACTCGGGGCTGTCCGGACCGACGGAGGGATAGTCGGTCTGCTGCGACTCCCACGTGATGATGCCGTCCTTGACGTACACCTTCCACGAGCACGACCCGGTGCAGTTGACGCCGTGCGTCGACCGCACCACCTTGTCGTGCGACCAGCGTTCCCGGTAGAAGTCGTCGGCCTGCCGTCCGCCCCTCTTGTAGAGCGCGCGCAGATCGTCCGAGACGTCGGCGCGCGTGAAGAACCGGCGGGAGCGGACGAGGGCGTCCGCCAACTCGCCGTCGAGCCCGGCCGGGGCCGGGGGATCGGGTGCGGACATACGGGGGTCGGACTCGGTGCTCAACGCCTCGCCTCCTCCGGGCCGTCGGCCCGCTCGGGTACGGCTGGGATGTTCCGTATCGCGGGCTTCATCGCCGCACCGCCGGATCCGTACGACGCGATCCTGGGCCGGCTTGCTGCGCCGCGACCGCGCGGCGAACGACGGTGAGCACGAAGGCCAGCGCCGCCGCCGAGACCACCGCGAGCAGGAGCAGACCGACGGCGTACGAGTCGAAGGCGCTGTAGATGCCGCCCATCACCAGCGGGGGCACGAACCCGCCCAGTCCGCCGGCCGCGCCGACGACGCCGGTCACCGAACCGGTCATCTCGGCCGGCGCCAACACGGCGACCAGCGCGAACGTCGCCCCGCTGCCCGCGCCCAAGGCCGCGCCCATCGCCAGGAACGCGATCGTGCCGACAGGAGCCAGAGAGGGCGTCGCCGACTGCACGACGGCGCCGACCACGACCACCGCGAGCGAGGCGGCCAGCACCCGCGTCGCCCCCAGGCGGTCGGACAGCCAGCCGCCGACCGGGCGCATCGCGACGGCGACGAGGACGAAGCCGGCCATGCGGTTCGCCGCGTCCGTCTGGGAAAGGCCGTACGCGTTCTTCAGGTAGGTGGGGAGGTAGACCGAGAACGCCACATAGCCGCCGAACAGCACCGCGTACAGCGCGGCGGCCTGCGCGGTCACCGGCAGGCGCATCGTCGCCGCGAGCCGGCGGCCCAGCGACTCCTTCGGCGGCACCCGCCCCGGCGCGTCGCGCAGTACGACCGCGGACACGACGGCGAAGACCGCCAGCGCGGCGGCGGTGATCAGGAACGGGTTCGCGGTGCCGTGCGCGTCGACCAGGCGCACGGTCGTGAGCGCACTGATCGCGGTGCCGCCCATCCCGGCCCCGAACACCCCGATCGCGAACCCGCGCCGCTCCGGGGGGAACCACGCGCTGACGAACGGGACACCGATCGCGAAGGCCGTACCGCCGATGCCGAGGAAGAAACCGCCGACCAGCAGCGCGCCGAGGGAGTCGTGGCCCCACAGCCCCAGGTACAGCACCGGCACGATGGTCGCCGCCGACACCAGCGGGAACATCACCCGCCCGCCGAACCGGTCGGTCATCGCCCCCACGGGGATCCGGCCCACCGACCCGACCACGACGGGAACCGCGACCAGTAACGACTGTTCGAACGACGTCAGGCCCAAGTCGTCCTTGAATCTCGGCCCGAGCGGACTGAGCAGTGCCCACGCCCAGAAGTTCACCGCGAAACCGAGTGTGGCCACAACAAGCATGCCCACCGGCCGCCCGGTTCCCTGTGAGTGACGCATGCGGTTCCCTCCCGTCCGAGGATGAGCCCTACCCGCCGGCGCGACGAAGACACGGGGTATCGGGCCCGGCTGAGCCCCAGATCACCTTCCACTCGGCGGGACAACCCCGAGCAGGGTCATTCGGCCCTTCTGTCACCCCGATGGGCCTACCGCATACTCGGGCAAAACATCATCAGCATGGCGGAAATATGCAGTGTTTGTTCGACTGCGGTGGTCGGACACGCCCGCAACAAGCGGAGACGGGGAGGGCAGGGCCATCCGGCGGCCCTGCCCTCCCCGTCTCCCCCGCTTCGGGGCGGAACGTCACCTCGGCAGGGCGGCCTCGGCCTGCGGCGACCGGCTGTCGGCATCCTGGACGGCGGTTGCCGCGCGGGTGGTGGCCAGGAGGTGGGCCAGCGTGCCCGCGGCCACCACGGCGAGCAGGACCAGGCCCACGGCGTACGAGTCGAACGCGCTGTAGATCGCGCCCATCACCAGCGGGGGCACGAACCCACCCAGCCCGCCGGCCGCACCGACCATGCCGGTCACCGAACCCGTCATCGCGGGTGGCGCGAGCTGCGCGACCAGTGCGAACGTCGCCCCCGCGCCCGCGCCAAGCGCGGCGGCCATGGTGAGGAACGCGATCGTGCCGACAGGCGCCAGCGGCGGGGTCGCCGACTGCACCAACGCCCCGACCACGACCACCGCGAGCGTGCCGGCCAGGACGCGGGTCGGCCCGAAGCGGTCGGAGAGCCACCCGCCGATGGGCCGGATCGCGACGCCGACCAGGACGAAGCCGGCCATGCGGTTCGCGGCGTCCGTCTGGGAGAGACCGTACGCGTTCTTGAGGTACGTGGGCAGGTAGACGGAGAACGCCACGTAGCCGCCGAAGAGGACCGCGTACAGGATCGACGCCTGGGTCGTGACGGAGAGCCGGGCGGTCGCGGCGAGCCGGCGTCCGAGCGGTTCCGTCGGAGGTGTCCGGCCGGGCGCGTCGCGCAGCACGACGGCGGCAAGGACCGCGTAGGCCGTCAGCGCCGCGGCGGTGATCAGGAACGGGTTCGCGGTGCCGTGCGCGTCGACCAGGCGGACCGTGGTCAGCGCGCTGATCGCGGTACCGGCGTTCCCGGCGCCGAAAAGACCGATCGCCAGCCCGCGTCGTTCCGGGGGGAACCACGCGCTGACGAACGGCACGCCGACAGCGAACGACGTACCGGCGATGCCGAGGAAGAACGTCCCGGCCAGCAGAGCGGCCAGAGAATCGTGACCCCACAGTCCCAGGTACAGCACCGGCACGATCGTCGCCACCGACACCAGGGGGAAGACCAGCCGCCCTCCGAAGCGGTCGGTCATCGCACCGACCGGGATCCGGCCGAGTGAGCCGACCACGACCGGCACGGCCACGAGCAGGGACTGCTCGAACGCACTGAGCGAGAGCGTGTCCTTGAACCTCGGCCCCAGCGGGCTGATCAGTGCCCAGGCCCAGAAGTTCACGGCGAAACCGAGGGTGGCCAGACCCAGCATCAGATACGCGCGGGCGGCGGAGGGTGGCGTCGATTCGGGAAGCTGCCGACGTGCTGCGGCTTCCGGTATCTGGCGTCGCATGCGAGTCCTTCCGTCAACCATGAACCCTGTCGCGTGGTGCAGCGCGAAATGGTCCCCCGGAACCGGGTGGCCATGAGGAGATTACCGCTGCTTAATGCGCGGGATTCCCGCGGATCCGGGCAGAGTCGGTCGTTTCTTCGACAATAAAACTGACGCCGTCGGATTTTCACTGTGAGATTTCCGGTGTTCGATGAACCGGAAACAGTCCGGAAACACATGTGAAGGTCCGGAAACGCTTTGGAAACACCTTGGAAATGATGCGGTCGCGTGCCTGTGAGGGATGCCGCCTGCGGCGGGCCGAGCGCGGACGGTCGGTGGGGTGAAGGTGTGTCCGAGCGCACGGTCGGCGGTCCGAAGCGCACGGCCGCAGGAGACGGCGTACGGGCGTGGCCGTCGCATTGCGCGTTCTTCCGGTTCAGGGGGCGGGGAACGAGCCGCAGAGGGCGCCCACTTGGCGACCCGGGACTTCGGCGGGGACTCGGCCGATGCGCGGTGGTCTCGTGCGTGGACGATCGTGTGGTTCCACCTGTCCGATGTCGCCGGGTTGTTCGGTGTCGGGTCGGCGGGGCATCAGCGCCTCTTTGGGGGCGAAGTGACGCTTGCTTCCTGCGACTCTCGGCACGTGAGCGATCGGAAACGCCGAACGGCCCCCGGTGCGGGGGCCGTTCGGCGGTCAACGAGCGCACTTCCCGACCGCGAATTTCACCCGGCGCCACGGCGCTCGCAGCATTCGCCACCTCGCGCGCGACGTCCTGCCAACCCCGCATCAGCCGGCCACTGCGGACCACAAACTTCTCATCGTCAGGCAACTCGTGCGCCGGAAAACCCATTGGCCACCTCGCGCGCCCGACCGTTCGAATCGACGGCCAATCGGCGAAAGCCGTTCCCGTTCCCAGATCACGTGGCGGAAATCGGCAAGCGGCAAGCGGCAAGCGGATCAGGCGGCGCGGCCGGCTTTGCTCGGCGCGATGGTCCTGGAACGCACGGTCAACCGGCCGCCCCGGCCTGGTGCTCCGGCATGGCGGCGCCGGCTTGTCGGTGATGGCGTTCGACGTCGCAGGCGACCGCATCAGGCGGATCTGGGTCGTGCTCAACCCGACAAACCCCGCGCATGGAACGCCGTGTCGCCCCGCGCCTGAGACCGACCGGAGCCACTGTCGACTCATTGCGCGCAGGCCACCGCCGCACAGCCCGATCGGTTGATCAGGCCGACGCCCCGGCTCCGGTCGGCGGCTGCAAGGAATCAGGTGTGGCACGTCGGAAATCCAGTCGGGCTGTGCGTTCTCGTCACGGTGTACGGCCCCGCCCACCGCAGGACGGCGTGGGCCACCCACGGAAGCGATGTTCGTCGCCCGCATGCCGACCCCGGACGAGGCCGCCACACTCCGACTCGCCGAAGGCGTACCCCTGTTGGTCATCCGACGCTTCACTCAAGGGAACGTCGGGCCACTTGCCTACGGGGAAACCCGCGCCGCAGCCGACGCGTTCCACGCCGACTACGAACAAACGCGACGTTGTCAGCACCGCCGCTGTGACCCGATGTCGGCACCGATCACCCAGCGGGCAGCGGCTAGGTCCCGAGCTGCCACGTCACGCCCTCACGTGTGTAGTAGGCGTAGCCGTCCCGTACCGCGACGGCCAGAGTATGACCCCCGACCATGCCCGAGCCCAACCCGAACAGAGCATTGCCCGAAACCCGACGCGTCTGCGAACGTCATTCGCCGTCGTAGTGGTACGACGTCCGTCGGCTTGGCGCACGATCACCGCAGGATCGCATGCTCTTGGTCAACATCCGCCTCGCCCTCGACGTAAACATGAAAAGAACGATTGACTCCGGGAAACAGCTCACGCCAAAGTACAAACATGGTCGAGATGCCACCGAGTCGAGCCCTGTTCGCAGTGGACATAAAAAACTCCACCAAATATCCGGGAAGTTCCTGGCTGTCCCTTAGGCAGGCACTGCACGAAGTCGTTTGGTCAAGCCTGGAACATGTTGGGATCTCCAGGCATGAGGATGTACTTGGCATCGAAGACGCTGGCGACGGCTTCGCCATCATCCTGGGTGATCGCGACACCGCTCGTCTGGTCGACGCAGTACCCAAACTGAACAACGAACTGCACCAACGCGCCCAGGATTTCGATCCGCCGCTGCGCATGCGTGCCGTAGTACACCACGGCCCGATCCACCCCTCAGGCTCCGGCACCGCGAGAATCGAGTTGGCCCGGATGCTGGAAAGCAACGAGCTGCGAAAAGTTCTCGAAGACACCGGCTCGAAACTCGCCGTCATGATCTCCGACCACGCTTATCACACCACAGTGGAGGACGGATATACAGAAGCTGTCAAACCTCTCGATTTCCGCCCGATGGATATCAGGGTCAAAAATGCAGAGATCAAGGTAAGGGTATACACACCGGCCCCGCCCTCCGACCTGACCAAGCGCCGCGGAGTCGCAGTAGCCGTGAGTGCAGTTGCGGCGGCCTCGAAATACCCGAAACGGAAAGATGCGTCGGCTATCCCCCCGGAGAAGGGCACCACGGCACCCCGCAACCGGAAAATCCGCATGACCTCGGCCAAAACGAATATTTCCCACGGGCAACCCTTCCCCGAACGCCCGCGCCGCACGGCCTCCACGGCCACGGTCGGCTCGCCCCTAGGGTCGCCTCTCTCCTCGCATGCGCACATGCCGCCGAGCCGCGCCATGATCGCGGTGGATATTGAGCAGTACAGCGGATATCCGGATTTCCTGAGACCGTCCATCCGGCAGGCGATGCGTAAAATCATCGGTTCGGCGTTGGAGCAGGTCGGAATATCATGGGACCCTGTTGAAAGAGACGATAAGGTTTATAGCCGCGACGACGGCGACGGGTTCACCATTATTCTGAGTGACCGCGACACCGCTCGCCTGGTCGACGCGGTGCCCGAACTGAACAACGAACTGCACCGGCGTGCCAGGGACTTCGATCCGCCGTTGCGCATGCGCGCCGCAATACACCACGGCCCGATCGATCACTCAGGGTCAGGCATCGCGAGAATCGAGTTGGCCCGGATGCTCGGAAGCAACGAACTGCGAAAGGCTCTCGAGAACACCGACTCGAGATTCGCCGTCATGATCTCCGACCACGCCTACCACACGGCAGTGGAGGGTGGATATACAGCAGCTGTGAAACCTCACAATTTCCAGCCGGTGGATATCCAGGTAAAAAAAACTGAGCTCAAGGCATGGGTACACACGCCGGCTCTGCCCTCCGACGTGACCAAGCGCCGGGGAATCGCAGTCGCCGCGCGAGCAACGGCGGCGGCAGTCGGCACCGCAGCGACCATCGTGTCCCACAAGCTGAAGGACGCGCAGGTTGCCTCGTCATCCTTCACGGCGCCCAACAACCGGCCGCCACGTATGGGTTGGAATAAGCGCAAAAACTTGCCCATCGTGCCCATGGAGGCCGCCGATCGCCGCGCCCGCTCAGCGCCCACTCGCAAGGCCGCCGTGCGGGCGCTTTCAGCAGCCGCCTCCTCGCTTTTCCCGGGTACGAAGAACCGTCAGGAATCGAGCTTGGCCAAGGCACTGGAACGGGAACGAGACTTGAGATGAAGCAACCAAGTTCGGCTTCCGCCCAAGACCGAATGTCGGACCAGGCTGCGTGGATGCGCGACTTCGGAGCCGTGTTCGCACCGGCCAAGAAGCGGGGCGGCATCAGCTTCCAAAAGATCGCCGACGCCTGCGACATCAAAGCCCAACGTGTCGGCGAACTGGCCAAGGGCCAAGGCGAAGTCACCAGCCTGGGCAAGATCGAGCAGATCGCCGATGCAATGCGCATCCCCGGCGAGATGATCGGATTGGCGCCACGCTCCTGGGAGCGCTCAAGCAAGCCGACCGTCATCACAGGAACGGTCATCCCCGCTCAGCAAACGACCGAAGAAACCCGGCCACAGGCTGAGATCGGACTGTCATACGCACGTTCGCTCACCGACACCTTGGCGACAGTAGCCAGCCTGGGGAGTAGCGACGTGCAACGACGATCACTCCTCACGTCGTTCACTAGACAAGCCGTACCGCGTGTGAAAAATGACGACTTCCATTGCGGATTGGTCGGCCATGTCGCCGCACAGGGGACTATCAGCTGTCGCATTGAGGGCGCACGTACAGCGAGGTCAGCACAGCCCGAAAACGCAGCGACCCGCAGGCCTTCTCCCTGGGGGAGGTGCCGAGGGGACGTCCTCGGCGAGCCTGCGGGTCGGGTGTCTGCCTGGTATTCGCCGACCGCCTGACGCTTTCCGCCGCGCTGCAGTCGAGGCGGGTCAGACTTCGGTCGGGAGACCGGAGTGGCGGCTAGCTGGCAGCCACCTCACGCGTCCGAATGCTATGCAAAACAGACCACCTCCTTTCCCGTGTACCGCACAAGGTAGGTCGGGTTCGGGCGGGAGGCAAGGAGATTTTCGGGTGGTCGTTCTCACGCGCTGGGCGGGAATAGCCGGAGGCCGTCGGGGGGTTGCCCCGCACGGGTGAGCGAGGCCGCCACAGGGCGGATTCCGGCGTCCCGTTCCACGACGGCGCGGTGTGAGCGATGGCGTGGGGGACGTCACGTTTGCCGGGGGAATGCGGTCGGCTTCGGGGGCGGTTGAGTCGCGGAGTGTCCGCCAGACCGCAGATCGTGCCGGGGGAGTCCGCGCCGGGTGCACCCGAGTCCCCGCGTCGGCTGCGGCGTGTCGTGGGGGCGGTGGTCGCCGATGTGACGCCGTTGCGGCTGTCGGCCGGGTATCGGCGGTTGTGGGCCGGGGCGATGATCAGTTCGCTCGGGCAGCAGATGACCGCGTTGGCGGTGGCGGTCGAGGCGTACCAGCTCACCGGATCGAACTTCTCCGTCGGGCTGGTCGGGCTCTTTTTCCTTGGGCCGCTGATCTTTTTCGGCCTGGTCGGCGGGGCGATCGCGGACAGCATGGACCGGCGCAAGCTCGGGTTGATCACGTCGACGGGTTTGTCGGTGATGAGCCTGGTGCTCGCGGTGCAGGCGGTTCTGGAGCTCCGGCAGGTCTGGCTGCTGTATGCGGTGGTGGCCGCTCAGTCGGCGTTTTTCGCGGTCAACAGCCCTACGCGCGCGGCGATGATCCCGCGTCTGCTGCCCGCCGAGCATCTCCCCGCCGCGAACGCGTTGTCGATGCTGAGCATGACGGTGAGCATGACGGCCGGGCCGTTGCTCGCCGGGCTGGTCATCGGGGTATGGGACGCCCAGACCGTCTACATCGTCGACGCGCTGGGTTTCGGTCTCGCGCTGTATGCGATGTGGCGGCTGCCTTCGATGCCGCCCGTGCGTGAGGGACCGGCGGGGCGGGCGTCGGTTGCCGAGGGTTTCCGCTACCTGCGTACGCGTCCCAACGTCCGTATGACGTTCATGGCCGACATCGCCGCGATGGCGTTCGGCATGCCGCGCGCGCTCTTCCCGGCCGTCGCGGCGGCCTGGTACGGCGGCGACGCCAAGACCGTCGGCCTGCTCGCCGCCGCTCCTGCGGTCGGCGGGTTTCTGGGGGCGCTGTTCTCCGGCTGGCTGGGCCGGGTGCGCTACCAGGGCCGGGCGGTCATTCTCTCGATTGTGGCGTGGGGGCTCGCGATCGCCGCGTTCGGTACGACGCGGTGGCTGTGGCTGGGTCTTCTCTTCCTCGCGGTCGCGGGTTGTGCGGACACCATCAGCGGTGTCTTCCGCAACACGATCCTCCAGGTCGCGACGCCGGATGACATGCGCGGGAGGCTCGCGGGCGTCTTCACGGTCGTGGTCGCCGGCGGCCCGCGCCTGGGCGACTTCGGGTCCGGGAGCATCGCGACGTTGACGAGCGAGCGGGTCGCGGTGATCGGCGGCGGCCTGGCGTGCGTGGTCGCGGTGCTGGCGCTGACGGCGCGCTGGCGGGGCTTCTGGCGCTACGACGCGCGCAACCCCACACCGTGAGGCGGGGCGCGTCGGGGCCCTCCCGGGGGTGCCCGCGGACGGACGTTTCGGTGGCAGGGCGCCCGGCCGGATCGCGCGGGTCCGCCGTCACGCGGCGTCTCGCGGCTGGATCCACAGGGCTTCCGCGTGTCCGGCAACCCGCCCGTCGCCGTCGTACAACGTCGTCGCCGTGTACACCTTGCGTCCGTCGCGGCCGAGTCGCCGACCCATGACGACGCAGCGGTCGCCGATATAGGGGAGGGCGTCGACCCGCGCGGTGATGCGGGCCAGCAGGAGGGCGGGAGTGTCGTCGCCGAGTGTGGTCCACGCGCCGGGGCAGTCGAGCGCCGCCCAGACGAATTCGGGGCGTACGCGCATGCCGTCGGGGCCGGCCAGTGACCTGTCCGGGACCCAGGCGCACGCCGTCGTGTCCGGGCGCTGCGCGAGCCGGCCCGGGAACAACCGCAGGCCGTCGCCTTCCGCGCGCTTGGTTCCGCAGACGAAGCAGGTGGGGAACGGGTGGTGCCGTCGGGCGGCGAGGAAGGCCGCCGACGTTTCCGCGGCCGTTTCGTACGGCACGGGGTCGATCGGTTCGAAGTGCACCGTCGCGTCGTCCGCCCGCTCGGCCTCGGCGACCAGGGCGGCGACGTCGTAGAGGTCCGTGGCGCCGCCGACGTCGCGCACGATGCGCAGGTCGCGCTCCAGCGGGGGCGGCTGCCGCAGTGTGACGGTGGCCGCGGCACCCGGGACCTGCTGGGCGAGCAGGCCCGCGACGTAGCCTCCGTTGCCCGAGCCGGGGGGACCGTTGAACCGTCCGGCGACGGTCAGCGCGTCGAGGGGACGGAACACACTTTCGGCCTCTGCCATGCACTTCACCGTACCCAGCCGTGCCGCGTCCTGACCGCGTGCCGTCGCGCTCGTGGCACCCGTGGTGGCGGGTGTGCCGGAGGAGGGAGATGTGATTGGGTACAAGGCCACACTCCCGGCCTGTCCCACCGCAGGTAGGAGCGGTACGTCCGGCGTGGGACGCGCCCACCGCACACTTCCCCGTCGGGCGCAAATCGGCGGGTCCGACCGGGAGCAGAACACGCGGCCGGAACGTTGTCATTTGACGGCGCGCCGGAGCGGGCGGCGTACCCGCCGGTGTGAACCGGGCGCGGGTGCCCCCGACGCGTCGACCTCATACGTGAGGACGGTCACGGCCGCCGCCCCGGTGGGACAGAATTGGGGGCAGGACCACGAAGAAACGGAGCTGGCGGTCGTGAGTGCACTCATCGACACCACGGAGATGTACCTCCGGACCATTTTCGAGCTGGAAGAGGAGGGCGTGGTCCCGCTGCGCGCCCGTATCGCCGAACGGCTCGGGCAGAGCGGACCGACCGTCAGCCAGACCGTCGCGCGCATGGAGCGTGACGGGCTGCTCACGGTCGAAGGCGACCGTCATCTGGAGCTGACCGACGAAGGCAGGCACCTCGCCACACGCGTCATGCGCAAGCACCGGCTCGCCGAGTGCCTGCTCGTCGACGTCATCGGGTTGCCGTGGGAGCAGGTGCACGCCGAGGCGTGCCGCTGGGAGCACGTGATGAGCGAGCAGGTCGAGCGCCGGTTGCTTGAGCTGCTGCACCATCCGAAGGAGTCGCCGTACGGCAACCCCATTCCCGGCCTGGAGGAGCTCGACCGCGACATGCACGCGGACGACTTCATGGACGGCCTGGGCACGCTTCTCGACGTGGCGGGGCCCGAGGGGAAGAACGTGGTGGTCCGCCGCATCGGCGAGCCGCTCCAGACCGACGCCCAGCTCATGTACACGCTGCGGCGCGCGGGGGTCCGCCCCGGCGCGGTGGTGAGTGTGCACGAGTCGCCGGGCGGGGTCATGGCGGGCAGCGGCGGCGAGGCGGCGGAGCTTTCGCCGGACATCGCCGCACACGTGTTCGTGGCGGCGCGCTGACCGGCGAGGCGGTGCGTTGATCACCGTGCCGGTGCGGTGACGGTGCGGTGATCGACGGATACAGCGGGATTTGTGTGGGGCGGGTGCGCTGGGGCGCGCCCGCCCCACACGCGTTTTGCTCAACACGCCGGTCCTCACGCGGTGAGCATTCGCGCATGAACGGATTGTTTCCTGGGCCGCGATGACGTGACGTTCCGGGGAAACACGGGCTTGGCACCGTCGCTGGGGTCAGACACAAAACGCACGCTCCGCCCGGATTGCAACGACGGAGGACCCGCCCATGGCCACCCCAGCGAACAACGACACCGCCGACAAGCCGCCCCGACTGCGCTCCCTCCTGTCGTTCCGTGGGCGCTACCGCATGCTGCACCTGGCCATGCTCGCGTTCCTCATCAGCTTCGTGCTGTGGTTCGACATGGCGCCGTTCATGGACGACATCGGCGAGGAATTCCACCTGACGGCAGGTCAGAAGGCGACGCTCGCCTTGTGCAACATCGCGCTGACCATTCCGGCGCGCACGTTGATCGGCCTGCTCGTCGACCGGTACGGGCCGCGCCGCGTCTACGGGGCGCTGCTGATCTTCGCGGCGATCCCGAACACCATCTTCGCGCTGGCGCAGTCCTATCCGATGCTCGTGATCAGCCGCCTCATGGTCAGCATCGTCGGTGCGGGCTTCGTGGTCGGCATCCGGCTGGTCGCCGAGTGGTTCCCCAAGCGCGAACTCGGCACCGCGGAAGGCTATTACGGCGGTTGGGGCAACTTCGGCTCCGCGGCCGCGGCGCTGACGCTGCCGGTTTTCGTGGCCGCGATCGCGGACGGCGAGGGCGCGTGGCGCTGGGGTGTCGGTGTCGCGGGCTTGTTGGCCGCCGCGTACGGCGTGTTCTTCCTGGCGATGGCGCGCGACGTGCCGGACGGCAAGACGTATGAGCGGCCCGCGCGCAAGCCGGGTCTCCAGGTGACCAGCCGGCCGGCCGCGTTCGGCCTGATGGCCCTTCAGGTGCCGCTCGCAGTGGCGCTCGGGTTCGTCGTATACCGGCTCAACGCGGACTACACGGCGACCACGCCGGCCGGCAAGAAGACGTTCCCGGGCGTCGTCAACGACGCGACCGCGGCGGTGCTGTACGCGGTGGTCGTGCTGTGGCTCGCGTACCAGATCTACGCGGTCGTCAAGTCGAACCGTGGTGTGCTGCGCGGCGACAAACCGGAGATCGAGCACTACCCGTTCGCCGCGGTGGGCCTGCTGGCGATCGCGTACATGGTCACTTTCGGCGCGGAGCTGACGATGGCGGCCTGGCTGCCGAACTTCTTCGGGACGCTTTTCGACATGGACACGACGACCGCGGCCACCGCCGCGGCGTGCTTCGCCGGCACCAACCTGGTCACGCGCCCGTTCGGCGGCTGGCTGTCGGACCGCACGGGACGCCGCAAGCTCACCCTCCTGGGCCTGCTGCTGGGGTCGTTCCTGTGCTACCTGGTGCTGTGGCGGATCGATTCCGACTGGCCGGTCTGGCAGAGCGTCGCACTGCTCGCGCTGGCCTCGGTGTTCATCCAGGGCGGCAACGGCGCGGTCTACGCGATCGTGCCGCAGATCCAGCACCGCGTGTCGGGCCAGATCTCCGGTCTCGTGGGCGCGTTCGGAAACGTCGGCGGGGTGTTCTTCACCAGCCTGATCTTCCTTCAGGTGGTGCCGCAGACCGTCTTCCTGGTCATCGGCATCTCGTCGCTGGCGGCGGGCCTGTGCTGCCTCTTCCTCCCGGGCGTCGGCGAGGTGCGGCGCGGCGGCACGCAGCCTGCCGATGCCGACCGGACCGCGGTCCCGGTGGCGGTGACCACGGGCTGACCCGTGAGTGCGCACCGCGCACACCGCACGAGAGAACACCGACGGACCCTGGGGCACCGACCGCCCCGGGGTCCGTCGGTGTTCGCACGGGAGCGCGGCCGAACGCCGACGACCGCCGCGCGGGCTCCGGCAGGTCTACCGCGCCGGGACCGTCGTACGGCGATCCCGCGCCCGGGGGATCGCCTGGGTGCAGGCGTAGGCGATGGGGTTGATGAGTTCGCGGGCTTCGGGAAGCCAGCGGTTGGCCGTGGTGGGGTGCCGGGCCCAGGTGGCTCCGCCGCTGGCGCCCATGGCCGACGGCGGCGCCACGACGAAGTCGCCGTCCCCCCGGCAGACCATGTCGATCGCGGGCGAACCCCAGCCGGTACGCCGGAGCAGCTCGGGCATCTTGTCGCGCGCGCCCGGCATGACGAAGAACTGCAGGCGCCGGTCGGGGGTCGCGATGACCGGGCCGAGGGGGAGTCCGAGGCGTTCGAGGCGGGCCAGGGCGAGGCAGCCGGCGGGTTCGGCGACGTCGATGACGTCGAAGGCGCGGCCGGTCGGCAACAGGATCGCCGCGTCCGGGTGTTGGGACCACCAGCGGCGGATGGTGGCCGGGCTGCCGGCGGCTTGTGCGGCCCAGTCGCGGTGCAGCGGATGGGCGCCGGGTACGCGGCAGGCCGGGAGGCCGCAACTGCACCGCCTGCCTTTGTCGGTCTCGACGACGGATGTGCCCGGTACGACGTCCCAGTGGCGGTCCTCCGCGTAGCGGACGGCCGCCTCTGCCAGCGTTTCGCGGGTGTGCCGTCGGCCCCCGAGGATCTCTTCCACGCCCTCACAACTGCTTGACGACGCATTGGTTACTGGGCGCACGGACCTTATTCGCACGCTTGATGAAAGTCACTCGAAAGAGGGACGGACGTGCGGGCGTCATCCCCGCCCGGTTCGGTGAGAAAGGATGTAACTCGATGTCCTGACAAGGCCTTTCAGGTGTTTGGCGATCTTTGCCCGTGCTGTTCCAGGAATGTCCTTCGGCCGCCGCGGCAGGCGGCGCATCGGGGGCGCACGGATGCAACGGCAGGGGCGCAGGGGCCGGGGAGGCTGTCGGTGATTGCGTTCAAGTGGCTACCGTCCGTTACGGACGATGTGATGGGGCTTCACGGGCCTGCCCGCACACGGGAGTTCACCACGGAGCCCGACCGCGGCGCACGGCAGGCGCGGGAACAGCAGGGGCGCAGGGCCATACCAGGCCCACAGCAGGTGTAGGCACAGCAGGCAGGGGCGGCAGGCCGGGAGTCCGGGGCGCTCCGCAGGGGAGGGACGCCGATGGCCGCACGGTCGCTCGTGACACGCCAGCCCAACGAACGCCTGGCGTCGCTCATACACGAGGCGGGATGCTCCAACGCCGGCCTCGCCCGGCGCGTCAACATGTGCGGCGCCGAGCAGGGCATGGACCTGCGCTACGACAAGACTTCCGTCGCCCGTTGGCTGCGCGGTCAGCAGCCGCGTGGCGCGGTGCCGAACCTGATCGCCGAGGCGCTGGGGCGAAAACTGGGCCGACCGGTCACGGTCGACGAGATCGGCATGGCCGACGGACGCAGCCTGGCGACCAATATCGGGTTGCAGTTCGCTCCGACGCCGGCCGCGACCGTCGACGTGGTGACCGAGCTGTGGCGCAGTGACGTCAACCGCCGTGATTTCCTGCTGAATTCGTCGGTCGCGGTGGCCGCGCTGGTGGCGCCGAGCCGTGATTGGCTGATCACCGCGCCGGACGCGGAGGTGGCCCGGGCCGGCGGCCCGCGCGTCGGGGCGACGGATGTCGAGGCCGTGCGGGCGACGACGGAGATGCTGTCCCTTCTCGACCACCGGTTCGGTGCGGGGCACATCCGGCCGGTGGTCGTGCACTACCTGGGGTCGGTGGTCTCGGGCCTGTTGAACGGGACGTACGGCGACGCGACGGGCCGCGAGTTGTTCGCCGCCGTGTCGAGGCTGACCGAGCTCGCCGGCTACATGGCCGTCGACACCGGCCAGCCCGGTCTGGCACAGCGCTACTACATCCAGGCGCTGCGGCTCGCCCAGGCCGCGGGCGACCGGCCGTACGGCGGTTATGTGCTGGCCGCCGGGATGAGCCACCTCGCCGGGAACCTCGGGAATCCGAGGGAGATAACGCAGTTGGCGCGCGCCGCCCAGGAAGGGTCGAGGTCCGGGACAGGGCACGGGGCGACCGCGACCACGATGGCGATGTTCCACGCGGCGGAGGCCCGCGGGCATGCGCAGTTGGGCGACATGCGTGCCTGCGAGAGCGCCCTCGCACGGGCGGAGACCGCGATGGAGCGGTCGCGTCCGGAGGAGGACCCGGGCTGGATCGCGCACTTCGACCGGGCTTATCTGGCCGACGAGTTCGCGCACTGCTACCGCGACCTCGACCGCCCGCGGCAGGCCGAGCAGGCGGCGCGGGCGGCACTCGAAGGGCACGCCGAGACGCGCGTGCGCCGCCGGGCCGTCGACACGTTGCTGCTCGCGACCGCACACCTTCAGCAGAACCGTCTCGACGAGGCGTGCGCGGTCGCGGCCGACGCGCTCGGACTGGTGGCGCGGCTGCGATCGGAGCGCGGACAGGAGTATCTGCGCGACTTCCAGCGGCGCCTGGCCCCGTGGGCCGCCGAGCCGGTCGCCCGCGACTTCATCGCCGCGGTGCGCGCGGCGTACGACGAGGAGGCGCCGGAGGTGCTGACCGCCTGACGCGCCCTTCTCCTCTCGAAGCGGCCCGCGCCGCGTCCCGTGACGGACAACCGGGACGCAGGCCCGGGGGGGGGGGGGGGGGGGGGGGGGGGGGGGGGGGGGGGGGGGGGGGG
>NZ_JBPKBI010000001.1:535322-574068 GCF_051388935.1 Yinghuangia sp. YIM S10712
CGGTGCCGCCGGCGTCAACGGGGCCGACGCCGGCGGCACCGTCATGCCCGGCGTTCGCGGATCCGGACGACTTGGGGGTCCGGGAGCCGAACCGCTGTTCGTGCGTTGGGCGTCTCGGCTAGCGTCAGGGCGGACAGCGGCACCGACACGGGCACGAGCACGGACCCAAGCGTCGCGGCGGATACGGCACGAGGAGAACGGACATGAGCGGCAGGCCTGGACCGGGCGCACGCGGGGACGACCCCAACGCGCCCGAAGACGAGGGGCTGTCGATCTTCGGTCCGTTGGAACTGCCGCGCGACGAAACAGAGTTGCTGCCCGCCTACGACGAGTACGCGCAGTATGGGGATCCGGGCGGCACCCAGGTCGCGACGCCGTCGATGCTCCTGCCGCCCCACCCCGGGGGCCCGCCGCCCGGCCCGCCGCCCGCCTACCCCGGCGGGCCCCCGCCCGCCCATCCGGCACCGCCGCCGTACGCCCCACCCGCCCATTCGGCACCGCCGCCGTACGCCCCACCCGGTCAGGCCGCGGCGCCGCCCCCGTATCCCGCAGCGCATCACGCGCCCGCCGCGGCGCCGACGGAGGCCTTCCCCGAAGGCCTGTTCCGTTCCGACCCGCCCGCGGGGCCCGGGCCCGGGTACGCCGCTCCGGCCGCCGGGTATCCGCCGGCGGGTGCGCAGCCGCAGTACTCGGAACCCGCACGCCGTCCCGGGGGAGCGTCCGGGGCCCCGCGCCGCACCGAGTTCGGCGGGTCAGGACGCGGCTCGGGGCCCGGGGTGCCGCGCGCGGCGATCGTGGCCGGGGCGATCGGCGTTTTCGTGGTGCTGCTGGCCGTCGTGGTCTTCGCGAGCGGGATGCTGGACGAAGACGAGGGCTCGAAGAACACCGGCGCGGCGGGCGCGAGCAGCCCCGCAGCGAGCGCGGTTGCGGCGACGACCGCGCCCGCGTCGTCATCCGCACCCGCGACATCCGCCGCACCGGCGAAGTCCCAGGCCGAGCGGTTGGACGAGTTGTTCGACGTGAGCGCGGGTTCGCGGTCCACTGTGCAGGACGCGGTGCGGGAGATCGACCGCTGCGGCGACATCGCGAAGGCGGTGCAGTCGCTCAACGCGGCGGCCGAGCAGCGGGATCAGCAGGTGCGCACGCTGGCCACGCTCCAGCTGGACGAACTGGGGCGCGGCGACGAGCTGGCGAAGTGGCTGCGCGAGGCGTGGCAGGCCTCAGCCCGCGCGGACCGCGCGTACGCCGCCTGGGGCCGCGAGAACGCCGAGGACGCGTGTGAGGACGGCAAGCGCGCCAAGCGCACCGACAACCGCCGCGACGCCGACAAGGCCAGCCAGGACGCGACCGAGGCGAAGAACAAGGCCGTCGCGCTGTGGAACCCGGAGGCGGCGAAGGCCGGCCTCGGCAAGCGCACGGCGGGCGAGATCTGAGGGGAGCCCGGGGCCGACGAGGGCGGCGCGTGGCACCCGGCCGGTGAGCCGTGGGGCGCGGCAACCGGCCGCGCGCGATGAGTCGTGGGACAGCATGCTCGTGGCCGGCGGTACCGAGGGACCGGCCGCGACCCGGGTGCCGAGTGCGCTGGTGGGGCTTCACCCGGCGTCGCTCGGACGGGTGGACGGGGTCGTCGCGGCTGCCCCACGGGCCGTTTCAGATCGTTGCCCGGGGCCCGCCGCCCCGACCGTGGCGAAGGCCGGGTGTGCGCAGCGCCGTTGATGCGCACAGCCGGTCCGTCCGGGCGGTGTGTCAGCCGACTTCCGCCGCGACGGTCTCGCGTACTCGGACCTCGTGGACGGGCAGGGCCACGGCCTCGTCGTCGCCGTCCAGACACAGGCCGGTGCGCAGGTCGAACGCCTCCTTGTACATCGGCGACATCACCACCGGCACGTCTCCACGCGAGCCGACGATGCCGCGCGAGATGACCTGGGCGCCGCTGAACGGGTCCAGGTTGCCGACGGCGTAGACCGTGCCGTCGCGGTCGAGGAACACCGCCACCTGCTCGCCGTCGACGAGCGCCGCGACGCCGCGTCCGGGGATCAGGTCGGCCAGGCGGCAGACCGTGCTCCAACCGCCGTCGGCCGTGGCGATTTGTACGTGGGCGTCCGGCGTGATCTCCGCCGCGATCTCCGCAGTCACGAGGTCCTTACCTCCAGGGTCGGGCCGGCGATGAGGCCGGCGGTGGGGAGGGGCGCGCCTTCTTCGCCCGGCTTGGCCGGGCGGATCTGGTCGCGCTCGGGTACGAAGGTGACGCTGGGGTCGGGGGTGCCGGGAGCGTTGACGAACGACACGAACCGCCGCAGACGGTCGGGGTCTTCGAGGGTCGCGCGCCACTCGTCCGCGTACGTCTCGACGTGGCGCTGCATCAGTTCGTCGAGGTCGTCGCATATCCCGAGCGAATCGTCCATGATCACCGCGCGCAGGTGGTCGAGCCCGCCCTCCATGCGCTCGACCCACGGGGCGGTGCGCTCCAGGCGGTCGGCGGTGCGGATGTAGAACATCAAGAACCGGTCGATGGTCCGGATCAGCGTTTCGCGGTCGAGATCGGAGGCCAGCAGGTCGGCGTGCCGGGGCGTCATGCCGCCGTTGCCGCCGACGTAGAGGTTCCAGCCGGACGACGTGGCGATGACGCCGAAGTCCTTGCTCTGCGCCTCGGCGCACTCGCGCGCGCAGCCCGAGACGGCCGACTTGAGCTTGTGCGGCGACCGCAGGCCCCGGTAGCGCAGCTCCAGTTCGATCGCGAGGCCGACGGAGTCCTGGACGCCGTAGCGGCACCACGTCTCGCCGACGCACGACTTCACGGTCCGCAGCGCCTTGCCGTACGCGTGCCCGGACTCGAAGCCGGCCTCCACCAACCGCTGCCAGATGAGCGGCAGTTGGTCGACCGAGGCGCCGAACAGGTCGATGCGCTGGCCGCCGGTGATCTTGGTGTAGAGGCCGAAGTCGCGGGCGACCTCACCGATCGTGATGAGGCCCTCGGGGGTGATCTCGCCGCCGGGGATCCGCGGGACGACCGAGTACGAGCCGTTGCGCTGAAGGTTGGCCAGGAAGTGGTCGTTGGTGTCCTGGAGCGAGGCCTGCTCGCCGTCGAGGATGTGCCCGTTGGACAGCGACGCGAGGATCGAGGCGACCACGGGCTTGCAGATGTCGCAGCCCGAGCCCTTGCCGTGTTCGTCGATCAGCCGCGCGAAGCTGGTGATGCCGCGTACCTGGACGATCTCGAAGAGTTCGGCGCGGGTGTGCTCGAAGTGCTCGCACAGGCCCTTGGCGACCTCGACGCCGTTGGCGGTGAGTTCGTCCTGCACGATCGTGGTCAGCATCTTGACGCACGAGCCGCAGCCGGTGCCCGCCCGCGTGCACTTCTTGACCGACGGGACGTCCGTGCATGCCTCGGAGGTGACCGCCGCGCGGATCGCGCCCTTGCTCACGTTGTGGCACGAGCACACCAGGGCCTCGTCCGGCAGCGCGGAGGCTCCGATGGAGACGGGCGCGCCGGCCGATTCCGGGAGCACCAACTGCTCCGGCGGAGCGGGGAGTTCGGCGCCCGAGAGGCACAGCGGGCGGAGCAGGTCGTACGATCCGGCGTCGCCGACCAGCACACCGCCGAGCAGTTTGCCGTCCGAGGACACGACGAGCTTCTTGTAGACGCCCTCGCGGCTGTTCGAGTACAGCACTTCCAGGCAGCCCTCGGCGGTGCCGTGCGCGTCGCCGAAGCTGGCCACGTCGACGCCGAGCAACTTGAGCTTGGTGGAGGTGTCCGCGCCGGTGAACGAGCCGGAGCTCTCGGTGAGTTCGTGTGCGACCGCCTCGGCCATCTGGTAGCCGGGCGCGACCAGGCCGTACACGCGCCCGTCGCTCGCCAGCGCGCATTCGCCGATCGCCCACACGTGCGGGTCGGAGGTGCGGCACGTCTCGTCGACCACGATGCCGCCGCGTTCGCCGACGTCCAGGCCGCAGTCGCGGGCCAGTTGGTCGCGCGGGCGGACGCCGGCGGAGAAGATCACCAGGTCGACGTCGAGCGTTTCGCCGTTCGACAGGCTCATGGTGCGCGCGCGGCCGTCGTCGCCGACGCCGATCTCCTGCGTTCCGGCGCCGACGTGCACGGTGACGCCCAGGTCCTCGATCTTGCGGCGCAGCGCGTCGCCGCCGCCCGCGTCGACCTGGATGGCCATCAGGCGGGGCGCGAACTCCACGACGTGCGTGTCCAGGCCCATCGCCTTCATCGCGCCGGCCGCCTCCAGGCCGAGCAGCCCGCCGCCGACGACCGCGCCGGTCTTGGCGCTCTTCGCCCAGGCCTCGATCGCTTCGAGGTCCTCGATCGTGCGGTAGACGAAGCAGCCGTCGGCGTCGTGGCCGGGCACCGGCGGTACGAATGGGTACGAGCCGGTCGCCAGCACGAGGGCGTCGTAGCCGAAAACCTCGCCGCTGCGCGCGGTCACGGTCCGCGACGCGCGGTCCACCGACACGGCCGGGTCGCCGAGCCGCAGGTCGATACCGTGCTCGTCGAGGAACCCGTCCGGGACCATGGACAGTTCGTCGGCGCTGGTGCCGGAGAAGTACGAGGTCAGGTGCACCCGGTCGTACGCCGCGCGGGGCTCCTCGCAGAGCACCGTCACCTTCCACGCACCGGCGCCCTGCTCGGTCAGGGCCTCCAGGAAGCGCTGGCCGACCATGCCGTGGCCGACCAACACCAGCCGCTTGACGGCAGTTTCATTCACATTCACGGAAGACTCGATCACTGGGGGGCTCCTTGCGTCACGAGCAGGTGCAGGGGGTCCTCGGGGACCGGTTCGTCCCGTTCATAGGCGTGGGTGAGGGCGCCGACGGTCGCCAGATCGCCGACGAGGATCGCGCCGACCAGGCGGTCGCCGCGCAAAACGAGCTTCTTGTAGGACCCGCGCGTCGGGTCGGCCAGGCGGATCACGTCGTGGGCCGCGCCGTCGACGGGGTCGACGTCGCCGAACGCCGCGATCTCGACCGGGCCGGCGGTGAGCCGGGCGAGCACCCGCGAGCCGGGGTACGCGGCCTCCGCCCCGCAAAGATGCGCCGCCAGCACGTCCGCCTGCTCCCACGCAGGGCCGGCCAGTCCGTGGACCCGGCCCCGGTGTTCGGTGCAGTCGCCGATCGCGTACACGTCGGGCGCGCTGGTCGCGAGCCGGTCGTCGACGACGATGCCGGTGCGCACCTCAAGCCCGGCTGCGCGGGCCAGGCCCACGCGGGGCCGCACACCGCACGCGAGCACGACCAGGTCGGCGTCGAGGCGGTAGCCGTTGGCGAGTTGGACGCCGGCCGCGCGGTCGGTGCCGTACACCGACTTCGCGCGGTTCTCGGCGTACACGACGACGCCGAGCTCGCCGAGCGCGCGGTGCAGGGCGGCACCGGCCTCCTCGTCGAGGTGACGCTCCATCAAGTACGGCGCCTGGTGGACGATCTCCACCGGAAGTCCGAGCGCCGCGAGGGCACGCGCCGCGCTCACGCCGAGGATTCCGCCGCCGATGACCACCGCGCGCTTCGCGTCCGGCACCGCCTCGGCGAGCCGCGCGCAGTCAGCGAGGGTGCGGAACGCGTGGACGCCCTGCTTGAGTTCGCCGCCCTCGCCGGTGTTCGACGTGCAGTGCAGGTTGCGGATCGGCGGAAGGACCGGGTTGGAGCCGGTCGCGAACACCAGCGTGTCGTACGCCGCGATCTCGCCGTCGCCGAGCTCCAGCGTCCGCGCCGCCGTGTCGACCGCGACCACCTCGACACCCGTGCGCATCTGCGCCGACGACGCCGGCAGATGGATCGCGTCGGCCGCGTAACGGCCGGTCAGCACGTCGGCGAGCAGCGCCCGGTTGTACGGCGCGTGCCGCTCGTCCCCGAACAGCGTGATCGCCGCGTCCGGATCACGGGCGAGAAGTTGCGACGTCAGGCGGGCGGCGGCCATCCCCGCGCCCACGACTGCTATCTGACGAACGGTCATATCGAGCTCCCGGCCTCGGCTGCCGCCACATCCGCACGCTCCACCCGCACCGCGCACACCTTGAACTCCGGCATCCGCGACGTGGGGTCCAAGGCCGGATTGGTCAGCGAGTTCGCCCGGCCCGCGCCGCCCCAGTGGAACGGCATGAAGATCGTGTCCGGCCGAATCGTCCCGGTCACCCGCGCCGGCGCGACCGCCTGGCCGCGACGACTGGTGACCGCGACCATCTCGCCCTCGCCGACGCCCAGCCGCTCCGCCAGATGCGGGTGCAACTCGACGAACGGCCCCGGCGCGGCCTGGTTCAACTCCTCGACGCGGCGCGTCTGCGCCCCCGACTGGTACTGCGCGAGCACCCGCCCGGTCGTCATGTACAGCGGGTACTCCGCGTCCGGCTCCTCCGCGGCGGCCCGGTGCGTCACCTCGACGAACCGCGCACGGCCGTCCGGTGTCTCGAAGCGGTCCAGGAAAAGCCTCGGCGTGCCCGGGTGTTCCTCGCTCGGGCACGGCCAGAAGACGCCGTCCTCGCGCCGGATGCGGTCGTACGTGATTCCCGCGTAGTCCGCCTGCGCGCCCGACGTCGCCGCCCGCAGCTCGTCGAAGACTGTCTCCGGGTCCGTTGGGAAGCCGTACGCCACCCCGAGCCGCCCGGCCAAGTGGTGCAGCGTGAACAGGTCCGTGCGCACCCCCGCCGGCGGAGTGATCGCCGCCTGCCGCAGGATCACCCGGCCTTCGAGGTTCGTCGTCGTGCCCGTCTCCTCGGCCCACTGCGCGCTCGGCAGCACGACATCGGCCAGTTCCGCGGTCTCCGACAGCACGACGTCGCTGACCACCAGGAAATCCAACGACCGCAGCCGCTCGGTCACGTGCGCGGCGCGCGGCGCCGACACCACGGGGTTCGAGCCCATCACCAGCAGCGACCGCACTTCGGAGCCCAGCGCGTCCAGCAGCTCGTACGCGCTGCGCCCCGGACCGGGCAGCGAGGCCGGGTCCACGCCCCACACCGACGCCACGTGCGCGCGGTCGGCGGGGTCGGTGATCGAACGGTAGCCGGGCAGTTGGTCGGCTTTCTGCCCGTGCTCCCGTCCGCCCTGCCCGTTGCCCTGCCCGGTCAGGCAGCCGTACCCCGAGTACGGACGCCCGGCCTTGCCGGTCGCCAGGCACAAGTTGATCCACGCGCCGACCGTGTCGGTGCCCTTGCTCTGCTGCTCCGGGCCGCGCGCGGTCAGCACCATGCCGCTCGCCGCCTCGGCGAACATCTCCACCGCGCGGCGCATCTGCGGCACCGGAACCCCGGTGATCCGCTCCACGCGCTCGGGCCAGTGCGCCATGGCGGCGGCCCGCGCGGCCTCGAAACCGCTGGTCCGCTCGGCCACGAACTTCTCGTCCACGTGGCCGTCGGCGATCGCCAGGTGCAGCATGCCCAGCGCGAGCGCCAGATCGGTCCCCGGCACGGGCTGGAGGTGCAAGTCGGCCTCGGCCGCCGTGCGGGTGCGCCGGGGGTCGATGACGACGACCTTCCCGCCGTTTTCCTTCAGCTCCGTCAGGTACCGCAGCGCCGGCGGCATCGTGTCGGCCAGGTTGCTGCCGACCACGATCGCGCAACCGGTCTTGGGGATGTCCTCAAGCGGAAACGGCAGCCCGCGGTCGATGCCGAACGCCTTGCGGTTGGCGGCCGCCGCCGACGACATACAGAAACGGCCGTTGTAGTCGATGTTCGAGGAGCGGAGCACCACCCGGGCGAATTTGCCCAGCAGGTACGCCTTCTCGTTGGTCAGACCGCCGCCGCCGAAGATCCCGGCCGCGTCGTTCCCGTACTTCTCCTGGACCGCGGCGATGCCCGCGGCCACCCGGTCGAGGGCCTCGTCCCAGCCCGCCTCGCGCAGGATCCCGTCCGTGCGTACCAGCGGGGAGGTGAGCCGCACACCCGTCCGGAGAACCGCGGCGGCGGTACGGCCCTTGCCGCACAACGCTCCGCGGTTGACCGGGAACGCCGTACGCTCCACGACCTCCACACCCGCGTCCCCGGCGGCGGACCGCAGCGCCATGCCGCACTGCAGCGCGCAGTACGGGCAGTGCGTGTCGGTGACGGCAGTCAGCGTGGTGGCTGCCTCGGCGGTGTGTGTCATGCCAGTGAGCGTGTCCGCACGCCGTTACGCGTCCGGGTCGCGTGTGTTGCGGCGGAGGTACGGCTGCCTCACAACCGCCGACGAAGATCGTGAAACCGCCGACACCGGCGAAGGTGCTGGTGGGGCTACGCCTAACCCCGACGTGACTGCTGCGCAACAGGTTGGAAACACACATAGGTCAGCCTCACGGCATGGGTACAGCCGTGGACTTGTCGGAGCCGTTGGTCGGATTCACCATCGGCGTGACCGCCGCGCGCCGTCGCGACGAACTGGTCGCGTTGTTGGAGCGCCGCGGCGCGAAGGTGGTCGAGGCGCCCACGATGCGCATCGTCCCGCTCGGGGACGACACCGTTCTGCGCCGCGCCACGGAGGCCTGCCTCGCCGGGCCGCTCGACTATGTGGTCGCCACCACCGGGGTCGGGTGGCGCGGCTGGATGAGCGCAGCCGAGGGCTGGGGCCACGGCGCCGAGCTGGTCGCGGCGTGCCGCGAAGCGGTCATCGTCAGCCGCGGCCCCAAGGCCACCGGGGCGGTGCGCGCCGCGGGCCTGCGCGAGGTGTACTCGCCCGGCTCGGAGGCGAGCGACGAGCTGCTGCACTGGCTGCTCGCCCGTGACCTGCGCGGACGCCGTATCGCGTTGCAGGAGCACGGTGCGCCGCTGGAGGGCTTCGCCGCGGCGTTGACCGAGCGCGGCGCCGACGTGATCGCGGTGCCGGTCTACCGCTGGGGCCCGCCGGAGGACCCCGCGGCGGTCCGCAAGCTCGTCGAGGCGACCGTGCGCCGCGAGGTCCACGCGCTCACCTTCACCAGCTCGCCGGCGATCGAGGCGTTGCTGGAGGCCGCCGACGAACTCGAACGGCGTTCGGACCTCCTCGACGCCATGCGCGGCGACGTCCTGCCCGTGTGCATCGGCCCGGTCTGCGCCCGGCCCCTGCACGAGCACGGCATCGAGACGATCTGGCCCGACCGGGGACGCCTCGGGTCGCTGGTCCGCACGATCACCGAGGAACTGCCGCTCCGGGCCCGCCGGGAACTGGACACCGGCAAGGACCGGCTCGTCCTCCAGGGAAACGCGGTGCTGGTCAACGGCCGCGTCATCTGGCTCCCCCCGGTCCCCGGCGCGGTCCTGCGCGCCCTCGCCGAGAAACCCGGCTGGGTGCTCAGCCGCGCGGAACTGCTGAAGAAGGTGTGGACCGGCGCCCGCGCCGACGAACACGCCGTCGAGGCGGCCGTCGCGAGGCTGCGGTCGGCCCTGGGCCCCCACTCCGGCCTGGTCCGGACGGTCACCAAACGCGGGTACCGGCTGGCGGTCGACCCGTGAGCAACGCTTCGCCGCGCGTTTCGCGCGGAATTTCGCCCAGGGCCGCAGACGGGCTCGGGGACGGTTCCGGACAGGGCTGGGAGTCGGGTGTCGGCCGTGTCCGTGCCCCCGCTCGGGAAACCGTTTCGTTGTCCGGCTCCCCGTGCGGCACCGGCCCGGTTCCGCTGCTGGCCGTCGCGCACGGCACCCGCGACCCCGCCGGGCTCGCGGCGACCGCCGACCTGCTCGACATGATCCGCGGCATGCGCCCCGGCCTGCGGGTCGAGCTCGGTTACGTCGACGTTGCCGAGCCGCTGCTCACCGACACCCTCGCGCGGCTTGCCGGTCCGGTCGTCGTCGTGCCGCTGCTGCTCGGCGCCGGTTACCACGTACGCGAGGACATCCCCGCGGCCCTGGCCACCGCGCCGCAGGTCACCGCCCACGTCGCGGACGTCCTCGGGCCGGACCCCCGGCTCGCCGGGATACTGCACGAGCGGCTGACCGCAGCGTGGGGTGTCGGCGATCCACAGCCTGTGGACACCGAAGCGGACGTGCTGCCGGACGCGTGCGAAGCGATAGTTCTCGCCGCGGCCGGCTCCACCGACCCGTCCGCCAACGCCGACGCCGCCGAAATGGCAGCGCTGTTGGGCGACTTGACCGGCCGCACGGTCGTCCCTTCCTATCTGTGCGCGAGCTCGCCCACCCCGGCCGAAGCGGTCGCCGCCCTGCGCGCGGACGGGATAGGCAACGTCGCGGTGTCCGGTTACCTGATGACCCCGGGCTACTTCGCCCGCAAGGCCGCGGCGTCCGGCGCGGCTGTGACGTCGGCCCCCCTCGGCGCGCACCCGGCGCTGGCCGAGGTGGCGTTGGACCGCTACGACGCGGCGATGGGGGCGGCGTACGGCACCAACTGGCTTGGCCGGTAAGGTCCTTCCTCCGAGTGGTGGGGTGCAGGGGGAGGGTCCTTTGATGCGGTCGCGTACGCGGGGGTTGGCTGCCTTG
The DNA here is from genome assembly GCF_051388935.1 of Yinghuangia sp. YIM S10712. Taxonomy (NCBI): domain Bacteria; kingdom Bacillati; phylum Actinomycetota; class Actinomycetes; order Kitasatosporales; family Streptomycetaceae; genus Yinghuangia; species Yinghuangia sp. YIM S10712. The sequence continues at coordinate 545,705 of NZ_JBPKBI010000001.1, forward strand.
GCGGCAGCGGTGGTGCTGGGAGCGGGTCTGACCGCGTGCGGCGATGACGACGAGGGGCCGGCGGTGGGCGGCGACGCGCCGAGTATCGGTGCGCCGACCGGCGGCGGCGAGACGGAGGAAGACGACGAGGGCCAGGTCGACTCCGCCGCCGCAACGACCTCCCCTGAACAGCGGGCGGCCTACCGGGATCGGTTGGCCGACTACCTCAAGAGCACGTCGCAGGGCGCTCACGTGACCAGGGTGGAGCTGACCTTCCTGGATGTCGACATGCTCACGGTTGAGGTGGACACCGATCTGACCGATGCCTGGAAGTCGGAGCTCATGATGCTCGCCGCCGAGGCGGAGGAATGGGCGACCGATCACCGCGAGGTGGAGGTGCACTCCATCGACGTTCACAGCGTCGGCCGGACCGACACGAGCTATGGCATGGTGCCCAGGCGCGGCGCGGCGCAGGACAGGGGAGACGCTTACGCGGCCGAGCTGCTGGCCTTTCTGAAGGCGACTCCCGAGGGCGCCTCCGTTGTCCGGATCAGAGCCTTTGTACTCGACGGTCACGCGGATCTGACCGTTCAGACCGACCGCAAGCCGTATCCGACCGGGGACTTCAGCCCGCCCGCCGCCGAGACCCGCGCGATTGTCGCGGCGCTCCGGAAATCCATTGAGGGGTGGGTGCAAGAGCATCGCGAACAGCGTGTGGACGGCGTGACCATCATGGATGTCGGCAAGGGCCTCCTGGAGCTGGCCGCAGGCAACTGAACCGCCTCAGCCGAGCCGGGCGTTCCCGAGCCCGAGGCATTCCGGCCCGGTGCGGTGTTCGGATGTCCCGCCGGGGCCGAACCCCCATGGCGCGCCGAACGGCCCCTGCGGCATGATCGTTGTCGTCATGGGCCGAACGGGTGACACCGGCCCTCATCACATTCGAACGACGATTCGGTGAACCCGGCGGCGGGCCAAGGAGGAGAGCGCCACCATGGCACGCATGCGCCAGAACACCGTCCCGTGGTGGCGTTGGCGGGCCCAGGTCCGCTCCGCGCTGCACATGTTCGGCGATCCCGCCTTCCAGCAGGAGAGCTGGCTGACCGGGCAGGCCGAGTACGGCTCCGTGACCGACGCTGTTTACCGGCTCGTCGGCGACACCTGGCTGGACCGCTGGTCGGCCGCCACCTACATCGGCCGCATCTTCGTCGACGGCGACGAGGCGGAGGCCGTCGACCAGGCGGTGCTCGCGGCGCTCGCCGTGCTGCACGAGGTGGGCGAGGAGCAGCCTGCCGGCGCCTACTTCGCGCATCCCGCGTGGCCCGAGCTGGTCCGCAAGGCCCGCGCGGCACACGAACGCCTCGCCGCCGCCGACGCCGACGACCCGGGGCGACGGCCGGACACCCTCGACGTGCTGCGGATCCGCACCGGGGGGCGCTGAGCACCCCTCGCGACGTGGGATCCTGGGGGACGAAGTCGCGGGGCGCACAGTCATCCGCACCGACGGTTTCCGGATCCACACTCGCGCCAACGCTCGATACCCGCCCGATATCCGAGGAAGGCACCAGGATGTCCGACCAGCCCATGCAGCCCGTACCGCCGACGGTCGCCGGTGGAGCGGTCGGTGCGGGCGGTGCCGGGGCTCCCGTGCCCGCCGAGTCCGCCGAGCAGTACGTGCTGACGCTGTCGTGCCCCGACAAGCGCGGCATCGTGCACGCGGTGGCGAGTTTCCTCATGATGACCGGCTGCAACATCGTCGACAGCCAGCAGTTCGGCGACCGCGACACCGGCCTGTTCTTCATGCGCGTGCACTTCACCGCCGAGGAGAACGTGACGCTCGACGCGCTGCGCGCCGGGTTCACCGCGGTCGGGGCGTCGTTCCAGATGGACTGGCAGATCCACGACGCCGATTCGCGCATGCGCGTCATCGTCATGGTGAGCAAGTTCGGGCACTGCCTCAACGACCTGCTCTTCCGCGCGAGCATCGGAGCGCTGCCGGTCGACATCGTCGCGGTGGTGTCGAACCACCGGGATTTCGAGGAGCTCTCCGCGTCCTACGGGGTGCCGTTCCACCACATCCCGGTCACGCGCGAGACCAAGCCCGAGGCCGAGGCCCGCCTCGTGGAGCTCGTACGCGACCTCGACGTCGAACTGGTCGTCCTGGCCCGCTACATGCAGGTCCTCTCCAACGACCTGTGCAAGGAGTTGGAGGGGCGGGCGATCAACATCCACCACTCCTTCCTCCCGAGTTTCAAAGGTGCCAAGCCGTACCACCAGGCGCACGCCCGCGGCGTGAAGCTGATCGGCGCCACCGCGCACTACGTGACCGCCGACCTGGACGAGGGCCCGATCATCGAGCAGGAGGTCGAGCGCGTCGACCACGCGGTGACCCCCGAACAACTGGTCGCCGTCGGCCGCGACGTCGAGTGCCAGGCCCTGTCGCGCGCGGTGAAGTGGCATTCGGAGCACCGGGTGCTGCGCAACGGCAGCCGCACGGTCGTCTTCGCCTGATCGGGCGGGGCGCCGGCCCGGAAGAGGTCAGTGCCGCGCCGACCCGGCGAGCAGCGCGGCGACCCCGATGAGCCCGGCCAGCGCGCCGAGAGCGAGTCCGACCCGCGCCCGCAGCGTCGGCAACGGCGATGATCCGCCGGGTTGTTCGCGCGAGATCGTCGACGATCGGCCGGTCAGCACCACGCCGTCCGGGCGCCGTTCGACGCGCCCGGAGACGTAGACCCGCTCGCCCGCCGCGAGGACGGTCTCGCTGCGGTCGCAGCGCGAGACCCGCCGCATGCGCCGCGCGCCGAAGTCGACCGCCACCACGCCGTCTTGCGGCACGCCGCCGCCGACGGTGTCGCGGCTCGCCACCGGCAGCCGGACCGCGCGCAGCCCGACGGGGTCGACGACCACCGCACCGGTGTCGTCGCGCAGCAGGAACGGCCGGTCCGACGAGCGGACTTCGGTACGGCCGCGGCCCCGCCGGGCCGGCCGCAGCTCGCTGTGGTGCAATGGCCCGTCGCCGTCGAAGTCGCGCACCCGGGCGGGCTCTTGCTCGACCCAGTACTCCACCGCCGCACTGGTGAACCACACGCACGCCCGGCCCGAAACGGGCGCGCGCACCAACCCGTCGGGCAGCGGTTCGACGGCCCCGAAGACGACCACGCGGCCGTCGGCGTGCGCCGCATCGGCGCAGGTCATCAGACGTGCCCGTGACAGGCACAGACCTGTCGGCGCGGTGGCGAGCGCGAGGGCGGCGACAACGAGTGCGATGACCCCGAACATGACCATGTGAGGTCAACATACGCCGCGGCCCCGATCATGTCACGGCGTTCGTCGGGCCCCGAAAACCCTTTGCGGGCACCTCCCCTGACATGGCTTCATGGATCCCGACAGGCAATCCCGCGCGGCTCCGGACCACCTCCGTGGCAGCCGCGCCGCGAAGGAAAGGAGCGGTCCGGTGCGGTTCCGCGAGCAAGGCCGGCGCCCCGCAGACAGGTGCGGCGCCCCGGCCCGACGCAGGTAACCCCGTTCCGCTCCTTTCCGCGGTCTCGCTTCTCTGCTTGCGGCGGCCACCGGCTCCGCCACGGCGACCGCCGGAGGGGCCGCCCCGGCAGCAGCAGGGTGCGCACGTCCGGTCGCAGGCCGGGCGGCCCCTCCTCTCCTGTACCGACCCAGTCTTGGGGCCGCCACGGCCCACTACCGCGCAGCGCGGACGTGGCACAGACTTTTCAGTGAACACACTTGGAGTGTGAGCAACCATGACGTACACCGAGGTTCCCGGCGCGCGTGACGTGCCGATCCGCATGTGGACGGATCCGTCGCAGATCGAGAGCCAGGCGCGGCAGCAGTTGAACAACATCACCACGCTCCCGTGGCTGCACGGCCTCGCGGTCATGCCCGACGTGCACTACGGGCGCGGCGCGACCGTCGGCTCGGTCATCGCGATGAAGGACGCCGTCTGCCCCGCGGCCGTCGGCGTCGACATCGGTTGCGGGGTCTCCGCGGTCCGTACGTCGCTGCGTGCCGACGACCTTCCGGGCGACCTCGGTCCGCTGCGGGCGAAGATCGAGGCGGCCATCCCGGTCGGGTACGCCTCGCACAGCGAGGTCGTGGCGGTCGACAAGCTTCCCGGGCTCTCGCTCGCGGCGTGGGACTCGCTGTGGGAGCGGTTCGGCGACCTGGCCCCCGAGGTCCACGCGCGGCGTGAGCGGGCGGGCGTGCAGATCGGGTCGCTGGGCTCGGGCAACCACTACGTGTCGCTCGACGTCGACGAGTCCGGTTTCGTGTGGCTCCAGCTCCACTCTGGTTCGCGCAACATCGGCAAGGAGCTCGCGGAGCACCACATCGGCGTCGCCCGCTCGCTCCCGCACAACCAGGACCTGGTCGACCGCGACCTCGCGGTCTTCGTCGCGGACACCCCCGAGATGGAGGCGTACCGCCGGGACCTGTACTGGGCCCAGGAGTACGCGCGCTTCAACCGCGACGTCATGCTCGCGCTGTACGAGCAGGTCGTGCGGGACTTCTTCGGCAAGAGCGGAAGCAAGGGCCGGAAGAAGGTGTGGTTCGACCAGCGCATCTCGTGCCACCACAACTACGTGTCGGAAGAGACGTACGACGGCGTCGATGTGCTGGTCACGCGCAAGGGCGCGATCCGCGCCGGCCGTGGTGAATACGGGATCGTCCCCGGCTCGATGGCCGCGGGCTCGTACATCGTGCGCGGGCTCGGGAACGAGCTCGCGTTCAACTCCGCGTCGCACGGCGCGGGCCGCAAGATGAGCCGGAACGCGGCGAAGAAGCGGTTCACCGTGCAGGACCTCGTCAAGCAGACCGAGGGCGTCGAGTGCCGCAAGGACGCCGGTGTGGTCGACGAGATCCCCGGCGCGTACAAGAACCTGGGGCAGGTCATGCGGCAGCAGGAGGACCTGGTCGAGGTCGTGACGCACCTGAGGCCGCTGATCACGGTCAAGGGCTGAGACGAACGCAGGGAGTTTCGAGGGGGCCGCCGGGCGGCCCCCTCGAAGCGTTCGTCCGCCGTCAGCCCGCGCGGCGCAGGGTGCCGGTCGGGTTGCCGGTGGTCTCGGCGATGATCTCGCAGGTCATGGTGTCGCCGCCGACGTTCACCAGGCGCAGTTTGATCTGGCCGCCGGACGCACACACCTGTATACCGCCTGCGAGTGTGGGCTGCGGCTTGCCGTCGGGCACGTCCTGAAGGAGCAGGCCGTCTCCGGAAGCGGAGACGAGCTTGGAATTGCTCGTGCAGTTGCCGTCGACGAGCGCGCCGCCCGCGTGCGACGACGTCGAGGCCACCAGGCCTTGGGCGTCGGGTTGGTGGAGGACGACGGTGAAGGTCGACGTGGTCCAGCCGCTCTCGGTGGTGATGCTGCCGGACCACGTGCCGACGTAGTCCTCGGGAATTTTCGTGGGGGAGCCGGCGGTGGCGCCGGACACCTCGGCGGCGGTGCCCGCCGTCGTCGGCCGCGAAGCCGAGGGCCGGGACGACGACGGACCGGAATCCGAGGTGCCGACGGGCACGGTGCCGGCGTCCGTCGGGGACGTCGCGCCGGGGTTGACCGAGCCCGCGGGGCTTGTGGGGTCGTCCTCGCCGGAACGGGCGACGAGCGCGGAGGCGCTGACGATCGACACGGCGGCGGCGATCGCCGAGACGTAGAGCCACGCGGTGCCGCGCCGCGTCCCGGATTTCGCCGGTTGCGGCGGAGACGCGGGGGAACTCCCGGGTGGGCTCGCAGGAGGATTCGCGGGCGGGTTGGCGGGCGGGTTCGAGGCCTGGGGCGGAGTGGACCGCGCTGGACCGGCGTTGGCGGGAGGCGGCGCGTGCACCGGCGTCCCGGACGGCGGCGGGTAGTTCGCCGCAGGGGCCGCCGGGGCCGCCGGGGACGCCGGGGCCGAGGACGGCTTCGGCGGCGCGGCCGGCTTTGGTGGGCTCGCCGCGGCGAAGCTCAGCGGCTGCGCCGCCGGCGGGTACATCGAGTACGGCTGTGACGGCGGCTCGGTCGGTGCGTACGCAGAGGGCGGTTGCGAGGGCGCGGTGGTCTGCCCGTCGAGATATCCGCCGGAGCGTCCGCCCGAGTACTCGCCCGAGTGCGCGCCGGTCCGCCCGGTGCCCGTCGGTGCCGCCGCTTCTCCGACCGGTTCGGGGTCGGGTTCCGGGGCCAGTTCGTCGATTTCCAGCAGGGCGATCGCGCGACGGCTCAGGTCCGTCGTGAGCGGCCCGGGCAGCCAGCCCGGCTCGATGAGCGCCGCGGTGCCCCCGTCCGGGGCCAGTTGCTCCAAAAGCTCCTGCGGAGTCGGGCGGTTCCCCGCGTACTTCGCCAGGCAGGCCGAGATCAGGTCACGCAACGCCGGTGGCACAGCGCCGAGTTCGGGCGACTTGGAGACGATGCGGAACATCAGCGCCTGGCCGCTGCCGGCACCGAACGGACCTTCCGCGGTCGCTGCGAACACCAGCACCGAGCCGAGGGAGAAGATGTCCGTCGCCGGTCCGACATCGCGGCCGTCGACTTGTTCGGGCGACATGAACCCGGGGGAGCCGACGGTCGATCCGGTGCGCGTGTGCACGCTCGCGTCGAGCGCCCGCGAGATGCCGAAGTCGATCACGCGCGGCCCGTCGAGCGACAGCAGCACGTTGGTCGGCTTGAGGTCCCGGTGGATCAGGCCGGTGCCGTGGATTCCGATGAGCGCCTCCGCGAGCCCGGCGCCGAGTGTGCGCACCGACGCCTCGGGCAGCGGCCCGTGGCGGTCGACGGCCTCGAACACGGACGGACCCGCGACATAACCGGTCACCAGCCAGGGCCGGGCGGAGTCGGTGTCGGCGTCGATGACCGGTGCGGTCCACGCGCCGCCGACCCGCCGCGCGGCGGCCACTTCGCGCCGGAAGAGGTGCCGGAACCCCGGATCGTCCGCGAGTTCGGGACGGATCACCTTGACCGCGACCGTGCGCCCTCCCGGGCTGCGGGCCAGGTATACGCGTCCCATGCCGCCCGCACCGAGCACGCGCAGAATGCGGTATCCGCCGATCTCCCTCGGGTCGTCCCGGTCAAGTGCTCGCACCCGGCATGCCCCTTCTCTCCCCCGATCGCCCCGAAAGCTCCCCCGCCCACACTCGGGCGAGGATACGTCGACCGGCCCCGAGGCTGCTCGACCCGCGTCCGGGCAGCGCAGCGTCCGGTCGGTGCCGGTGTACGGCGGTACGCGGGCGAGCCCCCAATCGGGACGAATCAATCCTGTGTGTCCCGGCTCCCCGTACGACGTGCGGTGCCCTTCACACCGTTCGTTCACACGCCTGGCCGTGCGCCGCCCCGCACCGGCAACTGCACGATGGAATCTCTTGGTTCCGCACTGTATGCGGGCGTCGGCCCGTGCGGGAGGGGTGGTCGGCACGAACCGCGCACGGCCCTCACCGGCCCGGATCGCTGTTCGTTCCGCACACCCCACCAGATGCGATCTTGTGCCGCAACCCGGCAGGATGTCCTATCTGACGTCCCATCAGATCAGGGGGAGGCGGGCGATCGCGCGACGGCGGCGCCGAATCCGTGATTTCTTCACCCAGGAGGCACGACCCGCAGGCCACCCGAAGGAGTTCCGATGGACATCCGCGAAGCGCTCTACACCACCCGGGCCATGCGCCGGGTCACCGCCGAGCCCATCCCCGACGACGTCCAGGCGCGCATCCTCGACGCCGCCGTCCGCGCACCCAGCGGCGGAAACACGCAGGGCTGGCGCTTCCTGCTGGTCGACGACCCGGACCTCAAGGCGCAGCTCGGCCCGATGTACCGCGAGGCGCTGGCCGGGCTGTGGACGGGCCCGTACGCACCCCGGCTCGCCGCCGCCGAGGCGGCCCCCGAGACGCCCGAGGCCCGGCAGTTCTTCCGCGTGCGCGACTCGTCGCAGTGGCTCGCCGACAACTTCGAGCAGGTCCCGCTGTTCCTGTTCGCGTTCGTGCAGAACGACCCGACCGGCGGCTCGATCTTCCCGGCGGTGTGGAGCGCGCAACTCGCGGCCCGTACCGAGGGTGTCGGCTCGTCGTTGACCTCGGTGCTGGGGCTCGCCCACCGGGACGCCGTCATGCGCGTCCTCGGCGTGCCCGAGAACAAGGGCTGGCAGATGGCCTGTTGCGTGTCCTTTGGCTACCCCACCGGCCGCTGGGGTGTCGCGCCGCGGGTGCCCGCGCACAAGGTCGCCTACCGGAACAAGTGGGGCGCCCCGGTCGGCTTCGAGATCCCCGAGCCCTTGTGGCCCGACGCCAAGTCCTCTGAAGGAGACGGAACATGACGCCTGCTCAGCCACCCCTGTCGGAAAGCGCCGCGTTCGTCTCCGGCGGCGGCAGCGGCATCGGCCTCGCGTGCGCGCTGCGGTTCGCCGCCGAGGGCGCGCACGTGACCGTCGCCGGGCGCGGCGAAGACCGCCTGGGGGCCGCGGTGGCCGAGCTTGAGGCGGTTGCCGCGCCGGGCGCGCACGTTGGTTACGTGGTCGCCGACGTCACCGACGAGGAGCAGGTCCGGGCCGCCGTCGACCGGGCGGCGTCCCTGGGCCGCCCGCTCAGGGCCGTCGTGGCGTCCGCGGGCGGCAACTCGACAATGGGCCCGATCACCCTCGTCGACACCCGGAAGTGGCGCGACACGGTCGACCTCAACATCACCGGCACGATGCTCGTGCTCAAGCACAGCGCCCGCCACATGGTCCGCGCCGGGGGCGGCGCGTTCGTGGCGATCTCCTCACTCGCGTCGTCCGCCACGCACCGCTGGTTCGGCGCGTACGGGGTCTCCAAGGCCGGCATCGACCACCTCGTACGCCTCGCCGCCGACGAACTCGGACCCAGCGGCGTCCGCGTGCACAGCATCCGCCCGGGCCTGGTCCGCACCGACATGGTCGACATGGTCACCGAGGGCGGCCCCGTCCTCGACGACTACCTCGCCTGCACGCCTCTGGGCCGCATCGGCGAACCCGACGACATCGCCGCCCTCGCCGCCTTCCTGGTCGGCCCGCAGTCGACCTGGCTCACCGGCCAGAACATCAACGCCGACGGCGGCCACCACCTGCGCCGCGGACCCGACTACCGCCCTTTGCTGGAACCGCTGTTCGGCCCCGACGCCCTCCGCGGCGTGGTCGAGGAGTGACGGCCGTTCCGCGAAGGACGGGTAGGCGCCGGTGAGGTGACGGCACCTCAGTTGTCCAGCCGGTAGGACTCGGAGCCGTCGGGGCCCTTGGGGTGTCGCCGGTGACCGTGATGCGCTGCATCGAGCGGCGCGCCTGTCCCCTGCCCGCCCGCCAACGCCGACGAGGCGCCTCCCGGCTGGGGAGGCGCCTCGTACGACACGTGTCGACCGCCCGCGACGGGCAGCCGGAGATTTCACGGCGTGTTCACAACTGGCTCACAATTCTCGCTCGCGGCTCGCTCGTGGTCCGCACCAGAAATGCGTCAGGAATGCATCAGGCAGTACAACTGGTCGCCCGCGCGGTGGAGTTCGTGCGCGAACGCCGTCCAGTCGTGCAGCATCCGGTAGAGGAGATACGCGTCGCGCGGGATCCGCCGGTCCGGCACCGTCGACCAGATGAACGCCGCGGCGCCCAACTCCTCGTCGGTGGCGTTGCGCAGCACCTCCAGCAGTATCGGCGGCAGTTGCATCACCGCGTGCGCCGGGTGCAGCACGACAAGTTCGAGCGGCGGGGTGGCCTCGCGCGGCGTATCGCCCAGGAGCGACAGCACCATGGCGCTGACCGTCTCCGGTTTGACATTGCTGATGTACGAGTTGCTCGGCCGTTCTCGCGGCTCGCACGGGTCGAGGGGGTCGATGAGCGGGGGGACCCGAGCGGCGGCGGCGCGGTCCGGAGCGCCGAAGTACTCGTACGTCACTCCCACCGGCCGCCTCCTTTCGCGCTTACGCCGTACTCGTCCTGCTGTGTTCGTTTCACCAGTGGTCTCGGGGTGAGGGGCTGCTCCGAAGTGTCGCTCGCGCGACACGGGGATGATCGTCCCAGGTCGGTCCGGCGTGCGGGATGGACGTTACGTAACAGGTGTGCACCACTCGTGGCCCTGCGGAACCGGGCCGTCGGCGGGCGCGTCACGGGCCGGCCGTCGGGGTCGACATACCCGGCAATATCCCCTGTGGGAAAGCCACTTGGACCGTCCGAGTCCTCGCCGCCACGCGCACCCCGCCTGCCCTGAATACCGCGCTGCCCAATGCCCGACCGCTGACCGACCGATGTCCGAATTGCCGTACCGCCGCGAGAAGTCGGGGGACTTCCATGACGGCAAGTGACGGATCGTCTGATAATACCGGCCGGTTCCGTCCGCTCGGCTCCGCCTCAGGGTCGATTTTCCCTTTCCTTCCGTGTGTTCGCGAGCGACCGCGGGCATGAGCGCCGCACGGGCCGCCGCCGGCGTCGTCGGCGCCGACGGCATGGTTGCCGCCTCGGGCGCCGAGTCGCCCATCTGAACTTCTCCCCAGCTCACCCCGCGAAGTCACCTGGAAATACGCCGCAGCGGATCACATTCCGCCACGGCCCCCGGTTTTCCGCCTCCGAGCACCGCCGCGTTGCGCCTGCCGCCGCCCTCCACGCCGCCCCCGCTTCCCCGCGTGCGCGTCGTCCGCCCCCCTCCCGCACCCCGATCGTTGCGCCCCCCTCCCCAGCCCTGCCCCGGGCGCCCCGCGCCGCACGCCTGCCATCCCCCGCCTCCGCCCGCTGCCCGAGTGAGAGCATGGCATCGTGAGCGCAGTCAGTGACTTCCCCTCGTATCCGTCCGATGCCCCCGCGTCGCAGGCCCTCTTCGAGCGGGCCCGCGCGGTGACGCCCGGCGGCGTCAACTCCCCGGTGCGGGCCTTCCGCGCGGTCGGTGGGACGCCGCGCTTCATGGCCTCCGGCCGCGGTCCCTACCTCACCGACGCCGACGGCCGCGAGTACGTCGACCTCGTCTGCTCGTGGGGCCCGATGCTGCTCGGCCACGCGCACCCCGCCGTCGTGGACGCGGTCTCGGCAGCCGTAGCGCGCGGCACGTCGTTCGGTACGCCCGGCGCGGGGGGGGGNGCCCGATGCTGCTCGGCCACGCGCACCCCGCCGTCGTGGACGCGGTCTCGGCAGCCGTAGCGCGCGGCACGTCGTTCGGTACGCCCGGCGCGGGCGAGGTCGACCTCGCCGAGGAGATCGTCGCGCGCGTCGCGCCGGTCGAGCAGGTGCGCCTGGTCACGTCGGGCACCGAGGCCACGATGTCGGCGATCCGCCTCGCGCGCGGCTTCACCGGCCGCAGCAAGATCGTCAAGTTCGCGGGCTGCTACCACGGCCACGTCGACGCGCTGCTCGCCGCGGCCGGGTCCGGCGTGGTCACGTTCGGGCTCCCGGACACCCCGGGCGTCACCGGCGCGCAGGCCGCCGACACGATCGTCCTCCCGTACAACGACCTCGAAGCGGTCCGTGAGGTGTTCGTCGCACACGGCGCCGACATCGCGTGCGTGATCACCGAGGCCGCGCCCGGCAACATGGGCGTGGTCACCCCGACGCCCGGCTTCAACGCGGGCCTCGCCGAGCTGTGCCGCGCACACGGCGCCCTCTTCGTCTCCGACGAGGTCATGACGGGCTTCCGCGTCTCGCGGTCCGGGTGGTACGGCCTCGAAGGCGTGACCCCCGACCTGCTCACGTTCGGCAAGGTCATGGGCGGCGGGTTCCCGGCTGCCGCGTTCGGCGGGCGCGCCGACGTGATGGGCCGCCTGGCGCCGGCCGGCCCGGTCTACCAGGCCGGCACGCTGTCCGGGAACCCGGTCGCGACCGCCGCCGGCCTCGCGACGCTTCGCAACTGCACCGAGGCGGTGTACGAGCACGTCGACCGCGCGTCGGAGACGCTGCGCACCGCCGTGTCCGAGGCCCTGGCCAAGGAGGGCGTCGCGCACACCGTGTCCAACGCGGGCAGCATGTTCTCGGTCTTCTTCACCGACCAGCCCGTGACGAACTACGACGAGGCGCGCGCCCAGGAGGCGTTCCGCTACTCCGCGTTCTTCCACGCCATGCTGGACGCGGGCGTCTACCTGCCGCCGAGCGCCTTCGAGGCGTGGTTCCTGTCGGCGGCGCACGACGACGCCGCCCTCGAACGTATCCTCGGGGCGCTGCCCCAGGCCGCCCGCGCCGCCGCGCAGGCGACCGAGTAAACCCGCAAGCGCGGCCCGCACAGGAGACCAAAAGACGATGTCCAGCAGCGATGTGACGATCGTTCACCTCATGCGCCACGGCGAGGTGCACAACCCCGACGGCGTCCTGTACGGGCGCCTGCCGGATTTCCACCTCTCCGAGCTCGGCGTGAAGATGGCCGAACGCGTCGCCGACCACCTCGCGTCCCGCGACATCACGCACGTCGTCGCGTCGTCCCTCGACCGGGCCCAGGAGACCGCCGCGCCGATCGCCGCCCGGCACGGCCTGGAGGTCGCGATCGACGACCGCCTCATCGAGGCGGAGAACATCTTCCAGGGCAAGACGTTCGGCGTCGGCGACGGTTCGCTGCGCAAGCCGGAGTACTGGAAGCACTTGCGCAACCCCTTCAAGCCGTCGTGGGGCGAGCCGTACATCGAGCAGGTCGTGCGCGTGATGGGGGCGCTCGGGCGGGCGCGGGACATCGCCCGGGGCCACGAGGCCGTGTGCGTGAGCCACCAGCTCCCGATCTGGGTCACCCGCTCGTTCGTGGAGCGCCGCCGGCTGTGGCACGACCCGCGCAAGCGCCAGTGCTCGCTGGCGTCGCTGACCACATTCACGTACGAAGGCGACAAGATCGTCTCGGTCGGCTACACCGAGCCCGCCCGCGACCTGCTGCCGGCGCACCTCCAGAAGAACGGCAAACAATTCGGGGCATAATCGGGCATCGCCATGTCGATGCCCGCGCGTTTGCCGTGCAGCTGCGGTGATCTGCCGTGCGTCACAAGCGATTTCGGCGGTGTTCCGCGACGCCGGCCCGGAACGGTTTCCCGCCCCGGGCCTTGACGCGGACCACCGCCGGACCTGCTTCCGCGGACCCGGTGCGGGACCCTCCGGACCCCATGCGAAACTTTTCACATGCTCACACGTAGCCCGATGCGTCGCGCCGCCGCGCTTGTCGCCGTGATCGTGCTCGCGCTGTCCGGGTGCTCGGGCTGGTCCGGCGCCGACAACTCGGACTCCGACGATCTGGGGTACGTCGAGGCGAAGGACAAGCTCATCCAGCGGGTCGCGGCGGCCGAGCGCAGCCCGGCACCCGACCTGTCCGGCACGACGCTGGACGACGCGAAGCTGTCGCTGGCGGACTACCGGGGCAAGATCGTGCTCCTCAACCTCTGGGCGTCGTGGTGCAGCCCGTGCCGCGGCGAGGCGCCGGTGCTCCAGAAGCTGTCCACCGAACTCGGTCCCCAAGGGGTCCAGTTCCTCGGCATCAACACCAACGAGTCGTCGGCCGAGAACGCCAGAGCCTTCGAGCGGAAGTTCGGCGTGACCTATCCGAGCCTCCACGACGGCTCCGGCGCGCTGGCCGACAGGTTCGACGGACCGCTGACTCCCCCCGGACTGCCCGCGACCTACGTCGTGGACCGCCAAGGGCGCATCGCGGCCTACCTCAAGGGCCCGGTCGACGAGGAACTGCTGCGTTCGATGATCAACCCCCTGCTCGGCGAGGGCTGATCCGTGCTCGTCGCCGCCGACACCACCGCGACGGTGCTCAACGGTTCGCTGCTGCTCGCCGTACCGATCGCGCTGTTCGCGGGGCTGGTCTCGTTCTTCTCGCCGTGCGTTTTGCCGCTGGTCCCGGGCTATCTGTCGTACGTCACGGGAGTCTCCGGCGCGGACCTGAAGGACGCCAAACGCGGGCGCATGCTCGCCGGCGCGCTGCTGTTCATGCTGGGCTTCACCGCGGTGTTCGTGTCGTTCGGCGCGGCGTTCGGCTATTTCGGCGACACCCTGAAAGACCACGAGGAGACGATCACCCGCGTCCTCGGCGCGATCACGGTCGTGCTCGGGCTGTCGTTCATGGGCGTACTGCCGGGCATGCAGCGCGAATTTCGCATTCACCGGCGGCCCACCCTCGGGCTGCTCGGGGCGCCTATGCTCGGAGTGCTTTTCGGCCTCGGCTGGACGCCGTGCATCGGGCCGACGCTGACCGCCGTCCTGGCGCTGTCCACCGACCAGGCCAGCGCGAACCGCGGCGCGGTGCTGACGGTGGCGTACTGCCTGGGGCTCGGCGTGCCGTTCGTCGTCGCGGCGATCGCCTTCCGCAAGGCGCTGGGTGCCTTCGCCTGGGTCAAACAGCACTACGTATGGGTGATGCGGATCGGCGGCGGGCTGCTCGTCCTGCTCGGACTGTTCATGGTCACGGGGGTCTGGGACCGCATCATCGGCGAGATGCAGGTCTGGGTCAGCGGATACACGGTAGGGATCTGAAGCCTTGGCAGCCATCGAGACCGACTCCGACAAGCAGACCCGGGACACCGGTCCCGCCGACGCCCGGCTCGCGGACCACGGGGCCGCCGACGCGGGCATGTCGACCGCGCCACGCCAGGACTCCGACGAGATCGAGCAGCCCGTGCTCGGCGTCGTCGGCTGGCTGCGCTGGGCCTGGCGGCAGCTCACCTCGATGCGGATCGCGCTGATCCTGCTGCTGATGCTCGCGCTCGCGTCGATCCCCGGGTCGATCTTCCCGCAGCGCTCCGTCGACCCCTTCGCCGTCAACGACTACTTCCGCGACTATCCCGCCCTCGCGCGGTGGATGGACCGGTTCCAGCTCTTCAACGTCTTCTCGTCGTGGTGGTTCGCCGCGATCTACGTGCTGCTGATGATCTCGCTCGTCGGCTGCATCATCCCGCGCGTGTGGGCGCACGCCCGCGTGCTGGGCAGCCGGCCGCCGAAGGCGCCGCACCGCATGGAACGGCTTCCGGCGTACGCCCGTTGGGAGACGGACGCCGACGCGCAGACCGTGCTGGCCGCCGCACGCGGGCAACTCAAGCGCCGCCGCTTCCGCCTCAACACCGCGGACGACTCCCTCGCGGGGGAGAAGGGCTACGCGCGCGAGACCGGCAACGTGCTATTCCATGTCGCACTCGTCGGAATCCTCGTCGCCTTCCTGGTCGGCAACCTCTACAAGGGCAGCGGCAACAAGATCGTCGTCGAGGGCTCGGAACAGGGCTTCGCCAACTCCCTCGCCCAGTACGACGACTTCGATTCCGGCCCGTTGTTCGACGAGACCGACATGCAGTCGTTCGGCTTCAAGCTCACCAAACTCGACCAGACCTTCGAACGCCTGGGCGAGGAACGCGGCGCCGCGCGCAATTACAAGGCCGAGGTCGAGTACTGGGAGGGCGGGGACCACACGAAGACCAAAAGCGGGACGATCAAGGTCAACGAACCGCTGGTGGTCGGCGACACCAAGGTCTACCTCGCCAACACCGGGTACGCGCTGGACATCACCGTGCGCGACGCGGCGGGCAACGTCGCGTTCAGCGGTGACGTGGTGTTCCTGGACCAGGGCGCCAACAAGATCTCGACCGGCGTCGTCAAGGCCGCCGATGTCTCCCCCGGACTCCAGCAGATCGGGATCGACGGAATTTTCGCGCCGACCGCGCGAGAGGGTTCCATGCAGGGGACGGGCCCCCAATCGCTTTTCCCCGAGCTCGACAACCCGGTCCTGTACCTGACGGCGTACCACGGCAGCCTCGGCATCGACTCGGGCGTTCCGCAGTCGGTCTACAAGCTCAACGTCCGCGGGATGGAGCAGTACACGGGCCCTGACGGCACGCCGTGGAAGGCCACGCTTGTGCCGCAGACGTACAGCGTTCAGCCCGACGGCAAGATCGCCGCGTACGAGACGACGCTGCCGGACGGCAGCACCATCACCGTCAACGACGTCAAACCGTGGGCCAACTTCGAGGTCTCCTCCGAACCCGGCAAGGGTCTCGCCCTCTACAGCGTCATCGCCGCGATCACCGGCCTCGTGCTGTCGCTGTTCGTGCGGCGCCGCCGGATGTGGGTGCGCGCGGCGCCGGGGAGCGACGGGCGTACCGTCGTGGAGGTCGCCGGGCTGACCCGTACCGAAGGCGGCGGGTTGGGACAAGAGGTGCAGTCTCTCGTCGACGACCTGCGGGCCGCGGCTCCGGTCGCGACGGCGAACAAAGACCGGGACAGGGGCCCAGGCCCTGACACGGGCCCGGACAGAGGCACAGGCTCTGGCGACGGCTCGGACGCAGCCGCCGGCGTGACGAAAAACGACGAGGAGTAGGCGTGGCCCCGAACACTCTGGCGGCAGTCGACGCCGTCAACGAGAACCTGGCCGAGCTGAGCAACTGGTGTATGTACTCGGCCATCGCCGTCTACGGACTGGCCTTCTTCGCCTTCTGCGCGGAGTGGGTCTTCGGCGGTCGCAGCCGGGTCGCACAGCAGTCCGCCGCACTCGTGCGGCAGCCCGCCGCGGCCGAGCCCGCCCGCGCGATCGTCCCCGCCGCGACGCTCGCCGCCGCGCGGCGCGGCGGTGTCGCGGTGGCCGAACGGCCCGTCGCCACCGTCGAGACCGCAGCCCCCGCCGACGAGCAGCGCGTGACGGTCGTCGTGCGCGACGGCGGCCACGACGGAGGGTCGGCGGACGACGAGGGCGATGTGACCGGCGGCGACGCACGGTCCGACCGGTTCGGCCGGATCGCGGTCTCGTTCACCGTGCTGGCGTTCCTGCTGCATGCCGGAACGCTCATCGCACGCGGCTTCGCGGTCAAGCGCGCGCCGTGGGGCAACATGTACGAGTTCTCCGTGTCGGTCGCCCTGATGGTCGTCGCGGCGTTCCTCATCCTGCTGACCCGCCGCAAGGTGCGCTGGCTCGGCCTGTTCGTGCTGCTCCCGGTCATCACCACGCTCGGCGTAGCCGTCACCGTGCTGTACACCGACAGCCAGCAACTCGTGCCCGCGCTGCACTCGTACTGGCTGTGGATCCACGTCTCGACGGCGATCGTGTCCTTCGGCGCGTTCCACATCGGCGCACTCGCGTCGATCCTCTACCTGATGAAGGACAGCCACACCAAGCGCATGGCCGTGCCGTCCGGGTCGTCCGGGCCGTCCTCGCCGCCGAAGACGCGCCCGTGGGACTCCATGATCGAACGCCTTCCGAGTCCGGCCTCGCTCGACAAGACGGCTTACCGCGTCAACGCGCTGATCTTCCCGCTGTGGACCTTCGCCGTCGTCGCGGGTGCGATCTGGGCGGAGAACGCCTGGGGCCGCTACTGGGGCTGGGACCCGAAGGAGACCTGGTCGTTCATCACGTGGGTGGCATACGCGGCCTACCTGCACGCCCGGGCGACCGGCGGGTGGAAGGGACGCAACGCGGCATGGCTCTCGCTGTTCGCTTTCGCGTGCTTCCTGTTCAACTACTACGGCGTCAACATCTTCATCAACGGCCTGCATTCGTACGCCGGCGTCTGACAAACGTTGCCCCCGAACGCGGCGGGTCTACGCCCGGCGCGCCCTTCACCCGCGTCGCGACGCATGTGCTCAGACTCGCTCGGAAACCGGCGCCAACGCGCCCCTTTTGCGCTGTTGGAACGATCAACTACCGTGCGCGATGATGGAGTTCGTCGGGTCTGAGTAGCTTCGTGCCGGCGGCCCGTACGGTGGAGCCGCGTCGGGCTGACGGGGGGAGGCGGCCGTGGGCGAAGACGGGCGGGGGCGTCACCGGGCCCGCCGGATCGGTGAACTTCCCGAGCTGCTGCGGAGTTGGCGCCGCCGCGCGGCCAACGCCCTGGTGCGCGCGACCGGGTCCAAGCCGGCTGCCGTCATCGCCTTCCTCATCCTGGCGATCGCCGCGTGGATAGTCGCCGACGTCATCGTCGGCGAGGACACCCGCCGCACCGACAGGCACTCCGCATCGACCTCCCCCGGCAGCTCCCTGCCCCCGCCTCTGCCTCCCAACGAGCCTGCGCTGGTCGCCGCGGCCGGCCCGACGGCGGAAATGCCGGTGGCCCCCACCCCGGCGCCCACATCAGGAGCCACACCACCGGCGCCCCAAGCCCCGCCGCCTTCGGCATACCCGAACACCCCACCGCCGCAACCGGCTCCGCCTCCGGCGCAGCCCGCCCAGCCCGCTCCCAAGGTCGCCTACGCCAAGCAATACACGCTCATGGTCCGCAGCGCCCCCACCCAACGTGCCGACCTGATCGCAACGCTGCCCAACAACACCCCGGTCACCGTCGTCTGCCACACGACCGGCCCCAGCGTGGTCTCCTTCACCGGCCGCACCACGACAACCTGGGACAAGATCATCACCCCCGAAGGCGCCACGGGCTACGTCTCCGACGGTTGGCTCCTCACCGAGGACGACATCACCAGACTCGTCCCGGCGTGCTGAGTACCCGGGTGTGGTTGAGCACTTCCGCGGTGGGCGAAGTGTGCAGGCAGGAGAGTTGCCTCGTGACGAGGCAAGCCCGGAACGGGGAGCCGCCGAGCCTGGACGGCACCGCCCGAGACCGAGCGCGCGCCCGCCACGACGGTGGAAAGCTGATCTCGTGCCCATCTACGACTCGCTCGGGACCTCATACAGTCTGACTCGCCGACCGGATCCGCGAATCGCAGCTCAGATCCGAAACGCGCTCGGCGATGTCTCCGACGTGGTCAACGTCGGGGCCGGGACAGGCTCCTACGAACCCTCCGAAACCATCCTCGCGATCGAACCCAGCCACGCCATGATCAGCCAGCGTCCGCCCGGAGCCGCCCCCGCAGTTCGGGCCGTCGCGGAACAACTTCCGCTGCGCGACCGATCCGTCGACGCGGTGATGGCGGTGCTGACCATCCATCACTGGACCGACACCGTCGCGGGGCTCAGCGAACTCCGCCGCGTCGCCCGGCGCCGCATCGTTCTGCTGACGTGGGATCAGTCGGTCTTCCGGGAAAGGTTCTGGCTGGTACGCGACTACCTCCCCCAAACAGCCGCGCTCGACGACAAACGGGCGATCGGCATCGACGACTTGGTCGAACTACTCGGCGGAGCACGCGTGGAGCCGGTGCCCGTCCCGCACGACTGCACCGACGGGTTTGGCGCCGCGTACTGGCGTCGACCACGGGCGTACCTCGACCCTCAAGTGCGCGCCGGGATCTCCATGCTGGCGCAGACTGACCCAGACGTCCTCGCCCCCGGTCTGGCCGTCCTTGCCGACGACCTGGCGACCGGCAGATGGCAGGACCGCTACACCGATCTGCTCGCCCTCGACAGCATCGACGTCGGCTATCGGCTTCTCGTGTCCGATCTTTGACCGGCACCACGGACGACTCGCGTACGAGCCCGTCCCCGACGCGGCATGCACCGCACACCGATCGGCCCCTCCCGGGGAGACGGGCCGCCGCCGCGTCCGCGCGCGTCGGCCCGAGCCTGCCGCGTCGGCCCGGCACGCCGACATCGTCAGAGCGTTCAAGCGTGCCTGGGAGGCCCAGGACATCGCCGCCCTCGTCGCCCTGCCGGCCCCCGACGCCACGGCGACCGGCGACGGTGGTGGACGGGCCACGGCCGAGTTGCACCCGGTCGAAGGCGCCGAGCAGGTCGCGCGCTTTTACGTTGAGCGGCACCCGGGTGCGACAACCGGCCTAACGCTCGTGGGGCGCACGGTCAACGGGCAGCCGGGACTGGTGGCACAGCACGCCGGCGTCACCGTAGCGGTCATCGCCTTCGACATAACCGGCCACCGGATCAGCCGTATCTGGGCTGTCCTCAACCCCGACAAACTGCACGCCTGGACGACGGCCTGAGCGCGCACAGACGCCACCACGGCTGACCGTATCCACAATCCGCGAATGTTTTTCCTGCGAACCCGGTGCTCGGCGCGGCCCGCGTAACCTCGGATGCGCCGCGTCGGCTGCGTGCCGCTGCGCGAAGCGCGGGAGGGGACGGGGCCGATGGCGACGGCGCGCGACCGTGTCGCAACCGGCACGGTGTACGCGGTCACGACCCAACTCGTATGGGGTCTCCAGCCGTTGTTCTGGCCGCTGCTCGATTCGATGGACTCCCTGGCGATCGTGGCCCACCGCGTGGTCTGGTCGTGCCTGGTGGCCGTTGCGTTCGTGCTCGTGCGCGCTGGCACCCGCGCTGACATGGCGACTCTTGTCCGCTCGCCCACTGCTTTGCGGTCGTTGGCGGTGAGCGGAGTACTGCTGGGTGCGTCGTGGGCGGCTTATGTCTACGCCGTGGTCTCCGGCCACGTCGTCGAGGCGTCGCTCGCGCTGCTGATCGGGCCGCTGCTCGGCGCTGTCACCGGGGTGCTCGTATTTCGGGAACGGATGCGCCGGGCGCAGTGGTTCGCGTGCGCGTCGGCGACGTTCGCTTTGGCGGTGTTGATCGCGGCGTACGGGGGAGTGCCGTGGCTGGCGCTGTCGATCGCGGGGACGGTGGCGGCGTACAACCTGGTGCGCAAGCGTCGTCCGTTGCCCGCCGCGGCCGGCACCGCGATCGAGCTCACGATGGTGTGCCCCCTCGGACTGGCGGTGATCCTGTGGGGCGGGGGCGGATCGGCCGCGGCGGTGGCCCGTTGGGAGATGGTGTGGCTCCTGCCTGCGGCAGGGCTGATCACCGCGGTGCCGAGCATCCTGCGTACCGCAGCGATCGGGCGCATTCCGCTGTCCGCCTACAGCTTGGTGAGTTACCTCAACCCGGCTTTGCAGTTCGCCATCGGCGTCGGGGTGCGCCACGAGCCGATGACCGCATCGCGCTGGGCGGGTTTCGCGTTGCTGTGGTGCGCGCTGGCGGTCTTTGCCACTGATGCCGTACGCAGCCACAGGGGGCGTGAGGCGATCGACAGGCCGGAGTGCCCGCGTTCGACCGGAACTGCCGCAGTCGCAGGCGGTGCGGAGCCGAGGGCGGAGCAAGACCGGATGACCCGCCCTGACTCCCTGCACGACGTGGCAAAGCCTCCGGACGCCTTGCGCGGCCACGCGGATCGTGACAGTTGAGGCCTGCTGGGCAAGCGAGTTGACGTCGGCTGGGCGTTGATACCGAACGACTACGCCGAGACCTACGAACTCTACTGTTATGTACGGGAGTTCGTAGGTCTCGGCGAAGGACGGTCAGACGTGCTTGAGTTCACCGGTGAGGGCGTCCCACGAGGACGGGGTAACGGCGAGCACGCCGCGTGCGGGGTCTTTGCTGTCGCGGACGGGGACGATGCCGGGGGTGCCTACAGCGACCTCCACGCAGTTGCCGCCCTGGCCGTTGCTGTAGGTCGACTTGCGCCAAGCGGCGGTGCTCAAGTGGGGAGAGGGGCGCATGCTTGATACTCCTTCACAGCCGCGCGAATCATGGCTGCTGACGCCTCCTGCGTCAGGGCGCTGGCGCGGACGAGATCGTACGCCAATTCGTACCCCGCCGCCGCCGCCGTCACGTCTTCGATGAGTTGCCCCGTGTGGCTGCCTTCCAGGTAAGCGCTTTGGCTTCCGTCAGCTTGCGTCAGCAGCGTCAGCGAGCCGCCCAAGAGGGCATGGGCACCGTGGGCGAACGGGATCAGCTGGATGATCACGCCCGATGACTGACTGAACGTCAGCAAATGTTGGAGTTGCTCGGCCATGACCTTCGGGCCGCCCACAGGTCGGCGCAGCACAGCCTCGTCCAGGACGACCAACAGGTGTGGCGGGTTGTTGCGGGCGAGCGTGGCTTGTCGACCCAAGCGGGCCTCGACGTCTTCCTGGATCTTCTCGTCTGTCGCGGTGGCCTGACTCGCCCGCAGTAGCGCGAAGGCGTACGCAGGCGTTTGCAGCAGGCCCGGGACCATCGCACATGAGAACTCACGGATCCGGACGGCTGTCGCCGCCAGATGCATGAACCGCCGTACGAAGTCCGGGAAGATCTCGTTCTTGATCAGCTCATACAGCACCACGAACGTCCCGTTCGTCCCGAATGCCATGTCGAGCTTCGGCGGCAGGTCCGGCGGGATCGGCCGCTCTGCCGTCTCGAACCGGGACACGTGCACGCGGCTGTAGCCGAGGATGTCGGCCAGCCCTGCGAGCGACATGTCCAGGAGCTTGCGGTGGCGCCGGATCTCGGAGCCGTAGAAATGGCGCGGTGACGCGCCGGGCGTCAACTCGCGTTCTTGGAATTGCATTTGGGCATACCTCCGCCGTTACCAAAGGCACCGGGCACCGCGATGTCACTCTTGAGAGTACGGCCGAACGGTAATGCTGTAGGCACGGAACGTGAAATTCCTGTTCGACGGCGGAAGGCGT
Source organism: Yinghuangia sp. YIM S10712 (assembly GCF_051388935.1). Classification (NCBI taxonomy): domain Bacteria; kingdom Bacillati; phylum Actinomycetota; class Actinomycetes; order Kitasatosporales; family Streptomycetaceae; genus Yinghuangia; species Yinghuangia sp. YIM S10712. The sequence goes on from NZ_JBPKBI010000001.1 coordinate 567,875, forward strand.
ACGGCGGATGGCGACACGAGCAAAGACCCCGCACCCGGGTGCGGATGCCACGGACACCGCACGGCAATTGGCCTCGGCGTTATCCGCGCTGGACGTCGAATTCCCCGATATGCGCCCGTGTTTGCTGCCCGACGGGACGGCCGGCGTGCACCTCGGAACCAATTCGGCCGCGCACGCCGCCCGGTTCGCGGAGCGTTTGCGGGAGCGGATGTGAGCGACGAGGAATCCCGCCGGGTGCACTACCGTCCCTTCGTCGCAAGGCTCTTGGACGTGCCGGACGTTGCCGCCGCGACGCCGCAACCGGGCCCGCCCGTCGAGCGTTTGCTTGCGCCGCTCATGGTCCTCGTCGCCTGGGGCAGCGATCCGGCCCACGCGTCTGTGGCCGCCCGCGGGGGCGCCGTGTACGTCTCCGACCGGGGCTTCAGACTGCGCGAATCCCTGACCAGCTACGGCGGTCCGATGCGCGCCGCGCCTCTCGTCCGCGTCGCCCTCACCACGTTCTTCCGGCGCGATGTCACCTACGACCGCGCGTGGTGGCTCGTACCGCACTCGGCGATTTCCCCGCAGACAATGGCGCGCGCCCGCACCGACCTTCAACAGCAATGGAACGACGAGGCCGCCCGCGCGGGGGAGTTCCGTTCGCTGCCGTGATCTCGCAGGTGCCGTGTTGGATTTGCGGGGGAGCGGTCTTAACGGAACGGCGGGAACTACTGAGCCGCCGGCATTCATCCGCACCCTGGCCGCGCATTCCCTGTCGGCTCATATAAACCCGGGACAGCCGGAACCGCGTCGAATGCGGTCCCGGCCTTGTCGCCATTGCCGGCGGAGTTCCCGAATAATCACACCGCAGACGGCCACTGGCTCCCGGCATACCGACCGGGCGCCGGCCGGCGTCCGCACCACTGCTGGTGCCGGCTGCCGGCCGGGCATCGCGGTCCTTGCGCGCTCATCGCACGGGCGGCTTGGTTGCCGTTACTGTCCCGCGTTCGCGCGTACCGGTTCGGGGCCATCGGCGGGCGCGGCCTCGGTTTTGGATTGCATGGACGCCTTGCCGCGCGGCATCAGGGTGGCGACGATCAGCAGGGCGACGGCGCCGAGGACTGCCCCGGACAGGAAAGCGTCGTGGTTGGCCGCCTCGTGGGCCTTGGCGATCATCTCGGGATCACTTCCCGCCGCAGCCAGTTCGGCGCCCATGCCGCTGTAGGCGATGGTCGCCACGACCGCCAGACCGAGCGCGCCGCCGGCCTCCTGGCTGGTGTTGATCAGACCGGCCCCGACGCCCGCCTCCTTGTCGGAGACCCCGACGAACGCGGCGATCTGCAAGGTCACGAACACCATGCCGCAGCCGAGGCCGAGCAGGATGAAGGGGGCCAGCAGGTCGACCGCGTAACTGCCGTCCGCCGGAGCCCGCCACATCAGCAGCAGGCCGGCGACGGTGAGGGCGAGACCGATCATGACCACCGGGCGGGCCGCCATCTTGGTGACCAGGTCGGAGGCGATGCCCGCACCGGCCGCGACGGCGACGGCGAGCGGCACGTACGCGAAGCCCGCCTTCAGCGCCGACCGCCGACGTGCCGCTCCTGCGCCCGGCCGGTGCGCTGCCCGGTGACTGGCGGGACGATCGCACACCACGGTGGACCCCTCAAGGCCGGGCCATCCCCACCGGACCTTGGTTCGAGACCTTCCAAGAGGCACTCGCGCTGATCGGCGCGGGAAAGGGCGCCTTCATCGTCGGCGCCCAGGCCGCGCGGTTCTACACCCGCCCCGACGTCGCCTACGTCCCCCTCGCCGACGCCCCTCCCCTCGACTGGGTGCCCACCTGGCTCACCACCAACAACACCCCGCGCATCCACGCATTCATCCGCACCGCCCAGGAGATCACCGCAAAACAAGCTCCCGACAAGCCGCCCCCGGACCCCCAGCCGACACCCTGACGACGCCCGGCTCCACCGCCCGGCGGCCCGGCGTCAGTCCTTCGTGCGGCCCTCGCCGCCGCCCTCCGGGTCGTCGCCTCGGAATTCGTCTTCGCGGCTGCTGTGCGTCTGAATTCCCACTCGGACCGGGCCCGCCCGGCGCGCGGTGATCTGCGCAGCGGCTTACGCAAGGCGGTGTTCCCAGCGCAGGGACGGCTCTTCGCCGATCCAGTACTCGTGCGAGCGGATGGTGAGCCGGAGTTGGACGGCGCTGATCTCGGGGCGCCCGGCCTTCGTCCAACCGGTCAGCGCACGCTCGACCGCATCCCACAGTGCAACCGGCCCGCCTTGGCGGACCGTCCAGCCGTTCCCATCGCCGGTGATCGCGGCGAAGGACTCTCTATTGGGCGCGAAAAGGTAATGGACGACCTGTCCATCATCAGCAGCTGTCTTCACCAACTGCGCGTCGGGGGCGGCCAGTTGCGCCAGGAAGGCGGGGGTCCACTCCTCCAGCATCTTGGGCGGGATCGTCGTGCGGCGTTCGGTGTCGGCGTACGCCGTGCGAGCGGACAAGTCGCCGGCCACCGGCGGCACCGCCTGTGAGCGGGCCGGCATGAACGACGACCGCCCGATGATGCGGCCCTCCGCCGTGCCGTCCTCCAGTACCGTCACTTTGGCGAGTCCGGTGCCGTATGACCACGGCCCGACCGTGGCCAGAATCGTGCCGCCCGGTCTGGTCTGCCGGACCCACGAATAGGGGATGCGGCGGACCGCGCAGGTGGCGATTACCTTGTCGTACAGCGCGCGGTACGGGTGGCCGAGCAGCCCGTCACCGGTAACCGTCCACGTCGAGTAACCGGCCGTCTCCAGCGCGGCATCCGCACGCGCGGCGACATATGGATCGACTTCGATCGTGGCGACTCGGTCTTCGCCCAGCCGGTGGCACAACAGCGCAGTGGAGTACCCGGTCCCGGTGCCCACTTCCAGTACGGACTGTCCGTCTTCGATGTCCAAAGCTTCGATCATGGAGAGCACGGTGGCGGGGACGGTCGACGAGGAGGTGGGGAAGCCGGTGACCGGGTGAGCCACTTGATCGGCCGTCAGGTGTCCGTCGAGCTGTGTGACCAGCGACTGGTCGCTGTACGCGATGGCCGTCCAGTCTTCGGGACGGCTGCCGAGTGCGGTCACCGGCCGCCATCGCCCGTCCTCGGTGGGGAGGAACACCCCAGGGTGGAGGAAGAGTTCGCGAGGCACAGCTTCCACCGCCGCTCGCCAAGCGGGGTTGACCAGATGACCGCTCGCTTCGAGACGGTCCGCGAGCGCGCGGCGCTCGGCCGCCGTGTCCGGGGTCACGGTCCCCCTTGTTCGAGAAGATCGGCAAAGGAGGCGGCCAGCGGCAACCCGGTCTCGTCCTCCAGCCACCCCCACTGGCCGTTCGGGTTCAACTCAAGCCAGTGGTAGCCGCCGTCGCGGTCGACGGCGAGATCGAAGCTTCCCGAGCTCAGGCCGAAGTGCCGAAGGTACGCGAGCAGAGCCGCGTCGACCTGGTGCGGGAGGTTGACCACGCGGTAGGCGAGCGCGCTGTAATCGCGTCTCCAATCCAGGAGACCGGAGTCGATTCGGACGGCGAACACCCGCGTCCCGATGACGAGCGCCCGCACGTCGGCGATTTTGTCCACGCGGGCCTGGAACAGGTGCGGCACCACAGTGACCGACTCGTCCAACTCGGCGGCGGTGACCGGCTCGGTCCATGTCGTGAACCCTGTGGCGCCCTGTTGGTAAGGCGTCCAACGCAGCGCCTTGTAGACCACATTGCGGTGAGTCGCGATGAATCGCTGGACCTCATCCAGGTCGTTCGACACCAGTGTGGGCGGCACCGTGAGGCCCAGGCACCTGGCCACGGCGAGTTGCAGCGGTTTGTGCTCGGCCTCGAAATTGCGCAGCGGATGGTTGACGTACCGGCAGTTCGGCAGTGCGTAGAGCGTGCCGCCGAGGCCATGCCGCACTTGTGCGGCGGCGAACCGGGCATCCGCTTCCTCGAAGTGGTCGAAGGCCGGCCAGGTCGGTCGGCGCCAGTACAGCGACCGAGCGGTGTCCAGGTCGGCGGTCCGTGACGGCGTCCGCAGCACCTGACGTGGCGCCGTAGTCGGGCAACTGCCGAACGAAGCCGAAATCGCCAAGTCCCCGCCGATGTCGGAGGGATTGAACCGGACCACCGGCACCCCACGCCGATTGAGCTCGTCGATGACCATGTCCGCGGTCTGGTCGTCCGCCTCGGTGGCCACCAGTACGGATCCCTTGGCCATCCGTCAGTCCTGGGTGCTGTCGTGGTCGTGGTCGGTGTCGTTGCGCGAGTCCAGGTTGGTGGATTGCGGTTGAGTCTCGGTGCCTCGGCTGGTTCCGTGCTTGCCCATCTCCACCACCTGGCCCCGTCGGTCACGAAAGACCCCGAGCTGAGTGACGGGGTCGATGGCGACGGTGGCAAACGGCTGGGCGCAGGTCGACGGGTACGGCCGCATCCGGCCCACGCCCCAGGGGCGAAGTTGCGTGTGCTGCATCGGATTCCTCCAGACGGATTGATGGCAACAACGCCAAATGATTGCGGGATGCAGCAGGTTCGCCTAGACGGTTTCCCGTTCGCGCAAGAATTCGTCCCGGATGTTCGCGACCATCGCGCGCATCTCGTCGCCGTAGAGCGCAGTCGAACTGAAGCCTTCAAACTTTCGTATGTACAGCGAGACGTCGCGGGGGTCGGTGACTGTCACTTCGGCGTGAATCGTCTCGACGGCCACGGTCTTGTCATCTCGGATGACAAAGGCATGGTTCGCCACGTCCGTCTGCCGTGCCGACAGAGGAACGACACGAACATCTATCCCGGGCAAGCGCGACAGCGAAATAATTCGGTCGAGCTGTTCTGCCATCCGGCTGGTCGAGACTATCCGCCACCGCAAAACCGGCTCGGTGACAATGAAGCGCAGATCCTTCGTCGAGTCGTAAAGAACCTGCTGTCTGTCGATTCTCGTCCGCATCGTCTGCATCAGGACATCCTCGCCGAGGTTATGCCTGGAGAGCACAGCTCGGATGTATTCGGGTGTCTGGAGCAGTCCGGGTATGAGCGCAGGCTGGAAGAGCCGCAGCAGTTGCATGCGAGATTCCAGCGCCAGAGTCTGCTGTTGCGCCTTGTGCACGCCCATGCGTCGGACGAGTCGCCACGCCGTCGCTTCCGTGGCCTGCGCCCTGGCCACCGACAGATACTCGGCCTTGACCTCTTCCGATACCGCCAAGGCGCTGAGGATGCGTTCGACGTCGGCCACACCGGGGACAACACGACCGTTCTCGATCTTCGACAGCTTGGCCGCGGACATCACCGCACTGCGGGCCACGGCCTTGGCCTCCTTGCCGGAGGCCTGCCGCAATGCCCGCAGTGCGGCGCCGAGTTCCGTCTTGTTCACTCGCCGTACTTCGCCCACCAATCGGGGAAGGGCTGAGCCTGTTCCAGCGCCCGATCCCGCAAGCCGACGAAGTCCCGCCCGCAGGACGACGGCAGCGTCTCCCGACGTATGATTCGCCCTGTTTCGTCATAGTGCATCAGCACAGCGGTTGTCTCGTCGAAAAGCCAGAAATCCGGCTGTTCGTCAAATGGATTGGGCGTTCCGGTGACATCGAGGATGTAGAACTCCTCGCCCCCGGCAGCATTCGCTTGATAGCCCCACCCCAGTTCGAACCTCAGGTATGGGGTCAGGGGGCGCGTCAGGACATGGACGCGGTAAATGCGCTTGCCCCGGGCTGTGTGGCTTCGGAGCTCGGCGATCCAGGCTTCGTTGTAGTCGGCCGGTCTCGGTTGCCCGGACAAGAAGGCCCGGTACGCTTCCGTATTCCCCGAACCGCTGTAGTCGTCCAGCGTTTCCAGGCGGAATGCCTCGCGCTCGAACGTATCGAAGAGATCACTGAGATTCTTGCTCGCCATGGAGTCCCTTCCGTACCAGGTCAAGCACCAGCTCGATCGGGATCTCGACCACCGCTTCATGCTCAGGAAGGATCAGCCCGTGATCCGCGGGTGTCTCACCCTGAACAAGAAAGGTCCCGCGGGCTGTCGCGTAGATGGTCGGGCAATCCTTGATGTCGCAAGTGCTCACGAGTTTCCGGACCCTCATGGCTCCCCCTCCTGCAACTCTGTACCTTCAGCCCGATGCTTCCGGTCCTTGGCAAGGGAAGACAAGAGCTTTCGGTTTCCACATCGGGAAACCGGACGTGCGCGGGGGGGGGGGGGGGGGGGGGGGG
>NZ_JBPKBI010000001.1:574190-600600 GCF_051388935.1 Yinghuangia sp. YIM S10712
GTCAGTCCTTCGTGCGGCCCTCGCCGCCGCCGTCCGGGTCGTCGCCTCGGATCTCGTCCTCGCGGCGTTTGAGGTCCTCTTCCCACTGTTTGAGCAGGTCCTCGTGCTCCTGGTTGTGCTTGCCCAGCGAGGCCAGGAATTCGGGGTTGTCGTCGGGGGCGATGTGGACGGTGCGCGGGCGGCCGAAGCCGAAGCCGGCGGACTTCTCGCGGCGGGGGCGGCCGGCGATGAACCAGCCGATCGGGCCCAGGAATAGGGGCCAGAAGAGCAGGAGGATGAAGACCCAGGCGAGCTTGGGCAGGCCGCGGACTTCGTTCTCGTCGGTGGTCAGGCAGTCGATGAACGCGTAGACCCCGACGCCGAACATCAGCAGGAACGGCAGGATCCGCAGCATGTGACTCGACTCCCGGTTGGTGCGGTGGCGTCCTCTCAGCGTAATGCGTCGTTCCGGTGGCCGAGGCCGCGCGAGATGCGGCCTCGGGCCGGGTCCTCAGAGCCCCGCGACCTTGCCTGACGCTGACAGCTCGTAGACGAGGGTGACCGCGCGGCGCTCGCCGGGGGCCAGGGTGAGGTCGTAGCGCACGATTCCCTCGGCATCGACCGACGCGGGGGGCGGGGAGCACGCGTCCGTCTTCAGTGCGACCTCGACTGCCGAGACCTCCGAGACCGGGATGCGTTCGCGCAGCACCACCGCGACGGGCTCGCCGTCGCCGGACAGGTGCGAGACGAACACGCGTACGGTCCGTGTCGTGGTCGTACGGCCCGTCACCGCCTTGGTCGTCTTCTCCTCCGACGTGTGCCGCACGATCCGGAACGTGTCCTCACTGCCGAACGACAGTCGCAGCTCCTCGCCCTGACCGGTGAACTTCAACTGCCCCCGGCCCACGAAGCCGCTCGCCCGGACCAGGTCGACCGGCCCCGCCAGCAGCACGTGCCCGGCCTCGTTGGGGGCGTGCGCGACCCTCGTGACCAGCGGAGACAGTTCCGGGGTGGCGGCCAGTTCGGTCCGGGAGCCGGCCGTGAACGATGTCAGGTGCACGCGGTGCGCGCGGCCGTCGGACGGCACCGTGGCCGGTGTGGGCGCGGCGAGCACGCGCACCTCGCCGCCGTCGTCCACGCCGGGCAGATCCGCTGCGGAGGACGCGACCGTGCCGACCTTGGAGATCTCCTCCTCGCGCAGGTCCACCTCGACCGTGCGCTTTTCCTCGTCGCTCTTGTCGCGCAGCCGCAGCTCGTCCTCGACCAGCGACGGCGGCCGGGCGGCGAGTGTGGGCCGTGCGGTCGACAGCGACAGCCGCACGTCCGTCCAGTCCTCGCCCGTGCGCTGCCACACGACCGCGTCCGATTCCAGCGTGAGCGCGGTCCCGTCGGCGGCCAGCGTCGCCCGGTACGCGGGCCGCCACAGCGCACACGGCACCAAGTGCGCGACGCGCAGCTCGACCGGTCCGGCGCGTTCCGCCTCGACCACGACCTCGACCACGGCACGCAACTCGGCGGGGTTCTCCTCGGTCGCACCGAGTGCCGCCTCGGCGTCGCGTCGCCGCGCCGCCACGCGGGACAGTTCCTCGTTGATCCGGAACAGCTCGTCGTGGCGCTGGTCCTCGGCGGCGTCGACCGCCGCCAGCCGACCCGCCCAGTCGACGGTGTCGAACCGGACCGCCGGCGCATCACCCTCGATGCCCGCGAACTCGCCCAGTGCGCGGTGTAGTTCATCGCGAGCCTGACGCACCACGTCGAGCGCCGACCGCGTCCGGCTCTGACGCATCAGCAAGTCGTCCTCGTCGCGCTTCAGGTCGTGGACGAGCGTGCGCAGCTTGGACGCGTCCTCGCCCGGCCGGGGCGGCGCCGGGACGGCCGCGCGCACCACGCGCGCGTCGACCACCGTCACCCCCACGTCGCCGACGCCGGACACGTCGATCGCCTCGGCGCGCAGCGACCGGTCGACCGCGAGCGGCGTGACCGGGCCGATCCGCAGCCGCCGCACCCCGGCGGCGACCTCCACGACACCGGACCGCTCCACCTGCGCGCGGTCTTCGAGGCAGGTCACGGCGGTGATCGGCAGGCTCAGCAGGTCCTCGGTGGCAGCGCGTTCCTGATCAATCGTCAACTCGGCCACGGCCTCATGCCCTCCGGTTCCCGCCGACGACGGCCTTGCCGCCGGGGATGCGGATCTCGTAACGCCCGACCAGTGTGCGCGTCGAGTTCGCGGGCAGCTTCAGCCGCCACACGCGCGCGCCGCGCACGACGCGGCCGTCGCGCGGCTCCTCGTCGATCTCCCACGCGGGTTCGGCCTTGTGCTCGTCGATCCTGACGTCCTTCTCGTCGCTGACCGGCACGCGTTCGCGCACCTCGACGGCGATCTCGCGGCCGAGATGGTTCACGACGTCGATCTCCACGCGGTGGTCGAGCACGGTGGTCTGGCCGCGCAGGCCCGCCGTCGATTCGCGCATGTGGGTGCGCCGCGCGACCTGCACGCTCTCCACGACACCGACCCCGACGCGCTGCCGTTGGCCGGGCGCGAGCGTCGGCAACGGCACGGTCATCAGGAATTCGCCGCCCACGGTGACGTCGGCGGGCCCGGCGAGCAGCGCGTACGAAGACGCGTTGGTGACGTGCACGGTGCCGAACACCGCCTCGTCGACGCTCGGCACGCACACGAACTCCGGTTGCAGGCCCACCTCGACCGAACACACGGGCACTGTGTGCCAGCCGCCGTCCGACTCCACGTCGGCGGGCGCGGCGACGTCGAAGCGGTAGTCGTACGAGCCCGCGGAATCGCGCACCGCCGCCGCGTGGGCCGGCAACGGCAGGTCGGCAACCTCCGCGGCGCGGCGCCGGTGGACTTCGGCGGACGGATTCTCGCCGCCACCGAGACGCAACCGGCCGCGCGCGTAACCCTGGTCCGGCCCGTCCAGGACGAGGTTGGCGTAGTCGAGCAACAGGTCGCCGGGAGAAGGTTGTTCGGGCTCAGGTGCCGATTCGGCCGCCGGGGCGGGGGCGGGGGCGGCTTGGGCGGGCGGTGTCATGCCGTACGCGGGCGTGGCATCGCTGCTCCGCGCGCCGGGGCGCGACCTGCTCCGCGCCATGCGCGGTGCGGGGGCGGCAGCGGCCGCCGGAGGGGGCATCGCCGCTCCGGGCGCGATGGGCATCGGCGGCGGCGACGGCACGGGCGGGGGTGGTCCTCCGCCGCCTCGGTACTGCTCCTCGCCCATCCAGTCCATCTGCGGGGCCGCCGCCTCCGAGAGCCGGTAGTCGAAGCCCCCGGCCAAGGTGGGGGCCGGCGTCGCGGCGACCGCGGCGCGCATCCGCCGCCGCTCGTCGCGCTTCGCCACCCCGGCGTCGTAGTCCGCGAACAACTCGGCCAGTCCCGAGGGTGGTTCGCGCCATCCCGACGCCGCAGGCGCGGCTTGGCGGCGGCCGATCCGCAGCGAACGGAGCTCCGGCAGGTCGGTACGCCGGTCCAGGTCGGCGGTCGACAGCCCCAGGCGCACGCCCGTCCAGTCCTCGCCGGTGCGCTGCGCGACAGCCGCGCGCATCACGAGCGTGCCGCCGGTCATCGCGTGGTCGAGCCGCAGTTGGTACTGCGGCACCCACCGTGCGCCGGCGACCTGGTACTCCAGATCGAGCACCACCTCGACCGGTTCCTCGGCCGCGGCCCCCGTCATGTCGAGCGTGAGGACCGCCGCGCCCGTCATCGGGTTCTCCTCCAGCGGCACCGAACCCGACGCCTCGCCCAGGCGGTTGCGCGCCACCTCCGCGTCGTGGACGGCCTGCCGCAGTTCGTCGTCGAGCGCGCGGCGCCGGTCGTGCAGCACCGCGAGGCGGTCGACGACGAAGTCGGCCAGCGCGAGGACCGGTTCGACGGCGGCCGGGCGCGGATACGGGTCGTCGCGGCGCGGTTTGGCGGGCACCGCCCGCAGCCGTGCGGTCTCGTCGATCTGTTCGGTCAGGCGCTGGTGCCGGGCCCGCAGCCGCGTCACGAGCTCGTCGGCGTCGCGCACGGCGCGCAGCAGGCGCGGCAGATCATCGGGTTCGACAATGGCCGCCTCAAGGTGCGGGCGCACGTCGGCGACCCGCAGCCCCTCCGGTCCCTCCGCGACCGTGCCGCGCAGCGACCGCTGGGTCGCGGACAGCGGCACGCCCCCGAAGCGCACCCGCAGTTCGCCGCGGTGGCCGGCGGGGAGGGTGAAACTCGCCCGCCGCGTGCACACCGCGCCTCGCGCGTACACGACGACGGAGCGGAGCACGGACTCCAACGTCCGTGCCGCGCCGCCGGGTTCGACCGCGACAGTCATGTGCATCCTCCCCGGGTGACGAGAGCGGTGGCCGCGTGGCTTTCGAGCGACAGGCACCGCAGCCACTCAAGGTAGAGGAGCCGCGGCGCCGCCGCGCGAGGTTTCGGCGCCGCTTGTGGACAACGGCACCCGCCTGTGGACAACCGGCGGCGGCAACACCGGGCCGCGCGTTTCGCCGCATGCCTGTGGCCGATACTGGTCGGCATGGCATACCGGACCCTGCGCGCTTTCCTCAAGGCCTTGGAGAAGGACGGCGACCTGCGGCGCGTCCGCGCCGAGGTGGACCCGTACCTGGAGGTCGGCGAGATCACCGACCGCGTCAACAAGGCCGGCGGGCCCGCTTTGCTGTTCGAGAACGTGCGCGGGTCCTCGATGCCGTTGGCGATGAACGTGTTCGGCACCGACCGCCGCATGCTCAAGGCGCTGGGGCTCACGTCGTACGCCGAGATCGGCGACAAGATCGGCGGCCTTCTCAAGCCCGAGCTGCCGCAGGGGTTCTCCGGGATCCGCGAGGCGTTCGGCAAGCTCGGGTCGGTCGCGCACATCCCGCCGAAGAACGTCTCGAACGCGCCCTGCCAGGAGGTCGTTCTCAAGGGTGACGAGGTGGACCTCGATATGATCCCCGCGCTGCACACGTGGCCGGACGACGGCGGCGCGTTCTTCAACCTCGGGCTGACGCACACCAAAGACCCCGACACCGGCGTCCGCAATCTGGGGCTGTACCGGCTGCAACGGCACGACAAGCGCACGATCGGCATGCACTGGCAAATCCACAAGGACTCGCGCAACCACTACCAGGTGGCCGCGCGGCGCGGTGAGCGCCTGCCGGTGGCGATCGCGTTCGGCTGCCCGCCGGCCGTGACGTACGCCGCGACCGCGCCGCTGCCGGGCGACATCGACGAGTACTTGTTCGCTGGATTCGTGCAGGGCAAGCGCGTCGAGATGGTCGACTGCCAAACCGTGCCGCTCCAGGTGCCCGCCGAGTGCGAGGTCGTCCTCGAAGGCTGGTTGGAGCCCGGTGTGATGCGCGACGAGGGCCCGTTCGGCGACCACACCGGCTTCTACACGCCGGTCGAGCCTTTCCCGGCGCTGACGATCGACTGCGTGACGATGCGCAAGGACGCGCTGCTCCAGTCGATCGTCGTCGGGCGGCCCCCGACCGAGGACGGGCCACTCGGCAAGGCGACCGAGCGCTTCTTCCTGCCGCTGCTGCGGATCATCATCCCGGACATCGTCGACTACAACCTGCCCGAGGCGGGCGGCTTCCACAACTGCGCGATCGTCTCGATCGACAAGAAGTACCCCAAGCACGCGCAGAAGGTGATGCACGCCATCTGGGGTGCGCACATGATGTCGCTGACCAAGTTGATCGTGGTGGTCGACGCAGACTGCGATGTGCACGATTACCAAGAGGTCGCGTGGCGGGCGTTCGGCAACGTCGACTACGCGCGCGACCTGACCGTGGTGGAAGGTCCGGTCGACCACCTGGACCACGCCTCGTACCAGCAGTTCTGGGGCGGCAAGGCCGGCATCGACGCGACGCGCAAGCTGCCCGAGGAGGGCTACACCCGCGACGGGGGCTGGCCGGAGATGGTCGCGTCCGACCCCGCGACGGCGGCACGCGTCACGCAGCGTTGGAAGGAATACGGACTTTGAGCTCAGCCGCGTTTCCCGCGCCCGGGGACTCCACCGACAGCAGGGTCCGGGCCTTCCTGCGCCTGGTGATGATCGAACACTCGGTGTTCGCCCTGCCGTTCGCCTACATCGCCGCGTTCACCGCGATGTTCGGGGTCGACGGGCACCTGCACTACCGGGAGCTGCTCCTGGTGACCGTCGCGATGGTCGGCCTGCGCACGTTCGCGATGGCCTGCAACCGCATCATCGACCGCGAGATAGACGCACGGAATCCTCGGACGGCGACGCGCGAACTCGTCACCGGCAAGATCTCGGTGCGCACGGCGTGGACCGGCGCCCTCGTCGCGCTCGTCTTCTACCTGGCCGCGGCGGCCCTGCTGAACCCGTTGTGCTTCGCCCTCGCGCCGCTGGCCGTCGTGCCGATGGTGGTCTATCCGTACGGCAAGCGCTTCACCGACGTCCCGCACGCCATCCTCGGCTTCGCGCAGGCGATCGGACCGATCGGCGCGTGGCTCGCGGTGACCGGCGAATGGTCGTGGGAGGCCGTCGTGCTGGGTCTCGCGGTCGGCACGTGGATCGGCGGCTTCGACCTGATCTTCGGCTGTCAGGACGTCGCCGCCGACCGCGCCCACGGTGTCAAGAGCGTGCCGGCCCGCTGGGGCATCGCCAACGCGCTGTACGCCTCGCGCGTGACCCACGTGGTCACGACCGTGCTGTTCATCTGGTTCGGCGCGCTCACCGGCGCCGGGTTCTTCTGGTGGCTCGGTCTGCTGATCGTCGCGGCGGCGTTCGTGTACGAGCACTCGCTCGTCAAGCCGGACGACCTGTCCAAGCTCAACCGGGCGTTCTTCACCACGAACGGCTTCATCGGGATCGCGTTGTTCGTGTGCGCGCTGCTGGATCTGGTGGTCCGCGGCCTGCGGCCGTGAGCCCTTCCGGGGCACCGGTCAGGCGGTCGCGGTGTCGCCTTCGTCATCGTCGTACGGGGAGTCGCCGTACGGGTATTCGTCGTCCGACGAGCCGCCGCCGAAGAACTCGAACGCCTCGTCCATGTCCACGGTCTCGTCGTCCCCAGGGGCGGTGACGGTCTTGTCGCCGTCGACGCCGAAGTAGCGGGTGTCGAGCGAGACATCGACGTCGCCGTCGTTGTCCTCGTCGGAAGTGACGCGGACGGGCAGCGGTGTGCCGTGGGCGGGGAGGTACATGGTGTGGATCGACGTCGTGCCGTCATAGCGCGTGGTGGCGATGACCGGGATCACCTCGATGCCGTCGATCGTGGTCGGCTCGCCGAGGGTGAGCTCGGTGTCGTCCGAGTATTCGTCCTCGCCTGAATCCTCGTCGTACTCGTAGTCGTCCGAGTCGGACGAGTCCTCCGAGTCCCCGGCACCCGCCAGGTCCGTGAACGGCGCGTCGCTGAAGGCGCCGTTGAACATCGGGAAACCTTTGTCGTCCGGATCCGCTTCGGACTGGAGGAACTTGCCCTCCATCAGTTTCAGGAACTCGACCATTGAATCGTCGGGTTCGTCCTCTTCCCGGTCATAACCGGGTGCTTTGCGTGCGAGGTCGAACAGCACCGCGTAGGTGCCCTGTTCCAGATGCGTATACGTGGTGCCGCCGACCAGGAGCAGGCGGGCCGCGTGGTCCTGGAACCTGACCTGTGTCTCGCTGTCGCCGCTCTTGGTGATCACCGTCTCGCCCGAGACCGGCACGCCGTACGTCGTGCCCTTGAACTCGCTGCGGACCCCCCGGGCGTCGCGGTTGGCGTCGGAGGCGCGCTCGATCAACGCCTCGGCGGAGATGCCGGTGTTCGGCGCGCCGGTGTTGCCGACCGGCGAATCCGCGGCCGTTTTGGCATGGCCGGCCCAGCCCTCGCTTATGCCGCCGCACGCGGTCGCGAGGAACGCCAGAGGGATCAGGGGGACGAGGACCCGTGCGGGTCGGCGTCGCAGTGGCAAGGGGTTCCTCCGGAAAGCGGGCGGATGGGGCGGGTCACAGCAACCCGAGGTCTTTGAGCTCGTCCGACAACGGGCGCGCGCCGGGGGTGTCGGCGCCGCGCCGGCCGGCCGGGCTCTTCCCGCGCGGGTGTACGGGGTCGTCGCGGCGGCGCCGGAAGGCGTACGCCGCGGCCACGCCCCCGGCGAAGCCGAACAGGTGGCCCTGCCACGACACGTGGACGGAGACGGGCAGCACGCCCCACAGCATCGACCAGCCGTAAGTGGCGGTGATCACGAAGGCGGTCAGTATGTCGAGCAGTCTGCGGTCGACGAACCCCCGCACCAGCAGGTAGCCGAAGTAGCCGAAGACGAGAATGCTCGCCCCCGCGTGGTTCGAGTTGTCGGAGGCGGTGAGCCAGATGCCCAGGCCGCCGACCACGGTGATCACCAGGCTCACGCCGACGAACCGGGCGCGTCCGCGTGTGGCGGTCAAAAAGCACAGTGCGGGAAGCGCGATCGTGTTGCCGATGAGGTGCCCGAAGCCGAAGTGCAGGAACGGCGCGCTGAGGATGTCGGGCAGCTCGTCGGCGCGGCGCGGCGAAATGCCGTGTGTGAGCAGCGAGTCGTCGGTCACGACGTTGTAGACCTGCACGACCCAGAGGACGGCCATCAGTGCCACGGTGGTGCAGAAGGCGCCGATCAGCCCGCGAAACGGGGTGGCGGGTGCAAGCGGGGACACCGCGGCCTCCAGGGAATTGTGGGCCGCCCCCCGGCGGACCCGTGCGCAGTCAGTCCAGCGGTCGGGGAGCCGTGTGGTCAACAGGGAAAGCCCTCCGTGGCCGGGCCCGGCAGTATTCGTCCCGGTTCGCCGGGGCGCGCCGGGGCCGGGGCGGGGAACGTGCACGCGCGCACGCAAGAATGGCGCGCATGCACGCACAGCGCCGACCGTGGGTCATCGGGGTCTCGGGGGCGTCGGGGACGCCGTACGCGGCGGCGGTGATCCGGGGGCTGCTCGACGCCGGCGAAGACGTCGACCTGGTGGTGAGCCGGGCGGCGCGGCTGACCATTCTGGACGAGACGGGCATCTCCTTCCGCGACGCGCACTGGCGTACCGACCTCGCGGCGTGGCTCGGCACCACGGCCGACGCGGACGCGCTCACCCGGGTGGCCTACTGGGCCGCGGGTGATCTCGCGGCCGGACCGTCGAGCGGGTCGTACCCGGCCAAGGGCATGGTGGTGGTCCCGGCGAGTACGGCCGCGGTCGCCGGAATCGCCATCGGGCTCTCGAAGGACCTCGTGCAGCGGGCCGCCGATGTGACGCTCAAGGAGCGGCGCCCGCTGGTGGTCGTCCCGCGCGAGACGCCGCTGACCGGGACGACGCTGCGGCATCTGGTGCGCCTCGACGAGGCCGGCGCTGTGGTGCTCCCGGCGAGCCCGGCCTTCTACGCCGGCGCGCAGAGCGTCCAGCGGCTCGTCGACTTCGTGGCCGGGAAGGTTCTCGACGTGCTGGGCGTGCCGCACACGCTGTTCCGGCGCTGGGAGGGCGAACTGGGCGCGGCCCGGCACGCCGACGAGCGGGCACCCGCCGACACGCGGTGAGGCCGGCGCGCGTCCCCGGGCCTTGGGGCGTCTGGGGCTCGCGGGATTCCTGTCACCGGAGGGGCGCGCCGACCGCGGACCGGGAAGAGGCGTAGTCTCCCAGGGCCCGCGGCCTTTCCCGCCTTGGGTTCGCAGGGCGGAATGAATTTCCCCCATGGAGATGCAGGAAGCCGGAGGAGAGTGACATGGACGCGGTGGACCGCAAGCTCATCCAGGCGTTGCGGCTCAACGGCCGCGCCTCGTATGCGGAGCTGGGCCGCCTCGTCGGCCTCTCCGGGCCGAGCGTGACCGACCGCATCAACCGCCTCGAACACGCGGGCGTCATCACCGGATACCGCGCCACCGTCGACCCGGTCACCCTCGGGCTCGGGGTCACCGCGCTGATCGGCCTCCAACTGTCCGACGCCGCCGACCACGACGACGTCAGCCGCCGCCTGCGCGACGTGGAGGAGATCGAGGACTGCTGGTTCATCTCCGGCGACGACTCGTTCATGCTCAAGGTGCGCGTCCCGGACGTCACCGGGCTTGAGCAGGTGATTCGCCGGTTGTCGGGTACGCGCGGAGTCGCCCGCACCCGCACCACGGTCGTCCTGTCGACGAAATGGGAGTACCGCGCCGCCGATCTGCCCGATACGGCGGAGGCGTAGGCTCGTCGTCGGGCTTCGTCCGGCGCGTCGGCCGGGTGCGCCCGGTGGGGCGCGTCGGCGGCAGGCATAGGCAGCAGGGAGATAGAGCGATGGACTCCGGTCTGCGCAAGGAGATCGAGGACAAGGTCCGGGCCGGAGAGCGGCTGAGCCGCGAGGACGGCATCGCGCTCTACGCGAGCGACGACCTCGCCTGGCTGGGCGGTCTCGCCCACGAAGTGCGGACGCGCAAGAACGGCGACGTCGTCCACTTCAACGTCAACCGGCACCTGAACATGACCAACGTGTGCCAGGCGTCGTGCGCGTACTGCTCGTTCCAGCGCAAGCCGGGCGAGAAGGACGCGTACACGATGCGCATCGAGGACGCCGTGCGGCTCGCGAAGGAGATGGAGCCGGACGGCATCACCGAGCTGCACATCGTCAACGGCCTGCACCCGACCCTGCCGTGGCGCTACTACCCGCGCTCGCTGCGGGAGTTGAAGAAGGTGCTGCCGAACGTCTCGCTGAAGGCCTTCACGGCGACGGAGATCCAGCACTTCGAGACCATCTCGGGTTTGTCCGCGTCCGAAATCCTCGACGAACTGATCGACGCGGGACTGGAATCGCTCACCGGCGGCGGCGCGGAGATCTTCGACTGGGAGGTCCGGCAGCACATCGTCGACCACGCCACCCACTGGGAGGACTGGTCGCGGATCCACCGTCTCGCGCACGAGAAGGGCCTCAAGACGCCGGCGACGATGCTGTACGGCCACATCGAGGAGCCCCGGCACCGCGTCGACCACGTGCTGCGCCTGCGCGAACTCCAGGACGAGACCGGCGGGTTCCAGGTCTTCATCCCGCTGCGCTACCAGCACGACTTCCACGACAGCCGCGACGGCGTCGTACGCAACCGCCTCCAGGCCCGCACGACGATGGCCTCCGGCGCCGAGGCGCTGAAGGTCTTCGCAGTCTCGCGCCTGCTGTTCGACAACGTGCCGCACGTGAAGTGCTTCTGGGTGATGCACGGCCTCGCGACCGCGCAACTCGCCCTCAACCACGGTGCGGACGACCTCGACGGCTCGGTCGTCGAGTACAAGATCACCCACGACGCGGACGGCTTCGGCACGCCGAACAAAATGACGCGCGACGACCTTCTGGAGCTCATCCGCGACGCCGGCTTCCGGCCGGTGGAGCGCAATACGCGGTACGAGATCGTGCGCGAGTACGACGGCCCGCGCACCGACCGGCGCGACGTGCCCCAGCCGATGACGTTCTGACCGGTTTGTCGTCGGCGTCGCCCAGGCGGGCGGACCGTCACCGTCGGCACCGGCCCGCTTCCGCGGACCGCGGACCTCGCGTACCTGCGGACTCGCGGATGCCGGCGCGGCGGCGCGGGCACGACCGGCGGCCCCGTGCGGATGCCGGAAAGGGGAGTGCTGTACTGGATGCCGGGAATCTGCGGCGTCCGCCGCAGGGCCCGAGCAGTTTCCGCCGCCTGGCAGAAGGATCCACCGTGTCCACTCCGCAGCCCACACCCGAGCCCACCGCGCATGCGGATGTCTCCGCAGGCCCGCAGGAGGCGGCCCCCGCCGCAGCGACCCCCGACGAAGAGCTGGTTGTCACGCTGTCCAAGCCGTCCGCCGACACCGGAGCCCCGACAGCCGCGCGCACCCGGGGATCGCACGCCGCGCTGCGCTACACGCTCTGCCGCATCGGCCTCTTCGCGGCGGTCTCCGTCATCGTCTGGCTCGCCTGCTACGCCCTGAACATCACCGGCCGCGGCGCGGGGATCCTCGTCGTCGGCATCTCGCTCGCGATCTCCGGCGTGCTCAGCTACTTCCTGCTCAACGGGCAGCGGGACGCCATGTCGGCCGCCCTCGTGGAACGCGTCGAGCGTGCGAAGGCCCGTATCGACGAAGGCGCTTCGGCCGAGGACCACCTCATCGCCGACATCGCCCCGAGGCGCAGCCCGACCACCGACGTGTCCTGAACATGACAGTTCGTCAGTGATCGTTTTGTCGTTTCAACGGCGACAGGCATACACTCCTGCTCATGTCCGACACAGGCGACACGCGCACACCACACACGGCGGTGGATCTCCCGCTCGTGGCGCGCCTGCATGTCGACTTCGGCCGGTGCGCCACCGCGCTGTGTAGCGGCGTCGGCGTCCGCTGATCCGGTACGACGGCCGCGCACGCTTGCGCGTGCCCACGTTTTCACGTTTCCCGCGTACCGCCCGGCACGCCGCCTTCGACCGCTTCGCCGTGGGTTCCGGCCCGGTCCTGCCCGGCCCTGCACCTCGCTGACCTGCCTGTGACGCGCGTAGCGCGCACCGCAGCGCCGACGCGGACCTGAAGCGGTCGTCAACTTCGCCCTGTCCCCACGGTGCCCGGCGGTTCCCCCCGACCGGCCGCTTCAGGAGTGCCCTCTTGTCGGAAACTGCTGCCCCCCGCAAAAAATCCCAGCGCGACTCGACGGGACGATCACTGCCCAAAATCCCGTTCTGGGCCCAGACGTTCATCGGTCTCGCCGTCGGCATCGCGCTCGGCTTCATCGCCCGCAACGCGAACGTCGAATGGCTCGGCACCACGCTCGACGAAGTCGGGTCGATGTTCGTGCGGCTGCTCAAACTCGCCGTACCACCCCTGGTGTTCACCGCGATCCTGGTCTCCGTCGCCAACCTGCGCAACGTCAACAACGCCGCGGGCCTCGCGCTGCGCACGCTCGGGTGGTTCCTCGCCACCTCGCTCATCGCGGTCACCGTCGGCATCACCCTCGGCGTCCTCACCGACCCCGGCAAGGGCGTCGACCTGGAACCGGGCGAACTGCCCGAAGGCCTGTCCAACGGCGACTGGCTCGACTTCCTGACCGGCATCGTTCCGACCAACGTCGTCGAGGCCTTCGGACCGCAGCCGAAGGTGCTGCAAATTGTGTTCCTCGCGGTCGTCGTCGGCGCGGCCGTCCTGTCGGTCGGCAAGAAGGCCGAACCGCTCATCAACGCCGCCGAGATCGTCCTCGAAGTCGTGCAGAAGGCGCTGTGGTGGGTCATCCGCCTGTCCCCGATCGGCACCGCCGGCCTGATCGGCAACGCCGTCGCGACGTATGGCTGGGACTCCCTCAAACCACTCGGCACCTTCACCGTCGACGTCTACGTCGGCTGCGCGATCGTGCTGTTCGGCGTCTACCCGCTGCTGCTGGCCGCCGTCGCCCGCGTCAACCCGCTCCGGTTCTTCCAGGGCGCGTGGCCCGCGATCCAACTCGGATTCGTCTCCCGCTCGTCCGTCGGCACCATGCCGGTGACCCAGCGCTCCGTCGAACGCCTCGGCGTCCCCAAGGACTACGCGTCCTTCGCCGTCCCCTTCGGCGCGACCACCAAGATGGACGGCTGCGCCGCGATCTACCCGTCGCTCGCCGCGATCTTCGTCGCCCAGTACTTCGGCATCGACCTCGACCTCAAGGACTACCTCCTCATCGTCCTGGTCTCCGTCATCGGCTCCGCCGCCACCGCCGGCCTCACCGGCGCCATCGTGATGCTGACCCTGACCCTGGACACCGTCGGCCTCCCGCTCGCCGGCGTCGGCCTGCTCCTCGCCGTCGACCCCATCCTCGACATGATGAGGACCGCCACGAACGTCGCAGGTCAAGCGGTCATCCCGGTCATCGTCTCCGCCCGCGACAAGACGCTCGACCTGGACAAATACCACAACCCCCGGGACATCGACGCCCCGGACGACGACCCGTCCGGTCCCGCCGATGCCGCCAAGCCCGTGCCCGCCCAGCCGGACCGCCGGCAGCCGGTCTCGGCCTGACCGGCACGCGAAAACGGCCCCGGCCTCCTCCACGGCGCGAGGAGGCCGGGGCCGCTGCGTGTCCGGTTCACAGGTGGGTGGTCAACCCAACAGCTCCTCGACGAGGTCGGCTGCGCGGGCGGTGCCGCCCTCGTTTCGGGCATCGGTGCGGAGAGTTGCCGAACGCCGGGTGACTGCGGGGTCGGAGACGAGTTCGAGGAGGGCGGTGCGCAGTGTTTCCGCGGTGGCGTCCGCGGTGTCGATGCGGCGGGCCACGCCGAGTTCGACGAGTCGGTCGGCGTTCATGAACTGCTCGGCGCCCTGCGGTACGGCGATCATCGGGACGCCGGCCAGCAGGCCCTCACTGCAACCGCCCATGCCGGCGTGGGTCACGAAGGCGTCGGCCCGGTCCAGGATCGCCCGCTGCGGGACCCACGGGTGCACCTCGAAGTTGCCGGGGATGACGCCGAGTTCGCGCGGGTCGGTGTGCTTGCCGATCTGGAGGACCACATGCCAGGCGGGGAGGTCGCCGTACGCCGCCAGGCACTGCCGGTAGAACTCCGGCTGCCTCGTGTACGCCGATCCCAACGAGATCAGCAGGACGTTCTCGGCGCCGGCGGGACGCGTCCAGGTCCCCTCGGCCTCGGCGAGGTCGAAACAGGGGCCGACGAAGGTCACCGTGGAGGTGTCCACCCGGTCCGCGTTGGGCTGCATCGCGCGGGGGATCAGCGCCAGGGTGTGCGCGGGCCGGGCGGCGAAGACGTCCATGTCGGTGGTGGAGGCCCCGGTGTCCGCGAGCCAGCGGGTGAACCTCGCCCGGTATGCGTCCGCGCCCGGCAGCGCCCACAGGTGTGCCGCCACCTCCTGGTCGTAGCCCTCCCAGCCCACGAACGTCGGGGACAACTGCATCAGGGGGCGGCCCTGCGTCTCGGCGAGGACGCGCGCGGTGTAGGAGCCGATGTCGTACAGGTAGAGGTCCGCGGGGTCGCTGTCATACGCGGTGCGGAGCTGCGGGAGGGCCTGGACGGCGTCGCCGAGGAAGAGGCCCATCGCAGCGATCGGGTCGTCCGGCCAGTCGTTGTCGGCGACCGGCAACACCGAGGTGTACGGGACGAGTTCCGCACCGGCGGCGGCGATGAGGTCGGCCACCGCCGGATCGTTGGCGTAGGTCACCCGGTGTCCCCGGCGCACCAGCTCGCGGATGATTTCCAGGCTGGGCCGGACGTGGCTGACGGCGGGGATGCCGACCATGGCGATGTGGGCGCGGCGACGGGACATGGGAGAACGCTCGTTTCTGGTCGGCGGGAAGGGGTGGCCGTCAGCTGTTCCCGTCGGCGAACCGGACGCCCGTGCCCAGCGCGCAGAACTTGCCGATGATCAGCCGTTCCGGTCCGTAGTGGTACAGCACGTTGCGCGTTTCGAACGCGGTCGGGTCGTCCGGATCGTCGTAGTACGAGTACTCCCCGACCTCGATGAGCGGGGATTTCACCAACGGCTTGAGAAGCACCACCCGCGGTTGCCCGGGCATGGGGTGGAGCACGGTCGGGTCGGCGGGCACAGGCACAGTGGGTGGGTCCTCTTGTCGCGATTCGGTGTCCGCTCATGATCGCGGGGAAGCCGCAGGACGCGAAACCGATTATTCGGCGGCCGATTCACATGGCTTTGACGGGTTTTGCCGCCATCGCTGTTCGAGCCGTGTTCCGATGCAGCGCCGATGCGTTGTGCGTCGGCCCTGTCGCGATGCTGTGCGAGTGCTTAGCATGTGCGCATGAGACACGGGCTGTGTGTTCCCAACATCGGTGAGTTCGCGGATGCACGGGCGGTGGCCGGTTTGGCGCGGCGGGCCGAAGACGCGGGGTGGGACGGGTTCTTCGTGTGGGACCACGTCGTCTTCGCGTACGGGCCGGAGGCCGAAGTCGCCGATGCCTGGACGGTGTTGGCCGCCGTCGCACTCGCGACCGAGCGCATCCGCATCGGGCCGATGGTGACCGCTCCGGCGCGCCGGCGGCCGGGCACGTTGGCGCGGCAGACCACGACACTGGACCAAGTGTCCGGGGGACGCCTGGTGTTCGGCGCGGGACTCGGGTTCACGCTGGAGGCGGAGTACGGGACGTGGGCCGAGCCCGTCGAACCTCCGGCATTGGCACGGCGGTTGGACGAGACGCTGGAGGTGCTGGCCGGGCTGTGGTCCGGGGAACGCATCGATTTCCACGGCGAGTTCGTGACGGCAGCGGATGTGGTCTTCCGCCCGACGCCGGTGCAACGCCCGCGTCCGCCCGTGTGGATCGGCTGCAACTGGCCCGCGCGGCGTCCGCTGCGGCGGGCCGCGCGGTGGGACGGCGTCGCGCCGATGGTCGTCGACCCGCGGGACGGATCGTGGGCCGCGAGCCCGGCGGTCGTCGCCGAGATCGTCGAGGCGGTCGGTGAACACCGCGGCGGCGGGGACTCGTTCGACGTCGTGATCACCGGTCGTACGGAGCCCGGCGAGCCGGGTGCCGCCCACGAGGCGGTCGCGGCGATCGGGGCAGCCGGCGCGACCTGGTGGCTGGAGGGCTTCCGCCCGGCGCCCGGTGAGTACGACGCCGCTCTGCGACGCATAGAGGCCGGCCCGCCGCGCTGAGCCTTCGCTCGTACGCGGCGGGCCGGCCGTCGGTTGTTGTCAGGCCGTCGCGCGGCGGTTGCGCAGCAACGCGCCTGTGACGGCGGTGCCCGCGAGCATCACGATGCTGATGACGATGACGATCCACGCGTCCGTCACCAGCGTGTCGGTGAAGACGTCGTACACCGAGCCGGTGGCCTCGCTGCTCAGGTCGGAGCCCTTTGACGCCTCGTCCACCACCGGGGAGCGGGCGAGGTTGGTGATCACCAGCAGCAGGCCGCCCATGACGAGGGTGCCCATCGCGGTCAGTGCGAGCGCGCGGAGGCGGTGGACGGCGATGCCGACGCCGACGAGCAGCAGGGCGATCGCGAGGAACGGGAGCATCCATCCGGCGTCGTCGATGCCGCGCAGCGTGTCCTGCGCGGTGCCGGAGGCCGGGATGTCGGCCAGCGGGACGGGAATCTCGGCCGGGATGGCGTCGCGGTCGAATTCGACGCCGGCCTTGGTCAGTTCCGCGAAGAGCGGTTCCAGCGGTGTCCGGAATTTGATGGTCAGGTTGTCGCCGTTCGTGTCGACGAGCTCGGAGTCCTTGCCGAGCAGCGAGGAGACGACCACGTTGTGCGCCGCGGAGGCCCCTTCCTTCCACACCCGGCGGAACTCGTCGGTCTCCATGACACTGCCGACCGACGCGATGACCATTTCCTCGGTCGCCCGCGGCAGTTGGGCCCGTTCGATGACCTCGTTGGAGATGCGTTCCTTGATCTCGTCGCGGATGGCCGGCTTGTCGATCAGCGCGGTGGCGTTGTCGGCGAATCCGGATTCGGAGATCAGCTCTTCCTTGAGCCACGAGGCGCTGACCGCCGGCACGGTGAGGAGCACCGTGAGCAGCAGGCACAGGAAGGCCCCCACACCGCGCAGCGCGGAGTACGCGGGCTTCGGGTCCGGGCGGTCGGCGGGCCTGGACGAGCCGAACATCGGGGACGGCGGGTAGCTGTCGTCCGGGGGGAGCGGACCGGAGCCCGGGGGAGGGGGAGCCGGGGTGACGGCCGGGCCGCCGTACGGCCGGGCGGGCGCACCGAAGCCGCCGGGAGTCGGCGAATGCGGCGGGCCGGGGGGCGGCGGAGGCGGTACGGACCGGCCGTGGCCCGGAAAACCCGAGGGCGTGCCGCCATCGCCCGGGTGGGACGCGGGACCGGGGTGCATATGGTGCCTCCGTCGCTGATCCAGGTCATCCCGTGGGGGGATGTGTTGTCGTCGGAGGCGTGCATCCGCGTACCCCCAGGCAATGAGAATGCCAGTTCGCGACCGATTTCGGGCCGGACGGTCCCGTGTTGTGGCAGGGCGGTGACACTCCGCGGGTCGCCCCCCGGACGCCGCCGCTCCGCGTGCGGGCATAGCCTCGGACGGTGGACATCAAGGACAAGGCGCCCCGCGACCCGGGCGACGCCCCCGTGCACCGACCCGCCGCGACCGACCGCACCGACGCCGACCGCACTGACGCCGACCGCGTCGATTCCGCCCGAGCCGACACCGCGAGGGAACACCTCCGCAGGCCGCGCGTCGGGCACATCCAGTTCCTCAACTGCCTTCCGCTGTATTGGGCGATGGCCCGCAGCGGGTCGCTGCTCGACATGGAGCTGACGAAGGACACGCCCGACAACCTCAACGACGCGCTGGTCCGCGGCGACCTCGACGTGGGCCCGATCAGCCTGGTCGAATTCCTGCGCCACGCCGACGACCTCGTGGTGCTGCCCGACATCGCGGTGGGCAGCGACGGACCGGTGATGTCCGTGGTGATGGTCAGTCAGGTTCCGTTCGCCGAACTCGACGGCGCGTCGGTGGCGCTCGGATCCACGTCGCGCACCTCCGTACGCCTGGCCCAACTGCTGTTGGAGGAGCGGCAAGGCGTGCGCCCGCACTACTTCACGTGTCCGCCGGACCTCGCGCTGATGATGCAGGAGGCCGATGCCGGTGTGCTGATCGGCGACGCCGCGCTGCGGGCCTCACTGCACGACGCGCCGCGCCTGGGCCTGCACGTGCTGGATCTCGGGCAGGCGTGGAAGGAGTGGACGGGGCTGCCGTTCGTGTTCGCGGTGTGGGCGGCGCGGCGGGATTTCGCCGCCGCGCATCCGGAGCGTGTACGCGAGGTGCACCGGGCTTTCCTCGCATCGCGGGACCTGTCGATGGCAGAGGTGGACAAGGTCGCCGAACAGGCCGCGCGCTGGGAGGCGTTCGACGCGGCGACCCTCGAACGCTACTTCGCGACCGCGCTCGACTATTCGCTGGGCGAGCGGCAGCTGGAGGGGATCGCGGAGTTCACCCGGCGCACGGCGCACGACACCGGTTATTCGGAGAACGTGCGTGTCTCGCTACTCGACGTGTGAGGACCGTACCGAAGCGTGAGACCCCGGCCATAACCGCTTGTGCCCGGTGATCGATTTCGCCCAGTGTGGCAACCATGGGCAAGGTTTATGAAGAAGGCGTCGCCGGGCGGCTGAAGTCATTCATCCTCGATCAGCCGGTGTTCTTCGTCGCGACGGCTCCGCTCGCTGCCGACGGCCACGTCAACCTGTCGCCGAAAGGGCACGCGGGTTCCTTCGCGGTCCTCGACGCGTGGACGGTCGCGTACCTCGACTGGACCGGCAGCGGCGCGGAGACCCACGCCCACCTGCACGAGAACGGCCGCATCACGCTGATGTGGACGGCGTTCACCGGCCCGCCCAACATCGTGCGGCTGCACGGCCGCGGTGAGGCGGTGCGCCGCGACGACGCCCGCTGGCCGGAACTCGCAGCGCACTTCCCGAAGGACGCCGACGAATCCGGCGTCCGCGCGATCATCGTGGTCGACGTGACGCGCGTCTCGGACAGTTGCGGCTTCTCGGTGCCGTTCATGGACTACGTCGGCGAGCGGCCGGTCCTGCGGCAGTCGTGGGAGCGCCGCACGCGGGAGGACGTCGAGGCGTACATGGACAAGAAGAACCGCGCGAGCATCGACGGCCTTCCGGCGGTCCGCGAGCTCGCGGCGCCGGACGCGGCAGCCCGGGACACCGTGGCACGGGACGCCGGGCACGCCGGTTAGGCTCGTCGGTGGTTCCGAGTCACCTGTGGAGGCCCCCGTGAGTGCAGTAGCCGCCGCGCCGAAGGGCGTGCCGACCGACGACTTGCAGCCGATCCTGGACCGGGCGGCGGCGGGCGGGCGCATCACCCCCGAAGAGGCGGTCGAGCTGTACGTGCGCGCCCCTCTCCACGCGCTCGGACGGGCCGCCGACGCGGTGCGCCGCAGGAGGTACGCGGGGACCGAGCACATTGCGACGTACATCATCGAACGCAACATCAACTACACGAACGTGTGCGTCACCGCCTGCAAGTTCTGTGCGTTCTACGCCCCGCCGAAGAGCGACAAGGGCTGGTCGCGCGACCTCGACGACATCCTGCGCAGGTGCGCGGAAACCGTCGAACTCGGCGGCACACAGATCATGTTCCAGGGCGGCCACCACCCGGACTACGGCGTCGAGTACTACGAGCGCGCGTTCGCCGCGATCAAGGCGGAGTTCCCGCAACTGGTGATCCACTCGCTCGGCGCGTCCGAGGTGCAGCACATGGCCGGCGTGTCCGGCGTGTCGGTCGAGGAGGCGATCACCCGCATCAAGGCGGCCGGCCTCGACTCGTTCGCGGGTGCCGGCGCCGAGCTTCTGCCCGCGCGGCCCCGCAAGGTCATCGCGCCGCTCAAGGAGTCGGGCGAGCGCTGGCTGGAGATCATGGAGACCGCCCACGGGCTGGGCCTGGAGTCGACGGCGACCATGCTCATGGGCACCGGCGAGACCAACGCGGAACGCATCGAACACATGCGCATGATCCGCGACGTGCAGGACCGCACGGGCGGGTTCCGCGCGTTCATCCCGTACACCTACCAGCCCGAGAACAACCACCTGAAGGGCCGCACGCAGGCCACGCTGCTGGAGTACCTGCGCATCATCGCCGTCGGCCGGCTCTTCTTCGACAACGTCGCGCACCTGCAAGGCTCCTGGCTCACCGTCGGCAAGGAGGCCGGGCAACTGTCGCTGCACTACGGCGCGGACGACCTCGGCTCGGTGATGCTGGAGGAGAACGTCGTGTCGTCCGCGGGCGCCCGGCACCGCTCCAACCGCATGGAGCTCATCCACCTCATCCGCGCGGCGGGCCGCGTGCCGGCGCAGCGCGACACGACGTACAACCACCTTGTGGTGCACGACGATCCGGCGCTCGACCCGGTCGACGACCGCGTCGTGTCGCACCTTTCGTCGACCGCGCTCGACGCCGGTACGGCCCACCCGGCCCTCAAGATCGTCGAAGCCCGTTGACGGGTAGGCCGCCGACGGGCTGCCCGGCGACGGTTCGTCGGGGACGGGCCTGCCGGACACCGATCGAACCGCACACCTCCGTCCCGGAATCGGTCCCATGCCGCTGACCACGCACATCGCGCCCGTCGTCGTCACCATGACCGGCGGGCCGCCCATCCGGGACGGTGCGATAGCCGTCGACGGCGACCGCATCGCGGCCGTCGGACCGGCCGAGGAGGTCGCCGAACGCCACCCCGGGGCGCGCGTCCGCCGCTGGGACGGCATCCTGACTCCCGGGCTGGTCAACGCCCACACCCACCTCCAGTACACGGACTTCGCGCACTTGGCCTCGTCCGGGCTGCCGTTCCCCGAGTGGCTCGCCGCGATGAACCGCGAGCGCGCCGACTATACGGAGGCGCGTTGGCAGGAGAGCGCGCGGCGCGGCGTGCACCTGATGCTGAGGTCCGGGACGACGGCCGTCGCCGACGTCGTCACCGACCCGTGCGTGCTGACTCCGGTCGACCGTTCGGGGATCCGCGGCATCTCCTATCTTGAGGTCATCTCGGACACGCCGCGTTGGCGTCGTGAGCGCCGCGCGAAACTGCTCGCGGTCCTGGAGACCCCGCTGTCCCGCACCCTGGGCGTGTCGCCGCACACGCCCTACACCGTGGGTACGGCCGCTTTCGTCGACGCCGTGGCCATCGCCCGCGCACGGGGGCTCCGCATCCACCCGCACCTCGCCGAGTCCGCGCACGAGACCGAGTTCGTACGCGACGGCACGGGCCCCCTCGCGGAACTCAACCGCGTCGTCGGCTTCGCCCACGAACTCCTGGCCACCGGCAGCGGATCGACGCCGACCGCCTACCTCGACTCGATCGACGCGCTCGGCGCCGACGTGCACGTCGCGCACGGCGTCCACCTCGACGCCGCCGACCGCGCGGTACTGCGCAAGCGCGGTACGGCCGTCGCGCTGTGCGTGCGTTCCAACAAAATCCTCGACGCAGGCGAGCCACCCGTCGCGGACTACCTCGCCGAAGGCTCACCGATCGCCCTCGGCACCGACTCGCCGGCCTCGTCGCCGTCCCTGGACTTGTGGGAGGAAGCCGCGGCGGTCAGGGAACTTGCGCTGCGTCAGGGCTACACCGCGACGGATCTCGACGCGCGCCTGGTCGAAGCCGCCACGGTCGGGGGCGCCGCCGCCATGGGTTTGTCGGGCGCCGGCACGCTTGCGCAGGGGAACCGGGCCGACTTCGCGGTGTTCGCGGTTCCGGTCGACGGCGACCCGTACACGGCTTTGGTGACCGAGGGCGGAGGCCGCTGCATCGGCACCGTGCTGGGCGGCCGTATGGTGCACCGGCGCTAGTGCGGTGAACCTTCGTGGCCACCGCACCGGGGTCCGTCGTTTTCCCCGCCGGGCCGGGAGGGCCTGCCGAGTCGGCCTGCGAACCGGCCTTCACCTCAAGGGACTTGCAGCTGGGTCAGCCGCCCAGCGGCGGCGCCCACCGGATTCCCGTGGCCTCCTCCGACGCCGTCCAGAGCATCCGGTTCTTGACCACATCGCGGACCCACGGAGCGCGCGGCGCGTGGGCGATGGGGCCGAACATGCTGAAACGCGGCCCATAGAAGGCGCCGTTCTCCACATCCGGTGCCGTGGCCGCGTAGAGCTGCGGCAGGGCACCGGTGTCGGGTGACGCCGCAATGAGGCGGTTGGCGAGTGCCATGGCCCGCTCGGCGCGCGTGTTGCCGCTCATGCGCGGGCCCGCGCTTTGCAGGTTGGTGTCGACATACCCGGGGTGCGCCGCGACGCTCACCAGGTCGACGCCCGACTGCCGCGCGCGGCGGGCGAGTTCGGCGGCGAACATGAGGTTGGCCGACTTGCTCGCGCCGTACGCCCGCCACTTGCGGTAGCGGCCGTGCCGGAACCGGAGATCGGCCGGGTCCGGGCGTCCGAGATAGTGCGCGTCGCTGGCCACGGTCACCACACGGGCGCCGGGCCGGGTCAGCAGCAGCGGCGCCAGCAACGCCGAAAGCGCGAAGTGGCCGAGATGGTTCGTCCCCATCTGCATCTCGAACCCGTCGGCGGTCCGGCGCAGCGGCAGTGCCATGACCCCCGCGTTGTTGACGAGGATGTCCAGCCCGTCGAAGCGTTCGCCGACGGCGTCCGCGAAGTCGCGTACCGACGCCAGGTCGGCCAGGTCGAGCGGCAGCACGGCCACGTCGGAGAGATTGGGCGGCAGTGACGCCGCGACCCGGGTCCGTGCGGCTTCCCCTCGCTCCGCGTTGCGGCACGCCATCACCACGGTGGCGCCCTTGCGCGCGAGTTCGCGGGCGGTGACGAAGCCCAGACCGGAGTTCGCGCCGGTCACGACCGCCACCGTGCCGACGAGGTCGGGGATGTCGTCGGTCGTCTTCCACGAGCGTCTTTTCGTCGTGCCCATATGTGTCGCACCTCCCGCGGAAACGGACTCGGCCCCGGACCGTCTCCCCGGGTCCCGGACGCGACACTACGCGCGCGGTCGGCCTCGGCGCAGAGAGCGCGCCGCCCGGCCGTACCGTGCGTTCGGGCCGCGGGCTCGGACAGGCGAAGATGGACCATGTGACCCGAGCCTCCCTGGACAAGCAGCCGCGTGACGTCGCCGCGATGTTCGACGACGTCGCGGCGAAGTACGACCTGACCAACACCGTCCTGTCCCTCGGCCAGGACCGCCGATGGCGCAAAGCCGTCACGGCCGCGGTGGACCCGCGCCCGGGGGAGCGCATCCTCGACCTCGCAGCCGGCACCGGCACCAGCTCGCTGCCGTTCCGCGACGCGGGGGCCACGGTCGTACCGTGCGACTTCTCGCTCGGCATGCTGCGCGAGGGCAAGCGCCGCCACCCCGACCTCGACTTCACCGCCGGCGACGCCACGCGGCTGCCTTTCACGGACGGCGCGTTCGACGCCGTCACCATCTCCTTCGGCCTGCGCAACCTCAACGACCCGGGGGCCGGGCTCGCCGAGATGCTGCGCGTGACGCGGCCCGGAGGGCGCCTGGTGGTGTGCGAATTCAGCCATCCGACTTGGCCGCCGTTCCGGACCGTCTACGTCGAATACCTGATGCGCGCCCTGCCCTCGGTCGCCACAGCCGTCAGCAGCAACCCCGAGGCGTACGTCTATCTCGCCGAATCCATCCGCGCCTGGCCCGACCAGCCCGGCCTGGCCCGCCTGGTCCGCGAGGCCGGCTGGGACCGCGTCGCCTGGCGCGACCTGACCGGCGGCGTCGTGGCCCTGCACCGCGCCTTCAAACCGGCGTGATCCTGACCCGGGCCACGCAACACAAGCTCGGTACGGTGTCGCCATGTCTGTTCTTCTGTCGGTCAACGTCGGCAAGGCCGCCCCGATCGAACACTCCGACCAGCCCGCCACCGGGATCGACAAGCGCCCGGTCGAGGGGCCGGTACGCCTCTCCGCACCCGAACAGGGCAGCGGCGTCGCCGGCGACGACGTGTGCGACCTGCGCCACCACGGGGGCCCCGACCAGGCCGTCTACGCGTTCGCGTGGGAGGACCTGACGGCGTGGTCGGAGCGCATCGAACGCCGGGTCGAACCGGGCATTTTCGGTGAGAACCTGACCACGGTCGGCGTGGACGTCACCGGCGCGGTGATCGGCGAGCGCTGGAGGGTCGGCGGCGCGCTTCTGGAGGTGTCCACGCCGCGCATCCCGTGCCGCACGTTCGCCGACTTCCTCGGCGAGCGCGGATGGATCAGGCGGTTCACGCAGGAGGCACGGCCGGGGGCCTATCTGCGGGTCATCGAACCGGGCGAGGTGCGCGCCGGTGACACCGTGGAGATCGTGCACCGGCCGGGCCACGGCGTCGACATCGGCACGGTCTTCCGCGCGCTGACCACCGAACCCGAGTTGCTGCCGAAACTCCTCGACGTCGAGGAACTGGGCCGGGAGGCACGCGAGAAGGCACGCAAACGCACGAGCGGACAGGGCGAGCCGGTCTCGGAACGGCTGACCGACGCGGACTGACAGGGAAGACCGACGCGGACAGACGTGGCGTGGGGCCGTGCGGACACCGTGCACCGACCCGGCACGCGGTTTCCGCCGTCGGCCCGGCGGGATCCCCGACGCCGGGGGCGGTGCCGTGCCGGCGGGTGTGAGCGGCGTCGGTGCCCGAAGGACACGGCCTAGACTTGTGCGCGATCCGCAGCATCCCCGTACCTCCACACGGGCGCACCCCAGGAGAGCCGCGTTGACCGAGTCCTTGCCCGAGTCCGTGCCCGAGCCCGTGTCCGAGGAGACCGCCGTTTCCGGTGCCCTGCGGGCCGATTCCGCGCACGAGGCCGACGTCATCGTGGTCGGTGCCGGCCCGGCCGGATCGACGGCGGCGTACCACCTCGCCAAGGCCGGGCGCAGCGTGCTGCTGCTGGAGAAGACCGCGTTCCCGCGCGAAAAGGTGTGCGGTGACGGGCTGACGCCGCGCGCGGTCAAGCAATTGGTGTCGATGGGCGTCGACATCTCGCCCGAGGCGGGGTGGCTGCCGAACAAGGGCCTGCGGATCCTCGGCGGCGGGATGACCCTCACCCTCGACTGGCCCGACCTGGCGTCGTTCCCGAACTACGGCCTGGTCCGCAAGCGCACCGACTTCGACGAAATCCTCGCCCGCCAGGCGGCGTCGGCGGGCGCGAAGGTGCACGAGCGCACGAATGTGACCGGGCCGGTGCTGGACGAGCGCACGGGACGGATCGTCGGTGTCCGCGCGAAAGTCGGTGCGGGCAAGGAGGAGAAGATCTTCCGCGCCCCCGTCGTGGTCGCGGCGGACGGCAACTCGACGCGCCTGTCGCTCGCGATGGGCCTGCACCGCCGCGAGGACCGCCCGATGGGTGTGGCCGTGCGCACCTACTTCAAGTCCCCGCGCCACGACGACGACTACCTCGAATCGTGGCTCGAACTGTGGGACAAGCGGGACGGCAGGAACGACCTGCTCCCGGGCTACGGCTGGATTTTCGGCATGGGCGACGGCACGTCGAACGTCGGCCTCGGTCTGTTGAACACCTCGGACTCCTTCAAGGACATCGACTACCGCGACCTGCTGAAGGCCTGGGTCGCGGGCATGCCGGAGGAGTGGGGTTACACCGAGGAGAACCAGGAGGGCCCGATCCGGGGCGCGGCACTGCCGATGGGCTTCAACCGGCAGCCGCACTACACCAAGGGCCTGCTGCTCGTCGGCGACGCGGGCGGAATGGTCAACCCGTTCAACGGCGAAGGCATCGCCTACGCCATGGAGTCAGGCGAAATCGCCGCCCAGGTCATCGCCCAGGCCCTCGCCCGCAACACCGACGCGGGCCGCGAACGCGCCCTCCACGACTACCCGCGGATTCTGAAGCAGACGTACGGCGGGTACTACACGCTGGGCCGCCTCTTCGTGAAGCTCATCGGCGAGCCGAAGGTGATGAACTTCGCCACCAAGCACGGGCTGCCGCACCCGGTCGCGATGAAGTTCGTGCTGAAGATGCTCGCGAACCTGACCGACCCGCGCGGCGGGGACGCGTTCGACCGCATCATCAACGGCATGGCGAAGATCGCTCCGGCGGCATAGCCGTACACGCCGAACAGTCGGGGGGGGGGGGGGGG